>CAWFJG010000032.1:0-150668 GCA_963816065.1 uncultured Alphaproteobacteria bacterium | reverse complement strand
TCGCGGTCGGCGCGACCTTCCGAAAGCCCGGGCTCGAGGCGACCCTCTATGCGGCGCTCGGGGTCGTCTTCACCGTCGTCGCCCAGGCGGCGCTCGACGTCGCGCTGCGTCCGTTCGCGATTCCCGCGCTGACGGCGCCGTTCATCCTCGTCTCCTGGATGTTCCTGCTGCCGGGCGAGCGAGGGCGGACGCCGGACCCATGACCGGGCGTCAAGCCTTGCGGGCGGCCTCGGCGTCGAGATCGTCGCGGTAGCCGAAGCCGGCGCGCAGGGCGACGATCACCGGCACGAGGACCGAGGCGACGATGCCGGCGGCGAAGCCGTTGTTGTAGAGGTTCAAGCCCGCGTGCAGCGGCCCGACGGTCAGGGCCGCCGAGGAGTGGACGAACCCCGCGACGATTCCCCAGCCGAAGCCGAAGCGGCCGGCGATCGGCGCAAGCGTCGTCCCGAACAGGGCCGCAAGGGTCAGCGACGGATCGGCCGGGCTGGCGAAGCGCGAGAGCGCGCCGAGGAACACCCCGATCATGATCGGCGCGATGGTGCGCGGATGCTTGCCGAAGGCGGCGAAGCCGACGATCGTCAGGATCGCGCCGATGCTCGGGCCGTTGAGGTCGCCGCCGATCGCGACCACATAGACGACGCCCAGGGCGCCGGCGAGCCCCATGTTGGCGAGCGTCGCGCCAAAGCCGGCGAGCGCGATGAAATCGGTCGGCGAGCGGCCGGGCGCCCTGACGATGATCGCGAGGCGCTGGAGCACGCCGCGGTCGAACGCATAGCCGGCGGCGACCATCGAGGCGAAGACGAGCGCGAGAAATGCGGACAGGAGGAGGTTCGCCCCCTTCGTCCAGATGAAGACCGGGTTCGGCACGTAGCCGAACGCCGTGTACATCGCGACGACCAGCGTGCCGACGATCCCCGCGGTGAACCCCATGTTGTAGAGGCTGAAGCCCATATGGGCGCGGAAGAGATGGGCGGCGGCGGGCGGCAGGATGAAGCCGACCGCGAGCCCGGTCGCGAGCGCGAGCGGGACGCTGGCGACAGGCGCGAGCGTGGTCGAGAACAGGATCTCGGAGACGATCGGCGCCAGCGCCGCGCCGAAAAAGGCGGTGTTGAGATGGGCGCGGAACGGCTCGCCGCGAAACCGGGCGTAGAGCGCGACGCCGGCGACGATCGGCCAGACATTGAGCAGGTTCTTGCCGAACAGCCCGAAGCCCAGCACCAGGAAGAGGCAGGCGACCGCCGCCCCCGTCATCGGCGCACGCGCGCGCCAGTAGACGAACGCCGCCGCGAGCGTGAGCAAGCCGGCGCTGACGCAACCGCCGCCGATGCCGCCGACGCCGAAATAATCGGTGAGCAGCGCGTCGCGGGTGGTGAGGATCGCCCAAAGGCCGCGCAGAACGTCGGCCGGCGGCTGGACGATCAGGCCGAACACGACGAAGGCTGCGGCGTAAGCCGCGACGACGCCGAGGATGAGGCCGTCGGACGCAGGTCGAGGCGCCCGCTCGTCGGTCGAGATCGTCATGCCGTTTCCTCCGCCGCGAACCTAGCCGAGATTTTCGTTGCGCGCTTCGCCGGCCTCAGAACGGACGGCTCAGATAGGGCGATCGGGCCAGGCCGAAGCGCCACGGGGTGTCGGCGCCCTTGGTGATCCCGATGCGCCGGCCCGTCACGACGCTCTTGCCGCCCCACGCGCGGCTCAGCGCGAAAGGCGGCGCATCGAGCGGCAGACCGTTGTGGCTGGCGCGGGTGATGGCGAGCGCCTGGCAGAGGCGGCCGGGGCCGGCGCAAAGCTTCATGAGGTCGGTCGTCCTGCGGCGCGCCGACATGATCTCGACGCCATCGGTCGGTTCGAGCGCGCGGATCAGCACGGCCGCGCCGGGCTCGGGGCCGCAAACGAAGTTGAGGCACCAGTGAATGCCGTAGCTGTGGTAGACATAGGCATGGGCCGGCGGCCCGAACATCGCGGCGTTGGTCAAAGTCGGCCCGCGGAAGGCGTGCGAGGCGGGATCGGTGCGATCGTAGGCCTCCGTCTCGACGATGACGCCGCCGGCCCCATCGACCCACAGCCGAACGCCGATCAGATCACGTGCTACCTCGGTGGAATGGCGTCGAAAGAAGCCGCCGTCGAGCGGACGCCGATCCGACGTCGCCGCTTCCAGGAGTTCGTCCAAGGCCATTTGGGTCCGCTCCTCCAGAGACGCCCACCTTATCCGGCGCGGCGGCTCTCTGCGCAATCCCGTGCGCTGGACGAGATTTCAGGCGAGACGGCGCCTCGCCATGGCGGCCGAGGCGAGCGCCACAAATCCGAAGCCGATCAGTTCCCACGTGAGCGGCTCAGGGATGGCCGTTTGCGGCGATGTGACCTCAAACCGGTAGGACTGGATGGGCAGCCATTTGGCGTTCGGGGATGTCTCCGCATACAGCGCTTCCCAGGCATGCGTTCCCGCGCTGTCCAAGACCTGTTCGCCGCCGACGTCCCATGCTGTTGTCACGCCAAAATCCTGAAAGACGTCAGGCGTCGCGCGCTCGATGATGACCTGGCCGGTCACGCCCAAAGCGTGTCCGTTGAGATCGATCACCCGGTTGGGAGACGAGTTCGCCGCCGTGGACGTGAAAAGCTCGACGCGGCGAAACTCGAGCCTGCACGATTTCAACCGCTCGGAACAGCCTCGCGCCCCGGACCACAACGGTCGCAGGAAAGACCGAGTCCCGCGTGGGGCGCCGCCGATCCAGACGTCGTCGCGGAAAGCGTAATGCCCCCCTGGCTCGAACGATCCGGGTGCGCCACCCTCCGCCGCCGGGCCGGCAAGCGTCGCCGCCGCCAGCAGCATCACCGCAAGCCCACTCGACATGACCTGGATCCAAACCCGCCCTCGGCCTCAATGTATGAAGGGAATGTTAACACACAATAACATTTTATGCATTTCAGCTATGCAGTTCGCGCATTGCGATAGTCCGAGGGTCTTGCCCCGAGGGCGTCCTGGAGGAAGATGATTTTCGACGATCCCACATCCGACCGCTCGAAAGGGCGTCTTTCCGCACGGGGCGCGCACGGGCGGAGGGGAGTGCCGGCGACGCCCTACAACCTAGCCGCGCCCGATCTCGCGAACCGCTTTCAGCTGCCTGTTTTCGCCTGTTCCGACCCGATAATGCCTGTTCGGCGCCTGTCCCGAGCCTGTTAATGCGCCTGTTCCGCGCCCGCTCCAGCCCGCAACGGATGGGTTGTAGATCGAGCAACACCATGATATTGCGTGCTTTTCCGGATCTGCGCGCCACTGCGAGGCCAAAAAAAGCCTTGGTAACAGGCAACGAGACCGTCGCAAGAGCGCCTTAGACGACCTCGTCGGGCGCGAGCGCGCAGGCGAGGTGGGGATCGATTTCGATCTGCAGGGTCGGATGGCCGATGCGGAATTGCCTGGCGAGCTCGGCCGCAAGCCCATGCAGAAAGGCGTCGCCCGGGTGGCCGGCGGGCATGACGAGGTGGCAGGTGAGAGCAGTCTCGGTGGTGCTGATCGGCCAGACGTGCAGGTCGTGCACGGCCGCCACGCCCGGACGCGCCGCAAGGAAGGCGCGCAGCGTCGCCGGATCGACCTTCGCGGGAACGGCGGCCATCGACATGCCGAGCGCATCGCGCAGGAGCCCCCAGGTTCCCCAGACGATGACGAGGTTGACCGCCAGGCTGGTCAGCGGGTCGAGCCAGAGCCAGCCGGTCGCCAGGATGACGAATCCCGCCGCCACCACGCCCGCCGAGACGAGGGCGTCGGACGCCATGTGCAGGAAGGCGCCGCGCAGGTTGATGTCGTCCTTCTGGCCCGAAGCGAACAGCCAGGCGGTGACGCCGTTGACGACAATGCCGATCGCGGCGACGACCATGACGACCTTGCCGGCGACCGGGGCGGGATCGGCGAAGCGCAGGATCGCTTCCCAGGAGATCGCTCCGACCGTCAGCAGCAGAAAGACGGCGTTGAACAGCGCCGCCAGGATCGACGAGCCGCGCAATCCGTAGGTGAAGCGGGCGGAGGGCGCACGCCGGACGAGCCGGCTTGCAAGCCACGCCGCGGCGAGCCCGAGCACGTCGCCGAGATTGTGGCCCGCGTCGGAGAGCAGTGCGACCGAGCCGGCGATCAGGCCGTAGGCCGCCTCGATCCCGACAAACCCGACGTTGAGGGCGATGCCGATGGCGAAGGCGGCGCCGAAATCGGCCGGCGCATGCGCGTGATCGTGGCCGCCGTGATCGTGAGCGGGCGGGCCATGGTCCTCATGGCCATGATGGTCTCCGTGCCCGTTCCCGCTCATGACCGGCTCGCTGACAAGAGGCTTAGGATTCTCCGGCGACCGCGTCGTCCAGCCGCTCGTCGAGGATGCCGTGCGGTTCGACGTGCGCCGTCGCCTCGACCGTTCCGGGCAGCAGCTTTCGCACGGCGTCCTCGGTTGCGTCGCCGATCGCATGGCCGACGTCGACCGTAAGGCCCGGGTCGACTTCGAGGTGATACTCGACGAAGGTCCGATCGCCGGAAAACCGGGTGCGGAGGTCGTGGATGTCGCGCACGCCGGCGCAGCCCCGCACCGCATCCTTGATCTTGCGCCGCTCCTCGCGCGGCAATTCCTGGTCGAGCAGTTGCTCCAGCGCTGCGCGCGAGATGCCGTAGGCGTTCAGGAGCATGTAGCCGGAGATGGCGAGCGCGAACGCCGGATCGGCCCGCGTCCACCCGGTGACCTTGGTCACCGCGAGCGCCGCGAGCACCGCAACGTTGAGCGCGATGTCGGTCAGGTAATGCGCCCGGTCGGCGGCGATCGCGGTCGATCCGGTCCGCCGCACGACCCAGGTCTGCATCGCGACGAGGCCGGTCGCGACGACAAGGCTGCCCGCGATCAGCGCGACGCCGATTTCGAGCGCGTCGAGCAGCGTCGGCGAGACCAGCCGTTCGAGCGACTGGAAGGCGAGAACCGCCGCTGCGCCGGCCAGAAAGGTCGCCTGGGTGAAAGCCGCGACCGCTTCGCCCTTGCCATGGCCAAAACGATGGTCGCGATCGGGCGGCCGTTGCGCATAGCGTACGCCGAGCAGGGTCACGACGCTCGCCCCGGTGTCGACCAGCGCGTCGACCGCCGAGGCGAGGAGCGCGATCGATCCGGTCATCACCCATCCGACAGGTCTTGACGACGACCAGGACGAGCGCGACGGCGAGCGTCACATGGGTCGACAACGACTTCAGCGCCTGCGCCCGGGCGTCGTGTTCGGGAACGGGAACGGATCTCATCGGCGGTCGGACGCGTCCTGCTGTTCACGGGCTCCACGACGACGACCGGCCGTCGGGAGGGGATGTCCTGGTGGCGCCCACTTCTACTCGGGCTTCGTATCCGTTTCGAGGCGGACCGCGCGGAAGGGCCGGCCGCGCCAGGGCGGCCGGCGCGGCAGTCCGGCTGTCGCGGGATCGCCGCTCGTCAGGGGCAGGCGTCCCAGAAGCCCTGGGTGCGGCTGGGGTCGGTGAAGTACCAGCACAGGCCCTGCTGCGGCGGCGCGCCCGCCCAGCTTGCCGCCGCTGCCGCGGTGACGAAGCCGATCGCCGCGCCGGCGGCGATCGCGCCGCCCGGGTTCCACCGGTACCAGCCTGGACGGCCGACCCAAACCGTGCGCGGCGCGACGACGACCGGCCGCGGACGAACAGCCGGCCTGGCGCCTGGCCGATGCACCGGCGGTCGAACCCCCGGACGGTTGACTGGCGGACGATGGCCGGGACGGTGGACTGGCGGACGGTTGACGGGCGGCCGATGCACGCCGCCGGGGCGGTGAACCGGCGGGCGGGCGCCGCCAGGCCTGTGCGCTCCGCCGTGACGCACGCCGGCCCCGCCGCCGCCTTGGCGCACGCTTCGGACCTGGGTCAGCCATCCGTCGCTGATCTGCCCGGGCGCCGGCGCCCCGCCGACAATTTCGACCGCCTCGACCGGCGGCGCGCCGAAAGCCGCCAAAGCGAGCGCGAGCAGCGCGTTTCGCACGAACCCCGACCAAGCCATGGCGCAACCCTTTCGTGGCGGCTGACGCCAGCTCGGCCCGATGCCGCGCCGCGTCCGATCCCATGTCGCCGCAGACAAACCACGAGGGCGGCGGCCTTGGCAAGCTCGGACACAAGACGCGGCGGACTGTCGCTGCGCTCTCGGGCGCCCGGCTTGGCGTTTTGCAAGAATCCGCCCAAACCCCGGTCCTCGCTGCGCCCTGTCGTATTTTCGCGAAGATTCCATGGCCGAGACCTCGCGGGCCTCATTGTCCGGCGTTTGAATAGGGCGTAAGACGACGTCCGCAAACGCCAGGGCCAAGAAATGTCCGCCCGCGGCAGTGGCTCGCGGTTCGGGCGGCCTAACGGCCCGACGGGAGGAGTAATGATGATAAAGACGTCTCAAAGCATCGCCATGCGTATCAGCCTGACCCGGCGCAGGTTCGCCGTCGCTGGCGTGCTCGGCTCGGCGGCGGTTCTCAGCGGAGGCCTGCGATCGGCGCTCGCGGCGGAGAAGCCGAAAATCGGGTTGGTGCAGAAGTCGCTCGCCAACGAGTTCTTCAAGCAGATGCAGGCCGGCGCGGAGAAATACGCGGCCGCGAATACCGACAAGTTCGACTTCAAGGCGGTCGGCATGAAGGACGAGCGCGACTTCGCCGCACAGGTCGACGCGATCGAGAACTTCGTCACCCAGAAATACAACATCATCGTGGTCGCTCCGGCCGACTCGAAAGCCATGGTGACTCCGATCGCCAAGGCGCTGAAGGCGGGCGTCAAGGTGATCAACATCGACGTCGAGCTCGACAAGGACGCCAAGAAGACCGCGGGCGTCGACCTCGCCTTCTTCGGGCCGGACAACCGCACGGGGGCGAAGATGGCGGGCGACGCGCTCGCCAAGGCGCTCGGGCCGGGCGGCAAGGTGGTGATCCTGGAAGGCAATCCCGAGGCGGACAACGCCGTCGAGCGCAAGAAGGGCTTCATGGACTCGGTCAACGAGGGCAAGCTGACGCTGCTCGACAGCAAGACCGCGCATTGGGAGACGGAAGAGGCCAATACCCTGATGACCAACTTCCTGACCCAGTATCACGACATCCAGGGCGTGATGGCGGCCAACGACTCGATGGCGCTCGGCGTCGTCAAGGCGCTCGACGCCGCGGGCATGAGCGGCAAGATCAAGGTCGTCGGCTTCGATAACATCCCGGCGGTGCAGCCCCTGATCAAGAACGGCAAGATGCTCGCCACGGTCGAGCAGTACGGCGCCGACATGGCCGTGCTCGGCATCAACTACGGCCTCAAGGAGATGAACGGCGAAACCTTCAGCGGATGGGTCAAGACGCCGATCAAGCTGATCGAGGCCAAGGACCTGACATAGTCCTTCTCGAAGGACCGCACGGGGCGCGGGCGTCGGCCCGCGCCTTTGTTTGTGCGCGGGCCGGCGCTCCGGCCGCGGGAGCACGATGGACGACCCGATCCTGACCCTCACGGGCGTGGGCAAGCGCTTCCCCGGCGTGGTCGCGCTGCGCGGAGTGACGCTCGAGGTGGCGCGTGGCGAGGGCCATGTGCTGCTCGGCGAGAACGGCGCCGGCAAGTCGACGCTGATCAACCTGCTCGCCGGAGTCTATCGCGCCGACGACGGCGAGATCGTGTTCGACGGCAGGCCCTATCGCCCGGCCGCTCCGACCGACGCGTTCCGCGCCGGCATCCGCGTCGTGCATCAGGAGCTGTCGATGCTCACCGAGATGACGGTGGCCGAGAACCTGATGTTCGAGCGTCTCCCCCAGCGACGCGGCATCGTCGATTATCGCGAGATGAACCGTCGCGCGGGCGAGCTTCTCGAGGAGGTCGGCCTCGACGTTCGGCCGACGACGCCGGTTGCGCGCCTCGGCGTCGCGCAAATGCAGATGATCGAGATCGCCAAGACGCTCGTGTTCGAGAGTAAGCTGCTCATTCTCGACGAACCGACGGCGACCTTGACGGCGAAGGAGGTCGATCGGCTGTTCGACATTTTGCGTCGCCTCAAGACGCGCGGCGTAACCATCCTCTATATCTCCCACCGCCTGCAGGAGATCGGCGAGGTCGGCGACCGCGTGACGGTGTTGCGCGACGGCCAGCTCGTCGCCACGCGCCGGCTCGCCGGGCTGACGATCCCGGACATCGTGCGGATGATGGTGGGCAGGAGCGTCACCGACGAGCGCGCCTTTCGCGCCGATGTCGCCGTCGCCGGCGAGGCGCTGCGGGTCGTGGGCCTGAGGCGCGACGCGCAGGGCCCCGAGGTGTCGTTCAGCGTGGGAAGGGGCGAGATCGTTGGGGTCGCCGGGCTGGTCGGCAGCGGGCGGACGGAGACGGCCCGGGCGATCTTCGGCGCGGACCGCAAGATCGCCGGGGAGATCTATGTCGAAGGCGGGCGCGTGAGGGTCGAGTCGCCGCGCGACGCGGTTGAGAGCGGCCTCTGCCTGATGACCGAGGACCGCAAGGGCCAGGGCCTGCTGCTCGGCATGTCCTGCGCCCAGAACATCACGATCACTGATCTTGCGAAAATCTCGCGCTACGGCCTGATCGAGCGCGACGAGGAGCGCGACGCGGCGGCGCGTCTGGTGACCGATCTTCGGATCAAGACGCCCTCGATCGACCAGCTCGTGCGCAACTTCTCGGGCGGCAATCAGCAGAAGGTGGTGATCGCCAAATGGCTCTTCCGTGGCTCCAAGGTGCTGATCTGCGATGAGCCGACCCGCGGCATCGACGTCGGCGCGCGGGCGGAAATCTATGACCTTCTGTGGACGCTCGCCGCCGAGGGCAAGGGCGTCCTGTTCATCTCCTCCGATCTGCCGGAACTGATCGCCATCTGCCACCGCATTCTCGTGTTCGCCAAGGGAAGGGTGGTCGGCGAGGTCGCGCGAGCCGAGTTCGACCAGCATCGCATTCTATCCATGGCCTACGAGGAATACGGGACGTGAGCGAAGCCACCGAGGCCGCAGGCGGCCGGCGCGCCGCCGCCATCTGGAACGACCTTTTGCGCTTCGGCCTGCGCGAGGCCGGCGTTGCGGTCGCGCTCGTCCTGATCGTGATCTTCTTCTCGCTGACCGCGCCCTATTTCGCGACGCCCGAGAATTTTTTGAAGATCTTCGTCCAGATCGGGATCAACACCGTGCTCGCCTCAGGCATGACCTTCGTCATCTTGACGGGAGGCATCGATCTCTCGGTCGGCTCGGTGCTCGCCCTTTGCACGGTGGTCGGCGCGCTCATCATGACCAATGCGGCGCTTCCGTTCGTCGTCTCGATTCCGCTGGCGCTCGTGGGATGCATGGGCGTTGGCGGCTTATGCGGCTTCGTCAACGGCTTCGTCGTCGAGCAGTGGAAGGTGCCTTCCTTCATCGTCACGCTCGGCATGCTCAACGTCGCGAGCGGCGCGGCCCGCGTCGTCAGCGATAACGCCACCATCACCGGCCTGCCGCAGCCCTTCATCGACTTCGGCAACCTGATCGTGTTCGGCGTCTTTCCCTCGATCTTTCTCGTCGCCATCGGCGTGATCCTGGTCGGCTGGTTCGTCCTTCGCTACACGGTGTTCGGCCGGTTCATCTACGCGATCGGCACCAACGAGGAGGCGGTGCGGCTCTCGGGCCACAATCCGCGCACCTTCAAGGTCGCAGCCTTCGTCATCAGCGGACTGACCGCGGGGGTCGCGGCGATGGTCTACCTGTTGCGGCTCAACGTCGGCAGCCCGATCGCCGGGGTCGGTTACGAACTGAACGCGATCGCGGCGGTGATCATCGGGGGCACGAGTTTTCGGGCGGCAAGGGGTCGATCATCGGAACGCTGGTGGGCGCCTGCATCATTCAGGTGCTCTCGACCGGGCTGCAGCTGTTCGGGGTCGGCGACAACGTCAAGCCGATCGTCATCGGCACGGTGATCGTGCTGGCGGTCGTGCTCGACGCCTACCGCGACCGCTACCTGAGGGTGATCGAGTCGCGCTGAGAACCGCGCGGAGTCAGAGTAGGACAGAGACCATGGCCGGGGCCGATACGAAGACGATCGTCATCACGGGCGCGAGCAGCGGCATCGGCAAGGCGGCGGCGCGCCTCTTTCACGAAAAGGGCTGGAACGTCGTCGCCACGATGCGCCGCCCGGAGGCCGAGACCGACCTTCGGCCGTCCGAGCGGATGAGGCTTGCGGCGCTCGACGTGCAGGACGCGGAGAGCCCGCTGAAAGCCGTCGCCGAGGCGATCGGGGCGTTCGGGCAGATCGACGTCTGGCTCAACAACGCCGGCTACGGGGCGTTCGGCCCCGTCGAAGCGGGCACGCGCGAGCAGATTGCCCGCCAGTTCGACGTCAACGTGTTCGGCTTGATCGCCTGCGTGCAGGCGGTGGCGCCGCATTTCCGCCAGCGCCGCTCCGGGACGCTGATCAACGTCTCGTCAGTCGGCGGGATCATGACGCTGCCGGCCTTCAGCATCTACAACGCGACCAAGTTCGCCGTCGAAGGCCTTTCGGAAGGGCTCTGGTACGAGCTCGGCAGCTTCGGCGTCCGGGTGAAGCTCGTCGAGCCCGGCGCGATCAAGACCGAGTTCGGCGGCCGGTCCGCCGACGTGTGGGACATTTCTCGCGTGCCCGAGTATGCCGGCTTCATGCAGAAGGTGAAGGCGGCGCGGGAGAAGTACACCCGGAACGCCGCCTCGCCCGAGCTGGTCGCCGAGGTGATCCACGCGGCGGCGGTCGACCCGAGCGACCGGCTGCGCTACCTCGCCGGACCGGACGCCAGCCGCTTCGTTCCGCTGCGTCGCCTCCTCGGCGCGCCCACGATGATGCGGATGGTGCGCAAGCGGTTCGGTCTTTGAAGCGCCGAACCGAGCGCGCGAAGGACACGAAGAACGACAGAAGGCTTGGCAGGTCTTCGTGATTATCCAAGTCATTTGCGGTGAAGTTTGTTGGCCAGCGTGGCCACGTTACAACCCGAGCGCGCTCCGCTCAGCGCCCCGCTTGATCCGCCTGTTTTCTGCCTGTTTCGAGCCTGATAAGTGCCTGTTAGGCGCCTGTTCCGAGCCTGTTCGAGTCGCCTGTTCCGTGCCTGTTCGAGTCGCCTGTTCCGTGCCACAACCATTCGGTTGTAATGACATCAACGCCATGATATGGCTAGACTTTTTGGATTGATACGCCAGCTCCTGAAAAATAAGCGGCCTGCTAGCAGGCAAGCCGGATCGGGCCGGTCCGGGCGATAAAGCCCCAAAGTACGGACTTTCGGGTCGCCCGCTGCGAGCGGTCTCCGCTGTCGCTATTGGGGCGGGATGAAGGCCGTTCACGTCAGTTCACCCTCATCTCAGCCGGATCAACCGCTTGCCCCTGTTCTCGCCGCGATAAAGACCGGCGAGCGAGTTGGGGCAGGATTCGATCCCGTCGAGCATGTCCTCCTCGAAGCGCGGGCTTCCGGCCCGTACCCAGCCCGCAAGCTCAGCGACCGAAGCATTCCACCGGGCGCGATAGTCGAAGACGATGAAGCCCTGCGCGGGCGCCGCGCCGAAACATGGTGGGAATTACGAATTACGACGGCGTCTGTTATTTCCCGCTCGTCGGGTTATTGACGGCGATGGCGCCGGAAATCCGATCTGGGCCCGAGAGGCAATCGAGGGCCAAACCGGCCGCGTCAACTTGAGCGTGATAGTTTTCCGCCTTGGCAGCGTCGGCGGCGCATTGGGCGGCGGCATTGGCGATTGTCTGAAACGGAGCGCCGAAGGCAATTTGGGTCGCTGCCGCAAGCAGGGAAAAAGTCTTTGAGCTCGGCGCCTCATGAGGGTCATCGGAATGACCTGACCACGCCCAGCCTTTCGACCCGATGATCACCCAGGAGGTGGCGCCGTTCGGGTTGCCGCTCTGATCCGTGCATCCAATATTCATACTGTCAATGGCGGGATGCCTCAGCGTGATTGAGGTATCCAACTCGTTCTTCCGCTCCAGGGTTGCGCCGGTCGCTTTAGCCACCGAGGCGGCGACGATATCGCATTGATCTGCGATCGCGGTGGTCGACACAAAAAACAAGCTGATCAAGAGAAACATCTTGGTGTCGGCTCTTATGGTCATCGGCAACGTTCCCCTTCGCAATCCCTGGATCTAGAGCGGTGTTCGACACGGCCGCTCCAGCTTGATCGAAACCGCTCGATCAATCAGCCGGCTCGATCCTTCTCGTGGCGCTCGGTGCAGCAGGGCATTGACCCGCTCCCGATAACCTCGCACGGCGCCGCCCCTCTTGTCGCCCTTTTGATGGCGCGCCGATCCGCGACGAGATCATGCGAACGCCGCGATCTCGCCGTGGACGAAGGTCGCAGCGCAGCAGACCTAGGATAAAAGCACGCGGCTTGCCGATGCGGCTTCCCGACGCTGTGACGGTGCGACGCAGCATGCGGCCAAGCGCCCTGCGAAATCGTTTTGCGTTGTCCGTCTCGGAAGGCATTCCGTTCTCCCAATCGTGGTCGACGATGACGGCGCCTCAGGCCAACGCTCCGCTCTCTGCGCCTGCGCCTCCGGACTGGGCTTCGAGTTCGAACGCGAGCGAAGGTCGACTTGCGCGCGGCGGCCGCTGCGAGCTCCGCTAAACCAGCGCAGGCAGCGCTTTACGCACGTGTCTGGGCCTGCGCGTGACGCGAGTCGCCCGCGTCGTCCATGCCCATCAGGCGGGGTAAGTCAGGACGAACCAGGACGACGCCTTGGATCCACAGTCGCCGTCGCTCCGCGCCTTAGCGCGTTAGACACGGTGACGCCGTCGAAGCGGCGGCGCCCGCCCTGGCGTAAGCCTGGGCGGGTATGCACTTCCGTCGATTGAGCCCACCTTGGCAAGTGCGATGAGGTGGACCATTTTGCGGTTGTGGGATGGGAGGCGACGAGCGTCATGAAATCCGCCGATTTTGTGGTTTCCAGCCGGCCAAAACTTTCCGGCGTCGAGCGTTTTCCGAAGGTCGAGTTCGCCGACTACGAGCGTCGTCTCGCTGAGCTTCAGGAAACGCTGCAGCGCATCCAGCAGGCCTATCTCGGGACGTCCCGCCGCGCGGTGCTCGTTCTCGAGGGGTGGGACACGGCCGGGAAGGGCGGCATTGTTCGGCGCCTCGGCTGGGCGCTCGATCCGCGCAGTTTCAAAGTGCACTCGATCTCCGCCCCGAGCGAGCGGGAGAAGTCGCTGCATTACCTCCAGCGCTTCTGGGAGCGTCTGCCGCAGCACGGCCAGGTCGTCGTGTTCGACCGCTCCTGGTACGGCCGGGTGCTGGTCGAACGGGTCGAGGGCTTCGCCACGCCGGCCGAATGGCGCCGAGCCTACGAGGAGATCAACGACTTCGAGCGGATGCTGATCGCCGACGACACCCGGATCATCAAGCTCTTCCTGCACATCACGGCCGACGAACAATTGCGCCGGTTTCGCAGCCGGCTCGTCGATCCGCTGAAGCGCTGGAAACTGTCCTACGAGGATTTCCGCAATCGCGCTCGTTGGACGGACTACGAGGAGGCGATCGAGGAGATGATGCTGAAGACCTCGACGCGTCCGGCGCCCTGGCATCTCATTCCCGCCAACAACAAGCCCTACGGCAGGCTGGCCGCATTGCGCATCCTGGCCGATCGTCTTTCCAAAAGCGTGTCGCTCGAACCCCGTCCGCTCGACCCGAAGGTGCTCGAGGCGGCGGAGCGGCTCCTGGGAATATCGGTTGCGGCGAACGGCTCATCGCCCGGCAACCACGCTCTGACCCCGTAAAGTCGTCAAACCGAAGGCAAAGGGCTCAACGACCCGGTACGGCGGATCGCCGACCGTTTCATGGAGCGCGCTGCGCTCGGAGTCCTTCTGCGAACGGGCGACCGAGCCGGCGCGCATCGCTCCAAAGGGGCGGCCGATCAAGGGCCCAAGCCCTTCCAGGTCGGGCGTTCGCGCTTCCGGACCTCTCCCCTTCGGACCTTGACAAGCCACTGCCGAAATTGTCGCTTTGGGCGCCGCCGCGTTCGACCGGCGAGACCCGCTGAGGCCGCATGAACGACACAGCCCAGAGCCCAGCGCCCGAAATCTCCCGCACAGGAGAAGCCGAAACCCGAGCGGGCGTCGGGAGGGGCCGTGGCCTCCGCCGCCATCGTGACGCTGGTCGTCGCCGGGATCGTCGGCCTGTCGATCTGGTATCTCGCCAGGCCCCAGCCGTTGATCATCCAGGGCGAAGCCGACGCCACCCGCGTCGACATCGCCGCGCGGATCGACGGGCAGGGTCGGCCAGCGTCCGGTCGATCGCGGCGAGAGCGTCGCCGCGGGGCAACTGCTCTTCGAAATCGACAACCCGGAGCTTGTCGCCAAATGGCGTCAGGCCCAGGCCGGCGTCGACGTCGCCAAGGCCCAGCTCGCCAACATCCTCGCCGGGACGCGGGCCGAGACGATCGCCCAGCGCAAGGCGGAAGAGGAAGCGGCGGAGGCGAATTTCACCCTCGCCCAGCGCACCTACGACCGCATCAAGGAGCTCGCCGGCACCGGCAACGCGCCGTTGCAGCGGCTCGACGAGGTGACGAATTCGCTCGAAGTGGCGAAGCGGCAGCAGGACCAGGCCAAGCTCGCCTATGACGAGGCCGTCAACGGCGCGACCAAGGAAGAGCGCGGGATCGCCGAGACCAACGTGCTCAAGGCGCAGGCGAGCGTCGACACGATCAAGGCGCAGGTCGACGAACTCGTCGTCAAATCGCCGATCGCCGGGCAGGTCTACCAGATCGGGGCCGAGCTCGGGGAATATGTCTCGCCCGGCGTGCCCGCTTCTGTCGCTGGTCGATCTCGGCGACGTCTGGCTGCGCTTCAACCTGCGCGAAGATCTCGTGCGCGGGCTCAAGGTCGGCGACCGGTTCACCATGCGCGCGCCCGCGCTCGGCGACCAGGAGATCACCGCGGAGATCAAGCTCATCGCCACGCGCGGCGAATACGCCGGCTGGCGCGCGACGCGGGCGACCGGCGACTTCGATCTCAGAACCTTCGAGGTGCGCGCCTATCCGGTCACGCCGCTGCCCGCCCTCAGGCCGGGCATGAGCGTCTACGCCGAGTGGCCGTCGGGCGAGCGGCGATGAAGGCGGCCGGCGCGGCCGGGACTGCTGCGGGTCGCCACGCGCGAATTGCGCTGGATGCGGCGCGACGAGGTCGCGCTCCTCTTGTCGATCATCGTCCCGGTGATCGCCTTCGCGTCCTGACCCTGATCTTCAGCAACGCCGTCATCCGCAACCTCAGGGTGACGATCGTCGACGCCGACCGCTCGGCGACTTCGCTCGACCTACGTCCAGGCGATCGGTTCGGCGCCCGGCGTCAGCGTCGCGGAGCGTTCGGGGGACATGACGAGCGCCATGCGGGCGATCCGCTCGGGCGACGCGATCGCCGCCATCTACATCCCCGAGAATTTCGAGCGCGATCTCCTGGCCCGCCAGCGCCCGCAGATCGTGACGCTCTACAACCGGCAATATTTCACGCCCGGCAACAACGCCAATTCCACGATTTCGAATGCGATCGCCGCGGCCACCGCCGCGCTGCCGCGGGGCGGGGACGGCGGCGGCTACAGGCCCGGCGCCCTCGTTTCCGAGCAATATGTTCTCTCGAACCCGGCGCTGAATTACGCGCAGTTCCTGCTGCGCGCGATCCTGCCGACCGTGCTGCACGTCGTCGTGGCGCTGGCCGCAGGCTACGCCGTCGGCTCGGAATTCTCGCGCCGGAGCAAACGCGCGTGGATGCGGGCCGCGGGCGGTCGCCCGCTGGTCGCGCTCATCGGCAAGCTCATGCCGCTGTTCGGCCTCTTCGTCATCATGGAGGTCGTCGTCGCCGTCATTCTGCACGCCCTGTACGCCGTCTCGTTTCGCGGCGACCCGGTCATGGTCGCGGCGGCCGCATGCCTGCATATTCTCGGCTATCTCGGGCTCGGCGCGCTGCTCGTCCTGCTCACGCAGAATCTGGGCTCGGGCCTGAGCCTGATCGCCATCTTCTGCAATCCCGCCTTCGGCTTCGCCGGCGTTGGGATTTCCGATCGTCGCGATGAACGGCTTCGCCCGCGTCTGGGGCGCGATCCTGCCGCTGCGCTGGTATCTGCAGGTCCTGTTCGATCAGGCGGCGCGCGGCGCGCCTCCTGCGGATTCCGTCAAGCCGTTCATGGTTCTGGGCGGCCTCGCCTGTCTCTATTTTTTCCTGGCCTGGCTGCGGCTCCGCGCGATCGCCGGGACGCCGAGCCGTCGCCCGGCCGCTCGTCGATCCCGGCCGTGCAATACGGCCGAGGGGTCGCCATCGCCTTTCGCAACGAGGCGATGCGCATCCTCGCGCGATCGGTCGGTGCTCGGCCTGATCGTGCTCGCGCCGATCCTCTATGGCCTCCTCTATCCGCAGCCCTATCTCGGCGAGGTTCTGCGCAGCCTGCCGATTGCGGTGGTCGACCAGGACCACACCGAGCTCAGCCGCGATTTCGTCCAGGCCCTGAACGCGGACCAGGCGCTCGCCGTGACGGCCCGCGCGAATACACTGGCGGAGGCCCAGGCGGCGCTGGACCGGCACGACGTCTATGCGATCGTCGCCATCCCCAAGGACACCGAGCGGCAGGTGCTGCGGGGCGAACAGGCGCGCATCGCCGCTTACGTCGACGCCGCCTATCTCCTGCTCTACAGCCAGACCCTGCAGGGCATATCGGAGGCCGCGGCGACCGCGTCCGCCGACGTCGCGCTTCGCGGCGCGCGCACGGACGGCAGTCTCGCTCACGCGGCGCTGGTCAGAACCTCTCCGGTCGAGTCCGTGTCCGAACCGCTGTTCAATCCGACCGGCGGCTACGCGGCCTATGTCGTGCCGGCCGCCTTCGTGCTGATCCTGCAGCAGACGCTGCTGCTCGGCGTCGCCTCGATCGGCGGGGCGGCGTTCGAGAGCGCCGGACGCGCGGAGCCGCCGGCTGCGGGCGGGCGCGCGCGCCGTCTTCGGCCAGGCGCTCGCCCATCTCGTGCTTCGCCATCCCGGGCCTCGCGCTCTATCTGATCGTGCTGCCGCGCGTGTACGGCTTCTCGACGCTCGGGCGGCTCGAGGACCTCGTCCTGCTGGCCGTTCCGTTCGTCCTGTCGGTCAGTTTTCTGGCGCAGTTCGTCGGCGCGTGGTTCAAGCGCCGCGAGACGGCGGTGCTGCTGCTCGTCGCGGTCAGCCTGCCGCTCTTCTTCATGGTCGGCGTGTCCTGGCCGGTCGAGGCCATCCCGGACTTCATCCGCGCGGGCAGCCGCGCCTTCCCCAGCACCGCCGCGATCGACGCGCTCATTCGCATCAACCAGATGGGCGCGAGCATCCTCGAGGTGAGGCGCGACTGGATCACGCTCTGGATTCTCGACCGTCGTCTATGGCCTGATGGCGGTCGCGGCGACCCTGCATCGCCAATCGCAACGGGGCGCGTCATGAACGGTAGGAGTCGCGTGCTCGCGGTCCTCGTCGCCGTCGTCGCCATCGGCGCGGCGGTCGCGGTCGGCTACCGTTACGAGGTCCGAGCACGTCCCCAAGCCGCCGCTGGTCGGCGTGGTGCACGAGACGGAAATCCGCATCGCTCCGGAGATCTCGGCCCGACTCAAGTCCCTCGACGTCAGCGTCGGGGCAGGAGGTGCGCAAGGGCGAGACGCTGGCGGAACTGTCGAGTCCCGAGATCGCCGCTTCGCTCGAGGAGGCGAAAGCGAATGCCGAATCGGCGCGCGCCAATCTCGCCAATGTCGCGGCCGGCGTGCGTCAGGAAGAGATCGACGAGGCGGCGCAGCGCGCGGCCGATCGCGGCCTCCAATCTCGTCGCTCGCCAAGGCGCAGTTCGCGCGGGTCTCGACGCTCGCGGCGAAGAACTTCGCCAGCCGGCAGCAGTACGACGAGGACGCGGCCGCGCTCGCCGAGGCGGACGCGCATCTCAACCTCGCTCAGGCCGCGTTGGCCGAGAGCAAGGCGGGTCCGACGAGGGAGCAACTCGCCATCGCCGGCAGCGAGGTTCGCCTCGCGCTGGCCACGATCGACGACGTCGCGGCCCAACTCGCCAAGACGACGCTGACGGCGCCGGCCGACGGCGTCGCGCGCCTGCTCGTCGCCGAGCCCGGCGAGGCGATCGTCCCCGGCCAGCCGGTGCTGACGCTCGGCCTCGCGAACGACCGCTGGTTCAGCTTCACCATTCGCGAGGACCGCCTCGGCGGCGTGACGATCGGCTCGACGCTGACGCTCGCAGACCGCGGCCGGCGACCGCATCGAAGCCAAGGTCACCGAACTCCGGCCGCTCGGGGAATTCGCGGTCTGGCGCGCGGCGCGCGCCGTCGGCGATCACGACCTCAACAACTTCCTGCTGCGCGCCGACCCGATCGGTCCGACGCCGAAGCTGGAACCCGGCATGACCGTCTGGATCGACGAGGGGGCGAAGGCGCCGGCTACCGGCTCGTGACGCTGGCGGAAAGACGCGGCCGGAAGACCCGGCCGGGGAGGGGAGAATGGCATTCAAACGGCTTCTTGCGCTCGCGGGCGCGCTCGTTCTCGTCCTCCCTCCGGTCGAAGCCAAGGACTGGTGGGGCGAGAAGCTGCCGAACCAGCCGACCCAGTTCATTTTCGGCTACGGATCGCTGATCAATTCGGCCTCGCGCGGGTCGACCAAGGGAGAGCCGGTCCCGGCGATCCCGGTGCGCGTCTCGGCCGCCTTCGGCTATATCCGGACCTGGAGCGACCGCTCTTCATCCGGGTTCACGGCGCTCGGTCTGAGCAAGGCCGGTTCCGGCGAAAAAGGCTCGACGATCAACGGCGTGCTCTACGCCGTCGACGACAGCGACATCACCAAGTACGACGCGCGCGAGCAGGGCTATGCTCGCGTGGAGGTGCCGCGCGACGAGATCGAGGCCTTATCCTGGGAGCGGCTTCCGGAAGCCGGGACGATCTGGGTCTATGTCCCGGTCGGACCAGGCGGGCAGGCCGGCGTCGGCCTGCCTGAACCGAACGCCCAATATCCGCTGCTCCAGTCCTATATCGACGTGGTGGTCGAGGGCGGGCTCGAATATGGCGAGGATTACGCCAGGGAAACCCTAGAAACGACGGTGGGTTGGAGCGACTACTGGCTCAATGACCGCGAGCTCGCCCGCCGACCCTGGGTGCGCAATCCGGAGGCGGCGGCGGTCGACGACCTTCTGGCGTCGGCGCCGGAAGCGGCGGCCAAGCTGAAGTCCCGCCTCTTCCCCGAGCCCTACGCGATCCGATGGAGCGGCCAGAAGGCCCAGTAGCCGGCCGCCGCTGTGTGGCCCGCGTCTCCAGAGCTATCCCGTTCCGCCCGGCAGCATGCGCAGGAGAACGCCGTCGCGCCTTACGAAATGATGATAGAGCGCCGCAAGGGCGTGCAGCGCGGCGATGGCGAACAGGGTGTAGGCCAGCCACTGGTGGATGCTTTCGGCGGGATGAAACACAGCGCGATCGGAGGCGACGCCGAAATTCAGCGCGAACAGGCCGTAGTCGAAGGCGCGTCCGTGCCAGACGTAAGCCACGACGCCGAAGCATGGAATGAGCAGCATCAGCGCGTAGAGCAGATGATGCGCCGCGAGCGACGTGCGCCGGTCGAATTCGCCGATATCCGGCGGCAGATCGGGCGGCCGATGGAAGGCCCGCCAGGTCACCCGAGCAATGACGAGGACGAAATAGATCAGTCCAACGCAGCCATGGACGTCGATCCAAAACGGCCGCGCCTGACGCGGAATGTCGCCGAAAAGCAAACCGAGGCTTCCAAGAAAGACGATCAGCGCCGCCACGGTCCAGTGGAAGGCGACCGCGGCGGATCCGTAGCGCTCCTCCACCGGCGCGACCCGTTGCGTCGTGACAGCGTTCATGGGTTCGATCCTACCTCGGCTGACGTCGCTCGGCTTATCGCCCCGAGCGCAGCGATTTGCCAGCGCCGCGCCCGCAGCGAGCGCCGGCTGGACCTCACTGGTAATGGTGGCGGTGGTGGTGATGATGATAGCGACGCTGATAATAATGATGATGGTGGTGATGGTGATGGTGATGGTACTGCGCAAGCTCCACCGTCACCACTCCCCCGTCCACATCGTCGGCGGGCGTCGTTATCCGGACGATTGCGTCGGGAATTGGATCGAGAAGTTCGGCATACGATAGCGCAGGCTGAGGTCGGGCCGGTCCGGCCAAAGCCGTCGTCGCGCCTGCGCCGCCAGCAAGCGCCAGCGCGGACGCGGCGCCGACCAGCCCGATGATTGTCTTGTCCAAGGTGTGCTCCCGTTCATGTGCTCATGGCTGGGTTAGCAACATTGTGAACGCGAAAAAGGTTCCGGGCGGCTGGCGGGATCGCCGAACGGTGCGCGCAACCAATCCCTTTCGTCTTGGGTTAGCCGGCACGCTTGTCCGTCCTGGCGCGCTCGGCGATCACGGCGTCCTTCTTGCGCGCGTCGCCGGTCGCGCCCGCGTTCAAAATGTCGGCCGCGGCCTTCTCTTCGGCGGCGAGGTCTGCCGAAACTGGGGCTGTTTCCGGCGTCGCGGTCAGGCCCTGGTCGGCGGGCTTCTGGCCCTTGTTGCGGGCAGTGGCCGCAAACGTCTCGAGCGCTTCCGGCATCTGGTCGGACTTGGTGGGCTTGGTCATCCGGCTCTCCCGTGTCTGCACGTCGAGAAACGCCGGGAGGGAACCGAACGTTCCGGCGCGTCCGCTACGGCGAAACTGCGAACGCCGTGCTTCCCGCTGGGCCCGTCGCCCCGCTGGAGGTCAAAGCGCGACCAAAAACACTGCCTCGACCTCCGCCAGCGCGTTCAGCGGCAGATGGGCGACGCCGACCGTGGTGCGGGCGTGCTTGCCTCGGTCTCCCAAGACCTCGACCATCAGGTCGGAGGCGCCGTTCATCGCCTGCGGCAGGGGGTCGAATGCGCCTGCTACATTGAAGTAGCCGCCGAGCCGGATCGTCTGGACGATTTTGTCGAGGTCGCCTAGCGCCGCCTCGGCCTGGGCAAGGATGTTGATGGCGCAGAGCCGCGCGGCTTCGCGTGCGGCGTCCACGGTCAAGCCGGGTCCGAGCTTGCCCTTGTGGCCGTCCGCCAGCTTCCCGTCCGCTCCGAGCGGCAACTGGCCGGAAATCCAGAGTTGCGCCGACCCGCCCTGCGGCGTTCGGCTCGTCGTCACGGCGGCCACATAATTGGCCACCGGCGCGGCCGGCTTCGGCAGGGCGATTCCGAGCTCGGCGAGGCGTTTGGCGGTCTGGCTCATGGGCATTGGCTCCGATCTGGCGGCGCCGCTGTTCGCGGCGCATCTGGGGCCGACACTCGACGGGCGGCTGCACCCCGACATAGCGGAATTCGCGGCCGGCGGGACTCCGGCCGCCTGCACGGATTTGGGACGGTGGCGGGCGCGGTCGACGCCGCTGGAGCGCCCCCCCAGACGCCTTCGGGGAGTCCGTTCCATTCTTTTGCCGAACGTCAACGACCCGATGACCATGTCCGCACGACGCCGGGACTGAGGGCACGTTTCTCGTCCTCGCGACGTCGGCGCACCGCAGCGTTGGCGGGATCTTCAAATTCGACGAACACCGTGGCGATGGGAGGCCCGCGGCGGAAAACCAGCGCATAACTCAACCGAGTACGGAGGCCCGAGAGTTCGCCGCCCGTCCGAAAGGCGATCCCGCCGCCGACGGCATTCGGAACGAATATGGTTAACCTTTGTTTAGGAACTGAGTGACTTAAGGGGTTCGGCTGTGAACTCGGTGACGATCTTGATATTCGCATGCACGTTTCTTTCGGGCGTCACGGCCGGGGCGTGGCTGCACGACCTCGGCAACCGGCAACGCCGGCCCACCCGTCCAAGACGATAGTTGGCAGGCGGCGCTTTGGCGCCTACGGCGACTTGCGGACGTCCACATGAACGCGGCAGCGGGTCCACATTAACAGGAAATGTAAAGGCGACGGCCGGCCTAGGGGGGCAAAGCCGACCGTCGCGTGCCGGAAGCTACTCGCGCCGATCCGGCGGGGCGCATTCCGTCGAGGCGCGTCGGACCTGATTGTTTGCACGGGGACTTGCAGACAATTGGCCTTAACTTCGACAGGCGCCCCAACGTCCTGTCGGTAGGTGAACCCTTTCGGCGCAAGCCGGCAAGCCCCAGATTTGGGGAAAACATATCAAGAACGAAGCGCTTGGCGCGCCCAACGGGACTTCGAACCCGTGTTTTCGCCGTGAAAGGGCGACGTCCTGGACCGCTAGACGATGGGCGCAAAGGCATGTAGCCGCGATCTCCGGGCGGCTCCGGAGCGCGCGGTTGCTATACGGGGCACGGGCGGCGGGCGCAAGGGGCGGCAATGTGCGTCAAGAGGCGCGACGCTTTTTTCCAGAATGCGGCGGAATTGGCGGCGTCAGCCTTGCGCGGCGCGGGGCCAGGGTCAATTCTCCCGACTCCGGCATTTGGTGAGGGAAGGCATGCGCGCGATTCGCATCCATGAGACGGGCGGCCCCGAGGTTCTCAAGATCGACGAGATCGACCTGCCGCCCCCGGGCAAGGGCGAGGTTCGTATTCGTCACCACGCCATCGGGGTCAACTTTCTGGACACCTATCACCGGACCGGCTTCTATCCCATGGCGCTGCCGCTCATCCCGGGAGGCGAGGGCGCGGGCGAGGTCGTCGCGGTCGGGCCAGGCGTCAAGGACTTCAAGGCCGGCGACCGCGTCGCCTACGCCGGACCGCCCGGCGGCTATGCCGAAGAGCGCAACATTCGCCGCGAATGTCCTTCTCAAGCTGCCGCGGGGGATCGCCTACGACACGGCCGCCGCGATGATGCTCAAGGGGCTGACTGCGCAATACTTGCTGCGCCAGACCTACCGGGTGAAGCCTGGCGACTGGATCCTCGTCCACGCCGCCGCCGGCGGAGTCGGCCAGATCCTCTGCCAGTGGGGCCGGGCGCTCGGCGCCAAGGTGATCGGCACGGTCGGCTCCGCCGATAAGGCCAAGATCGCCAAGAAGGCGGGCGCGAGCCACACGATCCTCTACCGCGAGGAGGATTTCGCCAAGCGGGTCGGGGAGATCACCAAGGGCCAGAAATGCGCCGTCGTCTACGACGGCGTCGGCAAGGCGACCTTTCCCGCTTCGCTCGACTGCCTCAAGCCCTTCGGGATGTTCGCAAGCTTCGGCTCGGCGTCGGGCGGCGTCGAGGCCTTCGACCTCGGCCTGCTCGGCCGCAAGGGTTCGCTGTTCGCGACACGGCCGACCCTGTTCACCTTCATGGCCGACCGGCCGCGGCTCGAGAAGATGGCGCGGGATCTTTTTCGCGTGGTCGGGAACGGCGAGGTGACCATCCGTATCGGTCGAAAATGGCCGCTCGCCGAGGCTGCCGAGGCCCACCGGGCGCTCGAGGCGCGCGAGACGACGGGTTCGATCGTGCTGATTCCCTGAGGCGGAACGCGGCGCGGACGCGACCGCCTCTCGCCTGCTGCTGTGACGCCGGCGGTCGGTCATCATTGCGCCGCCTTCGCCCGGCAAGGCGCCGCTCTGCGGCTTGGCTGAGCGGAGCAGCCCCTATATAGGAGGCCGGACGGCGGCCGGCGACGGCGACGGCGAGAGGAAGGGCGTAAGTGACGCAGATGAGCGAAAAGAGCGTAAAGCCCGCGAACGCCGGCGTGACCGCCGTCAAGAAGGAGGAGGGCTGGTGGGAGACCGTCAAGGTCGTCATCGAAGCGCTCCTCATCGCGCTGGTCGTGCGCACGCTGCTGTTCCAGCCGTTCAACATCCCCTCGGGATCTCTGGTGCCGACGCTGCTGGTCGGCGACTACCTGTTCGTGTCGAAATACGCCTACGGCTATTCGCATTACTCGCTGCCGGGCTTCCTCGACCTTGTCCCGCAGGCGATGCCGGGACGCATTTTCGCCTCGCAGCCTAAGCGCGGCGACATCATCGTCTTCAAGCTGCCGAGCGACGGCGAAACCGACTACATCAAGCGCCTGATCGGCCTGCCGGGCGACAAGATTCAGGTCCAGCACGGCCGGCTGATCATCAACGGCGAGATGGTTCCGCGCGAGCCGATTGCGCCCTTATTCGACGGTCAACCACTTCGGCAAGCCGGAAGAGGCGCCGCGCTACCTCGAGACGCTGCCGGGCGGCGTGCAACACCAGATCATCCAGATCGATGGCGACGATGGCACGTTCGACAACACCAAGGTCTACGAGGTGCCGCCCGGCCACTATTTCATGATGGGCGACAATCGCGACAATTCGAGCGACTCGCGCCTCGCCTCCGATCAGGGCGGCGTCGGCTACGTGCCGTTCGAGAACCTGATTGGCCGCGCCGAGGTCATCTTCTTCTCGATCGGCGACGACACGCCGGCCTGGGAGGTGTGGAAATGGCCGTGGACCGTGCGCTGGGACCGCATTTTCCAGCGCATCCATTGACGGCGCGCGCAAGGGGCGCAATGCGCGTCCGCACTCGCTGAGTTGGTCGATGGCATGAAACGGCGGGGCAAGGCTTGAACTTTCGGACCTGGAGGCGCGGCTCGGATACAGCTTCGCCGATCCCGAACTGGCGACGCTGGCGCTGACGCATCTGTCCGCCCAGCCCGCCGCCGGACGCTCGTACCAGCGCCTCGAGTTCCTCGGCGACAGGGTGCTCGGCGTCGTCGTCGCCGACCGCCTGTACCAATCGTTTCCGCACGCGACAGAAGGGGAATTGTCGATCCGGCTCGCCAAGCTGGTCCGCCGGGAGACCTGCGCGGAGATCGCGGCGGAGTGGGACGTCGGTCCGCATCTGGCGCTCGGCCTCGGCGAGGCGCGGGGCGGAGGACGGAAGAAAGCGGCGATCCTGTCCGACGTCTGCGAGTCCCTGATCGGCGCCGTTTTCATCGACGG
This sequence comes from uncultured Alphaproteobacteria bacterium, assembly GCA_963816065.1. Lineage (GTDB taxonomy): Bacteria > Pseudomonadota > Alphaproteobacteria > Rhizobiales > Beijerinckiaceae > Roseiarcus. The sequence continues at coordinate 125,866 of CAWFJG010000032.1, read as the reverse complement.
CGGCTTCGAGGCCGCGCGCGACCTCATCCTGCGCTCCTGGGGCGAGCGGCTGACCGCCGAGGCCGAGCCCGCGCGCGACGCCAAGACGGCGCTGCAGGAATGGGCGCAGGCGCGCGCGCTGGCCGCGCCGCGCTACGAGGAAGCGGCGCGCAGCGGTCCTGCGCACGCGCCCCAGTTCGTCATGCGCGTGGAGCTGCCGGGCTACGGCGCAGAGACGGGCGAGGCGAGTTCGAAGCGGGCGGCCGAGCAGGCGGCGGCGCAGGCCTTCCTCGACCGGCGGAGCGGGGCATGAGCGCCACCCGCTGCGGCTTCGTCGCGCTGATCGGCGCGCCCAACGCCGGCAAGTCGACCCTGATCAACGCGCTCGTCGGCGAAAAGGTCTCGATCGTCACCCGCAAGGCCCAGACGACGCGCTCGATCGTGCGCGGCGTCGTCACCAAGGGCGAGGCGCAGATCGTGTTCGTCGACACGCCCGGACTGTTTGCGCCGAAGCGGCGGCTCGACCGGGCGATGGTCGCCTCCGCCTGGGGCGCCGCGGCCGACGCCGACGCGCTCGCGCTGCTGATCGACGCGCGCAAGGAGGCGGCCTCCGCCGGTCTCTCCGAGGAGACGGAGCGCATTCTCGAGGCGCTCGAGGAGCGCGGCAAGCCCAAGGTCCTGGTCCTCAACAAGATCGACCTGATCGAGCGCCCAAAACTGCTCGATCTCGCCGCCCGGCTGAACGCGGCCCATCCGTTCGCCGAAACCTTCATGGTCAGCGCGACAACCGGCGACGGCCTCGACCGGCTGAGCGACGCATCTCGCGGCGATGCTGCCCGAAGGCCCCTGGCTCTATCCCGAAGACCAGATCGCCGAGGCGCCGATCCGCTCGCTGGCGGCGGAGATCACCCGCGAAAAGCTGTTCGACCGGCTGCACGACGAACTGCCCTACCAGGCGACGGTCGAGACCGATTCGTGGAAGGACCAGCCCGACGGCTCCGCGCGGGTCGAGCAGACCGTGTTCGTCACCCGCGACGGCCACCGCAAGATCGTGATCGGCGAGGGCGGCCGGACGATCAAGGCGATCGGCACGGCGGCCCGCAAGGACATCGCCGAGGCCCATGGCGCGCCGGTGCATCTCTTCCTGCACGTCAAGGTGCGCGAGAACTGGCAGGACGACCCGGAGCGCTACCGGGCGATGGGGCTGGACTTTCCGAAGGGGTAGGGGCCAAGGATGCGAGCGCGTCCGGCCCCGTCACTCGCTGGCGTCGTAGAGAACCGGCTGAAAGCCGATGAAGGCGTCGCGGATTTTTCCGACGCCGCCGACCTGCTGCTCGGCTTCATACGCGCTGAAATATTTTAGCGTGATCAGTGAGCCGAGCTTCTCGGGGTTCAGTTCCTCGTCGCCGACGCGCACGTATTCGCCGAGGACGAAATCGAGGAAGGCGACGAGCTTCTCATCGTAGGACGAGAGAATTTTGTCGCGCCGCCCTTCCACGCGCTCGGCCCTCGTGATCGGCGCGCGGGCGTAGGCGACATAGGCGAGCACGTCGAAGAGATCGCTCTTTGCCGCGTCGATCAGTCGGCGCATCGCATCGAGGCTCGCGCCGTCGAACCCGCGCTCCGAGAGTTTTTCGAGCAGCGCCTTGCGCGTCGCGGGGATGCTCCACAGCCGCCGCAATTCGTCCTCGTCCTTGAACAGGCTCGGCAGTTCGCCGAACAGCTTTTCGATGAATTGCGCGGCCGACATCGGCCGCCCGTCGGGGCTCCAATAGGTCGTCGCGGTCATGCTCTGGAGGGCGCGCTCCTTGCCGTCGGCAAGCCGGATCTTGAGGCGCTTCGGACGATCTTTGTCCTCCTCGTCGCCTTCGCCGTCAGGCGGGGTGTCCGGAGGCGAAGGCGGGTCAGGCTTCGGCTTCGGTTTTTCGGGCTCGATCGGCTCCCCGTCCCACTCGGGATCGTTGAAGTGCTCGTAGGCCTTCACGAAATCGAGGATGGTGAAAAAGTCCTTGCCGTCGAACAGGCGCGTCCCGCGGCCGATGATCTGCTTGAACTCGATCATCGACTTGATCGGCCGCATCAGCACGATATTGCGAATGTTGCGGGCGTCCACGCCGGTCGAGAGCTTTTGCGACGTGGTCAGGATCGTCGGAATCGTCTTATCGTTGTTCTGAAATTGTCGGAGGAAGGCGTCGCCACGTGCGCCCTCGTCCGCCGTGACCCGCACGCAGTAGTTCGGGTCGGGATTCGTCTTCATCTGGTTGACCAGATTGCGGACGGCGAGCGCGTGCGCCTGCGTGGCGCAGAAGACGAGCGTCTTCTCGCGCGGATCGATCGCCTCCATGAACAGCTTCACGCGATAGCTCTCGCGCGCCTCGATCTCGATCACGCGGTTGAAGTCGGCTTCCGTGTATCGCCGTCCTTCCTCCGCCTCGCCTTCGAGGATCGTGTCGTCGGGCGTGTAGACGTAGTCGTCGAGGGTCGTCGCAATCTGCCGCACTTTGAACGGCGTCAGATAGCCGTCGTTGATCCCCTCGCGCAGCGAGTAGGTATAAACGGGCTCGCCGAAATAGGCGTAGGTGTTCACGTTGATCGTGCGCTTCGGAGTCGCGGTCAGGCCAAGCTGCGCGGCCGGTGCGAAATATTCCAGGATCGCCCGCCATTCGCTCTCGTCGTTGGCGCCGCCGCGATGGCACTCGTCGACGACGACGAAGTCGAAGAAGTCGCGCGGATAATCGCCAAAGTAGGGGGCGTCTTTTCCCTCCGCGTCGCGTCCGGACATGAAGGTCTGGAAGATGGTGAAGAACACGCTGGCGTTCTTCGGCGCGCGGCCGCGCTTCCTGATCTCGTCGGGCTTCACGCGAACAAGCGCGGCGTCCTCGAAAGCGGCGAACGAGGTGAAGTCGTTGTACGCCTGATTGGCGAGAATGTTGCGGTCGGCGAGAAAGAGAATGCGGGGGCGCCGCGTCGGCTCGCCGGAGAGGTTCCATTTGGCCTGAAAGAGCTTCCAGGCAATCTGAAAGGCGATGGTCGTCTTGCCGGTTCCGGTCGCGAGCGTGAGCAAGATGCGGTTTTCGCCCTGCGAGAGTTTTTCCAGCGCGTTCTCGACTGCGTTTGCCTGATAATAACGGAACGCCCAGCCGCCGCCCTTTTCGACATAGGGGACGGCGGCGAAACGGTCGCGCCAAAGGTTTTCGCTCGCGAAAACGCGCGCCCACAAGGCGTCCGGGGTGGGATAGGAGTTGACGTAGCCCTCGGCGCCGGTCGCCATGTCGATCTGATAGATGCGCCGCCCGTTGGTCGAAAAAGCGAAGCGCGCTTGCAGTCGGCTCGCGTAGTCCTTCGCCTGTCCGACCCCCTCGGTATCCTCGGCGTCGCGCCGCTTGGCCTCGATCACCGCGAGCTTGCGATTGTGATAGGTCAGGACGTAGTCGCATTTGAGCGCCTGCGCCCGCCGCCCGCCCCCTTGGATGCGGCCCGGCGAGATGGTCTCGCGGCGGATGCGGCTGTCCGGAACCACGCCCCATCCCGCCGCTTGCAGCGCGGGGTCGATCAGTTCGGCGCGAGTCTCGGCCTCGTTCATGGCGTTTCTCGCAAAGGCGCCCCGACCATGGTAGGATTACAAACTCTGCCGCAACCCGGCATGGGAATAGCATCGGACCGGAAATGGCCAAACCGATCATTTTCACTGTTTCGGCGATCTGGGACGCTGAGGCTGCGGTGTGGAGCGGAAGCAGCGACGAAATTCCGGCTGCCGCCGACGATCCGACGCTCGACGGCCTGATGAGGAAAATTTCGCTGATGGCCCTCGACCTCGCGCCAGACAATCATCCGGGCGTCGATCCCGATTCGATTTTCATTCAGATCAACGCTCTGCGCGAAGCGCAGGCGGCGTGAGTGGCGCCGGCCTTCGACCGGCCTTTGCGTGACGTGTTGCGCGCCGCCGGGTGTTTCCTCGTGCGGCAGGGCCGGGGCAGCCACGAAATCTGGCGCAGCCCGATCACGGAGCGGAATTTCGCCGTTCCGATCGGCATCCCGAGCCGGCACACCGCGAACGCCATCCTTCGACAGGCCGGATTGCCAAAGGCGTTCTGAGACGCGCTTCGGCGCTGGTCTCGGCGTTGTTCATGGCCCTGAATCGCGCCCCGTTCCGTCATCGCCGCCCGCGGACGTGATCTCCGGGGATCGTCCCGACCATGACGGTCGAGGGACGCCCACCGCTCACAACTGCCCTGTGAAGGCTTGGTGGAGAAGCGATTGTTTCAGTTCCTCGAGGGCGGAGAGCTTCTTGTCATATAGCTCCTCAACAGACGCAATGCTCTCGTGCAATCGGTTCGCTCTAAGAACGATCTCGTTCTGTGCGTGAAGAGTGGGAAAGGGGAATTTTCGACCGGCAAATGTCCCGATGTTTATATTGTCCCTTGCCGTGCCCTTGCCTTCCTGTTTCAGCTGCAGTCTGCAGACAGAAAGTAAATATTGAACGTAATCAGGGGTCGTCCTCTTTACATCTACAATAATACCAATGACGCTATCCGGGAAGCAGGCTTCGAAATCGAGTATCGCACTCTCAGCAACGTTTGCGCCGACGATGGCAATACAAACTGTGCTTCGCGGCCACAGCTTGCTTTGTGACAAGCCTAATTCATTGTAGGTCTGCGTATATGTAGTGATGCGATGTCTCGCATTGGCAATGTCCCCCGTTTGAATCAAGGGATACTTGCCGCCTACGAGTTTGGGATCTCCCCTTGGACGATGACGGGACGTTCCCCGTCCAAATGTTTTGGAAACTTCGGAAAGAGTATACTCATTTACCTTCGTTTCCGAGTGAAGAAAAAGCACGTCCATTTGAGCACCCGCAGTCGCCCGCAAGGCTGCTAGATTTGCTTTGACGTTAGCGCCGACAGTCGCGATGCCCTCGAACGCTTGATCGAGAATCCCGACGATCCGCCGCTGCTCCGAATAGGCGGCACCGGGATTTTGGTACCTCTCAATAAACTCCCTTTGATACCCTTTTGTAGCCCCCCGGCGCCCTGCATTTGTTCCGCGCCTTCGCGCCTAAAATCATCTTGGGACAGGAAGTAGAACAGCCATTCGGCTGAGGAATTCTCCGCCCAGGGGCGGAAGACAATAAATTCGCTAGATCCAAAACCTATTCCAGTTGACCAGGTCGGTAGCGATCCCAAGCTTGCCATTTTCGATAGCACGGAGTTATTTTCGCCAGCAAAACATCTCCGTTCCTGAAATATGTATAGCTTCCTGCGACTCAATAGTTGTTTGATATCGCTTGCGCAGGAAAATGACTTCTCGACTTCCTAAGATTTTCCTTCGGCACGAACGAAACGGGGTCGAAGCCCGCCCAGTTTCTACGACTCCTTCGATTTGGCGGCCGCGCAATAGTGCAAACTTCAGCGAGCGTTCCTCTTCCATGTGGCTTTCACAGCAGCGCCCTGATCCCCGCGAGGACTTCCGCGCTCTCCGCGTCCAACGCTGTGATCTCTTCAAGAATCTCCAACGGCGAGCGATGCGCGACCGCCTCGCCCCCGTTCGGGTTCTTCACCGACAGGTCGAAGGTCCGCGGATCGAGCGTCGCCTCCACCGTCCAGCTTTTCGGCGAATCCGCCTTCGTCGCCTGAAGCGTCACGAACTCGGCGAGGTCGTCGTCGTTGAGCGGTGTTGTCTTGCCGAGCGTGCGGCCCGGATCGCACTGGTAGAACCACGTTCTTTGGGTCGGCGCGCCCTTCTCGAAAAACAGCACCACCGTCTTGACGCCCGCGCCCTGGAACGTGCCGGCCGGCATGTCGAGCACGGTGTGAAGGTTGCAGTTTTGCAGCAGTTCGCGCCTCAGGCTCACGCTGGCATTGTCGCCGTTCGACAGGAACGTGTTCTTGATGACGATCCCGGCCCGGCCGCCCGCCTTCAGCGACTTGATGAAATGCTGGAGGAACAGGAACGCCGTCTCGCCGGTGCGGATGTCGAAAGTTCTGCTGGACCTCCGGCCGCTCCTTTCCGCCGAATGGCGGATTGGCGAGGATGACGTGTAGCGGTCCTTCTCCTGGATGTCGTGGATGTTCTCGGCCAGCGTGTTGGTATGGACGATGTTCGGCGCGTCCAGCCCATGCAGGATCATGTTCATGATCCCGAGCACATAGGCGAGTACTCTTCTCTTTCCTTGCCGAAGAAGGTTTTGGTTTGCAGCGTCCTGCAGGTCAGCGGTCGTGAGTTTTCCGTGCGCGCGGATGTAGTCGAAGCGATTCGCACAAAAATCCCGCCGAGCCGCAAGCGCCGTTGTAGATGCGCTCGCCGATCCTGGGCTTGATCACCTTGATCATCGCGCGGATGAGCGGGCGGGGCGTGTAATACTCGCCGCCGTTCCGGCCGGCGTTGCCCATCCGGCTGATTTTCTCTTCGTAGAGTTGCGATAGCTCGTGCTTTTCGGTCTGCGAGCGGAAGCGCAGCGCGTCGATCAGGTCGAGCGCGTCGCGTAAGCTGTAGCCGCTGCGGAACCTGTTGCCGATCTCGCCGAATATCTCGCCGATCTTGTACTCGATCGTGTCAGGATGGTCGGCCTTGGTCTTGAACCCCGCGAGATAGGGCCAGAGCTTCTGGTTGACAAAGTCGATCAAGTCCGGCGCCGGTCAGGGTCTTTTTGTGATCCAGTTCGCCGGATTTCGTCTTGGGCGCGGCCCAGGCCGACCAGCGGAATTGCGGTTCCAGGATGAATGCGTAGCCGCGGCCTTCCAGTTGCGCCGTCAGCGCCCGCTCGTGCTCGAGGTCGTCCAGATATTTGAGGAACAGGAGCCACGACGTCTGCTCGGTGTAGTCGAGTTCCGTCGTGCAGCCGGCCTCCTTCCACAGGACGTCGTCGATCGCCTTGAACGTCTGCTCGAACATGCCCCGAAGACCCCGCCGCGACTCGCCTGTATCCGTGGCGCACAATTAGCAGGAATTGGCGCGCGGGAAGAAGTGTTGACGGTTCACGAGAAAGGCGGCAGCAAGAGCTTCCTGACAAGCGGAAATTGTGGTAGGCTCGGAATTGTGAGAATCAGAAGGATCCGCCTCGCGAGATGGCCAATTGAATTCCTGGCGAGTATGTAACAGTTTTATCATGTGATAAAATGAGATTTGTGACAGATTTGTGCGCTCAACGTTACTGAAAACATGAGACGCTCGCCAACATTGCTCCTCTCCGCTCGCACTGGGAGCCCGACCCGTTTCGAGGGATGCGCGCCCGCAAGTTCGGTTGCAAGGTATTGAAAAGATTGAATTCGCGCCCGGGAGCCCACCCCTGAAGACAGAACTCTCCGCTTCCGAGGCCCGTCGCGTCGCCCTTACGGCGCAAGGCTTCAACGCTTTGTGTCGCGACGAGGCTGTCGGCGCGGCGAGCTGCGCAAGGGCATTGGCCGGCTTGGCCTTCTTCAGATCGACAGCGTGAATATTCTCGTGCGCGCTCACTATCTGCCACTCTACTCTCGCCTCGGTGCCTACGAGCCCGCCCTGCTCGACGCGGTCACGGCGGCCAAGCCCAGGCGGTACTTCGAATATTGGGGGCACGAGGCGTCGCTGCTGCCGATCGACTGCCAACCGCTGCTGCGCTGGCGGATGGCGCGCGCGCTGCGCGGCAAGGGCGTGTGGCGCGGGCTCGAACCCTTCGCGAGGGAGAGGCGGGGCGAGGCCGACGCCATGCTCGCCCGCATCGCGGCCGAGGGGCCGCTGGCCGCCTCCGATGTCGCGGATACCCGGGCGACGAAGGGCATGTGGGTGTGGAGCGCCGCCAAGCTCGCGTTGGAATGGCTGTTCTGGGCCGGGCTGGTGGCGGCGACCCACCGCAGGGGCAGCTTCGAGCGCGTCTACGACCTGCCGGAGCGAGTCGTTGCCGCGCGCGATTCTCAACCTCCCCACGCCGAGCGGCGTCGACGCCCGGCGGGCGCTGCTGGCGCGCTCGGCGCGGGCGCTCGGCGTGGCGACGGCGGACGATTTGCGCGACTACTATCGCATCCCCGCTGCGGATGCGCGGGCGCCGATCGAGCGCCTGGTCGAAGAGGGAACGCTCATCCCCGTGCGGGTGCGCGGTTGGCGGGAGCAGGCCTATCTGCACAAGGCGCGAACGCCGGCCGCAAGCTCGAAGGCGCGGCGCTGCTGTCGCCGTTCGATCCGCTGGTTTGGCGCCGTCCGCGCGCCGAACGGCTGTTCGGCTTCCGCTATCGGCTCGAAATCTATACGCCGGCGCACAGGCGCGAGCATGGCTACTACGTGCTGCCCTTCCTCATGGACGGCGCGCTCGTCGCCCGCGTCGACCTGAAGGCGGACCGCAAGGCGGCGACGCTGATGATCCAGCGAGCGCATGTCGAGCCGGCGCGCCGCCCTCCACGGGGGAGCGGCTGATCGAGGAGCTTCGCCGGATGGCGTCATGGCTCGGGCTCTCGCGCCTCGCCCTTGCGCCGGGCGCCGCCGTCGACCGTGTCTTCCCGACGCTCCGAGCCGCGGCCGGGCCGCTTTCCGTCGAGCCGGAGCCGGGGCCGTCGGGGAGGGCCTCTCACGGCTGAGCGGGTGGCGAGAAGCGTTGAGACTGGCCACCCTGCGGATCGATGACGTCAAAGAGCGTCCCCACGATGGCGCTACTGCGCGCGATTGGTCAAACTCCCGAAGCACGGAACGCTGAAGTCCTACCCCGTGCATCCCCACGGAACGCCGACCACCCACGCCGACCAAATCAACGCCGATCTGCTCGCCTGCCTTCAGGCCTAGCCGCGCCTGGCAGTTCTGCCGGCCGTCATGGCTTGGCTCGACGCGGCCATGCCGACGAGGGCCGTTCCCGCTTGGACCAATGACAAGCGCTATAAGAGCGACGCCGGGAATTCCGGTCGACGGACCCGGCCTGGGCCGAACCGGCATGGATCGAATTCGCTAGGAGATGGAGCCAATAACCTTGCTTTTTTCCGGCTAGCGTTCTATATCTGTAGCAGCGCCGCCCGGAAGGGCGCCGCCCGTCTTGGGACCGCTCCGCCGGCCGCGGCGCAACCGCGTTCAAGCGAGGTCGCCGAGGGCCTCGTGAGAGAGTGCATCGCGCGTCCTGGGGCGAGATGCGGATGGGCAAGAATCCGAAACGGGGGCCTCGACGCGGCTTTCGAGCGAACCTCCGCTTTGGGACAAGCTGGGTGTGCATGGCGATTAACGACGTATGTTGAATGTGCGTAAGAATAGGGGAACCTTTTCGTCGGCGGCCTCGGTCTTTGATCCGAGAGCTTGGCGGATAGGTCTGCCTTTATGGCCGCGCAACGTCCGGTCTGGCCGCCGCGGCCGCCCGGAAAATTGGCTGCAGACCGTTGAAAACGTTGATTCCGCGCCCGGATTTCTGCCGATCAGGGCCGTCTCGTGCGCTCCCTGCGCCCGCAAGGCGGTCTTTGAGACGCGCTCTTTCGGCCGCTCCTCGGGCGAGGCCGCAGGGTCCTCCGCCGCCGTCCCGATGGCCGGGGGTCGCCCGGAAATCTCGCTGCAAGCCATTGAGAACATTGATTCCGCGCCCGGGTTTCGCCGGTCGGAGCCGTCTCGTGCGGCCCCCGCGCCGGCAAGGCGGACTTGGAGGCGCGCTCTTTCGGCCGCTCCTCGGGCGAGGCCGCAGGGTCCTCCGCCGCCGTCCCGATGGCCGGGGGTCGCCCGGAGATCTCGCTGCAAGCCCTTGAAAACATTGATTTCCGCGCCCGGGATTTTGGCGGTCGGGGCCGTCTCGTGCGGCCCCGGCGCCGGCAAGGCGAGCTCGGAGGCGCGCTCTTTCCGTTGCTCCTCGGCTGAGGCCGCAGGGTCCTCCGCCGCCGTCCCGATGGCCGGGGGTTGCCCGGATATCTTGCTGCAAGCCCTTGAAAACATTGATTCCGTGCCCGGGTTTTGCCGATCAATCCGGCCTTGCGCGCCCCCCGCGCTCAAAAGGAGGCTTCGAGAGGCGCGCGCTTTCCGTGGCTTCTCGAGCAAGGCCGCAGGGTCCAGGCCCGCAGTCCCGCCGCCGTAACGAGGTTTGGCTCAGATCGCGTCCGTAGCGGTCGCGGTCCCCGGCGACGGCGTCCCTGCGCTCTACAGCCTCTGTTCATGTCGAGGGGGATAAACGGGCCGGACATGACCCCGGGCGCGACACGCGCTCCGAATCGCGCTATTTGGCGAATGGGCCCCAGGAGTCCGCCATGTCTTTTGCCGCCTACATCAAAACCTGCCCCGCCGATGACGATCCGGCCGGCGATTTCGTTCGCCACATTCGCGACGACCGCGATCTTCCGGACGCCGAGACCTGGCGACAGCTCGAGGCCTATCTTTCCTTGCGGGGCGTCACCGATCGCGCCATGGTCGCGGGAAAGCGGGTCTGGGTCGCCTATGAGGCGCGGCGCGCCAGAGGCTGCGTCTGACTCGAGGCGAAAAGCATCAGGCCGGCTCCGTCGCTCGCGGGAGTCCGAAACGGGTCGGGCCGCAGGGCGCCTGGAGCGCGACCGCCTGCCGTCGCGGACGGGAAGCGCCGGGTTATGCTCGACTGGCTGGCGCGGACCTTCGATCAACCCCGCGACGGGGCGCCATCAGACTGAAAAGCTGACCCCGCAGCCGCAGGAAGCGATGGCGTTCGGGTTCTTGATGCGGAACGACTGGCCCATCAAGTCGTCGACGAAGTCGACTTCCGAGCCCTTCATCATTTCGAGCGAGACGGGATCGATCACCACCGTGGCCCCGTCGCGGGTCGTCGACGAAATCGTCTTCGGCGCGGGTCCGGTCGACGTCGTAGGCTATATTGGAAGCCCGAGCAGCCGCCGCCCTTGACGGAGATGCGCAATGCTGCGCCCGCCTCGCCCTTGAGGATGGCGTTCAGCCGTCTGGCGGCGCTGGCGCTGATCGTGACGGGGTCGGACGACAGCGGTCTTCGCTCATACGGTCACCTTCATGCCCGGCGCGGCGCTCCGGGCGACTTCTAAGACTTCGTGCGGTTAAGATATGCCGTCGAGGGCGAAAGCGCAACGCCGGGGATGCCAATGGCCGAGGATGCGGGGCAGGGGCTGCGCGCCCCCTATGCGGCGAACCCGGCTGCCGCGCGCCGCCTCGTCGCCGAGCCGCCGTCACCGACGCGCACCGAATTCCAGCGCGACCGCGACCGCATCGTCCATTCGACCGCCTTCCGCCGTCTCGCCCACAAGACCCAGGTGTTCGTCCATCACGAGGGCGACCATTTCCGCACCCGGCTGACCCATACGATCGAGGTGGCGCAGATCGCCCGGGCGCTTGCGCGCGCGCTCAGGCTCGACGACGATCTCGCCGAGGCGGTGGCGCTCGCCCACGACCTCGGCCACACCCCCTTCGGCCATACCGGCGAGGAGGCGCTTGACGCCTGCATGGCCGCCGACGGCGGCTTCGACCACAACAGCCATGCTCTGCGCATCGTCACCGAGCTCGAGCGCCACTATGCCGATTTCGACGGCTTGAACCTCACCGACGACGACGCTCGCCGGGCATCGTCAAGCACAACGGGCCGCTGGTCGACGCCACCGGGCGGCCGCTCGGCCGCTACCGCGAGCGCGGCGTGCCCGCGGCGATCCTGCCTACGATCGGCGCCAGCGGCTCGACCTCTCCAGCTACGCGAGCCTCGAGGCGCAGGCGGCGGCGCTCGCCGACGATATCGCCTACGACGCGCACGACATCGACGACGGCCTGCGGGCGGGGCTCTTTCCGCTCTCCGACCTTCGCGCGGCCGTTCCCTTCGTCGCGGCGGTGGTCGCCGAGATCGAGACCGTCATCCCGGCCTCGAGACTGGCGCGTCTCATCCACGAACTCACTCGGCGTGTGATCACCCGCTTCATCGAAGACGCGATCGCCGAAAGCCGGCGGCGGATCGAGGCGGCCGGCGTGAGCGGCCCGGACGCAGTCGCCTCGGCCGGACGACCTCTCGTTGCCCATTCGCAGCCGTTCGAGGCCGCCGACCGCGACGTCAAGGCGTTCCTGTTCGCGCGCATGTACCGCCATCCTGAGGTGCAGGCGGTACGCGACAAAGCCGACGCGATCCTGCGCCGTCTGTTCGCGGCGCTCGTCGCCGAGCCGTCCCTCATGCCGCCGGACTGGGCGGTCAAGGCAAAGCAAGGCGACACGGCGCGCGCGGTCGCCGACTATATCGCCGGGATGACCGACCGGTTCGCCATGCACGAGCACGCCCGCCTTTTTTGACGGGCCACGGGACTTGCGGTAGACGCGCGCGAAACCTGTACGGCGTGGTCGTCGACCCCGCCGGGCGCGCTCGCGCCAACCGCGTCCTGCAGGAGCGCCCTTCAGGAACGAGTCGGCGACCCGGCCGGTCGGATGCCTATGGAGCGTGGCGGGACGCGGTCCTCGACCGCGGCTACGACGCGACAACGGAAGCAGTATGAACGTTTTTGCGGATTTCCAGGCGCGCGTGCGGCGCTGATCGAGAAGCGGATCGAAACGGGCGAGCTCCCGCGCGACCTCGACCTCGCCCGTTTTGTCGTCGAGCCGCCGCGTGACGCGACCCACGGCGACCTCTCGACCAACGCCGCGATGGTCTACGCCAAGGAGGCAAAGGCGGTTGGCTCGAACCCGCGCGCGCTCGCCGAACGGCTCGCCGCCGATCTCGCCGCCGAGCCTGACGTGGCGAAGGCGCAGGTCGCCGGACCGGGATTCATCAATATCGTCCTGAAGCCCGAGGTTTACGAGAGGGTTCTGAGCGCTGTTCTCACGCAGGAAGCGGCTTTCGGCGCCGGCGCGCCCTGCCGCCGCCAAGCCGGTCAATGTCGAATATGTCAGCGCCAACCCGACCGGGCCGATGCATGTCGGGCATGCGCGCGGCGCCGTGTTCGGCGATGCGCTGGCGAACCTCCTGAACTTCGCAGGGTTTCCGACGACTCGCGAATATTACATCAACGACGCCGGCGCGCAGGTCAACGCGCTCGCCCGATCGGCCCATCTGCGTTACCGCGAGGCGCTCGGCGAGGCGATCACGATCCCGGAGGGGCTTTATCCGGGCGACTACCTGAAGCCGGTCGGCGCGGCGCTGAAGGCGGAATTCGGCGCGGGCTTGAGCGACGAGCCCGAGTCAGCGTGGCTGCCGCTCGTCCGGCGAGCGCGCCATCGACGCGATGATGGTTCTGATTCGCGACGATCTCGCCGCGCTCAACATCACGCACGAGGTGTTCGCCTCCGAGCGCGAACTGACCGGTGTCGACGGCGGCCCGAACCGGGTGGAGGAGGCGATCGACGCGCTGAGGGCGAAAGGCCTCATCTATGAGGGCCGCCTGCCGCCGCCCAAAGGCGGCGCCGCCGACGACTGGGAGGACCGCGAACAGACCCTGTTTCGGTCGACCGCTTTTGGCGATGACATCGATAGGCCGCTCGTCAAGTCCGATGGCGGCTATACCTATTTCGCCTGCGACATCGCCTACCACAAAACCAAGATCGATCGCGGCTTTCTGACCCTGGTCGACGTCTGGGGCGCCGACCATGGCGGGTATGTCCGACGGATGCAGGCCGCAGTCGCCGCGCTGTCCGACAACAGGGCCAGGCTCGAAGTGCGCCTGTGCCAGCTGGTGCGCCTGATGCGCGCTGGCGAGCAAGTCAAAATGTCAAAGCGTTCCGGTGACTTCGTCACGCTTCGTGAGGTGGTGGACGAAGTTGGCGCGGACGCCGTGCGCTTCATCATGCTGATGCGCAAGAACGACGCGCCGCTCGATTTCGACCTCGCCAAGGTGATCGAGAAGAGCCAGGACAATCCGGTCTTTTACGTCCAATACGCGCATGCCAGGGCGCGCAGCGTCCTGAGGCAGGGCCACGCAGCCTTTCCGGACCTCGATCTTGCGGCCGCCGCGCTTGCCTGCGCCGACTTCGCCCTGCTGATCGACGAGGGCGAGCGCGACCTGCTCAGGACCATGGCGCAGTATCCGCGCGTCGTCCTGCAGGCTGCCGAGGCGCACGAGCCGCACCGCGTCGCCTTCTACGCCCATGAGCTCGCCACTCGCTTCCATGCGCACTGGAATCGCGGCAAGGATCTGAAAGATTTGCGTTTCGTTAAGGAAGACCATCGACACTTGTCCTATGCGCGGTTGGCCTTGGTGGCCTCAGTCGGCCTTGTTTTGGCCTCCGCGCTGTCGATCTTGGGGGTTAGCGCCCCGGAGGAAATGCGTTAGCGGACCCCGCGTTTATCGGCGCGCATGAGGCGCGGCGAGTGGGTCTTGCGAGGTGACGAGGACGACATGAACGTTTCCGGAGCACGCGTGGCGGCTGATATCGACCTGGAGGACTTCGAAAAGCGGCTGCGGACAGCCGGGACGCCCGCTGGCGGCGTCGAGGATCCGCTGGCCGAACTTGCGCGGCTGGTCGAGGCCTCGCGACCGAAAGCGGCGAGCGGCGCTGCGCCGCCGGTCGCGGCGGCTGCCACGCCCGGCGGCGCCTTGCCGCCCGCGGTCCCGCCGCAGCCGCCTTCGCCGATTGCGCCGCCGATCGAGGCCGCATTGCGGCCCTCGTTCGACGAACTCGAGCGATCCTGAGCCCGATATTGATCCCGGTCTCGACGAAAGCGAACCCGGGACGGCGGGCCCGGAGCTGTACGCGGACATCCGCGACGAGCCGGCGCCGCATCGGCCGCGTCGTTCGCGTCGGCTGGCTCTGGACGGTTTCCACCCTCGCTATTGCAGGCGTTGCGATGATCGGCGCCGTCTTTGCCCTCAGGGGCGGGCTGCCCGGCATGCCGAAGACGCCGCCGTTCATCGCCGCCGCGCAGGGCCCGACGAAGGTGCAGCCGCCGAGCGACGCGACGGTCTCGACACCGAGCGATGCCGGCGCGATCCCTCCTCAAGGACAACACGCAGGCCGGCCGCGTGACCGTGGTGAACACCGAAGAGCAACCCGTCGATCTGCACGCTCAGACAGCGCCGCCGCCCGCTCCGGCGGCGGCCGCGCCGTCGAATTCGTCCGGTTCCTCGACGGTGCGCACCACGGTCGACACGCCGGTCGTGGTCATGACGCCGCCCCGCCGCTGCGGCGATCCCGCCGTCCTTCCCGGAGCCGAAGCCGGTCAGGACCATCTCGCTGCGCCCCGATGGGACGCCGATTCCGACTTCGGCCGCCGGCGCCGATACGGCCCAGCCTGCGTCCGCGGCTGCGCCGCCGCCGGCCGCCAAGGTCGCGGCCAAGGCGACCGCCGCCGGCGCTGGCGCTGAACCGTCGACGCCGAAGATCGACCTGCCGACGAAACTCTCCCCCAAGTCCTCGGCCCGCGTCGTGGTCGCCAAGACCGACACGACCGCTCCGGCCGATGCGCCCCGGCGAGCCGGTTCAGCTCGGCGCGACCTCCAAGTCCGAAAGGCCGGCCAAGGTCAAGACGCAGGTCGCGGCGGCCGAGCCCGAGGCGACTGCGGCGGCCGAGCCGGCTGCGCACGGCGTCCGGCGGCTGGGCGGTCCAGCTTGCTGCGCCCCGGTCCGAAGCCGAGGCCAAAAGCGTAGCCGCCAAGCTCAACGAGAAATATGCTTCCGCGCTCGGCGGCGTCAGCGCTCGCCGTTCACAAGGCGACCTCCAGGGGCGACACGGTCTATCGCGTGCGCGTGTCCGGGCTTTCCAAAGCGGACGCCGCGTCGCTCTGCGCCCGGGTGAAGGGTGACGGCGGCCAGTGCTTCGTCGCGAAGTGAGGCGCGGGTTCGCCGCTCGGTCGCCCGGACAAGCATAGCCCGATGCCGAAGGCCTTCATTGCCGGTTGCTCCGGCCACACGCTCGAGCCGAGCGAGCGCGCCTTCTTCCGCGCCGCCGATCCTTGGGGCTTGATCCTGTTCAAGCGCAACGTCGCCGACCGCGACCAGCTTGGGGCGCTGACCCGGTCGTTTCCGCGACTGCGTCGGCCGTGGCGACGCGCCCGTACTGATCGATCAGGAGGGCGGCCGGGTTCAGCGGATGGCGCCGCCCGGCTGGCCGGCTATCCCGCCGCCGGGCCATCGGGCGCGACCTCGAGCCCGGCGTGGCCGAGGCCGCCGCCCGGCTGATCGGCCGCCTGATCGCCCATGACCTCGTCGAGGTTGGGATTACGGTCGATTGCGCGCCGGTGCTCGACGTCGCCGAGCCGGGAACCCATGCCGTCATCGGCGCGCGCGCCTGGTCCGAGGACCCGAGCGCGTCGCCGCTCTCGGCCGGGCCTTCGCCGAGGGCCTGCTCGCGGGGGGCGTCGCGCCGGTGGTCAAGCACATGCCTGGGCATGGCCGGGCGCGGGCCGACAGCCATCACGAATTGCCGGTCGGTCGCGGCCGCCGCGCGCGGAGCTCGAGCGCGATTTCGCGCCTTTCAGGGCGCTCGCCGACCTGCCGATGGCGATGACCGCCCATGTCGTCTTCCGGGCGATCGACCCTGTCCGCCCCGCAACCGCCTCGCGCGCGGTCGTCGGACGAGATCATGCGCGGCGAGCATTGGGTTCGACGGGCTGCTGATGAGCGACGACCTGTCGATGAAAGCGCTGAGCGGGCCGTTCGAGGCGCGCGCCGAGGCGATCTTCGACGGCGGGCCTCGACATCGCGCTCCATTGCAACGGCGATCTCGACAGAGGCTCGCGCCGTCGCCTCGGTCGCCCCGCCGCTGGCGGGGACGAGCGCAAGGCGGGCCGCAGCGGCCCTCGCAGCGGTCCGTCCGCCCGAACCGCTCGACCTCGACCGCGCCCGCGCCGATCACGCCGCGATCATGACGCGGCTGAAGCTCGTCTGACCGCGCCCGGCCGCGGCGCCACGGGTAACGCGCTAGGCCGCTCGGTCCGCCGTCCCGCGTCGCCCTGGCGCGGCGACTTCAATCGAATCGTCCCGTTCGACCGCTGCAGGAAAGCCTTGTGAAACCAACGAGGCGCATGCTTGCGCCGAGCTCCGCTTCATCAGGCGTTCGCGGTCCGAAACAGGCGCGGCGCTTGGTCGCGGCGGGGCTCGCCGGCGGCGACGGCCGCATTGACGCCGATCAATGCGCGACGCGGACGGCGGCCGATAGTACAGCGGCTGGTAGCGAGACTTGCCATGGATCGCATATCGCGTGTTGCGCCTTGCGCGCCGATCTTCGCGGTCGAAGTGATCGACGCGGACGGCTTCGCGTGGCTGTACGGTCCCGTGCATCTCAATGACGCGCTGAAGATCAGCGACTATTTTTCCGGCGATGTGAAGCTGGGCCGCGAGCCGCGCATCACCGTTCCCTCGACGCTGGTCCGCTTGGGACTACCCGACGACTGACAGGGCCACGGAGACCCCGCCCGTCGCTCTGCGGAAGGCGAGCGCGGTGTTGCGGATCCCCTGCTCCAACGGCGTCGGGTCCGGCCAGAACGTCCTGGCGAATTTGCTGGAATCCACGCGGTAGGGGCGATCGAAGGTGAAGCGCATCTCCTTCACCTCCCGCATGAACGGGACGGCGAGGCCGAGCGGGCCGAGGAGGAAGGCCGGCAGGATGTTGAGCCTCAGCCGCACGTCGAGCGCGTCCGCGGCAAGCTGAAGAATTTCGCGCGTGGTCCGCGTCGGGGCGCAGGGAACATGCCAAGCTTGGCCATAGGCGGAATCCGGGGCGCCGAGCAGGCTCGCCACGGCGCGGCCAAGGTCGGGGACGTAGGCGTAGTCATGCAGGATGTCGGGCGAACCGATGAATAGCGCCGCCTTGCCTTTGGCCATGGCGCCGATCGACGTATCGCCGAGATAGCTGGCGCCGACGCCGGGCCCATAAAAGTCCGGGGCGCGTAGCGCAGCGACGCGGGCGCGGCCCTCGGCGCAGGCCTGCATCCAAATCCGCGTCGCGACGGCGCGCGCTGCAGGTTTTCGGCCGTAGGTCGTGAGAGGCGTGGTCTCGATCAGCGGCGCCGTCTGCGGCCCGTACATGTAAAGATTGTCGATGAACACCATGCGCGCGCCGGTCGTCTCGCAGGCGGCGACCAGGTTGCCGATCGCCTTGGGCCAGTCCTCGCGCCAGACCGCGCCGTCATAGCGAAAGCCGATCGCGACGACGAATTGGCCGCCCTGGCCGGCCGTCTTGACCACGTCCTCCCGGTCGAGCACGTCGCAGGCGACGAAGCTCGCGCCGCGCGGCAGATCGGCCGGCGCGCGCCGCTGGGCGACCACGACGTCGCGCCCCTCGGCAAGAAGGCGCTCGGCGGTCGCGCGTCCGGTCGGGCCATATCCAAAGATTACAGTCCTGTCGTTCATGGCGAGCCTCCAAAGATTTCCAGGACGCTTACCGCTTGCTTGATCATATCAGAAATGCATAGTTTATATTTCGATCATGCGTGAAGTGAATTTAGCAGGACTGGACCTCAATCTCCTTCCCGCGCTGGATGCGCTCCTTCGCCTGCGCAACGTGACGAGGGCGGCGGCAGAGGTGGGTCTGAGCCAGCCCGCAATGAGCAGGGCGCTGGCGCGACTGCGCGAGATTTTCGGCGATCCGCTGCTGGTCCGGATCGGCGGCGGCCTCTCGCCGACGCCCGCAGCCGAAGCCCTGCAGCCAAGGGTCGCAGCGGCGCTCGACGGCTTGCGCGGCCTCTTCCGTTCGCCGGTGATCGATCCGGCGGAGCTGAAGCGGACCTTCCGTCTGGCGGCCGCCGACGTCCACACGATCCTGCTTGCGCCCCGCCTGGTCGCCCGCCTCGAACGCGATGCGCCCGGCGTCGATCTCGCCTTCTCCTCGATCGGGCGCGACATCATCGGGCGGATGGAGCAGGGGGAAGTCGACATCTGCTTCGCCGTGACCGGGACGCCGCTGCCGCCCGGGGCCGTCAGCGAGACCATCGGGCGCGATCGGCTGGCGCTGGTGATGCGGCGCGGCCATCCGGCGGCGAACCGGCAATGGACCATCGCCGATTACGCCCTCTACCGGCACGCCACCGTGTCCTTCTTCGGCGACGGGGTGTCCGAGATCGACGCCCGGCTATCCTCGGCGGGCGTCGAACGGCGGATCGGTCTTACGACGCCGCATTTCATGGCCGCGATCGCGGCGGTCGCGGCGAGCGACCTCGTCACCACCATCTCCGCCGCCTTCGCGGCGCGGTTCGCCGCCCACCTTGATCTCGTCCTGAAGCCGCCGCCGTTCGACGACGCGCTGGGGTCGACGGCCGTGTCGACGCGGTTGCGTGCGGCCGACCCGGCCTTGATCTGGTTGCGAAAAATCCTTCGCGAGGTCGCAACCGAGGCCTACGCTTCGCGATGAATCGCCGTATTTTGGTTGTACTGACGCTTATAGGGCGTCGGACGACGCCCGCGTCGATGGAAGGAGGCCGTTATGGCAAGTGTAACTTCGTGGCGCGGGGGCCAAAGCGTTCAGGATTGGACCATGCTCGTTTGCGGCGCGCTGTTGTTTGTCGCGCCGTGGGCGTTGGGGTTTTCGGGCGACCCGCCGGCGGCGCGCGCGGCCTGGATTGGCGGCGTGGTGATCGTCGTCATGGCGATCGCTGCCCTTGTGCAGTTCGCGGAGTGGGAGGACTGGGTCGCCCTCATCGCGGGCGTGCTGGTGATCGCCGCGCCCTGGCTTTTTGGCTTTGCCGCGCTCGGCCATGCAGTCTGGGCTTTCGTGGCGCTCGGACTGATCGTCGCATTGGCGTCCATATCGGAGATTTGGACGCTTCACAGCGGTTCGCCGGCGGTCGGCTGAAGCTGGACGGGCGGTGCGCCCGTCCGCTCCGGTCAGTCGATGAACTCGAAGTCCGGCCGCTGCGCCGCGGACCCAGACCAGGCGGACCCGTCGGGATGAAAAGGCGCCGAAACCGTCGAGGATCTGGAGTTCGAAGCTCTGCGGCAGGTCGAGAGATCCCTCGCCAGTAATGCGCGCGCCGTACAGCGAGATGTCGCGGAGCGTGACGTCGAGCGTCGAGCCGTCCGCGTCGACGACGCAGCGGGCCCTCCGGAAAACGCGCGAGCGCGGGATTCGGCAATTCTCGACATAGCGTGGGGCGATCGGCGACATGCGGGCGACCGTGTGACATCGCGGTTGCGCCAGGCTGACGCCGCTCGCGACGATCACCGCCGAGCCGCCGATCGAACCCGATTTCACCGCCGCGTCGCAGACCTCGGAGTCGAGGTCGACGCGGCTTGGGGCGCCCAATCCCCAATCCTTGTTCGATCCCACGGGCGGGGCGGCGCAACGCCGGCGAGGGCTGTGGCGGCGCATCCGGTCGTGGGTCTTCCCCCAAGCCGCCGCCGATCATGCAGGCGTCAACGGTGGATCCGTACCGACGACCACGGGTGCAAGGTTGTCCGACCAGGGCATGTCGCCGGGCTCAGCGCGGGCGATCGCCGGGAGCGAGCGAACTGGAACGAACAGAAGCGCTGGCGCTGAACAGGTTCGACCGACGCCGGTCGAAGCCGATGTCCTCGGCCGCCGACCCGACCTGTCTCGGTCAATCCGTGAACTCGATGCCGGCCGCCGCCCCCCGCGCCCAGACCAGGCGGGCCTGTCGCGACGAAAAGCCGCCGAAACCGTCGAGGATCTGGACCTCAAAGGCGCTCGGCAGGGCAATCAATCCGTCGCCGGAGATGCGCGCGCCGGTCGGCGAAATGTCTCGGAGCGTCACGTCGAGCGTCGAGGCGCCGTCGTTGAACACGCAGCGCAACTGGCGGAACCTGCGCAAGCGAGGCAATCGACGCTTTTCGGCGTGGGGCGTGGCGGCCGGCGACATGGCGCCGAGGATGTCCGATCGCGCTTGCGCCAGGCTGACGGCGCCGGGCCTTGACGGCGGCTGAGGTTTTGCGAGGGTAGGGGCGTCAAGAATCGCAAACCCGCCGAATCGTCAACGAGGGCGCTCGATGAATCCGTCGCCTGTCATCGCCGCGCTCGCGGGGCTCACGGTCGCCGCCTGCAACGCCCCCGCTCCACAGGCTTCCGCGCCCCAGCCCGGAACGGTCGCGTACACGCCGGCGAATTTCGCGCTGCCGGAGGGGAGCGACTGCAAGGCCGCGATCGCCCGCTACCGGGCGATCCAGGACAACGACCTGTCGATGGGACATGTGGCCCAGTCGGTCTACAATCAGATCAAGCGCGAAATCGGCGCCGCCGAATCCGTCTGCGCCGCCGGCCGCGACGCCCAGGCGAAGGCGATGATCGCCGCCTCCGAACAGCGCCACGGCTACCCTGTGGGGTCGGATCGCTGACCCGGCCGGCGCGGCCCGAAGAGCCCGGAAGTTCGTGTTCGGGGGCTGTATCGCCCCGACCCGCCCGATCCGGTTTGCCTGCCGGCACGCGGGTTATTTTTCCAGGGCCGGCGGTCCATTCCAAAAAGGCCAGCCATATCATGGCCTTGATGGCGATACAACCTGGCGGTTGGCGGGCAAGGAACAGGCGCGTTAACAGGCTCGGAACAGGCAGCTAACAGGCAGTTATCAGGCTCGAAACAGGCAGATAACAGGTGGATGAGGCGAGGCGCGGAACGGAGCGCGCTCGGGTTGTAACGTTGCCACGCTGGCCAAAGAACAAGCGAGAGAAAATTAACCACAAGGCCAATGTCACACCCGGACGACCGATCGCGTCCGCCTCAGGCGAGCGCCGCGTCGATGTAGGCGGCGACATGGTCCGGGGTTCGCGCCCGATCGATGTCGTCCGGGCGCCGCACGATATGCATGCGTGTGAGCTCCGCCTGTGGATCGAGCGCCAGGAAGGCGTCGATCCGCGCCTTGGCCTCGTCCGCCGGCATCGGCAGGATCATGGCCTTCATGCAGGCCACGCGCCGCTCTGCGAACACGACGGTCCAGCCGTCGCCGACCGTCGCCGCGCCGGCGGAGACGCCGGTTTCTTCCCAGAGCTCCCGCCGCGCGCTGGCGTCGAGGTCGACTTTTCCCTCGAACACATCGTTCGGGTCCGGCGTGCCGGCCGGAAAATAGATCTTTCCGGCGTTTGACGTGTGCGGCGCCATCTCGCCGAGCAGGAAGGCGTCATCCGCGCTGCGCAAGGCCGCCATGGCGAAGCCATTCTCGACCGGTTCGCCCGGATAGCCGAAGTCGCGCCAGGCGAGAAATTCGGCGAAATCGGCCTCGAAATAAGTCCCGCCGAGCCGGAGCGCGCCATCGGCGCGCATGGAAAGCTCGCGCTTGCCGAGCAGCAGGATGCGGCCGTTGTAAAGCGCGGGCTGGGTCCGGCGGCGCTCGCTCCAGTGCGCCGCGATGGCCGCCCTGTGGGTCTCGGCGAAGGTCCAGCGGGACGGCTCGACGCCGAAGTCCAGCTCCGCGACCTCGACGATCCGCAGCGGCTCGCTCACAGTTCGAGCGCGCCGCTCGCGACGATCACCGCCGAGCCGCCGATCGAGCCCGATCTCAGCGCCCCGTCGCGGACCTCGAAGCCGAGGACGATGCGGCTCGGACGCCCCATTTCAATGCCTTGTTCGATCACCACGACATGCTCGCCGTCCGGCGGACGGTCGAAGGCGACGACGACGCCGGCGAAAGCCGCGGCGGCGCTTCCGGTCGCGGGGTCTTCCGGCACGCCCCAGCCGCCGCCGAACATGCGGGCGTGGTAGGCCGATCCCGTTTCAGCCACCTCGCGGGTGTAGAGAAAGGTCGCAGGTCCGGCGTTCTCCGACCAGGGCATGTCGCCGGGCCGGGCGCGCGCGATCGCGGAGAGCGTGCGAACCGGCACGAACAGAAACGGCGCGCCGGCGCTGAACAGGCTCGGCCGATGCCGGCCGAAACCGATGTCCTCGGCCGCCAGTCCGAGCCCATGGGCGATCGCCGCGGGGCTGGGCGGCGCGTCTTCGAGCCGCTCGGGCAGTCGGGGAAGGGTGAAATCGGCGGCGAGCGCCTGGCCATGCCGGCGCCGGACGAGGCAGACGACGTCGCCGACGGGCTCCTCCAGGACGACGCGCAGGTCGCGCGCCCCGAGGATGTCGGGCGCGCGAAGATGGCCGACGAGACAGGCCGCGCCGATCGTCGGGTGACCCGCGAACGGCAGTTCCCGGCCCGGCGTGAAGATCCGGACCCTGGCCGAATGGACCGGGTTTCTCGGCTCGAAAACGAACACGGTTTCGGAGAGGTTGAATTCGCGCGCAATCGCCTGCATGCGCGCGTCGTCGAGACCTTCGGCGTCGAGCACGACGGCGAGCGGATTGCCCGCCAGCGCCGTCTCGGTGAAGACGTCCAGCGTAAAGAAGCGCCGCGCCATGAGAAACCTGTCCGAAGGACGCCGGGCCGCCTGTTACGGAGCGCAACAACCCGGGACGGTGAAGTTGTTCGGCATCCTGTCGAGGCCCATGACGCCGACGGACGTGTGGTCGACATTGGGCACGAACGTGGTCGGACCGCCGCCGAACGTGCTGTACACGTAGTTGTTGTAGGAGCCGACCGGAACGACCGGGCCGGCCGTCAGGTAGAGACTCGCCGCCATGCACCACGATGTGGCGGCCCTCGGCGGTCGGATGATGGCGAACCCGATGGTGGACGGTCTGCGCGTCGGCGGTCGCGACCAACCCGAGGAGACACCCCAGCGCAACGGCGCCGAACGTTTGAACTGATCCCGGCATGGCCATTCCCTTTCGCGCTGCAAGCCCATCATCCTAACGCACACTGGCATGCGAGCATACGAAAAAGAAGTTAAAGCAGGGCGGCGCGCAGGCTTCGCTCAGATGGGCTCCGCCGGAATGACGTGCGTGGGGTGGAGAAATTCCTCCTGGGCCTCGATCAGCGCAAGCTCCCGCCGGCCCGCAGCAAGCGTTGCGGCGACCACTCCGAAGGTCGACGAGACCGCCATGGAAAGGGCCATGGGGGTCGATCCGCTCGCGAGCTTGTGATGGACGAAGAGCGCCGCGAACAGGTCGCCCGTGCCGCTGAGCGCGATCGGCAGTCTTGGCGTCCGCACGCGCCAGAACGCGGTCCCGTCGGCCGCGACGACATCGAGCGCGTCCGCGGGCGTGTCGTCGAGCGCAAGCGACGTGACGGCGACGATTTTGGGGCCGCGGGACATGAGCGCGGCGATGGCCGAGCGCGCCTCCGGCAGGGTTGGCGCCGGAGCGCCGCTTAGCCATTCGAGCTCGAACGCGTTCGGCGTCGCGATCGTGGCGGCCGGCAGGGCCCGGTCGCGGAAGAAATCGGCGACCTCCCGAGCGACATACGGGCCCCGGTCGACGTCGCCAATGACGGGGTCGCAGCAATAGACGGCGCCGGGATTGACGGCGCGCAAGGCCGCCAGCGCCCGCAACGCCGCTTCCCCCATCTCCGCCTTGCCGAGATAGCCGGTCAGCAGGCCGGCGCATCCGGCAAGCGCGCCGATCGCCTCGAGCCCGGCGACGCAATCGTCGATCATGCCGGCGCCGAAAGCCTCGCCGCGCCAGCCCGCATAACCGGTGTGGCTGGAAAACTGCACGCTCATCAGCGGCCAGACCTCGCGGCCGAGCCGCTGCAGCGGGAAGGCCGCCGCAGCGTTGCCCACATGACCGTAGACGACATGGGACTGGATCGACAGGATGGGGCGCATGGGGCGCGACCTGACGACAATTCGAGCGCGGCGTCAAAGTCTGGCTTGAGCGGGCTGGGGCAAAGCCGACATTTGGGGCCGGTCCGGGGCGTTACGAAGGGCGGGCGGCGGCCGAACGGCGGGAATGAGCGGGATAGCGGGCGGACAAGGCCAAGGGTGTACGCGTAGAGTCTGCCCGGACCGGGAGTTCGTCGCGAGCGATCAACGGCCGGAACTCGACGCTTTTACTGATCTTCGACAGTTGGAAAAGCTAAGCCGTTGATATCGAGCGTAAAAAGCGGGCTACCCTGCAGGCGGGGCACTACATTACAATATTCAGGTGTTGATAGGCCGTTTGCGACGTGATGTCGGGCGCTACGTCCATCCGCGGCAGTCTGGAGTCAACGCCAGGGCATCGCGGTGCGCCGGTCCGAGATCTTTTCGCTGAGAATGCATCCCCAAAAAGTTGCGGCCAACTCGGTTTCGGTTCATACAGCATGCATCAATAATCGAATGAAATCAATATCGGTCGGCCAGAAACGTGGCACTACATTTCCGAGTGCGGCACTGATCGCCTACAATGATTTCAATATCTCAAGGCGTGCCGACCTGCTCCAACTGTATAAGATCAGTTTTCTGCCGTTGCAGATCGGGACTGTGAAGGTCACAAGTCGACAGGAAAGCGGGAATTGCCCGTAGGCACGGCGTCCGCCAAATTGAGGGCGTCCGAGACAGTCGTCTGTTACGCCCGCAATACCCCGATTACTGTTCGTCGCCGCGGGAGAGCCGCAATCAACACCTGAGCAATCGGCCGGACGCCGCGACTGAAACCAGCCCAATGACGAGCAGGAGCGCCGAGGATGGCTCGGGGACCGTCGTACCCGCCGCGCCGTCGAAAGCCAGATCGCCGAGAGCGCCGAAGCCGACAATCTTGCGAAACTGTCCCAGAAGGGCGCCGTCGCTTGTGTAGTCGTAGATGCGACTGTCGGTGGCGACAAACACCTGCCCGTTGGGACCGAGGCTTATGCCGTTGATTGGGCCCGGAACGCTGAAGCCGCGGGCGAATACGAAACCGGAGAGGCCGGAGCTCGTGTCGAGCTCCCCTACGAAGGGATCGCCGGGCTCGTTGTCGGCCACGAAAAGAGTGGTCCCGTCGAAAGCCAGATCGCCGAGAGCACCGAAGCCGACAATCTTGCGAAACTGTCCAGGAGGGCGCCGTCGCTTGTGTAGTCGTAGATGTGATTTGTCGGTGGCGACAAACACCTGCCCGTTGGGACCGAGGCTTATGCCGTTGATTGGGCCGGGAACGCTGAAGCCGCTGCCGAATACGAAACCGGAGAGGCCGGAGCTCGTGTCGAGCTCCCCTACGAAGGGATCGCCGGGCTCGTTGTCGGCAACGAAAAGAGTGGTCCCGTCGAAAGCCAGATCGCCGAGAGCGCCGAAGCCGACAATCTTGCGAAACTGTCCCAGGAGGGCGCCGTCGCTTGTGTAGTCGTAGATGTGATTGTCGGTGGCGACAAACACCTGCCCGTTGGGACCGGGGCTTATGCCGTTGATTGGACCGGGAACGCTGAAGCCGCTGCCGAATACGAAACCGGAGAGGCCGGAACTCGTGTCGAGCTCCCCTACGAAGGGATCGCCGGGCTCATTGTCGGCCGCGAACAGGGTGGCTGCCTTCCCTTCTGCCCCAAGTCCGAACAAGACGGCAGGCAGACAGGCGATGGCCATTTTCAAGGCGTGATACATCATTATATCTCCAAGTAGGTAACGTGGAAATGCACACTCTGCTCGTTTATCAAGTTGCCAATCAAACGTGAGCCGATGTCGCCGTTGCTCGCCCAGACCTGATGCTGTCCGGCGATATTCACCGCAACAACTCCATTCGGCCCCGAGGTGACGGTAGTCGCAGTCTGACCCGCAAACAGGTGGCCGGCGCCGTCTATCCGTCCCACAAAGCTGTTGGTAGCCGATGAGAAAACGTCAATCGACGCGTTCGAGCGATCTAACACGTAGTCGAGTTGCGATAGTGGATCAAAATAACTCGTGTCATAAGCTTGGAATACACCACCGACGCTGTTATCTACGCTTTGGGGAACAGCTATTGTCGTTAAGAATTTATATCCGGGATTGGCGAGTGCAGGCCACCCTGCAAATGCACTGACCAACAAAATCGCTAGTTGGCCCAGCAAATTGAGGTTTCGCATACCTAATTCCATGCCTATCCGGTTAGGACACACACCCACTAGATGTGGGGTGCATCCAATCTCCCGAGTAAAGTTTGTCGTAGGTCGGCGCTCTGGCGCTACCTGCGAGGCCTAGCAGCGAGCGAAATGCGTTGAACGGGTAGAAGCGGCGGTTAAATCGAAAGGTGAACTCGTTGAGATAGGCCTGCAGATGCCGCGCGCTGACCCCGTGATGCGTTCCCGCCAGCCACGTTTTCAGATTGGCGATGACGAGATGGCTGATCGGCAGGAATTCCTCCGAGATTTCGGGGTCGCCGCATTCGGCGATGGCGCGATGATCATAGCCGCGCTTGCCCAGGTCGGCGTAACCGCTCCACTCGTCCGTGACGATCAACGTCCCGTCCGCCACGGCGCCCTCGACGAAGCCGCAAAGCGACCTTGCGCTCCGGTCGGCGGCGATGGCAAGCCGAACGCGCCCCGCGTAGCGGCCGTCCTTGCGCACGTCTTGCGCGGTTCCCGGTTCGCGGCGGCGCACCTCGACGGCGCAGGCGACGAGCGTTTTGTGATGAACGCCCCGGCCTTCGCCGCGCGTGCGGCCGCCGACCCATGTCTCGTCGACTTCGACGTGCTCGTTCGCGCGGCCGCCGATGCGATCCCGATCGGGACGAACCATTCCGGCGCGCAGCTTGTGGAGGAGTTGAAAGGCGGTCTCGTACCGCGAGAGACCCAACTGCCGCTGGAGTTGGACCGCGGATATGCCGGGAGTTTGGCTGGCGACCAGATAGGCTGCCCAAAACCAGATGGACAACGGCGTGCGGCTGCGCTCCATGACCGTGCCGACAGTCAGTCCTGTCTGGCTGCGGCATTTCCGGCATGTCAGCACGCCCGGGCGGCTCGCAATGCGGAACGGTTCGCCGCGAGCCCCGCAGCGCGGGCAGACGAAGCCGCGCTCCCAGCGCGCCCGTTCGAGATACGAGGCGCACGCCGCATCATCCGGGAAAAGCCGCTGAAACTCCGGCAGCGACCGTGGAAATGGCAGCGCCGCGCGCTGCTCCACGTCCATCACGACGGCCGTTTCTCCAGTCATTTCCCCGTCCAGCCGCACGCACGCCCTTCGCGCAAAGGGGAACCGCCAGTTGGCTGGGGGCCTCACCCGCGAGTGTCGCCACATCTAGATTTAGTGGGTGTATGTGTCAACCGGATAGGCATGCCTGATTCCTCCAAATAATATTCATCCAACTTACGAACCTAGAGGTCTCGCCAATCTTCCAATACAGCGGACTTGCCGGTCTTTTGCCAGTCCGCTTGGTTTTTGAGGACACCGAATCCGGGACATGCGCCGCACGGTACCTTGCGGCGCCTGATACGCGGTCCAAGGTAAATTACGATGACATCAGATCGAATCTCATTTGCCCGCGCCTGCCCCCGAACTTTGCGAAGCTTCCGCAGGGAGAATCGTAGCACTGGACACTGCAAGCGAGCCGCACAGCGCGAGGACCGTTACAACCAGTATATTCTTGATCATTGTTGGCCTCCAATACCTTCTTCTGGCCCTTCGAGCAGGGCCGTTGACCAATAGGATGGCGCTCGATCGGCGGCCCCGCCATCCCGCAATCGCCTCAGGGCGGGCCTCCGACTCCGGACTCCGCGCCTCATGAGTTTATTCCACTTTGGGCCCCAATTTTTTTCGCGCCTTGTATCTGCGAGCTGTGTCGTTTGCATCGTCCTTCAGGAACGCTTTGTCCTGGCGCATGCCTCCCGTACCGGGACCGAGTGGGAATGCGTGCTTACGGTCGGCATCTGTCGCGTTCGCCAAGCGGCCATCGAACGCCGGCAACGGGCGCACTGCGGGCGTCCCGGACGGGCGACCGAATGCGCGCAAGTGGCGCTCTTGTCGTGTTTCGCCGACTGGCGGTCTACGCCGTTCACCGCCCGTTCATAGGGCTGAGCCTGAAGATCGGCAACGGTCGCTTCCGCCCGATTAGCGGCGGACCCCGTCGAGCGACAAGCGCCGGGCTCCCATCCCCTCAGGCAATCACGTGACCGCGCCCATCCGCCGCAATTCCGCTCCAACCGGCTGCCCTGTTGAGCGGTCTCGCCAAGCCTGAAACAATGTCGAGGCCAATCTCGAGGAGCACCACCATGAGCGACGCCATCGCCTTTTTGAGCCGCGCGATCGAGCAGGGCCAGGGGCTGGCCAAGGCCGACATCGTGCTGAAGGGCGGACGGATCTTCGATCTGGTCAGCGGCGAACTGATCGCCGGGGACGTCGCCATCTGCAACGACCGGATCGTCGGCACGCTCGGCGAATATTCGGGCGTCCGCGAGATCGACGTCCGCGGCAAGATCGTCGTCCCCGGCTTCATCGACACCCACTGCCACGTCGAATCCTCGCTGATCACGCCGCTCGAATTCGACCGCTGCGTCCTCGCGCCACGGCGTCACCACGGCGATCTGCGATCCGCACGAGATCGGCAACGTGCTCGGCCAGGCGGGCCTGCGGTACTTTCTCGACGGCGCGATGGCGACCGCCATGGACCTCAGGGTGCAGCTTTCGAGCTGCGTGCCGGCGACCGATCTCGAGACCGCCGGCGCCCGGCTCGAGATCGGCGATCTTCTCGAGCTCGCCGACCATCCGAAGGTGCTCGGGCTCGCCGAATTCATGAATTTCCCGGGATTGCTCGCCCGCGATCCGGCCTGCCTCGCCAAGCTCGCCGCGTTCCAGACCCGGCCGATCGACGGCCACAGCCCGCTGCTCGGCGGCTACAAATTGAACGGCTATCTGAGCGCCGGCGTCCGGACCGACCATGAGGTGACGAACCTGCCCGAAGGGCGCGAAAAGCTGTCCAAGGGCATGGCGGTGCTGATCCGCGAGGGCTCGGTGTGCAAGGACCTGCATGCGCTGGCGCCGCTGATTGACGAGCGCAATTCGCCGTTCATCGCCTTCTGCACCGACGACCGCAATCCGCTCGACATCGCCGAGGAGGGCCATCTCGACTTCGTGATCCGCACCGCGATCCGGCTCGGCGCGCCGCCGCTCGCGGCCTATCGCGCCGCGAGCATTTCGGCGGCGCGCATTTTCTCGTTACGCGACCGCGGCCTCGTCGCGCCCGGCTGGCGCGCCGACCTCGTCGTCGTCGACGATCTCGAATCCTGCGCGGTCTCGACCGTGCTGGCGGCCGGCCGCGTCGTCGACGAGGCGCTGTTCGCCGCGCGCGGCGCGCTGGCGCCGGTCGGACGCAACAGCATCAAGGCGCGCAAGGTCGAGCCGCAGGATTTCGTCGCCCGCGGGCAGGGCCCCTCGACCCAGGCGATCGGCGTCGTTCCGGGCAAGATCATCACCGAGCGGGTCCCGGTGACGCTGCCGTTCCGCAATGGCGAGCGCGACGTCGACCTCGATCAGGACGTGGTCAAGGTGGCGGTGGTCGCCCGGCACGGGGTCAACGACAATCACGCGACCGCCTTCGTCAAAGGTTTCGGCATGAAGCGGGGCGCCATCGCCTCCTCGGTCGGGCACGACAGCCACAATCTCTGCGTCGTCGGGACCAATACGGCCGACATGGCCGCGGCGGTGAACCGGCTGCGGGAGATCGAGGGCGGCTTTGCGGTGGCCGACGGGGGCAGGGTGGTCGCCGAACTGCCGCTGGCGGTCGCCGGGCTCATGAGCCTCGGGAGCTTCGAGGATGTGCGCGAACGGCTGATCCCGCTGCGCGCCGCCGCCAAGAGCCTCGGCGTGACGCTGACCGAGCCCTTCCTCCAGGTCGCCTTCCTGCCGCTCCCGGTGATCCCGCACCTCAAGATCACCGACCGGGGGCTGGTGGACGTGGACCGGATGGCGTTCGTGCGGGACTGACGACGGGGAGGCGCCCGTCGTCGGCCAGGCCTTCATGTGCAGCGTGTTGCTGAAGGAGAGACGAAAGAACGGCGTTCGATAGGGGTCGTTGTGCGGATGAGAGGCGAGGAGGACGATTGCGAGCGAGACGCCGGCGAAAAACAGAAGGGCCGCCGCGAGCGCGCTTGCAGCGGCGGCGCGGCGGGGGCCGTTGTCGATTCTGATGAGGTGGACTCCGCTTCCCGATTTCGTCGTGCGATGACTCCTGCGGGCAATGGATGAGGTCGCCGCAGCCGTCCTCCTCAGGAGTCGCTTGGCCATGCGAATATTCCCGGAAGCCGGAGATCAGCCCCGAAACAAACCGAGGGCGTCGCGAGTTCGATTTATGCGAACACAATCGACCGACCGGCGTTGATGAGAGTTCGAGCGAAAGCCGTCCGAGCGCCGGCCGTTCCATGGAGAGTACCGGGCGCCCTTTTCGAGGAGGAGATGCACATGTCGCAAGAACAATCCGTTTCCGGACCCGATCTGGCGCAGGGCGTCATGCTTGCAGAGCTTTCGGACGGAAAGCTCCTCGGCCACGTGGGCGACGAGCAGGTCCTGCTGGCGCGCGGCGAGAGTGGGATTTTCGCCGTCGCCCCTCTTTGCCCGCATTACCACGGGCCGCTCGCCGAAGGATTGGTGGTCGGCAATACCATCCGGTGTCCATGGCATCACGCATGTTTCGATCTTCGCAGCGGCGAGGCCATCCGTGCGCCGGCCCTGGACGCTGTCGCCTGCTGGCGCGTCGAGGAGCGAGACGGCCGCATCTTCGTGCGCGAGAAGCGCGCGCCGCTGAAGCCAGGCGGGGCGGCGCGCGCCGGCAAGCCGGACAGGATCGTCATCGTCGGCGGCGGCGCAGCCGGGCTCGCTGCCGCCGAAATGCTGCGCAGACACGACTTTCGCGGCGACGTCGTCATGTTGAGCCGCGACGCCGAGGCGCCGGTCGACCGGCCGAACCTGTCGAAAGATTATCTTGCCGGCAGCGCTTCGGACGATTGGCTGCCGCTGCGCCCGCCGAGCTTTTACAACGAGGCCGCAATCGAATTGCGCCTCAATTGCGAAGTCGTGGGCATTGACGCCAAGGCGCGAAAGGTTCGGACGGCCGCAGGCGACGAGGTCGCCTACGACAAGCTTCTGCTTGCGCCGGGCGCCGAGCCCATTCAGCTATCGATCCCAGGCGCCGATCGGCCGCATATCCATACGCTGAGATCGCTGGCCGATAGCCGCGCGATCATCGCGGCGGCCAAAGGGGCGCGCCGCGCGATTGTCGTCGGCGCGAGCTTCATCGGCTTGGAGGCGGCGGCGGCGCTGCGCGCCCGCGAGATCGAGGTGCATGTGGTCGCGCCGGAGAAACGACCGATGGAGCGTGTGCTCGGCCCTGAGATGGGAGATTTCATTCGCAAGCTGCACGAGGAGCACGGCGTCGTCTTTCATCTCGAAAACACCGTATCGAGATTCGAAGGCCAGCGCGCGGTTCTGAAAAACGGAGACGTGGTCGAGGCGGATCTCGTGGTGGTCGGGATCGGGGTGCGGCCTTCTATCGCCTTGGCCGAGAAGGCCGGCATTGTCTGCGATCGCGGCGTATCGGTGAACCCTTTTCTCGAAACCAGCGTCTCCGGCATCTACGCCGCCGGAGATATCGCGCGCTGGCCGGATCCGCACAGCGGAGAGACCATCCGCGTGGAGCACTGGGTCGTGGCGGAGCGTCAGGGACAAACGGCCGCGCTCAATATGCTGGGCGGTCGTGTTAAATTCGATGCGGCGCCGTTCTTCTGGAGCCAACATTACGACGTGCCGATCAACTACGTCGGTCATGCCGAGCGGTGGGACGAGATCGCAATCGACGGCGATATCGCCGCAAGAGACTGCCTGCTGAAATACAAGCGGAACGGGCGAGTGCTCGCAGTCGCCTCGATTTTCCGCGATCTCGCCAACCTGCAGGCGGAGGCGGCGATGGAGGTCGAAGCCTTGCCGGCCTGATCGAGCCGCGCCGGTTTCCTCGCGGGTGGCCGGGTCGCTGACGATCGCCGCGCGGCAGTGAGGATTGCGGCGACCCGGCTCCGCCCTTCCGAGCCATGGCGGCGGCGCGTCGTCAAATATATATCATAAATACTCTGTGTAATATTCAACGCCAATTCGGCGACCATGAACACCGCTGTGTCGGTCGTTCAACTCCGGTCGACGCGAAAGTTGCAAAGTTGCACGTTTTGGCGCCTAAGCCATTGAAATCGCCTCGGCGAAACAATCCGTGCGGATTGCGCTCAGCCCGCGTCGCCCCCCTCGACGGCGAACAGTTCCTTCGGCGCCTTCACCCCGCGGAGCGCGTGCAGGCCGACAAA
The DNA here is from genome assembly GCA_963816065.1 of uncultured Alphaproteobacteria bacterium. GTDB lineage: Bacteria > Pseudomonadota > Alphaproteobacteria > Rhizobiales > Beijerinckiaceae > Roseiarcus. The sequence goes on along the minus strand of CAWFJG010000032.1, from coordinate 93,097 downwards.
CTCGAGCGGCCGGCCTTTCTCGCCGGCCATGGCCGCGAATTCGGCTGAGACCAGAATGGGCCGGCCGAGCGGCTGGCACAGAGCCTCGATCCGGACGACCTCGTTGATCGCCGGACCGATGGCGGTGAAGTCGAGGCGGTCGGCCGCGCCGACATTGCCGTACAGCACCTCGCCGACATGCAGGGCGAAATCGACCGCGACTGACGGGGCGCCCGCCTCGGCGCGGGAGCGGTTCAGCGCCTCCAGGGCGGCGGTCGCCTCGAGCGCGGCGTCGAGCGCCCGGCTGCAGGTCTCGGCCCGGGTCTCCTCCTCGAACGCAAAGGTCGCCAGCATGGCGTCGCCGATGAACTTCAGCACCTGGCCGCCGCGCTCCCGCAGCGGCGCGGCCAGGACCTCGAAGACGTCGTTGAGCAGGTCGATGACCACCGGCCCCGGCACGGCGTCGCTGAGCGTCGTGAAGCCGCGGATGTCGGCGTACCAGATCGCGGCGCGCATCGACTCCATCGACCTGCGCGTGACCGCGCCGGCGTGGACACGGCCGCCGGCGTCCCACCCGAGATAGGTGCGAAGCAGCCCGGACGCGATCTCGTGGCCGCTATGGGCTTTCATCGCCAGCGACAGCGCCGGCAGGGTCGTCTCCACGAGCGTGAGGTCGTCGTTGTCGAAGCCGCCGTTCCGGTCGGTCGTGAACGAATAGACGACGCCGGTCCCTTGCGAGCGGTCGCCCTTTCCCTGCCTCAGGGCGATGGGGTCGCCGTAAGCGAAGAGGTAGGCAGCGTAGTCGGTCGCTCCCTCGGCGAAGAATTCCTCCAGCACCGCGAAATCCCGCTCCGCAGGGCCGTCGGAGACGCGGCGGCGCATGGTGGGGTTGTATTCGCCGGCGCGCGTCCGCTCGATCAGGGCGTAGAACGGGCTGCGGACCCAGATCGCCTCGTCGAAGTCGGCATGAGCGTAGCTTTCCGGCGCGATGGCGTTGAGGTCGCGCCGCCAGGTGACGCCATAGCCGTTCCATTGCGGATGCAGGGTCTCCATGGCGGAATGCGCCCGCCACAGCGGAATTCCGTGGACGACGAGCCGCTGGCAATAGCCGTCGAACAGCCCGGCGGCGGCGGTCCCCTGCAAGCCCTCCCGGACCGCCCAGATGTGGATGTCGACGACCTTCTGGGCCAGCGCCCGGTCGAGGTCGGCGATCGCGAACTTCGGCTCTGCGGACGGATGCGGCATCGAGCGAACTTGGCGCCGCCGCGGTCGACCTGCAAGGCGGCCGCGAGCCCGGTCAAGGTTTCGGCAGACCTTTCGGCACGACGAACGTCTGGCCCGGATAGATCAGGTTCGGGTTGCGGATCTGGCCTGCGTTCGCCGAGAAGATGATCGCGTAGCGGGACCCGTCGCCGTAGAATTTTTGGCTGATCCCCCAGAGCGTGTGGCCGCGCTCGACGTGGTGGGTCTGCACCGTGTCGACCACCAGGTCGGACGGCGAGGGGGCCGGAGCGGGAGCTGAAGCGACCGACGCCTGGTTCTGCGGCGCATTCAGCGCGGGCACGGTGAAAGGCGCCTCGGCGCGCGCGACAACCTTGGCGTCGCCCGGATCGATCTCATCGGCCCGCACCGCATAGCCGCCGGGGGTCATGCCGCGCTTGATCGTCAGCGACCAGCCTCCGTCGCTCCCGGTCTTGGCGTCGCCGACGAAAGCGTCGTCGACATAGAGCCGCACCGTCGCGTTCGGCCGCGCCGCGCCCCTGGCGAGCATTCCCCCGCTCGCGCTCGCCTCGACCGACTGGATGGCGACCGCGGCCGGGGCCGCCGAGGCCGCCGGAGACGCGGGCAAATCAGCCGTCGTAGGCTTCGGCGGCGGCGCGGCCACGGCGACCGGCACCGCGATCGACGTTTCAGCCGGCCCGCCGGCGGCCGTGGACAACGTCAGGCTGTGATCGCCGGGAGGGAGCGGAGCGGGAATGACGACAAACTGTCCCTGCGCGTCCGTCATCGCCTCGGCGAGCGTACGCCCGCCGTCGAGAAGGGCGACCTTGACGTGCGGCGCCGCGCGCCCGGCGACGACCGCCTGACCGGTCGGATCGACGCTCACGACGTCGAAGGACGGCTTGACCGGGGCCACGGCCGGGGCCGGGGTTGCGGCCGGCGCGGCGACGGCCATCTTGTCGGGGGAAGCCGAGATGACCGGCGCTGTGGGCGCCGCGGGCTTTGCCGCCTCGGTCAGCATGGGCGGAACGGGTTTCGGCGAGAGAAAGTCCGGATGGGCCAAATAGAGGCTGGCGGCCCCGACTGCTACGACTGCGGCGCCGGCCGCGCCCATCCCGATCAGAGCATTTTGTGACAGCATGTTCGTTTGCTTTCTGATCGGTTTATACCGGCGCGAACGTCCGCCGACAATCGTGGGCGTCCCGGCTGGCGTCGTTCGCGCGCGACGCGTTGTTCCTTCTGCGGCTTTGGAGCTTGGCGCTTCTAGGGTCTGCGAGGGAGGCTGCGGCGAGACGCCGCGCCGTCACCGTGCATGCGGCCACATCGCCGCCACCCCGATTAGGACCGGAAGAGGTCGGGCGAGACCCCCGCCGCCGCGAAGACGAAATCACGGCTCGCCTCGAGATCGGCGCGCAGTTTCGCCACGTCGTGCCCGACGATCTGACCGCGCCACTTCTTGATCGACCCGTCGCAGAGCACCGTGGAGACGTTCGACCTGTCCATCAGGGTGACGACCGCGCCAACCGCATGGTTGAGCGGCGCGACATTGAGCGCGGCGGCGTCGAGCAGCACGATGTCGGCGTGTTTGCCCGGCGTAAGCGAGCCGGTGCGGTTGTCGATCCCCAGGCCTTCAGCGCCGCCGATCGTGGCAAGCCGCAAGGCGTCGGCGACGGACATCAGCTTCGGATAGTCCTTGCCTTGCAAGGCGAGCTCGTTGGCGAGCATCCGTTGCAGCGTGAGCGCGCCGCGCATCTGGGTGAACATGTCCGCGGCCATGGTGCATTCGACGTCGCTCGACAGGGAAGCGCCGATGCCGAGGTCGATGACCTTCTGGATCGGCGGCATCCCGTGGCGCATGTGCATCTCGATCGGCGCCGATATCGACACGTGCGCGCCCGCGTCCGCGGCGGCCTTCCAGCCGACCTCGCTCATTCCGGTCATGTGGATGAAAAAGCAGTCCGGACCGAATTTCCCAGCCGCGGCGAGGGCGTCGAAGGTCGGCTGCATGCCGAACGTGCCGACCACGTGAAGGGCGATCGGCAGGCTGAGCTCCCGCCCGACGCGCCAAGCTTCCTCGTAGCCCGGAAGATAGATCTCGCCCCCCATGAACATGCTGATCAACTGGTCCGAGGACGAAAAGTGCTGCTCGCGAAGCCGCTTGGCGTCGTTCGGATATCTCGACTTCTCTCCCCAACCTTCAAAGTAGCCGAACACGGCGTGGCGGCCCGTTTCGCGAAGAGCGGTGACGGCGGCGTCGGAATGCTCGGGCGAATGATGGATCTGGCTCACGTCCATCACACCCGTCACGCCGGCGTCGATCTGAGCGATCCCGCCAAACAGCTCGTTGATGTAGACGTCCTCGGGCCGATAGCCCATCGACAGCTTCTGGAGGACGAATTCGTAGTAATTGTGCGTGCTTTCCGGCCTGCCATCGTTGATCAGGATGGCGTCGGCGAGAAAGCCGCGCAGAGCTGTCTCGAACTGGTGGTGGTGGGTGTCGATGAATTCCGGGCGTCACGATATGGCCGGATGCGTCGACGACCGCTGCGTCCGGAGCGTGGATAGAGGCGGCGACCTCGGCGATCACTGAGCCGTCGATGAGGACGTCGCCGCGGGCGAAATTTCCGACGCTGTCGTCCATCGAAACAATGACGCCGCCCTTGATGAGGGTCCTTCGGCCCTTGGCGCCGACGCCTTCGGGCATCGCGGACGCCGCGGCGCCGTGAACGGCTTCAAGGTTGGTCGGCGCGGCCTGGCGGAAATCGTCTGCCCCGTGGGCGACAAAAGGGAAATGATCGCTCCGCGCCGCGCCGCCCTGGGGCGCGACGTCGCATAGGCTGCACATGGGCTTCTTCTCCCTCGGTTCGACAACATGCGGGTGTCGTTACCGAACCGTATCGAATTGTGGTTGCGGCGGCAACGCATGGAAGGCCGGCGTGGTCGGCGCGGACTTGAGGAAGCAACTCTCAAGGAGCCGCCGCATTTACTGCAGCCGAACAGGACAGGATCCCGACTGCGCGATTGCGCCGGCGACGGGAAGGACGACGTCGTCGACGAATCGCCGGCTTCCGCCGGGCAGTCCTTCGGCCGAGATCGAAACGACCAGATCGCGGTCCCGAACGACCAGGATCAGTTGACCGTCCTGACCAGCCGCGAAGAAGGCAGGATCGCCGCCTTTGATCGGGCCGATCCACCATAGGTATCCGTAGTCGGCGTCAACCGGCGCGCCGCCGGCGTTGTGTCGCGTCGTCGAATCCCGGACGTAGGTCGCGGAGACAATCCGCCTGTCTCGCCATAGACCCTCCCGCAGATAAAGGAGGCCGATCTTGGCCATGTCGCGCGCGCTTAATCTGAGACCGCTGTCGCCGATCAGATGTCCCTCGGCGTCTTCGCTCCAGGTGACGCCCTCGATCTGCAGCGGGCCGAAAAGCGATCGCTGGGCGAAGCGCGCCGAGTCCTGACGCACCGCCTTGGTGAGGACGACGGAGAGAACGTTGACGCTGGCGCCGTCGTAAGCGAAGCGCGTTCCGGGCGGGGAGCGCAGGGGCCGCTCGATCATCCCGCGCCAGTGGGCGCCGCGCTGGACAACGCCCATGCCTTCGCGGCCGGTGTCGAAGCCCGAGGTCATCGTGAGGAGATCCCGAACAGTAATGTTGCGAGCCATCGGGTCGGCCGAAATTGCCGTCGCCTCGGGAAGGATGTCGCCCAGGGTCTGATCGAGCCTGAGCCGCCCGCTGTCGATGGCGATTCCGATCAGAATGGAAAGCAGGCTCTTGGTGACGGAGTAGATCGGCGACCGGGTCTTGGCCGAGACGCCCTGTCTATAATATTCGAACGCCACACAGTCGCCGCGGGCGACGACCAGCGCCCGCAGGGACGGGTAGTCCCGGCCGAGGGTCGTTGCGAACTCGGCGGCGCGAGAACTGGCCGCCGCCAGCGAGGCTATCGCAAGCAGACCAACCGCGATCGTCGCTAGGCGCGTCACTGCCCGCGCTTGCCCCTCGCGGCGAATCGCACCGCCTCCTCGGCCGCGCGGAACAGCGCGCGCGCCTTGTTGACACATTCGGCCTGCTCGGATGCGGGCGAGGAATCGTAGACGATCCCGGCGCCCGCCTGGACATGCATCCAACCGTCCTTCACCAGCGAGGCGCGCAAGACGATGCAGGTGTCCATCTGGCCGCCGGCGCCGAAATAGCCGATGCAGCCGGCGTAGATGCCGCGCTTGTCCTTCTCGAGTTCGTCGATGATTTCCATTGCCCGCACTTTGGGCGCGCCTGAGACCGTCCCAGCCGGGAAGCCGGCCGCAAGGGCCGTGACCACGTCGACGTCGTCCCGCATTTCGCCTTCGACGTTGGAGACGATGTGCATCACGTGGCTGTAGCGCTCGGTGAAGAAGCTGTCGGTCACCTTGACCGACCCGATCTTGGCGACCCGGCCGACGTCGTTGCGGCCGAGATCGAGCAGCATGAGGTGCTCTGCACGCTCCTTGGGATCGGCGAGCAACTCCGCCTCGAGCGCCGCATCCTCGCTCGGCGTTTTGCCGCGCGGCCGCGTGCCGGCGATCGGCCGGATGACCACTTTGCCGTCGCGCACCCGAACCAAGATCTCGGGGCTCGACACGACGATCTGGAAGCCGCCGAAGTCGAGGTAGCAGAGATAGGGCGAAGGATTGACCCGCCTGAGCGCCCGGTAGAGCGAGAAGGCGGGCAGGTCGAAGCGGCTCACGAAGCGCTGCGACAGCACGATCTGGAATGCGTCGCCGGCGGCAATGTAGTCCCTCGCCGTGGCGACCATCGCCTTGTATTCGTCCTCGGTCGTGTTGGAGACCGCTTCGCCCGGCGCCAGCAGGGGATCGGCGGTTTCGCCGGCGCCGTGGTCGAACGGCGCTTCGAGCGCGGCTACTACGGCGTCGAGCCGCGCTGCGGCCGCCTCATGCGCCGCCCTGGCCGAGACGCCGGGCGCCGGGCGGATCGGCGTCACGATCGCCATTTCGTCGCGCGCTGCGTCGAACACGACCATGACGGTCGGTCGGATCAGCAGCATGTCCGGCACGCCGATCGGGTCAGGTTTGGGTGGCGCGAGCCTCTCCATGCGCCGCACCATGTCGTAGCCGAGGTAGCCGAACACGCCCGCCGACATCGGCGGCAGCCCCGGCGGCAGCTTGATGCGCGATTCCTCGAGCAGCGCTCTCAGCGCCGTCGAGCGGATCGCCGGGGAACGGGACGAAGGCGTCAGGCTTGTGGAGCGCGTTCCGGTTGATCTCGGCGCGCGCGCCGGTCGAACGGAAGATGAGATCGGGATCGAGTCCAATCATCGAATAGCGTCCGCGCTGGGCGCCGCCTTCGACGGATTCCAGCAGGAACATGTTGCCGGCGCGGCCGCGCGCGAGCTTGAGATAGGCCGAAACCGGCGTCTCGAGATCGGCGACCAGGCTCGTCACCGCGACCGTCGCGGCGCCTTCCTGGTAGGCGCGTGCAAAGAACTCGTAGTCGGGTCCCACGGTCATCGGGATTAGCTGCCTTCGGCGGATTGCAGGACCGCCGGGTCGACGCGCACGCCGAGCGTCCGGCGCAGCGCCGCGACGTATTGGTCGACCAGGCTCTCGCGGTTCGCCCCGTCGAGCTCCTGCGCCATCTGCTTGACGCGCGGGTCGATGGCCTCGACCGGCGGCGTCTTGTCGGCGGTGATCTTGAACACCGTCCGCCCGTCGGCCGTCGCCGCCGATCCCACACCATCGGCCGGCTCGCGGAAGATCGCCGCCACCACGAACTCGGGGAGGCTCGTCTTCTCGTCGCGGCGAATGTCCGCGACAGGCTTCGCCGAGGCCCCAACACTCTTGGCGACATCAGCAAAGCTGGCCCCGTCGCGAAGCCGTTTGACAAGATCGTCCGCCTTGGCGGCGAGCGCCTTGTCGATCTGCTCGGCGCGCCACTGCGCCTCAACCCGGGGCTTCGCTTCTTCGAACGAGCGCTCGTGCGAGGGATCGACCTTGGTGACGTCGAACCAGACATAGCCGCGGTCCTTGGTCGGGATCGGCGCTTCATCCAGACCGACATCTGAGGCAAAAGCCGAGCGCAGAAGCTCGGCCTTGTCGGGCAGGGCGATCTCCTCGCCGCTCGGGCTCCGGCCGCTCGCATCGACGGCGGGGACCGACAGCGTCGTCAGGCCGACAGCCTTTGCGGCCTCAGGGAGGGGTTTGCCAGACACCCGGAGGTCTTCGATCTTGTCGTGCAGCGCCTGGATCTTGTCGCCCGCGCGGGCGGCCGAGATCCGGCGCTTGATGTCCTCGGCGACCTCGGCGAACGGCTTCACCGTCGACGGCGTGACGCTTTTCACCCGGACTATGACGGGTCCGAACTGGCTGGGAAGGACACCGCTGATCCCGCCGGCGGGAAGGGCGAATACGGCGTTGGCCTCGGTCGGGTCGAGAAGCGCGCTCTTTTCGGTCTGGCCGAGGTCGACGTCCTGCGGCTTCAGGTTGCGCTCCTTGACGATGTCGTCGAAGCTCGCGCCGGCTTTGATCTTGGCCGCAGCCGCCTGGGCTTCGGTTTCATTGGGGAATACGATTTGCTCGAGGTCGCGAGTCTCGGGCGCGCCAAATTTCGGGTCAGATCCGGCCATCCGTGCGTAGGCGGCTTGGGCGTCCGCGTCGCTGACGTCGGCGGGATTGGCGAGCGTGTCCGGTTCCAGCGAAACAACGTCCATGCCGCGGTATTCGGGGGCCCGATAGCTGGATTTTCGTTCATTGAAGTAGGCCTTGAGCGCGTCGTCCGACGGCGCGGGGATGTCGCCCGCCGCAGAGGCCGGGAGGACGAACGTGTCAGCCGAACGAGTCTGCCCGTCGTAGGCGGCGTCGGCGTTCACCATCGCGCTCGGCGCCGTGACGCCGGTTGTGAGCGCCGCAATGATGAATTGCCTCAGCGCGTTCTTTTTCAGCTCGGAGACGTAATAATGTTCGTTGAGATCGTTGTCACGCAACAGACTGGCGAACTTCTCCGGATCGAAGGCGCCCTTGTCCTGAAAACTGGGGTTCGACGTGATCAGCCTGCGCAGCGCCTCGTTCGAGACGTCGAGGCCGAGTCTGCGCGCCTCCTCGTCGATTGCCGCCTCGCTGATCATCTGCTGCAGCACCTGACGGTCGAGCCCGATAGCGCGGGCCTGATCGTTAGTCAGTGGCTGGCGGGTGCGCCGCTGATATTGCTGCAGCGTGCGCTGGAACTGGTCGCGGAAGTCCTGCGTCGTGATTTTCTGGCTACCGACGGAAGCGACCGTGGTGGCGGTGAAGCCGCGCAACATATCGCCGACGCCCCAAATGACGAAGCTCACGATAATTAGGCCCATAACGACGGTCATGACCGCCTTGCCGACCACGCCCTGGGCCGCGTTGCGCATCGATTCGAGCATGGGGACGTCTTCGCCTCGCTTGTCGCCGTTGGACCGCGCCTATTAGCCGCAGTCGGCCGCTTTGCATAGGCTTTTGGCCGATGATAACAACCCGCCGACCCTTTCAAGGAGATCAATCCGATGACGCCTGACGTCCGCCCGCTCGTGGCCGGAAACTGGAAAATGAACGGCCTGACAGCCTCGATCGCTGAAATCGAGGCGATGCGCAAGGCGGCGGACGCAGGCGAGGCGGGCGCAGCGGAACTGGCGGTCTGCCCGCCGTTCACGCTGATCGCCGCTGCCGCCTCGAAGCTGGCGGACGGGACGGTGACATTCGGCGGCCAAGACTGCAGCCCCCATGCAAGCGGCGCCTATACAGGCGACACATCAGCGGCAATGCTCAAGGACCTGGGCGCAACCTATGTCATCGTTGGCCACTCGGAGCGCCGCACTTACCACCACGAGACGGACGAGTTGGTGCGCGCCAAGGCGGAAGCGGCGCTGAAGAGCGGCCTCGTCGCCATCGTCTGCGTCGGCGAGACGCGGGCGGAACGTGAAGCCGGCCAGGCGATCGCGGTCGTATCGCGCCAGGTTAAGGGCTCCGCGCCGCCGGCCGGCAAACCGGAGACGGTTGTGGTCGCCTACGAGCCCGTCTGGGCGATCGGCACCGGCCTGACGCCGACCGCCGCCGATGTGGCGGAAGTGCATCTTGCGATCCGCAACCTGCTCGGCGAGCTTTACGGCGCGGCGGGCGCCAAGGTCCGCATCCTTTACGGCGGCTCGGTGAAGCCCGCCAACGCCAAGGAACTGCTCGGCATCGTCAACGTCGACGGCGCCCTGGTCGGCGGCGCTAGCCTCAAGGCTGCGGATTTCCTCGCCATCGCCGCCGCCTACCGCTGAGCGCGGGCCCAGATCGAGCGATGGACGCGCCTCTTGCGCCGTGATAGGAGCGCCCCATCTTTCTGGAACGCCGGCCGATGAGGCCGGCGCTTTTTCCATTCGGGCTCGTCAATGCAGTCGGTTCTGATCGTTATTCACATCCTGATCGTGATCGCGTTGGTCGTGGTCGTCCTGCTGCAGCGATCCGAGGGCGGCGTCCTCGGCTCCGGCGGCGGCTCGAGCAACTTCCTGACAGGCCGCGGACAGGCAAACGCGCTGTCGCGCGCCACCGCTGTTCTCGCGACCCTGTTCTTCGCCACCTCGATCCTGATGTCGATCCTCGCCGGTTGGAGCCGCGCGCCCCATTCGATCCTGACCAGGGGACCGGCCGCTCCGGCGAGCCAGGAGGCGCCCCAGCCGGTTAATCCGGGCAACATACTCGACCAACTGAAGCAGCTTCAGGGCCAGTCAAACGCGCCTGCCGCGCCAGCCGCCCCGGCGCCGAAGCCGTAATCCGCGCCGCGGCAAGTTCGTCGGAGGGGGAGACGTGCCGTCGTTCCGCAACGAGCGTCGCGTCCGTCACCAGCCCGAACAGATGTTCGATCTCGTGGCCGACGTCGAACGCTATCCGGAATTCGTGCCGCTGTGCACCGGCCTCAGGGTGCGCAACCGACGCTCGGACACGCATGGACGCGAGACGTTGCTCGCCGAGATGTCGGTCGGCTACAGGCTGATCCGCGAGACGTTCACGAGCCGAGTCGTGCTTGACAAGGCTCGCCGCCGCGTGGTCGTCGAGTATATCGACGGCCCCTTCAGCTACATGGAAAACATCTGGACGTTCCGCGACGAGCCGGGAGGCTCGCGCGTGGCGTTCTTCATCGATTACGAGTTTCGCAGCCGAACGCTCAGCACACTGATGGGTTCGATGTTCGACGCGGCTTTCCGCAAGTTCGCCCAGGCGTTCGAGGAACGGGCGAATGCTCTCTATCCGCAGTCGACGCAGCCTTGAGCCGGCTGGTCCGCCACGCCACGCGACCGCGCTCTGGGTTTTGATAAACCGTGAGACCGTCGTTCGGCCTATTTAGACCGCCGCCTCCAGAAGACCGAGGCCAGTCGTCACCGAGGCCATCCGCACGTTTTCCCGGCCGATCGCGCCAAACTGCTCCTCGCGCACGACGGTCGCGCCGCCACCGCGGGCGCAGGCGAACCAGACGAGGCCGACCGGCTTCTCCGCCGAGCCGCCGTCCGGCCCCGCGACGCCCGTGACGCTGACGGCGACATCGGCGCGCGATCCGGCGAGCGCGCCTTGGGCCATGGCGCGCGCAGTCGCCTCGCTGACGGCGCCCTCCGCGGCGATCGTCTCGGCCGGCACGCCGAGGAGCTCGATCTTGGCGTCGTTGGAATAGACGACGAAGCCACGCTCCACCACCGCCGACGAGCCCGGAATCTCGGTGAGCAGAGCCGCGATCAGGCCTCCGGTGCAGGACTCGGCGGTTGCGATCTTGACCCCTTCAGCTCGGCAGCGCTCGATAAGGGCGCCCGCGCGGCGGACGAGATCGTCGGGGAAGAGGCTCGGCATGGTCGTTTCGGCTCGTGAGGTGGAAGGATAATTCCCGGGTTCTACAGCGAAAAGTCAATCGCCATCATGGCCGACCGTCATGCCTACGCGTCTCGCGCCCGCCCTTTCAGTGCGCCCCGTCGAGACGCTTGCGCACTCTGGCCGCCAGCTCTTCGTGCGAAAAGGGCTTGGCGAGCAGATGAATGCCGGGCTCGAGTTCGCCGCGCCATCGGATCGCGTCGCGGCTGTAGCCGGTCATGTAGAGGACTTTGAGTCCCGGACGCCTGCGCACCGCTTCGTCGGCAAGTTCGCGCCCGTTGTATTCGCCAGGCATGACGATGTCGGTCAGCAGCAGATTGAGATCGTGCGCGTTGTCGAGGATCGAGAGCGCGGCCTTCCCGCTTGGGGCTTCTGCAACCCGGTAACCGAGATCCCGCAGCGTTTCGCTGGCGAAGGTTCGCACTCCGTCGTCGTCCTCGACCAAGAGGATGCTTTCCCGTCCGCCTGTGCCCGCAAACGGCGCCTCGGACGGTTCGGCGCGTTCCGCAAAAGGCGTGGACTGCCGCGGCAGGAACATCCGCACTGTCGCTCCGCGTCCCGGAGAACTCTCGATCTCGGCGTAGCCTCCGGATTGCCGGCAGAACCCATAGACCTGGCTCAGACCCAGTCCGGTGCCCTTGCCGACGTCCTTGGTGGTGAAGAACGGATCGAACGCCCGGGCCCGGCTCTCGGCGTCCATGCCGGCGCCGGTGTCCATGACGGCGATCGACAAGTATTCGCCGGACTCGACTTGCTCCGCGAGCGTCGAGACATCGGCCGCCTCGAGCGTGCGATTCGCGGTCTCGATGATGAGACTGCCGCCGCGCGGCATTGCATCCCTTGCGTTCAGCGCGAGGTTGATCAGCGCGTTCTCGAGCTGGTTGGGATCGACGAAGGCGTTCCAGACGTGGTCGGCGAGGATCGTCCGGAGCGTGATCTGCTCGCCGAGCGTCCGTTGCAGGAGATCGCAGATTCCGGCGACCAGGGCGTTAGGGTCAACAGGTTGAGGAGCGAGCGCCTGCCGGCGGGCGAAGGCAAGCAGGCGCGCGGTCAACCCGCGAGCGCGCTGTACGCCCTGCAGCGCCATGTCTTTCGACCTTTCGATCCGCGCCCTGGCCGGACCCTCCGGCAAAAGCGCGATCTGCCGGTCGATGGTGTCGAGGCCTCCGAGGACGAGGGTCAGAAGATTGTTGAAATCGTGAGCGACGCCTCCGGTGAGTTGGCCAAGCGCCTCCATCTTGAGAGCCTGGCGCAACTGGTCCTCGAGCCGCCCCCTCTCCGTGACGTCGCGGGCGCTGACAACCACCCGACGCGGCTCTCCTTCACGGGACGGAACCGGCGTCGCGACAGCTTCGATCGCGCGGCCTTCGTGAATACGCTCGTAGCGGTGGGCCCCTCCCTTACGCAGGCTGGCTTTGATGTGGCCATTGACGTCCGCCGCCGCTTCTGGGTCGAAAACGTCCTCCGTCAGCCGTTCGATTACTTCGCCGCGCGTCTTGCCATAAAGCGCAAGCGTCGCCGGATTGATCTCCTGGAAGCGGAAGCCGTCGCCGTCCTCGACGAGCACCGCGTGGCACTCGGGCGAGTGCTGGAAGAAGGTCGTCACCAGAGCTTCGCTCGATGCGAGTTCGGCCGTGCGCTCCTCGACGCGGCGTTCCAGCGTCTCATTGATCTCAGCGAGCGCGTCCTGCGCTTGCTTCGCCGTCGTGACATCGTGGCCGACGCCTATGAAGCCGGCGTGCTCGCCGGAGACCGTCCACCGGGGCTGCGATTCCGCCCGGATCCATCGCCACTCCCCATCGCCACGCCGGAAGCGGGCCTCGACGGTGACAAGCTTGGTCGAGGCATCGATGGATGGCCCTTCTTGAAGGATGCGCGGCAGGTCGTCCGGGTGGAGGGCCTGGCGCCAGTCGAAGGCCAGCGCCTCCTCGTAGCTGGCGCCAAAAAAGTCGAGATAGGCTTGATTGACGAAGTCCCGCCGTCCGTCGGCCGCTGTGACCCAGATCAGCACGGGCGCGTTGTTGGCGATCGTCCGGAAGCGGGCCTCGCTCTCAGCAATCGCGCGCTCCGAAAGCTTGTGCTGGGTGACGTCGGTAACGATCACGTAGACGCCAAGCACCTCACCGCGCGAGTTGCGATGCGGGACGTGGACGACCTCGGTGAACGCGATTCCTTCCCGCCGCGGAAACTCGACTTCATAAGAGACCTCCTCGCCCGCCAGCGCCCGCTCGAGCTGGACCCGCCGCGCGGCGTACATCGTCGGCGTCATGACCTCCTCGACGCGCCGGCCGACGATCTCGGTCCGGGGTCGCTGAAACCAGGTCTCGTAGGTCCGATTAACAAAGCGGAAGATCTGGTCGTGGTCGACGTAGGAAATGAGGACGGGCAGGGCGTCGGCTATCGCCCGCAGCCGTTCTTCGCTCGCCCGCGCCTCCTCCTCCGCACGCTTCCTCTCGGTAATGTCGGTATGCGCGCCGACAAGGGCGACCGGCGCGCCGATCTCGTCGCGCTCGATCTCCGCGATCGCTCGAATCCATCTGATCGCGCCATCGCTCGGCCGCACAATCCGGTACTCCGTAGCGTAGGCAGCCGATTGGCCATGAAGAACCGCAAAGAAGTGCCTGACGGCCTCTTCGCGATCCTCCGGATGGATGCGCTTCACCCAGTCGTCGTGGGTTTCGATCGCAGCTTCTGCCCGCAGCCCATGGATGCGCAGGTATTCGGGTGAGCGCAGGCCCGCGAGTCCGCCCCGGAGCTCGACTCGCATTCCCCCAACTCCGCCGATTTCCTGAACTCGGGCGAGTTCGAGCTCGCGTTGGCTGAGCCGCTCGAACATCGACCTTCGCTCGGTCGCGTCACGGAAGGAGACGCCGATCCCGTCGCCGAGCGGGAAGGCGCGCACCTCGTGCCAGCGGTCCGGCATGCGGGTGGTAAAGGTCTCGAACACTTGCTTTTCGCGTTTCGCCATCACCTTGCGGTAGCGGCGTTCGAACTCGCTGCCGACGGTGGTCGGCGAGATGTCCCACAAGAGTTTGCCGATCACCTCTTCGCGCCGCAGTTGAAAGACGTCCTCGGCCGCGCGATTGAAGGCGGTGAACCGCCAATTCGCATCGAGAGCGAAGAACCCTTCGGCAAGACCGTCGAGAAGCTCGTCGACAATCCCACGGCTTTCGGCCGAGATGCCCGGCAAGGCCGAGAGTGGTGGGGGGGACGACGAGGTTCGTTTTGCGCTCATGTCGCCAAGCCACGTGAATTGGGCGCCCGACGCCCAGGGGGAATGTAGGGCGTTCTGAAAATGGCTCAATAGCGGCGGCCCGTGGACAGGCTCCCGCCGCATCCCAAGAAAGCCTGGACGAATGCCGGCGCGATGACGCAACCTCATTCTCGACGCCACCAAGAGTTCCGCATGAGTCACGCCAAGCTTCGCCCGTTCACCCTCGCGGAGTTGCGCGGGTATCTCGAGGAGGTCTTTCCGCAGGTGTGGGCGCGCGGCGACTACGCCATCGCCGAGGTGGGGCCCATGAGCGCCACCGTGCGGCTCGCCTACCACCCCGACCATCTGAGACCCGGCGGCACGATCTCCGGGCCGGCGATGTTCACGCTGGCCGACCTCGCGCTCTATGTGGCGATCCTGCACGAGATCGGGAAGGTCAAGCTCGCGGTCACGACCAATGTCTCAATCAACTTCCTGCGCAAGCCCGAGCCCAGGGACCTGATCGGCCGGGCGAAGCTGATGAAGCTCGGCAAGCGCCTCGCGGTCGGCGAGGTGGCGCTGTTCTCGGAAGGGTCCCACGACATGGTCGCCCACGCCACGGGGACGTACTCGATTCCGAGCCGCGGCGAGTAAGCGGGCCTGTGGATCGCGCGCGGCGCCCGAAAGTGGGTCCCTACTCAACGTATTTCGAGCCATTTTAGTAGCTCGCAACGTAGAGCTGAAGAAATAGCGTTCAAGCCCTCGAAGTCGCGCCCGGAGCCAAATCCGTGCGCGTGCGCCTATCCGGTCGGCCGCACCGCGAACGTCCCGGGCGTCCAGGTCTCCCCAGCCGGCTCGGCGAGACGGACGCTGCGCACGTGAGCCCCGAGCGGGCCGCGCTTCAGTTCGGCGAGCATCGCCTCGACCTTGTCCGGGGCGCCGGAGACCAGAGCCTCGACCGTCCCGTCCGCGCGGTTGCGAACCCACCCGGAAAGCCCCAGCCGCGTGGCGGCGCGATAGGCAAAGTGGCGGTAGCCAACTCCTTGGACGTAACCTTCGACAACGACGCGACGCGTAAGCTTTTCCTCTTCGGCCATGGCGATCGGGACCTCTGCGGCGACCTGGATTCGGCGTCAAGAAAATTGAGGTTCCCCGTTGGCCCTGATTTATCAGGCAGATAGTTTTGGATTGCGATTCGAAAACCATCACCAACGGGGTGCGCGAGGGTGGCACAAGGGCTGCTTGATTTCCAGTACGAGGCCGACCCGTCGAGCCATGGCCTGACCTCCTTAGCCGGTCTTGCCTTGTATTTCGATCTGATCAAGGCCAGTGGCCTGGGCGCGGCGATCCGGCGGCATGTGCGGGCGGCCGGCGGCCAGGGCTGGCTCGACATCCAGATGGTTCTGGCGGTGATCTTCCTGAACCTCGCGGGCGGGGATTGCGTGGAGGACATCGAGCGGTTGGAGCGCGACGGCGGCTTTTCGGCGATCCTGCGCGCAATCGAGAAGGATTTGCTGTCGCGCGCCGAACGGCGGTCGTTGAAGAGCCGCTTGCGGCGCGAGCGCGAACGGGCGACGCCCTCGCCGTCGGCGCTGTCGGGCTGGTTGGAGCGGTTCCACGATCCGAACTCGCCCAAGGCGGTCGCGGGAAAAGCGTTCATTCCGGCGGTGACGGAGGCGCTGCGCGGTCTCTGGCGGGTGAACCAGGCGCTGCTGGAGTTCTTGCACGAACGCCAGCCTGCGAAGTCGGCGACGCTGGACATGGACGCGACGCTGATCGAGACGCACAAGCGCGACGCGCTGCATTGCTACAAGAAGTTCAAGGCGTATCAGCCGCTGAACTGCTGGTGGGCGGAACAGGGCGCGATGCTGTATTCGGAGTTCCGCGACGGCAACGTGCCCGCCGGTCACGAGCAGTTGCGCGTGCTGAAGGAGAGCCTGCGCCATCTGCCGGAGAGCGTGAAGAAGGTCGCGCTGCGCTCCGACACGGCGGGCTATCAGGCCGAATTGCTGCTCTATTGCGGCGAGGGGAAAGATCCGCGTTTCGGCGTGATCGAGTTCGCGATCGGCGCCGATGTGACCGAAGCTTTCCGCGCGGCCGTGCTGGCGACGCCGGAGAGCGAGTGGCAGCCGCTGATCCGGCGGGTGGACGGCAAGTCGTACGTCACCGATCAGGAATGGGCCGAGGTCGTCCACGTCCCCAACTGGGCCGGACACAGCCGCCAGCGCGCCGATTACCGCTTCCTGGCGATCCGCGAACCGCTGCGGCAACTGGAACTGGGGGACGAGCAGGAGCTGCCGTTTCCCACCCAGGCGTTCGCCGGCGAGGGTCTGCACAAGCTGTTTGGCGTGGTGACCAACCAAAAGGGTCCCGGCGACGGCGTCATCTGGTGGCTGCGAGAGCGTTGTGGCAAGAGCGAGGAGGCGCATTCGGCGATCAAATCCGATCTGGCCGGGGGACAGCTGCCGTCCGGGCTGTTCGGGGCCAACGCCGCGTGGTGGGCGCTGGCGATCCTGGCGTTCAATCTGAACGCGGCGATGAAGCGCCTGGCGCTCGGCGAGAGCTGGGCCGCCAAGCGCATGAAGGCGCTGCGGTTTCACCTGATCGGCCTGCCCGGACGGGTGATCAGCCACGCCCGGCGATGGATCATTCGCCTGGGCGGGGGGACGCAAGCGCTGGCGTCGATCCTCGACGCCCGCCAGAAGATAAGGGCGCTGGCGCATGGACCGGCCGGATGAGCCCGAACCGCCCGTCTCCGCGCCAAAACGTCATGATCGGCCGCGTCCCTGGGCGAGGCGACGACGGTCCGCGCGCGGTCGCGACCGGCGAGACTTCGCGCCGGTTGCATGCGATTGCCGCGAGACTCGCCATGCGCGAACGCCGACATGACGAGGTGACCGGCAACACCCGATACTGACGCTCGAACCCGCCCGACACCGCAAAATCGATCACGATCAAGCGCGGCCCGTCATTTGTTCGGGGATTGTGGGCGACGCGCAGGATTGCTCCGCCAGCCGTCCCCGTCTATAGGCATCGGCAATTCGCTTACGCCGATTGTTTCGGCGAGTGAGCAAGAGGAGCGATATGATCCACGTCACTTTTCCCGACGGCGCCAGGCGCGCCTTCGAGGCCGGCCTGTCTGGCCTGGAGATCGCAAAGTCCATCTCCCCCTCGCTCGCCAAGCGGACGGTTGCGATGATCCGCGACGGCGAACTCGTCGACCTCGCGGACTGCATCGACGACGACGCGGCTCTCGAGTTCATTGCACGCGACGATCCTCGCGCCCTTGAGTTGATCCGTCACGACGCCGCTCATGTCCTCGCCGAGGCGGTGCAGTCGCTATGGCCCGATACCCAGGTTACCATCGGACCCGTGATCGAGAACGGCTTCTATTACGACTTCTACCGCTCCGAGCCGTTCAAACCCGAGGATTTTCCGGCAATCGAGAAGCGGATGCGCGAGATCGTCGCCCGCGACGAGCCGTTCGTGAAGACGGTGGTGCCGCGCGAGGAGGCCAAGAGCTTCTTCGAGACCAAGGGCGAGGCGTTCAAGGTCGAGCTGATCGACTCCATTCCGCCGGGCGAGGACCTCAAGCTCTACAGTCAGGGCGGCTGGACCGATCTCTGCCGCGGCCCGCACATGACCTCGACCGGCAAAATTGGCGACGCCTTCAAACTGATGAAGGTGGCGGGCGCCTATTGGCGCGGCGATTCCACAAAGCCCATGCTGTCGCGCATCTACGCTACCGCCTTCGCCAGGAAGGATGAACTCGACGCTTACCTGAAGCAGATCGAGGAGGCCGAGCGGCGCGACCATCGGAAGCTCGCCCGCGAGATGGATCTTTTCCATTTCCAGGAAGAGGCACCGGGTTCGATCTTCTGGCACCCAAAGGGCTGGGCGATCTTCCAGACCCTCACCGCCTATATGCGTCGCCGGCTGGCGGAGGACTATCAGGAGGTGAACGCTCCGCAAGTGCTCGACAAGCGCTTGTGGGAGATTTCAGGCCACTGGGGCTGGTATCGCGAGAGCATGTTCATGGCCCGGCCGGCTGGCGAGGAGGCCGAGGGCGAGGACGAGCGCATCTATGCCATCAAGCCCATGAATTGCCCCGGACACGTGCAGATCTTCAAGAACGGCCTGCGCAGCTATAGAGAGCTGCCGCTTCGGCTTGCCGAATTCGGCGCGGTCAATCGCTACGAGCCGTCGGGCGCGCTGCATGGCCTCATGCGCGTTCGCTCTTTCACCCAGGACGACGCCCACATCTTCTGCACGGAGGAGCAGCTCGCGGCCGAGTGCCATAAGATCAACGAGCTGATCCTGTCCGTGTATAGCCATTTCGGCTTCGACAGGATTCTGGTCAAGCTCTCGACCCGGCCCGACAAGCGGGTCGGCACGGACGCCATGTGGGACCACGCCGAGGACGTGATGACCCAGGTGCTCGATGAGATCAAGGCGCGTCACGGAAATGTGGTCACGACCGGCATCAACCCGGGCGAGGGGGCATTCTACGGGCCGAAGTTCGAATACGTGCTGCGCGACGCCATCGGCCGCGACTGGCAATGCGGGACGACGCAAGTAGACTTCAACCTGCCGGAGCGCTTCGGGGCTTTCTACATTGCAGCCAACAGCGAGAAGACGACTCCGGTGATGATCCATCGCGCCATCTGCGGCTCGATGGAGCGGTTTATCGGCATCTTGCTCGAGCATTATGCGGGTCACCTGCCGTTGTGGCTCGCGCCTGTCCAGGCGGTCGTATGCACCATCACCGGCGACGCCGACGAGTTCGCTGTCGCATTCGCGGCGAAGGCGAAGAAACGCGGCCTCAAGGTCGAGACCGACCTGCGCAACGAGAAGATCAACTACAAGGTGCGGGAGCATTCGCTCGCCAAGGTCCCGGCGCTGCTGGCGGTCGGGCGCAAGGAGGCGGCGGAGAACACGGTGTCGGTCCGCCGCCTTGGCTCGAACGCCCAAACCACAATGGGCGCCGACGAGGCGATCGAGGCGCTTCTCGCGGAGGCAGTTCCGCCCGACCTGCGGCTAACGGCCGAGGCGCCCCGGAAACGCGGCTAGGCGGACTTGAATTGGGTCGAGCGGGCGCGGCGGCGCGCCAGCCAACCCAGCCCAGCGAAGCCGGAGAGGGCCATGGCCCAGGTCGATGCCTCAGGAACGCTCGGCGGCGGCGGGGGCGGCCCGCCGCCATTATTGGTGTCGAATATGCCGTTGATGTAGAAGTTAACCGGGGCGTAGTTCGCGGACGTATATTGGGGGGCGCCCTGACCAAGCCAAACGGTCGAGCTTTGGCCCGTTGTCGCGTAGGTCGAAAATCCCTTGCTGGAATTGAAATTATTCTGGAATCCGATAAAGTAAGTGCCCGCATCCAGATGCTGGCCGATACCGCCGACGGTCGCCAGCAGCAAGTCCGAACCCTCCAGCGTCGCGCTGTCGACGCCGCTTATCTCAATGGGCGCCACTGACGTGTCCGGCGCCGGTGTCGAACCAACCGACTGCCAGATCGTTAAGGTCGTGCTGACGTAGTTTGCGGCCGTAAGCCTTCCCAAAGCCGTGGCGCTGACCAAATACGAGTAAAACCCGATCTCGCTGATCGTCGCGCCCTTGTCGAGCGTGAAAGCGTTATACACTGTCCAGCCCGGGGGCGAGCCGGGACATCCGGAGCTCGAGTCGCATATGCCGGTATAGTCATTTTCCAGACTGGCGGGCGTCAGCACATTGCCCTTGGCGGTCGCCGTCCCCGCAATCGCGGTCGCCACGGCGACAGCCGCCATCGTCGCCTTCAGGCCTCGCATCGATAGGATTCCGGTTTTAGGGAACGCCGACGTCGATGCGCCGACTTCCGGGTTGGCAAAAAACAGTCCATTCTATACCATCGCGCAAGGACAAAGCCTTGTCCGAGAAGTGGGCGCTTGTCAACAGATCGGCCGGGTCGCTCCACAACCTTAGTTGTTGCGACCACGGACGCTGTGATCCTCGTCACACTTCCGTTTGCGAAGCAATCGCTTCATCATACCCTCAACTCGAATGTAGGCGGACATTGTGACGGATATGCCGACAGCATCACGCGGAACGCTACGTTTTCGCTTCCGCGGCCGCGGCGTCGAGATCGACCGCTTCTCGCCGCGAGCCACCGTGCTTGACTGGCTGCGGGAGGAGGCGCTTGCGAAAGGGACGAAGGAGGGGTGCGGCGAAGGCGATTGCGGCGCGTGCACCGTCGTCCTGGCGCGTCTGAAAGGCGGGCGACTGCGGTACGAAGCGGTCAACGCCTGCATTTTGCTGCTCGGCCAGCTTGATGGCGTCGAACTCATTGCCATCGAGGATCTCGCCGAGGGCGACACGCTCCACCCGGTGCAGCAGGCGATGGTCGATCTGCACGGCTCGCAGTGCGGCTTCTGTACCCCGGGCATCGTCATGAGCCTGTTTGCCGCCTATCATTCGGAGACCCCGGCGACGTCGTCGAGCCTCAACGAACAGCTTGCCGGCAATCTCTGCCGTTGCACGGGCTACCGCCCGATTCTCGCTGCCGGGCTGGCGACCTGCGACGGCGCGCCAGCCGACCGGTTCGCCGCCACGCGAAGCGAGCGAACCGCAGCGCTCGCAGCGCTCGCCGACGGGAAGGACCTTTTCGCCAGCGACGAGACGCGCTTCTTCGCGGCGCCGGCAAGCATCGACTCGCTCGCTGCGCTCTATGGCCGCTACCCCCGGGCCACGCTGGTCGCCGGGGCGACGGACGTCGGCCTATGGGTCACCAAGCAGTTGCGCGAACTTGACCAGATTATCTGGCTCGGGCGGGTTGCCGGCCTCGACGCGGTCGGGGAGGCGCCGGACGGCGCGCTGTCGCTTGGCGCCGGGGTCACGCTCAGCGACGCCGCGCCGTTTCTTCAGCGGATCCATCCCGATCTCGGCGAGCTCTTGCGCCGCTTCGGCTCCGTGCAGGTGCGCACGAGCGGCACGGTCGGGGGCAACATCGCCAACGGCTCGCCGATCGGCGACCTCGCTCCGGCCCTGATCGCGCTTGGCGGCCGGGTCGTGCTGCGCAAGGGTCAGGCGTCGCGCACGCTGCCGCTCGAGGACTTCTTCATCGCCTATGGCCAGCAGGATCGCGCGCCGGGCGAGTTTGTGCGTCGCCGTCGAGGCGCTTCCGCTCGCCGGCGGCCAGCACTATCGCGCCTTCAAGATCACAAAGCGGTTCGACGAGGATATTTCGGCTGTCATGCTCGCCGCCCGGTTCGATCTCGATGGACGGCGTATCGCCGGCGCGCGGATCGCCTACGGCGGCATGGCGGCCACACCAAAGCGGGCGGCCAACGCCGAGCGCGCGCTGATCGGAGCCGACCTCGACGCGCCGCAAAGCTGGCGCCCGGCGCTCGATGCGCTCGCCTCCGACTTCGCGCCCCTGACCGACCAGCGGGCGACGGCGGCTTATCGAACGGCGCTCGCGACCAACGTCTTGCAGAAGGCGCTGATCGAAATCGCCGGCGCCGGCGCGCCAACCCGCATTGGAACGCTTCATGCCGCAGAATGACGTCCTCGAGGCCCGCCCGACCGCAGTCGTCCACAAGCTGCTGCCACACGATTCCGCGCGGCTGCATGTGCAAGGCTCGGCGACCTATATCGACGACATCCGGGAGCCGGAGGGCACGCTGCACATCGCCGTCGGCATGTCGCCGGCCGGCGGCGGGCGAACTGAAGAGCCTCGATCTCTCGGCCGTCAGCGCCGCGCCCGGCGTCGTTGCCGTGCTCACCGCGGCCGATATTCCCGGCAAAAACGACATCGCGCCGGTGTTCGCCGACGAACCCCTGCTTCGCCGAGCGCGAGATCCTGTTCCACGGACAGGCGGTGTTCGCCGTCGTCGCCCGGACGCGAGACGAGGCCCGCCGCGCCGCGCGGCTCGGCCGAATGGAGATCGACGTGCGAGACGCCGTCGGTGACCGTCGCGGACGCGCTGGCAACCGGCGCGCGGGTGCAGGACGACTACGCCTTCGGCCGCGGCGACGCGGCGGGTGCGATCAACGACCGCGCCGCATCGTCTCGATGGCCAGTTCATCATCGGCGGCCAGGAGCATTTCTATCTCGAAGGCCAGGCCTCTTTCGCCATTCCCGGCGAAGGCGACGAGATGATGGTCCATGCCTCGACCCAGGATCCGACCGAGACCCAGCACATCGTGGCGCGCGTGCTCGGCGTGCCCGACGCCTTCGTCACCGTCGAGACGCGCCGCATGGGCGGCGGCTTCGGCGGCAAGGAGAGCCAGGCCTGCGCTTGGGCGGCGATGGCCGCACTCGCCGCGCAGCATCACCGGCCGGCCCTGCAAGGTCCGGCTCGACCGCGACGACGACTTTGCGCTGACCGGCAAGCGCCACGATTTTCGCGCCGACTGGCGCGTGGGCTACGACGACGAGGGCGTCGATCGCCGGCTATGACGTGATGCTGAACGCGCGCTGCGGCTGCTCGGTCGACCTGTCGCCGGGCGTGGTCGACCGCGCGATGTTCCACGCCGGCAACGGCTACTGGCTGCCCGACGTCGCCATCGGCACCCGGCGGCTGAAGACCAACACGGTCTCGAACACCGCCTTTCGCGGTTTCGGGGGGCCGCAGGGCATGGTCGCCGATCGAGCGCGTGATGGACGCGATCGCCCGCGAGCGCGGCCTCGATCCGCTCGACGTGCGCAAGGCGAACCTGCTAGCGCGCGGGCTCCGACCGCACGCCCTACGGTCAGGCGGTCGAGGACTATCGAGACGCAACCGGCGATGATCGAGGAGCTCGAGCGGTCGTGCGACTATCGCGCGCGGCGCGCCGCGCATCGCGGCCTTCAACGCGACCAGCCCCTATCTCAAGCGCGGCATCGCGCTGACGCCGCTGATGTTCGGCATCTCGTTCACGCTGATTCCGCTGAACCAGGCCGGCGCGCTGGTGCATGTCTATACCGACGGCTCGATCCATCTCAATCACGGCGGCACCGAGATGGGGCAGGGGCTGTTCACCAAGGTCGCCCAGATCGTGGCCGAGGAGTTCGGGGTCCCGCTGCATTTCGTGCGCATCACCGCGACCAACACTGCGAAGGTCCCGAACGCTTCGCCGACCGCGGCGTCCTCCGGCACAGACCTCAACGGCATGGCGGCGAAGATCGCCGCGGCCGAGATCAAGGGCCGCATGGCCGCCTTCGTCGCCGAGCATTGGGGCGTGCCGGTCGAGACGGTCGAGTTCCGCGACGGCTCCGCCGTATCCGGCAACCACACGATGGAGTTCGGCCCGCTCGCCAAGGCCTGCCGCCTGGCTCGGGTGCAGCTCTCCGCACGCCGGCCATTACAAGACGCCGGAAATCCACTGGGACCGAGCCAAGGCGACGGGCCGGCCGTTCTTCTACTTCGCCTATGGCGCGGCGTGCGCGGAAGTGGCGATCGACACGCTGACGGGGGAGATGCGGGTCCTGCGCGCCGACCTGCTGCACGATGTCGGCCGTTCGATCAATCCGGCGCTCGACATCGGTCAGGTCGAGGGCGGCTTCATTCAGGGCATGGGCTGGCTGACGACCGAAGAGCTCGTCTACGACGCCAAGGGCCGGCTCACCACCCATGCGCCGGCGACCTACAAGATCCCCGTCGCCTCGGACGTGCCGCCGATCTTCAACACGACCCTCCACACCCGTCCGAACCCGACCCCGAGCATCTATCGCTCAAAGGCGGTCGGCGAGCCGCCCCTGATGCTTGCGATCTCTGTCTATTCGGCGGTGCTCGATGCGGTCCATGCGACGAACCCGGTCGGACAGCCGCGTCTCGAGGCGCCGTGCACGCCCGAATCGATCCTCAACGCGATTCGCTCGCTGGACCGCGGGCGTTGAAGGCGGAGCGAGCTGGCCTTCCGCCGCCTTCTCGAAGCGATCGAGGCCGAAGGGTCGGCGGCGCTGGTGACGCTGGCGCGGGTTCTGGGTTCGAGCCCGCGCGAGGCGGGGGCGCGCATGGTGGTTCGGCCCTCGGGCGGCTTTCACGGCACGATCGGCGGCGGCGCCCTCGAGTGGGCCGCGCTCGAGGCGGCGCTCGCGGCGTTGAAGGCTGGACGACGGCCGGCGGAGCGGCGCTCGCTCGCGCTTGGGCCCGAGCTCGCGCAATGCTGCGGCGGCCGGGTCGACTGGCGGATCGAGACTTTTGACCGGCGCGACCTCGAGGATCTCGGACCGCTGGCGGCGGCCGAAGGGGATGGCGTCGGGACGCTGACGGCGCGGTTCGGGGCCGATGGGCGGGTCGAGCGCCGGCTCGATCGCGATCGCCCCGGGGGACGCCTGACCGAAACCCTGCCTGACGGCAAGGCATGGACCGAGCCGATCGGCGAGAGCGCCCGCGCCGTCTATCTCTTCGGCGCGGGCCATGTCGGCCGTGCTCTGGCGCTGGCGCTCGCGCCGCTGCCGTTCGTGGTGTGCTGGATCGATTCGCGCCGGGAGGCGTTCCCCGCCCGGACGCCCGCCAATGTCGCGCTTTTCCATGCGCCCGAGCCGACGGCGCAGCTCGCCGGCGCGCCCGACGGCGCGCTGATCGTGGTGATGACCCATTCGCATGGCCTCGACCTCGACATCGTGGCCGCGGCGCTGAAGAGCGAGCGGTTCGGCTATGTCGGGCTGATCGGCTCCGCCACCAAGCGCGCCCGCTTTTTGCGTCAGATGCGCGACGCGGGCCTGACGGAAGCGATGCTGGCGCGGCTCGTCTGCCCGATCGGCGTTCCCGGCATCGAAGGCAAGGACCCGGCGGTCATCGCCGCCTCGACCGCGGCCCAGCTCCTGATGACGTCGGAGCGGCCGGTGGAGCAAGGGGGCGGCCGGACGGACGTTCCGCCGCCGCCGACAGGGGTGCGATTTGGCTCCTAAATCGTGAGTTTTCAAAGGGTTGCGCTGCGTTTTGGTTCCGTGCCTCGATGCGGCGGCAGCGATCGCCGCCGCGCAGGATGGCGGCGCACGGTCTCTGACCGCCGCGCGCCCCGGTCCTCGTCCGGGACGGAACAGGCCTCCTCTGCGAGTTTGGCTCCCCAAATCGTGAGTTTTCAGCGGCTTACGCCGTGTTTCGGTTCCGCGTCCGGCGCCGCCGCGGCCGCTGGCGATGTCGCCACGCAGGATGGCGGCGCGGGCTCCTCCGGCCAGCGCGCGCGCCGGTGTTCGTCCGCGACGGATAGGGCGTCCTGCCCTGTTTCGGCTCCGGAATCGAGACTTTTCAGGAGCTTGCGGCGTCTTTCGGTTCCGTCCTTCGTCAGGCGGGGCGTGATGAACAGCGAGTTCGCCCATGATCTTGACCGCGCGGTCGGCCGTTATGCGATTGGCGCCCGACATTGCGGCGAAGCTGACGAACCGGGGCTCATTGAGCCGGTTGACCTGCCCCGCCGCAAATTCAGCCGTCCTCTCGGAAGCGCGCGGCGCGATCGGCGCGCGGACGGCCTCGTTCTTACCGCGCTCGGTTATGCGCCTGCGCCGTGCAATCTCGAAAATCGACGCGCCGTCGTTCAGACGCTCGGCGAGCCGCGGCTGACACTGGCTTTTGTCCAGCCGCGCCTCCTGCCGCGTCGGCGGAAAGCGATCGCGGCGGCGAGCGGACGGCAGGCCTGCTGAGCCGGACAAGGGACGGCCTCAATTCCTGGTGATCAGAATATTGGTACGACAGATTTCCGATATAGTCAAGCTATTTGCGCGTCCGCAAGCGCGACCTTCCGCTTGGATCCTCTGCGAACGCGGCTGGCGCCCGGGGAGTGGAGGGTGTGAAGCGCATGCGTGCCGGCGAGCATGGCGGCGAAGGTCCGCCGAAGGGGTTCGGCGGGAGCCGGTCCTTCGCGAGCGGCCCGGGGGATGGAGCGTCGCGCCGACTTCAGCGTCTCTGCGCCAAACTCACGCGGCGGTGGGCGAAGCCAAGGCCGACGAATCCGATCAGGAGCATTGCCCAGGTCGCAGGCTCCGGCACGGCGACAACTCCGATCGGACCGACCGACGTTGTGATCAGCGGCAGGCCGGGCCTGTCGAGCGTCACATCGACAAAGATGTCGAAGTAACTCTGGATCAGATAGTCTCCGCTCTGGCCGAGCGGCGTGATCGAGACGGCTCCGGCGGACGAGTGTTGAGGGTCCAGCGTCACGGACAGCGTGTCGACGCCCATGAACGGAGCGCTCAGCGACAGCCCGGCCAAATCGGCGACCCAGGAACCGGTTTCCGTGGGCGACGTCCGTCCCTGAAGCTCCAGGGCGACGGCTCCGGTCAGCGTGAACGAACCGAGCGAACCCATCCCCTGCAAAGATGTCAATGAAGCCGTGTAAGTCGCATCCGCGGTGATGTTCTGGACGGCTGGAAGGAAGCTCGAGGTCGGCGAGGTCAGGGTGAAGATTCCCGGCGTCACGCAAGCGTTTACGACGACGAAGCAGCCGGCGCCGGTAGGCGACGAGAAGGATAGCGAGTTCGGGCGGGAAGGCGGGCGAACCAGTGACGACACCGGCCTGCGCCGCGCCCGCAAGCGCCCCCGCAATCACGAACCCGCCGGCGACGGCGGCCAATCGGCCCAGTTTCCACGTAGCGATGCGCATGATCCGACCTCCTGATTGGCGGCGAACAATCCCCTTGCGCTTGTGACCCTCATTGTGGTCGAGAAAAAGAATCGAAAATCCGCAGTGGAGCGCGCAGTCTAATCCGCGGTCCCCCTGGATAGCACAGTAGAACCGCCTCCAAGGACGGAACAATACTTCAATTGCGATTATGGCGGGTTTGGACCGACTGTCAGGCAGGATTGAGGCGGCCTGTTCGTCGAGCGTCCACCTGTTCGCCGAGCGCGATCGCGAGGCAGCGCTCAAAGGAGGGTGTGACTCTCGCGCTTCATGGCGAC
The DNA here is from genome assembly GCA_963816065.1 of uncultured Alphaproteobacteria bacterium. Classification (GTDB taxonomy): domain Bacteria; phylum Pseudomonadota; class Alphaproteobacteria; order Rhizobiales; family Beijerinckiaceae; genus Roseiarcus. Next base: position 65,988 of record CAWFJG010000032.1, on the reverse strand, counting down.
GCAACACCCTCCTGCGATTGACCGGCGACCTTCCCTTCTCGCTTGCGGGGGGAGAAGGCCAGGATGAGGGGCCGGGGGAGCGCGCAAGGCCGATCGGCTGACCCTCAGCGCCCGCAAGCGGGGCGAGGGGGAGCCGGCAAGATCACACGGCCTCGGGCGCGGCGAGCGAGGCCATGTCGATCACGAAACGATAGCGGACGTCGGCGCGCTCCATCCGCTCGAACGCCGCGCCGATGTGATCCATGCGGATCATTTCGCACTCCGGCAGGATGTTCTTGCTGGCGCAGAAGTCGAGCATCTCCTGCGTCTCCGGGATGCCGCCGATGATCGATCCCGCGACACGCCGGCGCCGCGAGAGCCGAGGCCCATGACCGTATGCGGTTCGTCGAGCGGCCCGATCGCCGACCAGGACCAGGGTCGCATCGACGTCGCAGCAGGGGCAGGTAGGGATTGATGTCGTGCTTCACCGGCACGGTGTCGATGATCAGATCGAAGCTCGACTTGCCCTTGGCCATCGCGTCGGCGTCGGACGACACCAGGAGCCGGGAGGCGCCGAGTTTCAGCGCGTCGGCCTCCTTGGCCTTGGACCGGCTCAGCACCGTGACGTCGGCGCCGAGGCCCTTGGCGAGCTTGACCGCCATGTGTCCGAGACCGCCGAGACCGACCACGCCGACGCGGCTGCCCGGTCCGGCGTTCCACGCCTTGAGCGGCGAATAGGTGGTGATGCCGGCGCAGAGCAGCGGCGCGACGCGCGACAGGTCGAGCGCTCCGGAACCCTGAGGGCGAACTCCTCGCGCACGATGATGTTTGGAGTAGCCGCCGTAAGTCGGCTCGCAGGTGATGCGATCGCGGCCGCCGTAGGTCTGCGTGTTGCCTTCGCGGCAATATTGCTCGAGTCCCTTCTTGCACTGGTCGCAGGTCTGGCACGAATCGACCATGCATCCCACGGCGACATGGTCGCCGACCTTGTATTTTTTCACCTCCGCGCCGACCTCCGTCACCCGGCCGACGATCTCGTGGCCCGGCACGAGCGGATAGAAGCTCCAGCCCCAGTCGTTGCGCGCCATGTGCAGATCGGAATGGCACACTCCGCAATAAAGCACGTCCATGGCGACGTCGTTGGCCCGGAGGGAACGGCGGTCGAAAGCAAACGGCGCAAGGGACGAGGTGGTGGACTGCGCCGCATAACCCAAGGTTTTCATGAATGTTCTGCCCTTCGGATAACGTTTCGCCGTCCCCCTGGCGAGACGGCGCGGTCAACGTTCTCCCACACTCCGCCGAGATCGACTAGATGCTAGGATCGGCAAGAGGTCATGTCGGGAATTCATCAATGCGCCGCGAGGAGCTGGTCGATCTCAACGCCTTCCTGGTCGTCGCCGAAGAGCAGAGCTTTACCCGCGCAGCGGCCAAGCTCGGCACGTCGCAGTCCGCCTTGAGCCATACCGTCAGGCGGCTGGAGGAGCGGCTCGGCGTTCGTCTGCTGGTGCGCACGACGCGTCGCGTGGCGCCGACCGAGGCCGGCGAACGTCTCTTGAAGACGCTCGGCCCGGCGCTCGACCAGATCTCCGTCCAGCTCGCCTCGATCAGCGAGCTGCGCGAGAAGCCGGCGGGAACGATCCGCATCACGGCGTCCGAGCACGCCGCCCGCGCCATCCTGTGGCCGGCGTTGAGACGATTGCTGCCGGACTATCCCGACATCCACGTCGAGCTGACGATCGAGCAGGCCTTCTCCGACATCGTCGCCGAACGCTTCGATGCCGGCGTGAGGCTCGGCGAGTCGATCGCCGGAGATATGGTGGCGGTGCGGATCGGACCCGACCTGCGCATGGCGGTGGTGGGATCGCCCGGCTATCTCGCCGGCCGCGCCGCCCCGTTGACGCCGCACGACCTCGGCGAGCACCGGTGCATCAACCTGCGCCTGGCGAGCGCCGGCGGCCTTTATGCGTGGGAGTTCGGAAAAGACGGCCGCGAGCTGAGGGTGAGAGTCGACGGCCAGCTGGTGCTCAACAATATCCCGATGGTTGTCCAGGCCTGCCTCGACGGCTTCGGTCTCGCCTCGCTTCCGGACGAACTCGTCGCCGACCGCCTGGCCGACGGCGGCCTTGTCCGCGTTCTGCAGGACTGGTGTCCGCCATTCGCCGGCTTTCACCTCTATTATCCGAGCCGCCGACAGCCGTCGGCGGCGTTCGCGCTGCTGGTCGACGCTTTGCGCTATCGGGGCGCGAGATAGGGCTTCGGGTAGGCTGCGATCTTGGGATCGCCGCTGTTTGCGGGCTGAAGGGTCGGTCGTCGCCGGGAGCGTCAGTCGGTCTTCATTCTCCGCGCCGCCAGGCCGATGATCACGAGCGCGGCGACGATCACCATGCCGAACGCCGCCCTCAGGCTCGATATCGAGGCGACCGCGCCGAACAGCGGCGGGCTGATCAAGCCCGCGGCATAGGCCATCGACGCGGACATGGCCACGCCCATGGATGGCGTGGGCGCGGCGCGCGCGCTGGCGCTGAACGCCGCGGGCACCATGTTCGCGATGCCGAGGCCGATCAGGCAGAAGCCGAGGATCGCCGCCGCGGGGGTGGCGACGGCCACCGCCAGCCCGGCGCCGGCGACAACGATCGCCGCGCCGGCGACGATGACCGAGGCGCTGCCGTGGCGATGCACGAACGTATCGCCGAGCGCGCGCCCGAGGAACATCATGAAGGCGTAGGCCGAATAGCCGGCCGAGGCGAGAACCGCGCTCGAGCCGAGCTCGCTCCTGAGGTAGAGGGCGCTCCAGTCGGTGACCGACATCTCGGCGAACACGGCCAGCAGCGCGATCATCGCGAGGGCGATCAGCCGGCCATGCGGAAGCGCGACCGCCGCCGGGTGCGCGTGTCTGTCGCCAACGCCGATGCGCAGGCTTCCAACAACCGCGATCAGGAAACACAACGCCCCTTCGACGCCAAGCTGAACCTGCGGCGAAGCGCCCGCCGCAATCAGCATTCCTCCGATCGCGCCGCCGATCAACCCGCCTGCGCTCCAGGCTGCGTGGAACGAGGACATGATCGCACGTCCCCATGCGCGCTCGACGACGCTCGCATGCGCGTTCATCGGCACATCGACGAGGATGTTGGCGAAACCGAACAGGAAGGCGCAGACGGCGAGGGCGATGGCGGGCGAGGGCGGCGCGTGCATGGCGGGCAGGGCGGCGAGAATCACGGCCGAGACGGGGCCCGAGACACGCAATGTCCGCCCGGTGCCGCCCATCCGTGGAGGAAGAAGCCCCGCCACGGGCATGGCGGCGATCGCTCCGACGCCGATCATCAGCAGGATCAGTGAGAGCCCTCCGTCAGACAGGCCAAAGAGCCCCTTGATCTGTGGAATGGCGACCGCCCACGCGCCGATCGCAAACCCGTTGGCGAAGAAGATAGCGGTCACCCCGAGCCGCGCACGGACGCGGGGGCCGCGCTCGGCAAATTCGGAGACAGCGTCGGATGTCGGTCTGTTCAGCAAATGGCGCCCCTGGCGTTCCCGTCCGCCCCGGATTCGGACCGGATCAGGCTTAGGCCTTGAACCGGCTTTTGGCGACCCGAGCCTCCAGGCGCCGCCTCGCTCAGCTGGGAAGACGCCCCGGAGCTGAAACGCCTGAGGTCAGCGTCGCGCAATCGAACCGTGCGCAGATTGCGGGCATGGTCTGGTGGCTGCAGCGTGGGCGCCAAAGAACGCAACAGATCGAGGCTGAGGCGGACACGCTCCTGGCCGGTTTCGGATTCGAGGCCTACGTCGAGGCGCGTCAGCGCGAGCGTGGCGCCAACGACCTCGGCGAATCCCGCTACTGGGACCGCGTCGCGACCGCTATCGCGCGGAAGACGTGCGAGCGCTTGGGCATCGACACGGAAACCCGATTGGCGCCGGGCGCGAGCGTCCCAATCCTCGATCTGTTCGCCCCCGCGTCGACGCGACCGCAGCTTCCGGATTTATCGGGCCTTACCGAACGACCGCTCGGGCCGCCGCCGGAGACCGGGTCTTCGCAGATCTACCGGCTTCAGGTCCTGGGGGTGGGCTCGGAGGGCCGGCTGTCGATCCTGACCGAGGTCGACGTCCCGGCGTCGAACGTCTCCGACGCGATCCGCAGCGCGGCCCATCTCGACTGGCCGCCGCTCGCCCGCGGTTTCCGTCTGTTCGACGCCGCCGGGCGCGAGATCCTCGGCTGGCAAAGCGACAAGGGCAGCAGACCCAGCGGGCAGCGCGGCCAGGCGGGTTGAGCCGAGATCGAAGGCACGCGGCGTCCCCTCACCCTGCCGGCGGGCGCCGGCTCTAAGATAGGACGCCCGAAGGACGTCGTCATTCAGCGGGCTCATGGCGGCAAGGCGAGCGACCCGGCGCGAAGCCGACGGGCTATCCGCACGACGCGATTCTGTGCAAAGTGAGCCAAGTCGTCGCCTATCCTCGGGATGGCGCTCTTCACGTCGTTGATTGCGCCCGCGGGGCCTCGCGGAGGAATTCATGCGCTGCATCGCTGCAGGACGAGGCGTCGCTCTCTGTCTGGCGCTTGCGCTCGCAACGCCGGCGCTGATCCAGGCGCAACCCAGCGCGGCGCAAGGTTTGGCGGCGGGCGACGGGCCCGGCGGACCTGCCGCCTGGACGACGGGCGACAAGCTCGCCGTCGGCACGTCGGCAGGCGTCGACAGCAAGGTCTGGTTCACGGTGGCGAAAGGGATCACGAGCGAGGTCTTCTACCCGCGCCTCGACATTCCCAACATGGAGGACATGCAGTACGTCGTCACCGACGGCTCGACCTTCGTCGACCTCGAGCGCGACGCGACGTCGCATGCGGTCTCGATGCCGGCGGAAAACGCGCTCGAGTACAGCGTCGTGAACACCGACAAGCGCGCGTCGCCCAAGTACCGGATCACCAACACCTATGTCAGCGACCCGGACCGCAACACGCTCCTGATCCGCACCCGCTTCGAGTCGCTGGACAATGGCGTCTACCGCCTCTTCCTGCTGGCGAACCCGAGCATGGCCGGCGGCGGCGCCCACAATTCCGCGTGGTGGGACGCGACGAACTCGGCGCTCATGGCCAGCGCGACGCGGACCCTGTTCGGCTCGCCGACGACCATCGTCTCGGCGCTGATGGTTGGCAGTCCGAACGCGTTTGTCGCCAGCGACAACGGCTTCGCCGCCATGCCGAGCGACTGCAACGTCGAATTGCACAAGGACTATGGGCCTCGTCAGCCGTTTCGACAGCGCCAGCGACGGCAATGTCGTCCAGTGCGGCGAGATCGGCGCGGTCGGCGCCGATACGACCTTCACGGTCGCGCTCGGCTACGGCGGCGACGCCGCGACGGCGCTGGCGGCGGCTCGAGGGTCGCTTGCCGCCGGCTTCCCGGATCGGGAGGCCGCCTACCGCCAAGGCTGGAGCGACTACGTGGCAACCCTGCGCCCGGCCCCGGCCAGCGTCTCGGCGGACACGCTGCGCCGGCGTGTCTATCTTGTTGCGGCGATGGCGTTGCACGCCGCCGAGGACAAGACATTCCCCGGCGCCAGCGTCGCCGGGTTCGCCACCCCATGGGGCGACTTCGTCAGCGGGGACCAGCCGAACGACGGCTACCATCGCGTCTGGGGCCGCGACCTCTACGAGCAGGCGATGGGACTGATCGCAGCGGGCGATTCCGCTCAGGCCCTCCGCATGGCGCAATTCCTGTGGACCTCGCAGTTCATCGGCGCGACCACGCCGGGAGGGGGGACGACCTACGCGCCGGGCGCCTTCCCGCGCTACACCCCGGTCAGCGGGGTCGGCGGGGCGACGGCGACAGACCTCGGCTGCTGCGAGCAGTTGGACGAGGAGGCTTTCGGGATCCTGCTTGCCTGGACGACGGGCCTGACGGACGGCGCGACCTACGCAAAGATCAAGACGACTGCGAATCATATCGTCGCGACCGGGCCGGCGACGACCGAGCGCTGGGAGGAGCAGTTCGGTCAATCGCCGTCATCGATCGCGGCGATCGTCGCCGGGCTCGTGGCGGCTGCGGACATCGCCCGGCAGAACGGCGATCCGGCGAGCGCCGCGACCTGGGAGGCGACGGCCGATTCCTGGCGTTCAAACCTCGCCAGTCGAACGTTCACGACCAACGGATACTGGGGCGGTCATCAGTACTATGAGCGCATCGATCCGGGGCTGGATCCGAACGGCCCGCAGACCATTCACTTCAACGAGGGCGACTTCTTCGCCCGCGATGTCGCGGATTTCGGCTTTCTCGATCTCGTTCGGCTCGGAGTCGTCGCTCCCGACGACGCCAACGTGACAATGTCGCTTGCGCCGTCCGCCGTTGCTTCCGACGGCAACTCGACGGTGCAGGTCACGATGCCCAACGGCGACATCTACTTCCACCGCTACGATCACGACAGCTACGGCGAGAGCAATGGCGACTGCACCGGATGGCCTGCCAATCCCTCGGCAGCCGACCGTTACGGACGGTTCTGGCCGGTTCTGTCGGGCGAGCGGGGGGAATACGAAATCGCGAACGGCCGCTCGGCGGCAGTCTACCTGCAGTCGATGGCCGACGCCGCCAATGACGGCTACTTCGTGCCCGAACAGGTTTGGGACCGTCCGGACATCGCCTGTTTCAGCGTCGGCCGGCCGACCGGCAGCGCCGCTCCCTTGAATTGGGCCGAGGGGCAGTACCTGCGTCTCGCCCAGTCGATCGACGCCGGCGCCAATCTCGACACGCCGTCGCTCGTCAAGGCGAGGTATCGGGGCGCGGGTCCAATCCTCGGGCCCGCCGGCATGTGCATCGACGATGCCGGCGCGAACACGAGCGACGGGACGGCGATCCAGATTTTCGCCTGCAACGGAACCGGCGCACAGAGCTGGGCCTGGACCTCCGGCGCCGGCACGCTCAGCGCGCTCGGCAAGTGCATGGATGTCAGCGGCGGCGCGACCGCCAGCGGCACGCCGGTCCAGCTTTGGGACTGCAACGGGACCGGCGCCCAGGAGTGGCGCTGGCGACAGCAGAGCCTCCTCGTGAACCCCCAGTCCGGCCGTTGCCTCGCCGTCTCCGGCGGAGGCGCGGTCGACGGGACGCGGCTCGTGATCGCGGACTGCGACGACGGCGCGGCCCAGGTTTGGCGCCTGCCTTGAACCGGGTCGGGAACTTGACCGGAGCCGCCGCCCGAGACCCGGACCGGGCGGGGCGGCTCCGCCAAGGGGCGGAGGGACCGCCGTCACAGCCCCAGCGCGGCGAGGCCCGGGTGGTCGTCGGGGCGGCGGCCCGGGGGCCAGCGAAACAGGCGCTCGGATTCGGCGATGCGCACGTCGTTGATGCTGGCGTGGCGTTCGGCCATGTAACCTTCGGCGTCGAACAGCCACATCTCGTTGCCGTGGCTGCGCCGCCACTGCCCGCCCGGATCGTGCAACTCGTAGACGAAGCGCACCGCGATGCGATCGTCGGTGAACGCCCACAGCTCCTTGATCAGCCGGTAGTCGAGCTCGTTCGCCCATTTGCGCTGCAAAAACGCCTCGATCGCTCCGCGGCCCGAAAAGAACTCGTCGCGGTTCCGCCAACGGCTGTCCGCGGTGTATGCGGCAGGCACGCGCGCGGGATCGCGCGTGTTCCAAGCGTCCTCGGCCGCGCGCACCTTCTGGATCGCGGTTTCGCGGGTGAAGGGGGGAACAGGGGGGCGAGACATGAAGAGGCTCCGTGGCGACTGGACGAAGACCGGGCTCCGTCCCTGGATGTCCGCCATCCTAACGAGTTGAGAGTTCCCCGGCTTTGCCGGGGTGGGCCGTCGCAGTTTGACGCTTTCGGGGGTCCACCGCGACTCTCTCCTTGGCGCTCATCGCGTGATTTGTTGATATGGCCCCATTCCGAGAGCGCCGAGGATGATTGTGGTCGGCGTCGCGTTGCTTCCCAGCGCCTCCAGCGTGCGGGGCCGACGCGATCCCGCTAAGCCAACTCTTGAACGGTGTCGGATCCATGCCCGCTCTCCACCAGAGCGCCAGGATAGCCGGTATCAACACGTCACGCTATAAGCGCCAACCGAGACCCCGGCCGGCTTCCTATTGGAATGCGTGGCCGGCTTGGTCGGAATCCGCAGCAGCCGAGCAAACGGGAGATTTCATCGTCTTTGAACGCCCGCTTGTCGGCGCTGGCTCCGGCTTCCGGCGTGATCGGGTCGGGGGACTTGTTTTGGCGGCCCGACACGGCTAATCCCTCTCTCAAACGTTGAGTTGTGGGCGTTCCCTAGGCCACCTCCAAGCCAGACGTCTGAAGCCCCGCAAGGCCGGAAAGACGCCGACTCTCAATGACTTCTGCGGGTTACGGCTGGATAGTTTCGTGTCCTGCCGCCCCGACCATCGCTTTTGGAGACTTCGGGGGCCTTATGACGGCACGCATCTTCAAGCCTGCGCGCAGCGCGATGCAGCAGGGCCAGGCCAAACAGGAATGGACGCTCGAATACGAGCCCGATGAGCCGCGCACGATCGATCCTCTGATGGGCTGGACGAGCTCGGGCGACATGAAGGCGCAAGTCAGGCTCAAGTTCGACAGCAAGGAGGAGGCGATCGCCTATGCGGAGCGCAACGGCATCGTCTATCGGTTCGAGGAGCCCAAGCCGGTCCAGCGCCGAATTCTTTCCTATTCCGAGAATTTCGCGCCAAACCGGATCGTACCCTGGTCGCATTAAGACGCCATTTTGAGACGCCCTGCGGGAGGCGGCCAACGGCATTCGGCGTCCTGTTTGGCTCCGTAGCTCAGTTGGATAGAGCAGCCGCCTTCTAAGCGGCAGGTCGCAGGTTCGAGCCCTGCCGGAGTTGCCAGCCTAAGCCCCTCGAAAATCCAGCAAAACTATCTGAAACATAAGGGAAAAGGGAACTCCCCGATTTGGGGGCTCGTGCCGCTGAGGGTCCGCTGAAGTACGTATCCGTCCGTCGTGAGACACCGTCGTTCGCCATGTGTGCAGGACCGCGATCATGCCGATCCTGGCGCCGAGTCGCTGAGCGGCGAGCGTCATGAGCGCCTCGGCGGCCGCGCGCATCAGCAGGCCGTAGACCGGCTGCTTGTTCTGAAAGGCGATCTCGGCTGCGGCCGGCGGCAGAGTGAAGACGACGTGGAAGTAGGGAACTGGCAGGCTCGGCCTGCCGCGCCGCGTGCCACTCGGCGCGCAAGGGAAGGACCAGCTCCTCCGGCGCGACTGCCGTCCGGGAACGCCGGGCGGCCGTAAGGAGCCGCGTCAACTTTGCCCTTGCGCTCCGCCCGACGTTCTGCAAATGTTCCATCGAGCGACGGCCCTGGGGGCAGAGCATGGTGGCGCGGGTAGCGACGGTGGCGTTCGAGGGGGTCGAGGCGAGGCCCGTCGACGTTCAGGTGCAGGTCGCTCCAGGGAGCGTCGTCTTCAATATCGTCGGCCTCGGCGACAAGGCGGTGCGCGAATCGCAGGAGCGGGTGCGCTCGGCGCTGATCGCCTCCGGACTAGCGCTTCCCGCCAAGCGGATCACGGTCAACCTCGCCCCCGCCGATCTGCCCAAGGAGGGCAGCCATTACGACCTACCGATCGCGCTCGGCGTGATGGCGGCGATCGGCGCCATCACGATGGACGCGCTCGAGGGCTATTGCGTCATCGGCGAGCTGGCGCTCGACGGAACCGTCAGCGCGGTTGCAGGCGTGCTGCCCGCAGCGATCGCCGCCAATGCGGCCGGCAGAGGGCTCATCTGTCCGGCGGCCTGCGGGCCGGAGGCGGCCTGGGCCTCCGCCGACCTCGACATTCTCGCGCCCCGGTCGCTGATCCAGCTCGCCAACCATTTCAAGGGGACGCAGGTGCTGTCGCGGCCGCAGCCGGCGGTTCGCGCCGTCGCGGGGCAGCAGCCGGACCTGCGCGACATCAAAGGCCAGGAAAGCGCAAAGCGCGCGCTCGAAATCGCCGCCGCCGGCGGCCACAATATGCTGATGAGCGGGGCGCCCGGAGCGGGCAAGTCGATGCTCGCCCAGCGCCTGCCTTCGATTCTGCCGCCCCTGACGCCGCGCGAGCTCCTGGAAGTCTCGATGATCCATTCGATCGCAGGCGCGCTCGCGGGCGGCGCGCTGAGCGACCGGCGGCCGTTCCGAGCGCCGCATCATTCCGCCTCGATGCCGGCGCTTGTCGGCGGCGGCGTTCACGCCAAGCCCGGCGAGATTTCGCTCGCCCACAATGGCGTGCTGTTCCTGGATGAATTGCCCGAGTTCCAGCCGCAGGTCCTCGACAGCCTGCGCCAGCCGATCGAGACGGGCGAAGTCGCCATCGCGCGCGCCAATCACCGGGTCGTCTACCCGGCCCGGTTTCAACTCATCGCCGCCATGAATCCGTGCCGTTGCGGCTCGGCCAACGAGCCGGGCTACGCCTGCAACCGCGCGCCCAACGCGCGCTGCGTCGCCCAGTACCTCGGGCGCCTGTCGGGACCGCTGATCGACCGTTTCGACCTCGTCGTCGACGTGCCCTCCGTCTCGGCCGCCGATCTGATGAGGCCACCGCCGCGCGAGGGCTCGGCGGAAGTCGCGGCGCGGGTCTCGGCGGCTCGCGATATTCAGGTCGCCCGGTACGCCGGCCTGGGCCTCGATACGGTCGCCTGCAACGCCGCCGCGCCCCCGAGCCTCGTAGAGGCGATCGCCGACGCCGACGACGCCGGCTTGCGCCTGCTGCGGGACGCCGCCGAGCGGCTCAAGCTTTCGGCGCGCGGCTATCACCGGGTGCTGAAACTCGCCCGCACCCTCGCCGATCTCGACGGCGGCGGTTCCGTGCGACGGGCGCACCTCGCCGAAGCCCTGTCCTACCGCAGCGCGCCCGACCGCGTCGCTGCGGCGGCATGACGCCGCTCAGGCATCACCGGCGAGGGCCGGGCGCCGCGGCCAATGGTTTGAACGCTTTTCAGCAACTGAATTTCAACCTCGGGATGGCAGTCTGAGAGCCCAGGCTCGGCGAGGCCCCGATGGACATAAGCCAGATTGTGGCGGCGCATGCGCTCAGCGTGCAGGCGGGCGTCGTCATTGCCATGCTGGCTGCGCTCGCCTCGGCTCTGGCGACCGATCGAAATCGCGCCCGGGACCGTATCCGGCGCGCCTCGGCGGAAAACGAAGCCTTGCGCGACGAGGTCTGGCGGCTCAAGGAGGCCGCGAGCGCTCGGGATCGGGCCGAGGCCGCGAGCGTCGCCAAGTCACGCTTTCTCGCCACCATGAGCCACGAGATTCGGACCCCGCTGAACGGCATTCTCGGCATGGCCGACCTTTTGCGACGCGCCGGACTGAGCCCGGAGAACGCGAGCTACGTCGAGGCCATCCGCAGTTCCGGCGCCGCCCTGATTACGCTGATTGATCAGATTCTCGACCTCTCTCGCATTGAGGCTGGCCGGGTCGATGTGGCGGCGGAGCTGGTCGACCTCTCTCGAACTCATCGAGGGGGTGGTCGAACTTCTCGCCCCGCGGGCGCAAAGCAAGGGCCTTGAAATCGCCGCTTCGGTCAGCGCGGCTGCCCCGCGGTTCGTGCGCGCCGACGCCATGCGCCTCAGGCAGGTGCTCCTGAACCTGGCGGGCAATGCGATCAAGTTCACCCGGCGCGGCGGAGTTTGCGTTGCGGTCGACGGCGTGGAAGGGCAAGGCTTGCGCTTCGCCGTCGTCGATACGGGTCCGGGCGTTCCTCGCGAGCGGCGCGATGCGATCTTCGAGGCCTTCGAGCAAGGGGACGTCTCGCACGCGCGCCAGCATGACGGCGCCGGTCTCGGCCTCGCCATTTCGCGTCAGCTTGTGGCCCTCATGGGCGGCGCGCTGACGCTCCAGGATAACCCGGGCGGCGGATCGATCTTCGCCTTCACGGTCAATTTGCCGGCCTGCGAGGATCCGTCCCATCGCTCCGACCCGCGTCCGATCGCCCTTGAAGGAACGCACGCGCTGATCATCGCCAACTCGCCGTTCGAGGCGCCCGCGATCGCCATGCGGCTCGCCGAAGCAGGCGCCACCGTAGCGCGGGCCGAAGGCCTCGAACCCGGACTGGCCGCGCTCGCGCGACCTGAGCGGCCGGACCTTGTCATCGTCGACTGCGCGCTCGGCCCAGAGGCGACAAATCGGCTGGCCCAGGCGGCGAGGGCGGCCGGCGCCCAGCGGAGCCTGGTGTTGTTCTCGCCGTTCGAGCGGCGCGCTTTCGGCCAGACCTCGCTGAAGGGTTTTGACGGCTGGCTGGTGAAGCCGGTGAGGGCTCGCTCGCTCTATGAAAGGCTGGCGGCCGAGTTCCCGGCCGCCGCGGAGCCATCCGAGGCGCCCGAGCGGGCTGGCCATCCAGCCCCCCGGGCGCTGATCGCCGAGGACAACGACATCAACGCGCTGATCGCCGAGAAGGCTCTGCGCCGACTTGGTTTCGCGCCTGTTCGGGCGAGCGACGGCGAAGAGGCTGTACGCTTGGCTACGCCGGCGGCCCCGGACGCGCCGCCGCCGTTCGATCTGATCCTGATGGACGTCAGGATGCCCGGAATCGACGGGCTCGAGGCCACCCGCCGCTTGCGCGTCCGGGAACGGGCCGTGTGCGCCCAGCCGACGCCGATCGTCGCTCTGACCGCCAACGGGCTCGAGGACGGGCGTCGCTTCTGCGAGACGGCCGGCTTCGACGGGTTTCTGGTCAAGCCGTTCGACTTCGACGATCTGGCCCAAACGATCGAACGCGTGTGCCGCCCGAGCGTAACGCCGAAGGAAATTTCAAAAGCGTCATAATATCTTCCGCCGAGCATGCTCCTGCTTTTCCGATAAGACGGAATTCTCGGAGGCGCTGGGGTGGCGATGACATTTTCATCCAGGACGGGCGGGGAGGGCGCGGTCCGACCGTTCTTTCAACGGCTTTCGCGCAAGCTGGACCTCGCCGGCCTCGGTCCGTCGCTCGCTCGCTCAGGCTCGCTCGAGGCGCGTCTCGCGACGACCAAGAAGGACGTGCGCAGGGCGCAGAAACTGCGCTACCGCGTATTCTTTGAAGAGGGCGGCGCCACCCCCGATCCGACCGCGCGCCTGATCCGCCGCGACGTCTGCCGCTTCGACCGGGTCAGCGACCATCTGATCGTGGTCGACAGGGCCAATGTCCATCGGGACGGAACGCCGCGGGTCGTCGGCGTCCATCGGCTGTTGCGGCAAGACGTGGCGGAGCGGAATTTCGGCTTCTACAGCGCGTCGGAATTCGATGTCGACGCGCTGATCGGGCGCCGCCCTGACGTCCGCTTCCTCGAGGTCGGACGCGCCTGCATTGCGTCGACCCATCGCGGCAAGCATGTGCTCGAACTCCTCTGGCGCGGCCTCTGGGCCTACGCGAGCTATCATCGGATCGATGCGGTGATCGGCTGCGCGAGTTTGCCGGGCGCCGACGCTTCGGCTCACGCTGCAGCTATTCGCACTCTGGCGGAGGGAGGCGGCGATCCGACGTGGCGGGTCGCGCCCCGTGCCGGCCGGTGCGATCCGGACCGGGAATTCGGGGTCGAACCGGCCGATCCGCGCAAGCTCCTGCGCAGTCTGCCGCCGCTGGTCAAGGGTTACTGGCGGCTTGGAGCGACTTTCAGCCCGACGCCGGTTGTCGATCACGCGTTCAACACGACCGACGTCTTCGTCGTCATGCCGCTCTGCGAGATCGAACGCCGCTATCTTCAGTATTTCGGCGTCGAGGCCGTCCCGCCGCCGCTCGCGGCCTGAAAGGAATTGCCCGAACGGGGATTCCCATCACCGCCGAATTCGTTTAAGGAAGGCAGCGTGGACGGCGGACGCGGCCGACACGATGCGCCCGTAGCTCAGCTGGATAGAGCGTTGCCCTCCGAAGGCAGAGGCCACAGGTTCGAATCCTGTCGGGCGCGCCACCCACAACTAATTGTAATCGCTTGATTTTCTACGTGGGCCCCTGACAGAACGGAGAACTAGTGGATTTTGTTGCGTGATTTCAGAGGCTTATGGGGCTCGCTAACTTTACTGCAGCGAGCTTGCGGACGATGGCTATGGTCCGCGAGTAGCTCGTAGGTCGGCTGTGGGCGGAAAGCGCGCATACAGCAGTCGCTTCGAGAAGGACGGAGTCCCGACGAAACCACGTCGCCCAAATGAATGCCGATCCGAAATTCGATGCGCTTATCGGGCGCGACTTCGGCGTTGCGCTCGACCATCGCCCTTTGGACTTCGATGGCGCAGTTCACTGCGTCGACGACACTGCGGAATTCAACACGATCGAATTGTCGACAATCGACGTCCGCCTCCTCGGCCTTCCCATCCGTTCACAAGGGCGGATCTCGAAGCGGCGCTCAGGATCGAGGGCGCAGTGGCGGATCGTTTGCCGAGATGCCTCACCTCGATTCCGAGCCGTTGATCCGAAAGCCTCAATTGGGCGGATAGCGCCTGTTGACCGAACGGCGGCAGCGAGCGGGATGCGGGCATATCGAGGCCGCCATCCTGCGAACACGGACCCCTGGGCGCGCCCCGCCCGGACGGGATGGCCTATCCACGTTGTCGCCCGAGTGGATAGAATCGCTTCGGCCTCCGGCAAAACCCGCCGAAGTTCCGATCGGAGCCCCGGATTTTGATCGCTCGCGGTCAACGCCTAATGCTTGGGTCCCACTGGACGACGTTGGCTTCCGCTCTGCCGCTGCGCCTCTCCGCCGAAATCGATGGTTTGGGACGACGCCCGCGCGGCACGTTCCTCCGCCGAGAGCAGGAGTGCGGCAGGCTCGCGGACGAAAAACCAGTCGCCGGTTTGATCTGGGTCAGTGCCGGGAATTTGAGATCTATTCTAGAGGATGTTCTCGAATGCGGGTGGAGGTCTCTGTCCATGCGCGTGAGAGGAACGTTGGCGGCCACGTGCGTCGCGGCGTTCATGACCAACCCAGGAGCAAGCGCGGTCGGCGACGACAGTCGCTTTCCAGCCGCGCAGAAGCCTCCGGCAGCAGGTGACTGCGTTAACATTTGCAGTAGAACGCTGGATGCAAGCTTGCAGAGCTGCACCGTCATAGCGATCGTATTACACCGTTCCCCCGTGCCTAAGTCGGTGCAAGGCCATTTACGGAAAGAGAAATGTCACCGACCACGGCTGGTGCATACGAATTGGAGGTATGCGTGATGTTAAGCATAGATTCGCGCCTTCGTCAATCACTATATACCGGCCTTATCAAATGTTTCGTCGCCTCCACCTTTCTGTTTATAACGACTCACGCGTTCGCGAAAGACTGTGAATGGCAGGGAATAATCAGCGTAACACAAACTCTTAATCACACTGAGCCTCTACGTCAAGTAGCTGCTTCTTTGGACGGCGGAACAACGACGGAGAACGGAAGAATAAATGAGGAAATACAACTTACGATTAACTATGGATCTGGTGAAAATCAGAGTGATTGTATTTTATCATCAACATTTTCGCGAACCGAGCGGATTGAACAACACTATCACAGAGACGACCCCGTCGCGTGTACAGTAAGTAATCATATTGTTGAAGGTAGGAGTGTTGGAGATACCTATGTCATAAACACATACGAAGCTAACAATACTACGATTGTTGGGATCGATTTCAACGGGCCAGATTTCCATTTCTTAGGGCCAAATTACAATAATGTGGCATCCGGCTATTGGGATGCAGGCTTTAGGGGCGTTGTGTTTGGCGATGGTACGCGCGTAACAAGGACCCATACGACTTTGGGCTGCGTTGATGGAGTTCGCGATGATAATTCTCCATTGCTTACCTTCAGTCATATGAAATATCTGCTTCCTGACTTTCACTTTCTGCTGGGGACGGGTGGAGATACGACCGAACTTACCGGCACAGTAGATCTTGTCGAAGGCGATGTATTGGAAAGTCATCAACAGGATTCGTCGTTCATTTGGGATACTTCGTCGCCAGGACTTCTGTCAGGTGATTTACTTGCTCCCGGTAGCAAGATAAGGAGGACTTACACCGTTGCTTGGAACTTTCATCGAAAGCTACGCTATATTTGTGGCCCGGACGTCACTGATAGTGTCAACGAGACGTTAGACGAAATCAAGAACTATTTTGATAGTCTGTCCGGAGAGGATAAGGTTGATCATTGTCAGGCATTGCACGGAGAAAATGCGGGACTCGCTTGGGATATTTATGGTTTGTATTATGGAAGTGCTCATCGTCTTGATTTCATATACAAAGCAACGTACATGCTGTATTCCTGGTGACGGCGTAACTGATGAAAATGAAGATCCCGCAACCTGCAAGCACTCCGTTAGGTATAAGGGAAAGTGTGTGCTTGCGGGGACCCTGAATTACTTCGCTATCGGTCAAATGCATCGGCTGTGTCAAGACTATGCGCTTCAAGTCCAGTGTGTCAGGCGCCTCGGCGCTTGTCCAGCAGGGGGAACCCCATCCCTGGAGGAAATCTACACCTATGACGCGACTTGTCGCCGGGAAACGAACTATGCTGGGGACGCCATCAAGAGAAACGATGCCTGCGGGCGGCCCAGCGCGCTCATACCGGCTGAATGGAGTAAACCTGCGTTAATAGGGATGATAACTATATATAAGTTGAAAAAAAGGACCCCGGGAGACATCGCAGTTCCGACCGCCTTTGCCGGAGCCGCTTTCGACTCAGGTAGCGACGCAAATGCGCCGGACGAAAATCGCGCCCAGTGCACTCAACAATGTGGCGAATTGGCCTGGACCGGAGCGCTTATTTGGCATTGGTCGCCAGGCAGATAGAGAGGGACAGATCTTTGTCCTGGCACCATGCCGAAGAATGCGATCCTGTGTCGAACGACACTGATAATTGTTGGCGGCACGCGTGTCTCTTGCAAAATTGTCTGCCGGATAGACGCCAGTCGAATGCTTTTGGCCGAGTTGTTCACCGAGGTGTATGTGCGCCAAGTCGTCGCAACAATTCACCGTGCATTTGCATTGGGGGCAGGATTTGAACCTGCGAAAAGTTGACGCGCTTCGCAGCTTGCTTCCGGACTCTTGGCGCATCCTTCCGTAGCCAAGTGCGCCCCACTTTCAGGTGTACTCCGTCCGTACTAGGCTGATCGGGAAGGTCCCCTTCGGGTCGTCAGCGGACGTAACCCGGATGGACCAACGGAACCGTGATCAGAAAACGGTCGAAATAACAATCACATAAGAGTGCCCAGTTTCATCCTGTCGGGCGCGCCAATTTTCCACCACTCCAGAACAAAGCTGGGCACCTATTGAGCCATCCGCTTTCCGCCCGACATCGCCGGAAGGACCTTTCGCGGAGATTTGCGGCAGCGGCGGTCGGGCCGAGCGGGAATTGACAGCTCGTCCCGGACATCGTCGCCGCACGGGAATGGACGGCAGCGAAGGCAGAGTGATATCCCGCTTCAGCAGGTTGAAACGGCCGCGACGAACTGCGCGTGCTCGCCTGCGAGTGCTGGCCGGCTCATAGCGAGACCCTATGGAAATCGACAACTATGCCGCGACGCCTGAATTGAACGAGCCTACCATCACAAGGAGGTAAAGGCCGCGGCACGGCTGCCCAGTCCGAGCGCAGTTCAGGTCGAGCGCCAAGCGGTCGGAACCTCGATCAGCGACGGCCTGCCGGCCTTGAGCGCGCGGGCGAACGCCGTCGCGAAGTCGTCGTCGGTGTCGACCCGCACAGCTTTCACTCCATAGGCCTCGGCGATGGCGACGAAGTCGATGCCTGGCACGTCGAGGGCTGGCACGCCGTCTGCCTTCAGCACGCCGGCGAACCACCGCAGGGCGCCATAGGTTTCGTTGCGCATGATGACGAACACCACGGGCACACGGTGCTGCGCCGCCGTCCACAGGGCGGTGACGCTGTAATTGGCTGAGCCGTCGCCAACAAGCGCGATCACCTGCCGCTCCGGCTCGGCCAGTTGGACGCCGACCGCGGCCGGCATAGCGAAGCCAAGCCCTCCCGCCGCCCCGAAATAGTAGCTCCCCGGATTTTCCCAGCGCATTCGCTCCCACATGGCCTCGATGGTAGAGGTCGATTCATTCACGTAGATGGCGTCGCGCGGGGCGAGTTCGTCCATGAGATCGAGGACACGCTCGGGGGCGAGAGGGGCGGCGCCGGGCGCGACGCGCGGCGGCGCCGACCGTGGCTGCGGCGCCGGCCGCTCCGCCTCGCCTACCGCGTCGGCGAGCACCGCAAGGATGAGACCCAAGTCGCCAACGACCGCGTCGCCCATGGGCGCGCGGGCGGCCTCGTCGGGGTCGCAGGTGATCTGGATCAGCTCGGACCCGGGCGGCAGCAAAGGGCCGGGCGCGTACTGATGATAGCGGAACACCGGCGCGCCGGCCACCAGCACCAGATCATGGCCGTCCAGTTGTCCGGAGAGATCCACCATGCTGGCGGTCAGGAGACCGCGGAAATTCGGATGGGTGGTGGGAAAAGGGCAGCGCGGCGCCGAAGGAGCGATCCAAACCGGCGCCTTCAGCCGCTCGGCGAGGCGCACCGCGTGCGCGTTCGCCCGCGCCGCATCCACATCGGGCCCGAGGACGATGACCGGATTGGCGCTCCGATCGAGACGCGCGGCAAGCGCCGCCGTCGCGTCGGCAGTGAGGGCGCCCACGGCGGCGACGGTGCGCTCCAGCAGTCTTAGCGATTCCGGCTCGGCGGGCTTGTTCCAGTCATCATAGGGAATGGAGAGGTAGACCGGCCCGCGCGCGGGCAGGGCCGAGAGGTGCACGGCGCGGCTCATGGCAAGTGGCACATCCTCCGCACGCGCGGGCTCGTACGACCACTTCACCAGCGGCTTCGGCAGCGTGGTCGCGTCGATGTTGGTCAGCAGCGGCTCGATGCCGATCATGGCGCGGATCTGCTGGCCCGCGGTCACCACCAGCGGCGAATGAGCGTTCCAGGCATTCGCGAAGCCGCCCATGGCGTTGCCGGTGCCGGCTGCGGAGTGAAGGTTGACGAGCGCGGTGCGTCCCGTGGCCTGAGCGTAGCCATCGGCAATTCCGATGGCCGCGCCCTCGTGCAAGGCGAGGATGTAGCGGAAGTCGGAGGGGAAGTCCTGCAGAAAGGGCAGCTCGTTCGAGCCGGGATTGCCGAAGATGGTGGTGATGCCATGCCGGCGGAGCAGATTGTAGGTGAGATCGCGGATGGTCGTCATGACTTGCCCCCGAGACGGCCGGGCGGTGGCTGTTGCGCCGCACATCAGACGAGCGATGACGCCAGCCTCACGCCCACCGCGCAGCCCCGCCGTCCAGGCTCCCGAGCCAACGCGCCGCCCGGACCGTTGCAACGAAGGGGCGAAAGCGGCGTGGGCTGGATCTGGGCGGAACAGTGGGTCGCACCCGCAGCATTCGCAATGCTCCGGTTCCGCGTCAAGCAAATGTACCGCCTCCGCTACGCCCCGCTGCCCACAACCGTCGTCCGACATGGTCCAACTCGCCGCCTGCGCATCGGCCACCGCGGAACCGACCAAGGCTCCGCCACGAAGGGCGAACATCGGACTAGTGGCACCGCCTCGCTTTAGCGGAATGCGGCGTGGCCGAGCCAGACCGGGTCAGCGCGACGCTCTGCCGCGCGCTGGCGGATCTCGACCACTTTTCCTGGCTATCGATCGTCAGCCGTGATCAAACGGCGCATCGACACGCAAGGGGAATCTCGAGTGGAGAACGAAGCGAAAGGCTCAGCGGGCGCCTCTTTGGAGCGGCGTCTTACCGAACTGGCCTGGACAGATCCGGCATTCGCCGAGCGGTTGCGGACGGACCCGCGCGGCGCGCTTGCGAGCATCGGCGTGGAGGTTTCGGCCGACGTCAAGATCGACGTCCGGCAGCAGCGGCGGGACACCCTCTACTTCGTGATCCCGCCGCTCGCGACGAAGCCGGAGGACGCGGAGACGGTGATCAATCAGATGGATCTGTGGGACAGCGGCGACCTTTTCTGCTGGATCATGCCGCAGGCGCTCAAGCTTGAGCTGCTTCGAATGCGACAGAGCTTCCGGAGCAAGAACCCGTGAGCGACGCACATGACGTCTTTACCGAGCACTATTGCCTCCTTCGGCGCGACGCCGCGGCGCGCCGACGCCTGATCGAGGATCCGGTCGCCGGCCTGAAGGATTACTTCGGCTCTGTGCCCGCGGGAAGTTACCGGGTCGAGGTCGTGCCGCAAGAACCCGACACGATCACCATCGTGCTGCCGGCGCCGCCGGCCGAGGGTGAAGCGACTGCCGCGGACATCAATGCGGCCAGCGGCCGGATCTACGATATGCTGTTCACCGATGGGATCGGCGGCTACCTCATCCCGGATCGGTCGCTCACCTGGCTGTTGCGCGATATGCGTTCGACATGGGCGACGACCGCCGACGCAAAAAAGAAGAAGGGCGAGTGAACTGCAAACATGGCGGGGGGCGATGGAGCGAACGGGTCGCGGCTCACGAGGTGAACGGCAATAGGTTCCGAAGATCTGCGTTCCGAAGGTAGAGCCCGCCCCACGCCATGAGGCCGAGGACGAGCGAGACGATCTGTGGCGGCGAGACCATCCTGCCCAGCCGAAAGTGCGTGCAGATCGCGCCCCCGAAGAAGCCGGTGACGAGAATCGCGCCGAATACAGCGGTCGGCGGGAGAGCGTAAAGAATCGCGCAGACAAGGGTGACGATACCCAGCGGGGTCTCGGCGCTATCCGCAAAGCCCGCCGCTGCGAGCTCGGCGTGGGCGGACGACCGCCAGAAGAGAATTTTGGCCCCTTCGGCGAAGAGCACGAGCGCCACGAGCGCGCTCAAGGCGCAGCCGATCCATTCCCAGGCGAGCGGATGCGAATTGAAGAGCGTCATTGGATTCCTTTGTTAGCCGCCTCTATCATATGAAAACATGCGCGTGCGTCGGTTGGAGCGCATCGACGAGTGTAACAAACTCGACGTCGATCCGCGCAAAAGTCGTGACCGGAAATCCCGCCGACGCCGGCGGATGGGACAGGCGACCTGAGCCAAAAGCAAGGGCGGCCATCGGAGGGGAGGGGACAATGGCGGGAAGAGTCGCGGGAACGCGTCCGGGAGAACGGCGTCTCAACGGTCTCCAGACCACGGGGCGCGAATACGCAAACCTCAGCGAGCCCTCCTTCGCGATCCGCCGCACCAACAACGTCGAAATTTCATTGCGCGACTGGACGACGCTGCTCGCCGATCTCTTCCAGCCGGATTTGGGGGGCGCTTTTCCTGCGCTCGTCTCCTTCTCCCCTTATCCGCGGCAGATCCAGGACGTCGGCGCGCCCCTCGGCTTCATCGAGGCCGGCGCGTCCGACTTCTTCGTGCCGCGCGGCTACGCGCATCTCATCGTCAACGCCCGGGGCACCGGCGGCTCCGGCGGCGTCTATTCGTTTCTCGATCAGCAGGAGCGGGAGGACCTTTACGACCTCGTCGAATGGGCGGCGGCTCAGCCTTGGTGCGACGGCAATGTCGGCATGCTCGGCGTCAGCTATTTCGCAATGGCGCAACTCGGGGCTGCGGTGATGAAGCCCCCGCACCTCAAGGCGATCGCGCCGCTGCTCACGACCGACGACGTCTATGACGCGGTCTGGCACCACGGGCTGCTCAACGCCGGCTTCATTTCGGCCTGGCTGCCCGCCCTCGGGGTGATGTCGCAGAGGCCCAACTCCTTCTGGCGAAGCTGGCGGATCGACCTCGTCCGCGATCTGCTCGGCATCCCGGCGATCCACGCACGGATGCAGAACATCAATGGCGAAGCCATCATCACCGTCCTCAAGAGCCTCATCCACGCCCATTATCCCGAGCATCCGTTCGGCGAGATCTGGCGGGCGGCGGCGATCGAGCATCCGACCCACGACGCCTTCTGGGACTCACGCGACATGCGGCCGATGCTCGAAGCGGTTGAGATCCCGGTCTATCTGGGAGCGGACTGGGACAACGTTCCGCTGCACCTGCCCTCGACCTTTTCGGCCTGGGCGGCTCTCCGCCGCAATCCCAACGTGCGAATGGCGCTCTTGTCTCCCGGCGGATTCTCATGGCCGTGGGAATGCCTGCACACCGAGGTGCTGGCCTGGTACGACCATTGGCTGAAAGGCCGAGACACGGGCGTCATGGAAGGCCCGCCGATCCGCTATGAGCTTCCGGGGGCCGAAGGCTGGCGCGACGCCGAGCAGTGGCCGCCGCCGGAAGCAGCGCTCACCCCTTTCGCCCTGCGCGCCGACGGCGTGCTCGCCAGCGAGGAAGGCGAGCCCGGCTTCCGGGAATATCTCCACGTCCCGGCGGACTCCGGCGTGCCCAGCAACGCCAATGCGCCCGAACTGCCGGCGATGCTCATCTGGGAGACTTCGCCGCTGGATGCGGACATAGAGTTCGTGGGCGCCATCGAACTGACCCTCGAGGCGAAGATCACGGCTTTGGACACATCCTGGATCGCGGTCCTCTACGACACGCCGCCGGACGGCGAGCCGGAGGCGATCACCGCCGGGTGGCTTCGCGCGGCATTCTCGGGCGTCGACGAGAGCCGGAGCGCGCCCGGCGCGCCGGCTCCGGATTGCCGCACGCCGCGCGCGGTTCCTATCGGAGAGCGCGTCTCCTATCGGATTCCGGTGGTTCCAAACGCGCGGCGCGTAGCGGCCGGCCATCGCCTGCGTCTCGTGATCGCTTCCGCCGACGAGACCGACAAGAGCCCGACCGTCCTCGGCTTCACGCACGTTGTCGTGCGGGAAGCGAGCCGGAACACGATCTTCAGTGCATCCCGGCTTTGGCTTCCTCTGCTGCTTCCCGAGTTGGCAGCCTCGGTGGCCTAAACCCGCGGGCCCGAAGCGTCGTCCACGAACCGCGACTTTCTGGCGCGCGAAGCGGACTTTCGCCCGCGAGATCGAGAACAGCAGTAGCGGTCGGAAGTTGCCCGGGAGGACTTTCGGTTAGGGGCGTCCGCTTCACCCGCTTGCGCGCCGAAAAGCAGACAGACGGCAATCGGCCAGTTTCTGCGAGTTCCATCCGCGTAGGCGCCGGTTCCGTGTTTCGCAACTGCGGCACTGCTTCGCTCACTGCGTAAAATTATATCGCGAAAACAATCACATAAGAGTGCCCAGTTTCATCCTGTCGGGCGCGCCATAAAGACCTCTAAAAACCTTAAAAACCTTTGAAATTCATGCCTTTAGAGGCTTAGATTAATATTCCCTAAGTTTGAGGAAAATGTGCTTGCCACGCGCCGTTTTTGGCGTTGCCGCTAGCTATGAGCTAACTTGCAAAGTGGCCGAGGCAACGGAAATGGCAACGACAGCGCCCCGTGCGAGTCCGTTTTCCTCGTGACCCTAGGAGAGACTGTCCTAGCCGTCCGAGGCCGTCCTAGGGGCCTTCCTAGGCTCTCCGAAGCCCTCTAGCCGCCGCAGGATCGCGGCGGTTTTTCGCCGGACGGGGACAGGACCGCGCGCAAGGCCGCCAATAACAACAGCGTCACTTTGTTGTGTGTCGGACCGCTTGTATTGGAGCCTCCTGGAATTGGCGATGCGCGCGGGCGCCGGCGATCGCGAGCGGGCGGAAAGCGCTTGGCAGGCCGACCGTGGTCAGCCGGTCGAACGCGCTTTTGCTCGACAATATGCGCCCGGACCGCCTCAGAACCGCCGCCGGCCGACCGATCGTCTGAAGCGCCGCCCATGACCGCGGCCGCGCGTTCGCCGCCATGTCGAGCCGCAACGAGCGCGGTGCGCGCGAGATGGGGATACAAAGCATTCAGGACAGCGTCGTGTTTCTCGCGGTGCGGTCCTTTGCGGCGCCGCCGATCGAAGGATGAAGACGACGCGTTCGCCGATCGGCATTCACGGCTTCCGAGCTGGCTTCGCTGTGGAAGCCAATTCCTTGAGCCGGCCCAACGCGGGGACCGAGTGCGAGTTCGACTCTCCCCGCAAGGGGCGCAAAGGACACCAAGGAACGACAGGCGCCTGGCGCGTCTTCCCGGTTCTTCATGGTCTTTGTTGTGAATTTCGTCTCGTTTTCGGTCGCCCAGCGTGGCCCCCTTACAACCCGAGCGCGCTTCGTTCGGCGCCCCTTTTCATCTGCCTGTTTTGCGCCTGATAAGTGCCTGTTAACTGCCTGTTCCGAGCCTGTTCCGAGCCTGTTCGAAGTCGCCTTTTCCATGCCGCAACCGTTGGGTTGCATGACCATCAATGCCATGATTTAGCTAGACTTTTTGGAATGGAACGCCGGCTCCGGAAAAATAAGCCGCCTGTTCGTCAGCAGGCGGACCGGATCGGGCCGGTCGGGGCGACAAACCCCTGAGCACGGACTTTCGGGCCGCCCGCTGCGAGCCTCTCCGCTGTCGTCGAATAGCAGCTCACCGACCTCGTCGACATCATCGCGCTGATGCTGGAACTGACCCAGCCGAAGCCCGAGGACGACTTCTGCGATGCGGCGGCGGGCGCCTGCGGCTTCGTTTTGGCGGTTGGCGAGGATCTCTGCTAGCAGCTCTGTCCAGATATAGGCGCCGGTGAGGTTGATGGGCGCGCGAGGTGGCTTGACTGGCGGGGCCGGCGGGCCAAAACCGGCCTTGGCCGGGAGGGTAGAAAGTGACGTTGATCGAACCGCGCTTCCGCGGACTGTTTGTCTCTGTTTTTGCGCTGTTCACCCTGTTCGGCACATCGATGACGGTCATCGGCGCGACGCTGCCGAAGATCCTGGCGAATTTCCACTGGAACTACCTGACGGCGGGAATTGTCCTTGGCGCTGGCGCCGTGGCCTACTTTGTGTCCACGTTCGTCGCCGGTTATCTGGTGAAGCACTGGGGGTCCAAGCCGACTATCCTGCTCGCGCTGGCGCTCATCGTCGCCGGACTCGCGTTCTTCGCCAGGACGCCCGAGCCCGCAGCCAATACGCTGCTGAGCGCGCTCATCGGCCTCGGCCAGGGCGGCGTGGAAGTCGGTCTCAACTCGACGATCCTGCGGATGGACGAGCGGAACACCGGTCGGCCGATGAACCTTTTGCATGGCGCTTTCGCCGTCGGCGCGATCGTTGGACCGGTCGCGGTCAGCCTGTTGATGCAGAGCGGCCTCGACTGGTCAGTCGTCTACCGAGGCATGGCGCTGATCTTCGTGCTGCTGGCCGTGCTGATGGCGTTCGCCGCTTTGCCGTCCACCATGCCGGAAGCCGCTGAATACGACGAAAAGCGCGAGCGACTGAGCGCAAATCCAGCCTATTGGCTGTCGTTTTTCGCCCTCTTCCTCTACCTCGGCGTCGAGTTGGGGGTTTCGAACTGGGTCGCCGAGTATTTCGTCGTCGTCTTCGCTTATTCGCCCGACGCCAGCGCCATGCTCGTTTCGCTGTTCTGGCTGGGCGTCTTGGCCGGGCGCTTCGGCGTGCCGTTGCTCGACAAAGGCTCGCGCCCCGAGGCCGCGCTGGTCAGACTTTCCGTGTTGGCGACGGCCTCCATCGCCCTGCTCACGCTGCTGGGCTATATGCCCGCCTACGCGATCACCGTCGACGTCGGCAGGGTATTGTTGTTTCTGGCGGGCCTGGGCTGCTCGATCTACTACCCGACGGTGATGACTCTTGTCGGCGAGTGTTTTCCGCGGTCGCAGAGCCAGGCGGTCGGCTTTGCGGCGACCGGCGGCGGCATCGGCGCGTTTATCTTCCCCTTCCTGATGTCCTCGATCGCGCAGGA
This sequence comes from uncultured Alphaproteobacteria bacterium, assembly GCA_963816065.1. Lineage (GTDB taxonomy): Bacteria > Pseudomonadota > Alphaproteobacteria > Rhizobiales > Beijerinckiaceae > Roseiarcus. Next base: position 40,452 of record CAWFJG010000032.1, on the reverse strand, counting down.
CCGGGGCATCCGGGCGGGGTTCGCCACCTATGGCGTTTTCGCCGCAGGAATGACCCTTGCCTGCGTATCGCTCGCCGTCATCGTCAACAAAGGAAAGAACGCCCGACGACTTTCCCTACCGCACTCGCAGTGAACGCGAATGCGCTGCGGCGTTCTGCCGCAAAAGTGGTATTTGACATACCAATTCGAGCGTGGAATTGAACTGGCATTGAGAATGCTACTTCGGCCTTTGGCTGCGGTCGCAATCTCCATCGCAGGCGAGGTATGGTTGAATGCCGATCCGCACCAAGGCTGCCGGCGCAGGGTTGAGGCGGAAGCCGGAGTCCGCCAATGCATATCGAAGCGTTTGCGCTCGCTCAGGATCGGCGCTCCGAACCGGGCGCTCACGCGCTCCGTGCGCCGGCGATGTTGGCGCCGATGGTTCTGCCAGCGAGGGCCAGCCGCACAATCATCATTTCCGCCAGTCGCTGCGCTTCGGCCACCACCTGCTCATCCTTCGCGCGCTCGCCGATCGACGCCAGCCGATCGAAGTTCTCTTCGAGAAGACGCAATCCTCCAGCGGCGCCGGTGAGCAACTGAGCCTCTTCTTCTGGCGTGTCGGCTGCTGCGGCCAACTCTTCTTCGGAAAGGCGACGGAATATGTCAGCCTCCCGTCGCTTTCCCACTCGATCAAGGCGGTCGGCGAGCGTCGAATGGGCTGTCGCCGCGCTTTTCTCCCACTTGCGAACCAGGTTGCGAAGTTCTTCGAGGTCCTTTGGAATCTCGATACCGACCGGCCGATCTCGATGAAATGCCTTGCGACGCAGGCGTCGCAGTCGGGATGCGTGGTCAAGTTCATCTCGGGCCAAGTCTTCGGCGAGCGTACGAACTGCCTGATCGTCAGCGGCCGCAGCGACATAAGTGTAGAAGGCGAAGGCGCGCTCCTCGTTGCGAACGGCGAAAGCAAGCGCCTGGTAGGGGCCCGGCAACGGTCCGCGCGCCTCCTCCTCTACAAAGGTCGACGGAAGCGACCAACTGGTCGGCATCGGACCCGGCGAATGGCCGAGAGCACTGGTTGCCCGGGCCGCGATTGCGCCGACGTGTCGGTCCTCAAGTTCGGCCAGCAACTCGAACTCAGCAGCGACAATTGTGTCGCCCACGTCTCTGAGGTGAGCTGCCAGATTGCGGTATCGATCCGCCGATTCCCTTTCCATTGCGTCCGCGACAGACAACAGATCTTCCACAGTTTTTATAGGTTCATGCGCAGGCATAATGTTACCTTACCCTTCGTCGGTAAAATCTTTCTGGCTTGACGACAAGAAAAAGGCAATCATAGTCGAAAAAGAGGACCAAGAGCGTGATTTTACACGCTCTTCAAAGGGTACGTTAGCCGAGGAAACTGGCTCATGTCAATTTTCTGTGATTTCGGTAGTAATCGACCGCTTTCGATTTTTATTACAATTAGATTATGGAGATATAGGGTCGGCACGACGCGCCCCGTACGCTAAATACTTTGCGCCGCGGCTCGTCAGCTCATGGGTCGACGATGCGTAGCCTGACGCACGCTTTTCTTCTGCTGATTTCTATCGCGATTTTTCTTACCGCTGCGGGACCATCGTTCGCGGCGGCCGGAAGTCACCTCGCCGAGTTTCTCGCCAAGGCGTCGCTGAACGAGATCGTTCCGGGCGCCGACCGCTACGGCGAGCCCGAAGGCTCGCCACCTTTCGTCAGGGCCTTCGCGGGCGACAAGCTCGTCGGATATGCTTTCGTGAACGCCGACTGGGTCAATTCGACCGGCTATTCGGGTCAGCCCATCGAGATTCTCGTCGGCCTCGCGCCGGACGGCAAGATCTCAGGCGCGCGGCTGATGGCCCATCATGAGCCGATCGTGCTCATTGGCATTCCGCCGGAAAAGATCGCGGCCTTCATCCATGGATATGTCGGCCGCGACGTGCTCAGCCTCAGTCACCCCGCGTCGTCGGAACGACCGACCGTGGACATCGTCAGCGGCGCAACCGTCACAGTCACGGTGATTGCAGAGAGCATGGTGCGATCCGCCATTCGAGTCGCCCGAGCTGTCGGCCTCGGCGGCTCCGCTGGAGCCACGCCAACCGTGACGACCTTCGCAATCGATCCTGCGCATGAGGCGGCGCCCGACTGGGCTGGCCTGGTCAACGACGGAACGATCAAGCGCCTGAGCCTCACGGTCGGCGACGTAACGGAGGCGTTCAAGCGCGCGGGCAATCAGCAGGGCGCCGATCATCCCGAGTCGGACGATCCCGCGGCGCTCTTCATCGACCTCTATGCGGCGCCCGTGTCGGTCTCGGCAATCGGCAAACAACTCCTCGGCGACGCCGCCTTCGCCACCTTGCAGCAGAGCCTAAAGCCGGGCCAGCAGGCGATCCTCATCGCCGCCAACGGCGCCTACTCTTTCAAGGGCTCTGGCTATGTCCGAGGCGGCATCTTCGACCGGATCGAGGTCATGCAGGGCGACAACAGCATCCACTTCCGCGACGTGCTGCATACGCGCGTCAATGACCTGGCGGCGGGCGGGGCGCCGACGTTCCGGGACGTTGACATCTTTCGCACGCCCGAGGGCGTGACCTTCGATCCGGCCCAGCCCTGGCGCCTTCAGCTTCTGGCGCAGCGCGCCTATGGCGCTCGCGACAAGGCGTTTCTCACGTTCGACGTGGACTACGATCTGCCCCGCGCGTTTCTGAAGGCGGCGCCGGCTGCGGCCCCTCCCGCGACGGCGGCAACAACCGCGCAGCAGCCCATTGCAGCGCCGGAGCCGCCCGAGCCCGCGATCTGGAAGGGGCTGTGGCGCGACAAGATCGGGCAGATCGTCATACTGGTCTGCGCGATTGGCGTCCTGACAGGCATCTTTTTCTTCCAGGACTGGTTCGTCCGGCGACCCGTCCTCTATGACCGCGTTCGGTTGGCCTACCTCGTCTTCACGCTCGTATGGATCGGCTGGTACGCCCAGGCGCAGCTCTCGGTCGTGAACGTGCTCGCCTTCCTGAATGCGGTGCGGGGCGACTTCCGCTGGGACTATTTCCTGATGGCCCCGCTGATCTTCATCCTGTGGTTCGCCACCGCAGCGTCGCTGCTGTTCTGGAACCGCGGCGCCTATTGCGGCTGGCTGTGCCCGTTCGGCGCGCTTCAGGAACTCGTCAACCGCCTCGCCAAAGCGGTCGGCGTCCCACAACTCAAGTTTCCCTTCGGCACGCATCAGCGTCTGACGGCGCTAAAGTACATCATCTTTCTCGTCCTGTTCGGCGTCTCGCTAAGCGCTCTAGGGACGGCCGAGCAGGCGGCGGAAGTCGAGCCCTTCAAGACGGCGATCATCCTGCGCTTCGCGCGAGGCTGGCCTTTCGTCCTTTATGCGGGGCTCATGATCGCTTCGAGCCTGTTCGTGGAGCGCGCGTTCTGCCGCTATGTCTGTCCGATGGGGGCGGCGTTGGCGATCCCAGCCCGTCTCAGGCTCTTCGATTGGCTGCGCCGCTATCGAGAATGCGGCAGCCCCTGCCAGCGCTGCGGCAACGAGTGCCCCGTTCAGGCGATCCATCCGGAAGGGCACATCAATCCGAACGAATGCATCCAGTGCCTGCACTGCCAGATGCTCTACCACCACGACCAGAAGTGTCCGGTCATGATTCAGCGCCGGCTGAAGCGCGAGAAGCTCGCGGCGATGACGCCTATCCCGTCGTCGTCCCCGATGCTTCAAACCCGAGCCAAGCTGACGTTCGAGCGCGACAAGGCGCGCCCGCAACCTTGAATGCGGCCGAGGCAGGCCACGCAGATCCGGCGCCGGCAAGGACCGGCAATTGGAGGACAGACAATGAGCGAATACGAAAAGGAAACATCGGAAAGCGCGGGCGGTCTGAGCCGACGTGGCGTTCTCGGCGGCGCAACAGTAGCGGGCGCAGCCGTGCTCTCCGGAGGCGGCGCCTACCTCGAATTCGCGCGAAAAGCGCGCGCGGCGATTCAGCAGGGCCAGAGCACCGAGGTGAAGCCCGGCGACCTCGACGAGTATTACGCCTTCAACAGCGGCGGCCAGGCCGGCGAAGTCCGCATCCAGGCATTGCCCTCGGGGCGCGAGATCATGCGCATCCCAGTGTTCAATCGCGACAGCGCGACGGGCTGGGGCCTCACCAACGAGAGCCGGAAAATCCTGACCGAGGGCCTCCTGCCCGATACGCGCAACTTCCTGGAGAGCCGCGGCGGAAACTGGTAAACGGCGACCTGCACCATCCACACATGTCCTTCACCGACGGCACCTATGACGGCCGTTACATCTTCGTAAACGATAAGGCGAACTGCCGCGTCGCGCGCATCCGTTGCGACGTAATGAAGACGGACAAGATCATCGAGATACCGAACGCCTCTGACATTCACGGCCTCCGGCCGCAAAAATATCCGCGAACCGGCTATGTCTTCGCCAACAGCGAACACATCATCCCGATCCCGAACGACGGAAAGGGAAAGCTCGATGATCCGACGACCTACTGGTCAGTCTACACGGCGATCGACGGTGACGCGATGAAGGTCGCCTGGCAGGTTCTGGTCGACGGAAACCTCGACAACACCGACGCCGACTATCAGGGCAAATATACCGTCTCGAGCTGCTACAACCCGAACAAGGGCGTGACTCTGGCCGAGATGACCGACCACGAACAAGCCTGGGCCGTCGTGTTCAACATCAAGCGCATCGAAGAGGCGGTGAAAAGCGGAGACTACAAGCTGACGAACGGCGTCCCGATTGTCGACGGCCGCCACGGGTCGAAATATACCCGCTACATCCCGATCCCGAACTCGCCCCACGGCGTGAACACGGCCCCGGACGGGATCCATGTCGTCATCAACGGCAAGCTGTCGCCGACCGTCAGTGTGATCGACGTGCGCAAGCTCGACGATCTCTTCGATGACAAGATCAAGGAGCGCGACGTGATCGTGGCGGAGCCGCAGATCGGCCTCGGGCCGCTGCACACCGCTTTCGACGGCCGCGGCAACGCCTTCACCACCGCCTTCATCGATAGCCAGATGGTGATGTGGAACATCGACAAGGCGAAGCGCGCCTTTGCCGGCGAGAACGTCGATCCTATCCTCCAGAAGATCGATGTCCATTACCAGCCGGGCCATAACCACACCTCAATGGGCGAGACCAAGGAGGCCGACGGCAAGTGGCTTATGTCGCTCAACAAGTTCTCCAAGGACCGGTTCCTTCCGGTCGGTCCGCTGCATCCGGAGAACGACCAGTTGATCGACATCTCGACTGGCGAGATGAAGCTTGTGCACGATGGCCCGGCCTTCGCCGAGCCGCACGATATCCTGATCGTTCACCGCTCCAAGGTGAACCCGATCACGATCTGGAAGCGCGACGACCCGATGTGGGAGGACATCGCGTCAGCAGGCGGCGAAAGACAACGTCAAGCTGGAAGAGGCCGCCAACGTCATTCGCGACGGCAACAAGGTGCGCGTTTACATGCACTCCAACGCACCCCAGTACAGCCTCGACAAGTTCGAGGTGAACGAGGGCGACGAGGTCACCGTCGTCATCACCAACATGGACGACATCGAGGACCTGACCCACGGCTTCACGATCGTGCGCTACGGCATCATGATGGAGATCTCGCCGTTGGAGACCGCTTCGGTCACCTTCACAGCGGATCGACCGGGCGTGCACTGGTGGTACTGCCAGTGGTTCTGCCATGCGCTGCACATGGAGATGTCCGGCCGGATGATCGTTCATCCGAAGGCGGCCTGAGGCATGGTCCGCCGCCTGGCGCTCGCGCTTGCGGTCGTCGCGGCCCTCGCTCCCGGGGGACGCGACGTCACAGGCGCGCGCGGAGGCGGCGATGATCCTTGTGGATCCCGGAGAGAGCGCCGTCGAGGCGCTCTCTCGCGCCGCCCCTGGCGACACCCTTCGCCTGGCTGCGGGGACGTTCTCCGGCGATCTCATTATCGGTACGCCGAACATCACAATCGAAGGAGAACCCGGTGCGATCGTCCAGGGCTCGGGGCGGGGCAATGCGATCACGATCAAGGCGCCGGACGTCACGCTTCGCGGCCTGACGATCCGCGGCTCCGGCCTTACGCTGATCGACAAGAACTCGGGCGTTTTCGTCGGCCGCGCAGGGGATCGCGCGCTTATCGAGGGCAACGTCTTCGAGGACAATCTCATCTCCGTCTATCTCGACGGCCCTCACGACGCGGTCATTCGCGGCAACCGGATTCAAGGCCTTGAGCGGTTGCGTCGAACGGAGCGTGGTCCGGCGATTTCGCTCTGGAACACGCCGGGATCGGCAATCGAGGACAACGACATCCGCTTCGGCCGGGACGGTGTGTTCTCGGTGACGAGCAAGCGGAATGTCGTGCGCAACAACACGTTTCACGACCTCCGATTCGCGGTGCATTTCATGTACACGAACGACACCGAGGTCGCCGGCAACCTATCGGTCGGCAACGACGTCGGCTATGTCATGATGTATTCCGACCGGCTGCGGTTTCACGACAACGTAAGCAACGGCGACCGGGATCACGGGCTCCTCTTCAACTACGCCAACGGATCGCGCATCGAAGACAATGTGGTGCGCGGCTCCGACAAGTGCGTGTTCATCTACAACGCCAACAAGAACCGTTTTGCCGGCAACTGGTTCGAAGGCTGCCAGATCGGCGTACATTTCACCGCCGGCTCCGAAGGCAATGTGATCACCGAGAACGCATTCATCGATAATCGCTCGCAGGTGCTCTATGTCGGGACCCGTTTCCTCGACTGGTCGTCGAACGGGCGTGGCAACTTTTACAGCGACAATCCCGCATTCGATCTGAAGGGGACAGGCGTCGCGGAGACGGCTTACCGCCCGAACGACCTTATGGACCAGGTCATTTGGCGCGCGCCCGCCGCCAAGTTGCTGCTCAATAGTCCCGCTGTTCAGGTCGTTCGCTGGGCGCAGTCCCAGTTCCCGGCCATTCATCCGGGCGGCGTGATCGAACTCGGCGCCGCTGATGGCGCCACGGCGCCCGCCGGCGCTCGCGAGGCTTCGGCCATGAGCGAAGACATCGCTGTCTTACGCGGGGTGACCCGCCGCTTTGGACGGCAGGTTGCGGTCAGCGGAGTCGACCTCACGCTTCACGCTGGCGAATGCGTCGGACTCGTCGGCCACAACGGCGCCGGCAAGAGCACGATGATCAAAATGATGCTGGGCCTTCTGCAGCCGAGCGAAGGATCTGTGCGTGTTCTCGGGGACGATCCCGCCGCGAGCGCATCGGCGCGCGACCGTGGTCGGCTTGGCTATCTCCCGGAGAACGTCGCGCTCTATCCGTCGATGACGGGCACCGAAACCCTGGCCTTCTATGCGCGGCTGAAGGGCCAGCCGGTACGCCTCAATGCGGCGCTCCTCGACAAGGTCGGAATCGCCAACGTGGCGAATCGCCGGGTCGCAACCTATTCCAAGGGCATGAGGCAGCGGCTCGGGCTTGCCCAGGCCCTGCTCGGCGATCCGCGCGTGCTGCTACTCGACGAGCCGACGACGGGCCTCGACCCGGCGCTGCGCCAGCACTTTTACGAAATCCTGCGCAACTTGAGGGCGCAGGGGGCGATGGTGCTGCTCTCGACCCATGCGCTTGCCGAGCTTGAGGGCCAGGTGGATCGCGTCGTCGTGATGAACCAGGGCCGAAAGGTCGCCGACGGAAGCTTGAGCACTCTTCGGTCGCTCGCCGGCATCCGCCCCCGCATCCGGCTTCGCCTTCCGCGTGGACCGCGGGCGGTGGTGAACGGAGCCGACTCCTGGGCCGGTTGGTCCCGGCTGAGCGACGATATTCTCGAACTCTTCTGCGAGGAGGACGAGGTGGCGGCGACTCTCGGACAGCTTCCGGCCTCAGCGAGAGATGTGGAGATTCTCCGCCCGTCGCTCGACGAACTCTACGCCTCTTTTCAGAAGGGCGCGACATGAGGTCGATCGCAATCATCGCAGCCAAGGAGATGCGCGACGGATTGCGCAATCGTTGGGTGGTAGCGACGACTGCGCTCATGGCGGCGCTGGCGTTGACACTCGCCTTCATGGGCGCGGCCCCAACCGGGACTGTCGGGGTCAGCGCGCTCAATGTCACAATCGTCAGCCTTTCCAGTCTTTCGGTCTTTCTCGTCCCGTTGATTGCGCTGCTCCTGTCTTACGACGCGATCGTCGGCGAGGCGGAGCGGGGCACGTTGTCCCTGCTTCTGGCCTATCCAGTGCGGCGTTGGCAGGTCGTCATCGGCAAGTTCGCGGGGCATCTCTGCATCCTGACGCTTGCAACAGTGGTCGGTTACGGCGTCGCCGGCCTCGCGCTCGGGTTAGCCGGCGGCGGCGACGCAGGCGCGGTCGGCGCCTTCGTGCTGATGGTGGGGTCCTCGGCGATGCTGGGCGGCGTCTTCATCGCCATCGGCTATTTCGTCAGTGCGCTGGTCAAGGACCGGGGCGCGGCGGGCGGGATCGCGATCGGCGTCTGGCTTTTCTTCGTGTTGCTCTATGACATGGCTTTGCTCGGCGCGCTCGTCGCCGATCAGGGCAGGACGATTACAGCCAATGCGGTCAATCTGCTGCTTCTATTCAACCCCGCCGACGCCTATCGCGTGCTCAACCTGACATCGCAGGGGGTGAGCGGCTACTCGGGCGTCGCGGGCCTTGGTGCGCGCGCGGGCTTTGCTCCCGGTCTCCTGGTCGGGACGCTCATCTTGTGGATCATCGCGCCGCTCGGCGGCGCAGTCGCCGCATTTGCGAGGAGGCCGGTATGAATCTCCGCTATGCGCTCGTCGGCCTTTTGATGCTGACCGCCTGCGGACGGGAGAACAGTGCAGCGGACGCACCGCCTCCGAGGGAGGTAACTGACGCCTCCGTCGCCGAGTTCTGTGGAATGAATCTGAATGAGCATTCGGGGCCGAAAGCTCAGATCTATGTACGCGACATCTCGAAACCCTACTGGTTCGCCAGCGTCCGCGACGCCTTCGCATTCACGATGCTTCAAGAAACTCCAAAGGCGATCGGGGCCATCTACGTCAGCGACATGGCCAAGGCGAAAAACTGGGACCAGCCTGAGGCCGGGGCATGGGTCGAAGCGCACAAGGCCAGTTACGTCATCGGCAGCAACAAGCGAAGCGGCATGAACACGGAGGAGGCGATCCCGTTCGGCGACCCCGCTGCGGCCCACGCCTTCGCAGCGGTCAATGGCGGCCGGGTCGTCGGGTTCGACGACATGCCGCAAAGCTACATCCTCGCCTCAACGTCCGGAGACCGCCCATGATCGTCTCGCGTCGCCGCTTCCTGGGCATCACCGCCGCAGCCGCTGGTTTACCCCTCCTGCCCATCACGCCCGGTCTCGCGGCGCCGCAACTCCGGGTCTGGAAGGGCACTGCGCTTGGCTGCGACGCGGTCCTTCAGATCCACCATCCGGATGCGGCAACCGCCGACCGACTAATCGCTGAGAGCCTGGACGAAGTGAGACGCCTGGAGCGGATCATGAGCATCTATCAGCCGGATAGCGCGCTTTCGTCGCTGAACCGCTTCAGCCTGCTGGACGATCCGCCCTTCGATCTCGTCCGGGTGCTGTCCGAGAGCCGCCGCTACAGCCTCATGAGCGACGGCGCTTTCGACGTGACGGTTCAGCCGCTGTGGGACGTGTACGCCGGACATTTCTCGAACCCGGACGCCTCTCCCGACGGCCCGCCGCCGGATGCGCTGGCCGCCGCCGTGGCGAAGGTCGGCTTCGACAAACTCGATATCTCTCCGACGCGATTGCGATTCGCCACGCAAGGCATGGGCGTCACGCTCAACGGCGTCGGCCAGGGTTACATCACCGATCGCGTTGTCGAGCTTCTGCGTCGGGGAGGCGTCTCGCATGCCCTCGTTGACATGGGGAAGACGCGGGCGATCGGCGGCCATCCGAACGGCGGCCCCTGGACGATCGGACTCGAAGACCCGAGAGCGCCCGGTTCGATCGCTGAACGCATTACTCTTGCCGACCGCTCGGTCGCGACGGCTGGTGGCTATGGGACGCTGTTCGACGCTGCCGGCCGCTTCAATCACATCTTCGAGCCTTGGAGCGGGCGAAGCAGTTGGCGCTGGCTATCCGTTTCGGTGGAGTCGGAGACCGCGACAGATGGCAACGCGCTGTCGAACGCGTTCGCGCTCCTGCCGGCGGAGAAGACAGAAGCGATCGTGCGTTCGCTCGGTCTCATCGTTCATCTCGTGAGGCTGGATGGATCGCGATTGGTCCTACGCGCATGAGATGGCGCAAACAACTCACTTAGGAGGCGAAACATGGATGCAACTAGGAAAAATGTCGACCGGAGGACGGTTCTCATTGCGGCGGCGTGCGCTGTGCCGGCTCTGGCGTTGACGACAGGCGTAGCGGACGCGAAGATGGCCCAGGTCGCCGTGCGTTATCAGCCGACTCCGAAGGATGGCCACCAGTGCGACGGATGCACGTTCTTCCTCGCCCCCGACGGCTGCAAGATGGTCGACGGAAAAATCGCCCCAAGCGGCTGGTGCGCGCTCTGGGCCGCGAAGAAAAGCTGACAGCATAGGCCAGCGACGAAACGCCGTCCCGCTTCGGGAGAGGTTGCGGGAGCGGCAAGTTCGCCTGCTCTCCGGCGTCGCTCGCCATGAGGACGCAACGGCGGCATGCGGTGGAGAAGCCTCAATCCGCCGGGAGCAGGGTATTGTCTCACGTCCCGAATGCTATGGCGCCCGGCGAAGGTGACCTTCCGCGTCCTTTCGAAGCCGAAGGACCGTACAAACATCATCGCCTACCGCGCAACGTTGAAATAGCGTGGACCGGGGACTGGCGGATAGCGGGACAACACCCAAGCCTCCGCCACCTCGCAGGCCGTGGGGAAGGTCGATTCGCTTCATCCGGTCGCCGGCTGGCTGAGACAATCCGCCAGAGTGTAGGCGTCGAGGGATGCGTAGAAGCTCTCGCGCGCCTTCCTCAACATGGGACGAAGTCGGCAACCGGGGTCGAGGGTGCAGCACCCGTGGTCGGCGCGGAAACACTCAACAATCGCTTGATCTTGTTCAAGCGCGCGTATGACAGCGCCAATTCTGATCTCCCGAGCGTCCTTCGCGAGGACGACTCCGCCTCCGGCCCCGCGGATGGTCCTCACAATTCCGAGCGCTGCAAGGTCTTGAACGATCTTGTGCAAATGGTTCCGCGACAGTTCGCCGAGCGATGTCGCCAGCGTCCCGACATTGATCGTCTCCTCTGAGCCGCTCTGGCCGAGCGCGATCAGCATGCGCAAGGCGTAGTCAGTTGAAGCAAGAAGTCGCATTCGAACTTCCCAAGGTGACACCTCGAATACGGCGCTCGGTGCATCACGGACAGTCGGTGACGTCGGCGGGGTTATCGGGGCTCAATTCCTGCCTTCTTCCTACTCGGAAACGTAGCACAGTACTGGAATAAGTGATACCAATTTTAGTCCGCGTCCAGTGAAGGCGGGTACGCTAAAAGTAGTGGCCTTTGAGCACGCTTCGCCGATTTTCTAAGTGTCAGTTCCAAAGGTTCTTGAGTTCCGTGAATCGGTTGTGATTCAAGGAATGCCGGCCGAACCGGGCGCCGCCGATGTGGACGAACGAGAACCGAGCGAAATACTAGCGAGATCATTTGCGATACCCAAGCGATCTGACGGAGGAGGAGTGGGCGCATGTCGAACCCCTCATTCCTCCGGCGAGGCGCGGGGGCCGCAGACGCGAGACCAGCATGCGCGAGGCGCTCGACGCGGTGATGTACGTGCTGAGCACCGGGCGCCAATGGCGTTATCTTCCCAAGGATTTGCCGCCGCGCAGCACCGTCTATCGTTACTTTCGCGACTGGGGCATTGATGGCGTGTTGGACCGCATCCATGACGCACTCTACGAAAAGTGTCGCGCGCAGGCCGAACGCGAGGCCAGCCCAACCGCCGCCATCATCGACAGCCAGAGCGTGAAAAGCGCGGAAAAAGCGGGCCTCGATCGATCTGCATGGGTACGACGCCGGAAAGAGGATCAAGGGCAAGAAGCGCCATATTCTCGTGGACACCCAAGGGCTGCTGATGCAGGCGCTCGTTCATTCCGCCGATGTCCAGGATCGCGACGGCGGCGTCTTGCTGCTTTCGACGCTGCTTGGCCGGTTCCCCTATCTCGAAAAACTGTTCGCCGACAGCGCCTATCAAGGGCCGATCTTCGCCGCTGCGGTCAGCAAAATCCTGTCTCGCGTCCAGGTCGGGATCGTCAAACGATCCGATCAGGCGAAGGGCTTCGTCGTATTGCCCAAGCGCCGGATCGTCGAGCGGACGATCGCCTGGCTCAACCGCTGCCGAAGGCTGGCCAAGGACTGGGAGAACCTCAACCGCACAGGCCTCATGTTTCTTCGCTTCGCCTCCATCCGCCTCATGTTGCGAAGATTCTGCAATCCCGTAGGAACTTTCGAATCGAACTCTGAGCTGAGCGGTGACGTGACGTTTGCACGAGGTCTCGGGATGCTAGAGTTGGATGTCCAACTGCGGCTGCGGTTGGGTTAGATCACCAGCCGTCGAGAGGTCCTCAAGGGGCGAAACGGTGAACTGACGAGGCTGGCCTACTTCCGCTGCGGCTGCCGCTTTCACAGTGTCGGCGACGTCGGTCGGCTTGTCCAGCGGAGTTCGATCGACTTCGGTCATCGGCCGCTTTCGCCTTCGCTCCAGACCTGACTCCCGGGAACCGCATGAACCGCCTGTCGGGCTGGTATGCGGCATAAAGTGGTATTGAATATACCTATTTTGGAATCTATACCGCCTCTCAGGTTCGCTGCGTCCAGTCGTCGAACAGCATTGGAGCTTTTGGATGTCCTTCCGCGCACAATCCGAGACCCAAATCGTTTGCGCGTCAAGCGAAAGCGGCGCGCTCTGCGACCACATTGTGGAACGCTATCACGACGTCCACCGGCGCGAGTTGCCCGAGCTCATCAGGCTCGCGCGCAGGGTCGAGGCGTTGCATTGGGACCATTCGCCGGCGCCGTTAGGTCTCGCCGACGCATTGGAAGCCGTGCTTGCGAACCTTCTGGATCACATGAAGAAAGAGGAGCGAGTCCTTTTTCCGGCGATCCGCGACGGATTTGCCGGATCGCTGTTCGGACCGATCACCGTCATGCGCCATGAACACGACCTGCACGGCGCCGAGGTGCGCGCCGTCGAAGCCATCGCGCACAGTTTCGAACCGGCGGAGGCCGCCCGCGAGTCCTGGCGCGCCCTCAAATCGGGCCTCGACAAGTTCGCTGCCGATCTCAACGAACATATCGATCTCGAAAACAACGTCCTGTTTCCCCGTTTCGAGCAGGCGAGAGGTCGAGCGTAAGTCGGCGTCGGGAGAAGGAACGCCATTGTGAACGTCGTGACCTTGCAAGTTTCGAGTCCGTCTCGCCGCGCGGCTCTTGCTGAGCGCCTGGCCGCGGAGACCGGCATCGACGACCCAATGATCGAGAGATTGGTGCGGCGCTTTTACGAGAAGATCCGGGCGGACGCGCTGCTTGGATCGATCTTCGAGACGCGCATCCGCGACTGGGGGTCGCATTTGGCGCGGATGTGCGATTTCTGGTCCTCAGTCGCGCTGATGACGGGGCGCTATCACGGAACGCCGATGGCGAAGCATCTGCCGCTGCCGGTCGAAGCCGAACACTTCGATCGTTGGATCGCTCTTTTCGAGGAGACGGCTCGGGGGGTCTGCCCTCCGAAGGCCGCCGAGCACGTCATCGAGCGGGCGCGGCGCATCGCCGAGAGCCTGGAGATCGGAATCGCCGGGTCCAACGGCGCCCTTCTCGCGAAGGACAGGCGTCCTCGATTACCGCCCTTGGCATGAATGGAAATGGATGAATTCGCGACACGGGCCGAGCGCGTCGACGTCATTGAGGGTTGGCGCTGCATTGGCTGCGGGCGGGTCGAAGCTTCGCGGCCTTGCGCGGGCATACGTCAGGACCGACGCGCCGGCTTGGTGGGGCTGCTTGCAGGTGTAATCAAGCGGCGCGGAGGATTGTTGTCATGAGCGCCGCCCAGCGTAGTTCCGTCCATCCTCCGGTCGCCGCCCGCGTCGGGCGCGGCGTGGCCCTGCTTAGCCGCGGGTTCCGGCCGTTCTTCCTTGGCGCGGGCGTTTGGGCGGTCGTCGGCATGGCCCTATGGCCGGCCGTCTTCTCGGGGGAGGTCACGATTCCGACCGCCTTCTCGGCGGTCGACTGGCATGCCCACGAGATGATCTTCGGCTATGGCGGCGCGGTCGTTGCGGGCTTCCTGCTGACTGCGATCCCCAACTGGACCGGCCGGCTGCCGGTCGCTGGCGCCTCGCTCGCCGCTCTCGCCGCGCTATGGGCGGCCGGCCGGATCGCCGTGTTCGCCTCGGCGCCGATCGGCCGCGTGGCGGCCGCGGCGGTCGACGCCGGGTTCTTCGTCCTCTTCGCAGCGCTGGTCGCCCGCGAGGTCGTTGTCGGCAAGAACTGGCGGAATTTGAAGGTCGCGGCCCTTGTGCTGGCGCTCGGCCTCGTCGATGTCGCGTTCCATGTCGAGGACGCCCGTTTGGGCTTGGCGGAAGTCTCGATCCGCGCTTCGCTCGGCCTCGTCGTCATGCTCATCCTTCTGATCGGCGGCCGCGTGACGCCGAGTTTCACGGGAAACTGGATCGCGCGGATGAGCGCAGGCGCACGACCCGTCCCATTCGGACGGCCGGACGGCGTCGTGCTGGCGCTGTCCGGCTTCGCCTTCCTCGCTTGGGTCGCCGAGCCCGAGGGGATCGTCACAGGCGCTCTGGCTCTCGCGGCCGGGGCCGCCAATCTCTGGCGCCTGTCGCGCTGGCGCGGCCTCGCCGCTCGCAACGATGCGCTGGTGCTTGTGCTGCACGCAGGCTACCTGCTCGCCGCGCTCGGCTTCCTCGCAGCGGGTGCGAGCGCTCTCTCGCCCGAGCGGGTTCCCTATGCGGTCGGCGTGCACATCTGGGCGATCGGGGCGATCGGGATCATGACGCTGGCGATGATGACGCGCGCGACGCTTGGTCATACGGGCCGCGCGCTTGTCGCCTCCAAGGCCACCGTCTTCGCCTATCTCTGCGTCCTTGTCGCCCTTGTCGCCCGCGTCGCGATGGCGTTCGTCCCGAGCCTCGTCCTGCCGCTGATGCACTTCGCGGCCTGCGCCTGGGCGGTCGGCTTCGCCGCCTTTCTCGTTGCCTACGGTCCCATGCTGATGCGCCGAAGCGGCCCTGCCTGACGCGTGCGCGGCGGCGCTCTCAAGGGAAAGGACGGATGAACCGCCGGCTTACTGGAGCCAGAGCAGGAACCGGGCGTCGCGGCCCGGCGGATCGCGCTTGCCGATCAGGAGCGTCGAGCCCGTCAGAGCAGCGATGATGGGCTGATCCCTTCTCGACAGCCATTTGCCACCCGATTCCGAGGTGACGGACTGGCTGGCGGCGGCCGCGCAGGATCGATCGCTGCGCTCAGCGGTCGGGGCCGCCGCGCCTTTCCGGTCCGAGGCGACAGGTCGGCCCCGGCTCTCCCGGCGCGAGCAGCCGCAGATGCCGCTCGACCCCGAAATCGACGACGACTCGGTTGGCCTCGTGCGCCGGATCGATCCCGTAGCGGCGCAGATAGGCATAGTAGGCGCCGCCCGACAGATCGACCTTGCGCGCGTGCCGGACCGCGACCGACCCGATGACGCCGACGCTCTTCGGTCCGAACGCGTTGCGCACCGCCGGGCCGAGCAGGAGGTCGGTCCCCCAGCCGCTGATCGTCTCGGAGAAGGCGGAGCCGGCCGCCTCGAGCGCCCGGCGCGTCAACAGGGGCGCCATGATCTCGACCGTGGAGACGCCGAAGATCGCGTTCGGCGCCTCCGGCCGCTTGAGAAACGGCCAGGCGCACTCGGAGTCCGCCGTCAGCGCCGGCTGGGCGAGGTCGAGCCGTTCCGCCGCCATCGCGGCGAACAGCGCGTCGATATCGGTCGCGGCGAGCTCGATGTCGTCGTCGAGGAACAGCACGGTCTCATAGCGCATGAGGCAGTCGGGACGCTCGGCGAGCAGGCGTCGGACCGCAGTCGTCTTGGTCCCGGCCTGAAACACGACCCCGTCGGCGCGCGGATTGGCGTCGCCCTGCTCGTAGCCGTTGAGGAGAACGTCGAAGCTGCGCGGCTCGCTGAGCCATGGCGCGTCGAAGCCGCGGCCGCACTGCACGAACACGAGGCGGCTGCGCACTCCCGCCGGGGCCTCGCGTTCGATCCGGAGGCGGCCGTCGGCGTAGAAGCGCTCCTGCCGCGCCCGAAGCTCCTCGCGGGTGAGCGGCGGCTTCAAGTCGCCATCGCGCGGCTTCGGATCGAAGACACGCATCGCGGCCTCCTGCATCGACCGGCCCCGGCCGCGGATGACGTCGCGCACGAACCCCATGTCGATATCGGCCCGCGGCCGACGGCCATTCGCCAGACCCGCCTCGAGAAAGTGCAGGAACGGATGGGGATGGCTCGCGCGCCAGCCCGGATTCTCGGCGGCGTACCAGGCGGCGTCGAACTCGGCGGACGGATCGGGTCCATCCTGCGCCGCTAGATAGCGGGCGAGGAGGCCGGTCGCGCCGGCGCCCAGGGACGCATGCCGGCGATAGAAGCGCGGGTCGAAAAAGCCGTTCGGACGGAAGCCCAGGCGCTCGCCGACCAGAGCGTAATGCAGCGGGGCCAGCGCGGCGGCGCGCTCGGTCCCGAGCCGCCGGCGCGCGTAGGCGCGGGGCCAGAACGCCCGCCGGGCCAGCGCTGACGGATCGGGAAGCATAGCCGGTCGCCGCCTCAAGCCGGAGCGGGCAGGGGGGCCGGGTCGACGGCCGTGACAGTCGGTCCGAACCAGGCTTCGAAAGCGGCCCTGAGCGCCGCGTCAGCGTCGGCCATGGTCGCGGGGCGGCCGAGGTCGGCGAGGCTGGTCACGCCGTAATGGGCGTCGGCGATCCCGCACGGGACGATGCCGGAAAAGTGGGAAAGGTCTGGGGCGACATTGAGCGCGACGCCGTGAAACGAAGCCCAGCGCCGCACCCGGACGCCGATCGCGGCGATCTTGTCCTCGGCCATTGCGCCGCTCGAGGCCGGCGGCTTGTCGGGCCGGGCGACCCAGACGCCGACCCTGTCCTCGCGCGTCTCGCCTTCGACGCCGAGACTGGCCAGCGCCGCGATCAGCCAGCCTTCGAGCGCGGCGACATAGGCGCGCACGTCGGGCCGGCGGCTCTTGAGGTCGAGCATCACATAGGCGACGCGCTGTCCGGGCCCGTGATAGGTGAATTGGCCGCCGCGCCCGGCCCGATAAACGGGAAAGCGCGGATCGAGGAGATCGCCGTCCCTGGCGCTCGTGCCGGCCGTATAGAGGGGCGGATGTTCGAGAAGCCAGACGCGCTCGGACGCACGGCCCCCGGCGACGCCGTCGGCCAGCGCCTCCATCGCCGCCAGCGCCTCGGCGTAGCCGGTGAGGCCCGGCGAAACGAGCCACTCGACCGGGGCGCGGGGTTGAGCAAGGAACGGCGCACGCAGCGCCTGGCGAGGAGCGACCATAGGCGCTCCTCATAACAGGACCGGCGCGCAAGGCGAAGGCGTCCGCGCCAAACGGAGCCGGGGCAAATGCCTGCTAGCAGGGCGTTTTCTTTCGCCGGCGTGACCGCCAACGGGACAAATCGTTGCGATTCAATGGCTTGGGATGAGATCCTGGAGTTGTTCGGCGCTCCCGGAACAGGCACTTAACAGGCGCCGGAACAGGCTCATAACAGGCTCATAACAGGCAGGAACAGGCTCGATCAGGCGAAGCGGGGCCGCCGAACCGGCGCGTGATGAGAATATCAGCGCATATACTTTGATATCTATAATGAACATACGGTTGTTACGTAAAAATGCTTGACTTCCGTCGAATCTTTCGGTAAATTAGAAAATAGCGGATCGGGGGCTGGGCCGGCCCGCTCAAATAGGGCCGGCCCCGCCCACACGATCCTCTCTGGCAAGTCGACATGCGTTGGCGCCAGCAACCTCACCCGGCGGCTTTCAGGGGCCGCCATCCTCTCCCGCAGAAGTCCGTCGGGAGACGAGCGTCGCATGGCGCAAGCGGAGCCAAGGGAGCCGACATGGCCAAGCCGGAGACATCGCACCATTCCGCAAAGGCGGGCGACGCGAGCCCAGGGAGCGATACGGGCCTCCGACGCCCGCCGGGGCGCCGACCGAAGCGCGCCGCCTCCAACCAGCTCGCCGCAGCGCGGGCGGCTCGCGCTCGGCGCGCGCGCGGCGCCTCCGGGCCGACCGCCGTCGTCTGGCGGCCGCTCGCTGCGCTCATTCCCAACCCGCGCAACGCCCGCGTCCATTCCGCCGAGCAGATCGCCGGCATTGCCGAGAGCATCGCGGCGTTCGGCTTCAACGCGCCGATCCTGGTCGACGGCGACGGCGTCGTGCTCGCCGGCCACGGCCGCCTGCTTGCCGCCCAAAGCCTTGGCCTCAAGGAGGCGCCGACGATCGCGCTCGACCACCTGAACGCGGCCGAGCGGCGCGCCTTCATGATCGCCGACAACCGGCTTCAGGACCGCTCCGGCTGGGACGAGGACCGGCTCGCGCTCGAGTTGAAGGCGCTCAAGACCCTCGATCTCGATTTTTCCCTGACTGCGACGGGCTTCGACCTGAACGAGATCGATTTTCGGATCGGACCGGACGCGCCGGCCCACGCTCCGCCTTCGGGCGGCGCCGCCGAGCGGTCCGGCCGACGGGGCAGGGGCGCCCGCAACGGCGCAGGCGAGGACTGGGGTGAGGGCTTTGACGAGAATCCTGGCGAGCTCGCCGATTTACGTCAGGAAAACGGAGCGCGCGCCGGCAAGCGCGCCCTTCCCAGGCGATTCCATGAGGTGCGGACGCCGGGCGGCGGCGTGGCGCAGACCTCGTCCGCGCGGCCGGGCGACTTCTGGGCGCTCGGGCCCCATGCTCTCCTGTGCGCCGACGATGGCGACGGCGCCGACGTGGCCGCGATGGCCGCGATCGACGCAGCGATCTCCGCCTGGGAAGACGCGATGGGCGAAAACGCACGGCTCGATCCGACCCAGGACCCCTTCGAGACGATTGCCCGCGTTTGGCGCGCGTCGCTCGACAACTGAGGACCGCTCGCCATGTCGGAGACCCAGGATCCGTCGCACTTGACGCCGGACGACCCGGCGACCGCGCCCGGCCGCCATGACCGGCGGCCGAACGCCAGCTCCTTCCGCCCCGGCCAGTCCGGCAATCCGCGCGGGCGGCCAAGGCGTTCGTCGAGCAAGCTCAGCGCGATCGTGACGCGCACGCTCGGGGAAACGATCGAAGCCCAGGAGAACGGCAAGCGGCGGCGCATAACCAAGCTCGAAGCCGCCGTGAAGCAGCTCGTCAATCACGCGGCCCGAGGCGACCGGCAGGCGGCGAAGTTCGTCTTCGCGCTGATCGACGACGACGCCGACCGTCCGCGCCGGGCGTCGCGCCCCTCCTCCGAGGCCGACGCCCTTGTCATCTCCGAACTCGTCCGTCGCTTCGGGCAGGCCCCGGAGTGAGCCCTTCCCGCTCGCCGCGCAAAGGGCGTCGACAGACGCCCGTCTCTCGACGGGCTATGCGCGGCGAGAGGGTCGGGGCGAGGGGCGCGCCGATCGGCCGCGTGCGTTCGCGCCGCCCCTGATCCTGACCGTCTCCCGGCAAGAGGCGGCCAGCGGGAAGAAGGGACCAAAAGCCGTCGAACACGAGCCCTCCCATGACCGGTTTCACCTCCGCTCACGTCTCCGCCTTCGGCCGCGACGAGTTCTATTCGTTTCTCGTCAGCGCGTTCGGCGAGCTCAACGGCGCCGAGGCCTTTTCGCCCTCCTGGCACGCGGAGGTGCTGGCGGCCAAGCTTCAGGGCCTGCGCACCGGGACGGTGAGGCGGCTGATCGTCAACGTGCCGCCGCGGCACTTGAAGTCGCTCGCGGCGTCCGTCGCGCTGCCGGCCTGGCTGCTCGGCCATGAGCCGCGGCTCGGCGTCGTCAACGTCACTTACGCGCAGGACCTGTCGGAAAAGTTCGCCCGCGACTGCCGGGCGGTGATGACGGCGCCGTGGTACCAGGCGTTGTTCCCGACCCGGCTCGCCACCGCGCGCGAGCCGCTGAGCGAGCTGCACACGACGGTCGGCGGCTTTCGCCTCGCGACCTCGGTCGGCGGCGTGCTCACCGGCCGCGGCGCCGACGTGATCGTGATCGACGATCCCCTGAAGCCGATCGACGCGATGTCGGCGAGCCGCCGCGCCGCCGCCAACGACTGGTTCGATTTCGACCCTCTATTCGCGGCTGAACGACAAGGCCAGGGGCGCGATCCTGATCGTCATGCAGCGCCTGCACGAGGACGATCTCGTCGGCCACGTGCTGAAACGCGAGGGCTGGGAGGTGGTTGCGTTTCCCGCCATCGCGGAGGAGGACGAGCGGCACGAGATCAAGACGCATTTCGGCCCGCGAATTTTCAGGCGCAGCGCCGGCGCGCCGCTCCATCCCGAGCGTGAGCCGCTCGAGGCGCTGGCCGAAATCCGCGCGGCGCTGGGCGAAGCGAATTTCGCCGCCCAATACCAGCAGCGGCCGGCGCCCGCCGGGGGCGGGATGATCCAGACCGACTGGTTCCGCCGCTACGCCGTGCGCCCCGACCGCTTCGACCAGGTCGTACAGAGCTGGGACACGGCCAATACGCCGGGCGAGCTGTCCGACTGGTCGGTCTGCACAACCTGGGGCCTCAAGGGCTCGGAATTCTACCTCCTCGACGTGATGCGCAAAAAGCTCGGCTTCCCGGACCTGAAGCGCGCCGTGATCGCATGCGACGCGCGATTTCGGCCCGAACTCGATCCTGATCGAGGACCGCGCCTCCGGCACCCAGCTCGTCCAGGAGCTGATCGCCGCCGGCTGCTCGCGGGCCAAGCGCGTCTCGCCGCAAGGCGACAAGATCATGCGGATGCATGCGGAAAGCGTCACGATCGAGAATGGCTTCGTGTTCCTGCCGGAGGAGGCCCCCTGGCTCGCCGACTACCTCGCCGAATTCGCCTCGTTCCCCAAGGGCCGGCACGACGACCAGGTCGAACTCGACCGCCCAGGCGCTCGCCTGGGCGAAGCGCGGCCGCGGCGGCGCGGAGG
Source organism: uncultured Alphaproteobacteria bacterium (assembly GCA_963816065.1). Lineage (GTDB taxonomy): Bacteria > Pseudomonadota > Alphaproteobacteria > Rhizobiales > Beijerinckiaceae > Roseiarcus. The sequence continues at coordinate 19,347 of CAWFJG010000032.1, read as the reverse complement.
GGTGGATCGAGTACTATCGGCGGATGGGGGAGTAGGGCAGCGCGGGCGAAGATCATGACGCCTGAGCGCCGGGCTGAGATCGCGAAGAAGGTCGCGTCAAAAAGATGGGCGAAGTAGCAAGCATTTGCTGAAATGCGACCACAGAATGCTTGCTATCGCCCTTAGCAAGCATTAAGCCTCCATGCGAAGCAAGCATGGAGCGATTCTCGTGGACGAAGATACCCCGCAACGCATGGGTGGGCGTGCTCGAAGGGAGAAACTCAGCCCAGAAGAAAGGGCGCGAATTGCGCGCGAGGCTGCCCAGGCCAGATGGGACGAACCTGCCCTGAAGGCAGTTTTCGGCGCACCCGACAAGCCAATCCGCATTGCCGATATCGAAGTACCCTGCTACGTCCTTGAGGACGGTCGCAGAGTAATAACTATGACCGGCATGGTTGATACGCTGAATATCGCTCGCGGTGGATCAATGAGGAGGGGTATGAGTTCGGCTGGAGCTTTTTGTCTCCGGAAAGCTCATAAAACCATTTATCTCCAATGCGTTATACGAGAGAGTCAGGAATCCTATACGGTTTCGTATAAACCGGACGGTTGCCTATGGGTACGACTCTGATACTTTGATCGATATCGCAGAGGCCGTCATACTTGCTGATAATGCTGGCGCGTTGATGCGACAGCAAGGGCCTATTGTTTACCAATGCCGAGTAATTACGTCAGCGCTGACCCGAGTGGGGTTGATAGCTCTTATCGATGAGGCGACAGGCTATCAGACCAAACGGGAAAGTGATGAATTGCAGAAAATTCTAACGGCCTATGTTCTCCCCGAACATAGGCCGTGGCTGCAAACAATCCCCGAGGAGTTCACCAAGGAAATCTACCGCGTCTATGGATGGAAGCGCGCCGCAAACAACCGAGGACCGCGGTACGCGGGAAAACTAATCCGCCAGCTCATTTATGCGCAGATGCCGAAGCCGGTGTTGCCCGCGCTGGACGCCGCTAATCCGAGGAATGAAAAATATCAGCGTAAACGTCGTCATCATCAATTTTTGACGAAGGGACAGGGCTTGGACCATTTCCGTACTTTGGTCATTACGGTTATGACGCTGCTCCGTGTTTCCAAAAATAAGTCGGACTTTAAGCGACATTGGGCCGTCTATTTTCATGGGCAAGGAGAATTGGATTTAGGTGATAATTATTCATGACGCTAAGCGGTTCTGAAGCCCGAGGAGCGTGTCGGCGCCGGTATGAGCGCGATACGGTGATGGGGCGGGGAACCCAAGCGGACCGATCATCAGGGCCAGCGGGGCGATCTTTCCCGCATCAACAGGCCGAAGACATGACCGCACCCGAGACGTTCGCAAAGCCTGGAGAAAACCCTTGACTAGGGGCGCCGTCCAGACATGACACGCGCTCAAATCACTTTTTGTAGGACGGCTCGCTCGCGATGTGTGTCTGCATAGGGCTATTGGCGGATGCCCGTCGACCCTGACCTTGTCATGGCTATTGACACCATATGGTAAACGACACCACTATAGACCCCGGAAATGAAGGCCAATCTGCTCTTCCGCCAACGCATCGATTACGACGACGGCGCGATCGTCGAGATGGCGCTATGGCGCGTACCGTCGCCCGTGCCGCCGTCCGTTCATGTCCTGAAGTATTCGCTGTTCTATGGTCGACCGGGCGTACGGGAGGTGGGGTACGACAACGAACGTGGCAAAGGCGATCATCGGCATTTTCAGGGCGCCGAGACCGCCTATGCGTTCACCAGCGTGGAGCAGCTCGTGGCGGATTTTTGGTCCGACGTACGAACCTTGAGAGGCAGCGAATGAGCGATGTGAAGATCACGGTCGGCGGCGCGATGGAGGAAGACGCTTCACGGAGGTTCGTGGACGCTTGGCGCCGCGCCGAGCGGGGGGAGACATTCCAAGAGCGCCATCTCGCCTTCGAGAGCTGGGACGCTCTCGCTCGCGTCATGACAGGCAAGCGGATGGAACTCTTGCACTATGTTCGACGGCACAAGGTGAGCAGCGTGCGAGCTCTGGCGAAGGCGCTGGGGCGCGACTACAGCAACGTCCACGCGGATGTTCAGGCGCTCACGGCGGCAGGGCTCCTGGACGCCTCCGACGGCGGCGTGCGGGCGGACTACGACGTGATCGAAACCAAAATCGCGATTTGAGATCGCAGGGGCGCGAGCGGGTCTCGACAAGACGGCGAACCCGCGAGGAGGGACTCGAGCTTTTTCGGGCTCGCTCCGGCGCTGCGCCCTTCTCGTTCCCCGCCATCGGTCCTGTCCGTCCGTCGAGACGCGGGCATAGCCGTAAATCATGGATCAATCCCGCAAGGGCTTGCGGGCCGTGCGACGAAAGCGCTGGATGACGATTTCATCGTCACCAACATAATAGTCGATGAGGTAGGGGTAAGGCGTGAGAACGATCCGCCGCACGCCGGGGATGCTCGTTTTCCTGCCGACGAAGCTTTGCAGATGGAGGAGAGCGACCATAGCCTTCAAACGCGCCTCGACCCGCGCCGCGCCCTCCGGCGACCGTTCGGCGATCTAACCAAGCGCCTTGTCGATCTGTTGCAGCGCGCTTTTTTGATAGCGCAACTTCACCGACGATACTTGGCGAGAACCGCTTCGACTTCGGCGGCGGTTGCAAACTCGCCCCGCGTCCTTTCCGCCTGAGCTTCCATCAGGTCGGCTTCTTCCTCGGGCGTGAGGCGCAGGATCGGCTCTTCGTCGCCGGCATAAGCAAACAACATCCGGGCGGCCTGCTCCTGCATTTCCGGCGGGAGCGCTTGCACTTTCTGGACGGCTTCCTCGAGCAGTTTCATCATGTAAAACCTATACCCTTTCTCCGGGGCCGAATCCGAAGCGAAAAGCGGCGGTCATTTTGCCCCTGTCTTTTGACGCGCTCAAGGCGCCCGAATTCTACCTCCTCGACGTGCTGCGCAGAAAGCTGGGCTTCCCGGACCTGAAGCGCGCCGTGATCGCCTGCGACGCGCGATTTCGGCCCAATTCGATCCTGATCGAGGACCGCGCCTCCGGCACCCAGCTCGTCCAGGAGCTGATCGCCGCCGGCTGCCCGCGGGCCAGGCGCGTCTCGCCGCAAGGCGACAAGATCATGCGGATGCATGCGGAAAGCGTCACGATCGAGAATGGCTTCGTGTTCCTGCCGGAGGAGGCCCCCTGGCTCGCCGACTACCTCGCCGAATTCGCCTCGTTCCCCAAGGGCCGCCACGACGACCAAGTCGAACTCGACCGCCCAGGCGCTCGCCTGGGCGAAGCGCGGCCGCGGCGGCGCGGAGGGGTGGATCGAGTACTATCGGCGGCTGGGGGAGGGGTAGGGCAGTTCCCGACCATTCAGCGTCGTCGACAACCGCGGTAGGCGCGTCCCCTGATTCAGGGTTGATTTAAGCACAGAAGGCGGCGCAAGCGCCGGCCACACGTACGGAGACAGGCCCAAACGAAGCGCGGGCGACGCGATCAAGGCGACTCACCGGTTGATCCGGCAGGGTAACCGACGTCGTAGGCGTTGACTTGTCGAAGCATTTCGACAGCATTCCGCACGCCGAGCTGCTCAAAAGCGTGGCCCGGCGCGTCGTCGACGCAAGAGCGCTGCGGCCAATCAAGGTGTGGCTGAACTCACCGGTCGAAGAGTGGGCGCGGGGAAACGGCGCATGAGCGGGGCGAGAGCAACCGGAGAGGCGCGCCGCAAGGCGGGGTCGTCAGTCCGCTGCTCGCCAGAGCGAGATCATCCGCTCGCTTGGTTGAGCGTAGCCGTTTGCGGGTGTTGGCTTGTGCGCCCGGAGAGATCACGCGGCGCGCTTCAACTCTCGCACGCCCGCCGCCGCGAGGACATGCAAGAGCTCAGTTCGAAGCACCCAGATCCGGGAGGGGTATCGCTCAAAGTATTCTCGAAGACGCCTTGCGTTTTCGACGGTCGGAAGGAGGCGATATTTCTCAATCAAGTTTTGCATTGTGCCGCCTTTCCCTGACAGAGAGGGACTTTTCGAGGTTCTATGATGTTTCTTCGTCAGAAAGATAGCTCACGTTGGTCGACAAAAACACAAACCACGCCAAGGCGCAGTGACGTCAGTCACTTTGCTGGATGCAACTCATAGTTGCAATGTGTCAAATTGACACAACCAAAGACTCAACCGCTTGCGCGAGTGGCGCCGGACGGGGTGTGGCCCGCTTCTCGAACATAAGTCGGGTTGCATGACCGTCAGCGCAAACACTGCGCCGACCGGCGACCTGCTTTCCACACCCCATCCGGCCTTCGGCCACCTTCCCCGCTTCGCGGAGAAAGCGAAATCCGGCCGGCTGCAGCTCGCTGAAAGATGGGGCTACCACATCTCAAATCGGGGCGCGCCGCCCCCCTTCTCCAGCTCTGCTGGGGAAGGTGGCGGCATAGGGCGTCGAAAGACGCCCGTCTTCGACGGGCTATGGCGCCGGATGGGGTGTGGCCCGCTTCTCGAACATAAGTCGGATTGCATGACCGTCAGCGCAAACATGGCGCCGACCGGCGAGCTGCTTTCCGCACCCCATCCGGCCTTCGGCCACCTTCCCCGCTTCGTGGAGAAGGGGAATCCGGCCGGCTGCAGCTCCGTGAAAGGTGTGTGAATTTGATAGCTCTCACTCCGGCGCTGCGCCCTTCTCGTTCCCCGCCATCGGTCCTGAGCGTTGGTCGAGACGCGGGAATAGCGGTAAATCATGGCGGCGTGGAACCGGGCATCGTCGAGGGGTCGCGCGCGCTGTGCCGCACGCTATGAATGGTGATCTCGTCTTCGGCGACTTCGTAGAAGACCAGATAGGGATACGGCGTCACGACCAGGCGGCGAATCGCCGGATCTTCCGTCCGCGTTCCAATGAGAGGATGCGAGGACAAGAGTTCAATGAACGTTTTGAGGCGGGCCTGAACCCGAGCCGCGCCTTGCGGCGAGCGCGCGGCGACGTAGTCGAGAAGGGCGTCAAGCTCCGCGAGCGCCGGAAGAGTGTAACGAACCCTCACAGCCCATGCTTGGCCCAGACCGCGCGCACCTGCTCATCGGTCGCAAACTCGCCGCGCGCAGCGGCGGCTCTCGACCGGTCAATCGCGGCGCGTTCCTCGCCGGTCAGAGGCGCAACCGGCGCGTCGTCAGCCGCGAGCTGCAACACAAGGCGAGCAATCTCGTCCTGCGCGGCGGGGGGAAGAGCGCGGGCGGCGTCGAGGGCGCGGTCAAGCAGTTCGGTCATGTGGAAATAATACGCCTTTCTCCAGTCGATCTGCAACAGATTTTTGCAACGGAAAAAGCCAAGAGTTCTCTGCGGCCCGCGCGCTGCGCAAAAATCATGCGCCATTCTCGTTCGCCGCCATTGCCTTGTCCATCAGGCGCCTGATCTCGTCCGCGCCGGCGGCGCGGCGGAAGCGGCCGAGGGCGCCGACCTTGCGAAAGCGCTCCCAAAGATGCGAGCCCTCGGGCGGGCGAAGGTCGAAGGCGTAGCCGGCCCAGCGGATCGCCTCGCTCCAGAGATGCAGGAAGGTTGCGCCCTCGACCGCCTTCGCCACTAGGTCGCGCCATTCGGGCAGGAACGGCTTCCGGAACTGGTCGGGCTCGATCGGATACAAGACGCGCGGTTCGAGCGCCCTCTCATAAAGGCCGTGCTTCTCCAAGACCGGGGTTAGCAGGAACCGCCCCAGCCCGCCCCAGAGTCCGTCGACATCGACGGCGGCCTCGGCCGCGCCGGGCCTTCGCCTAGCCAGAGCGGGCACGGGGCGCGCACAGCTGGCTCGAGCCTTATGGGCGGAATCTGGGGCGCAGAATGTCGGCGCCGCCAGCAAAAGCGGATTGACTCTCGACATTAACGTCTCGTAATGTCTCGGTCAGACGGCGGCAACCTGCGCCGGCCGCATCGGGGGATGCGAGACCGGGGTGGGACAATATGCGGGTTGCCGCTGTTCGTCTTTTTCCATGCGAAAAGTTGCGCGGATTTTGCGACGGGTTCGGCTGGAGCGACTCATGCCCCTCTCTCTCGTTCGAGAAGCGAGGCCCGGTGTCGCCTGGTCGTTGATCATCATGCCGAAGCGGCGGCAGGCGGCCGAACATCGTCACACGGTCGGCGTCGTCGAGCGGTTTGGGAAGGACGAAAGGGTCTGGCTTGGTGTGTCCCAAGCCGATTTCCGCCGAGCGCTTCACCATCCGCCCGGCCATTATCAACATCGTTTCCGAGCAACCGGCCTGCATTGATCGACGCCATCGGAGGGCCCTTGGCGAGCGGGGGCCCTTCAACGCTTGACGGGTAGGCTTGCCCGCCATGCGACAGCAAACAAGGGTCCTGCCGCTCAGGCCCAGCCCTACCACGCAGACGATCCGGGCTGGGCCGCGGCCGTCGTGGTCCTCCTTCAGTCCCATCCGGAGCGCGGTGGGAATCCGGCAGATTGGGCAACCGTCACCTGCGCGCGCGACGTCGGCAATGGCGGCGTTGGAAGACGGAATGGGAAACAAGGGTTCGGTCATTGCCGATCGCCCGTCGCCGTCCCGGCCTCGGACCGGCCGAGCCGGCGGTTTGATGCAGATCAATAGGCTTCGCTTCCGAAATGTTTACACCGTGCTGACGCCGATGAATTTATGTCGGCCGGAGAACAAGGGGAACACCACCACCGGGGGAAGTCAGATCATGAAAGCGATAGCCCTCGTCGGGCTTTTCCTCGTACTCGGCGGGTCTGCAACTGCGGAGTGTTATGACGTATTCGGCTGCAGCGACCATGACGTATTCCGCCTGCGCGATCTCGAGAGCGGACCGAATTGCGAGTTCTTGTACACTATGCGTAACCAGATTTACGCGGACCATCGCTACTGCTTCAAGAACTCCGCGAGCGATCTCATTATTTGGCAACCAGGACTGCGCGAGCGGAAATCCCGATGCATTGGGCCTGAACGCCGTCGAACGCGCGAACGCGGTGACGATCCTCAGAGCCGAGAGGGCGCTCGGATGTCCTGAATGATTTCTGCGGACGGTCAGACCGCGGGCGTCATCGCGGCGCCGGAGGGCGCTCGAGCAGCCTGGTGGAGCAAAACAATGAAAACAATCGCAGCGTGTCTGATGCTCGCCGTCCTGTTCCTGCCCGCTCTGTCGTCCCAAGCGTCGGCAGCCTATTGCGAGGCGCGGAGCGCCACGGGCTCGCACGGCTGGGCGAGGAATACTGTGTTGGCCAGAGCGCAATACAATGCGCTCTCTCAGTGCGCTCGCCGCACGCCACGCGGCGTCATGTGCTATATCACCTATTGCAGGTGGTGACCTTGCCCGAGCCGCGGAAAACGCGACGCTCGAGAACGGCTTTGTCCTGTGTCGGCTGTGGGCCGTCTTGCCCCGCCGGCGATCTTTTCAAGGTCGCCGCCTTCCCGAAAAGGGCCGCCATGACGACCCGGGACGCCCGCTCGCGCCCGTCTCGCGGAAGGGCCAAAATGTCATGTAAATGCTGATGGAAACCGCCACGATTTCCCAACGAATCCAGTGTAGCCTCGGCGGATGTCGGATGGCGGTCGCCAGCCCGACGCCCACGATCGAACGGTTTCCGCCATGACGGTTTCCGCTATAACCTCTGTCACAGACGTCGCCCCCGCCGCTAAATTGGTCAGGCTGCCGGATGGCGAGTACACGCGGTCTTCGGTTCTTTGCGATCCGACCGAACCGGCCAGATTGGGGCTGGTCAAGGAAGCGGACGGAAACTATGGCAAGCCGCCGCTTCCACGACCCGCGATCGATCCCTCCGCTCAGAGCCCATCAACGGTTTTGGCGACCTTGGAGTCGTTGAAACTCGGCGGCGAGTAACGCTCGGAATCGCTTGACGCGGGCTTCGCAGGGCGCCCGCACGCGTTTCTATTCATGGAACCTCGTCCGCGACGCTCTGCGCAAAGAGGCGAGGGATGAGGAGAGAAAGACCGCCTTACGCGGCCTTTCCGATTGGGCGGTTCTCTCTGCCGATGCTGAGGCGGCGAGAGCCGTCCGGACGACATTCGCCTGCCGATTGGTCACGAAGGCGAGGACGATTCGTCTCAGTCGTGGCCAAGCGCTGAAATGGCGGATTGACTCGTGACATTAACTCCTCGTAATGTTCCGGTTAGACGGCGGCAACCTGCGTCGGCCGCATCGGGGGATGCGAGTCCGGGCGGGACAGTTTGCGGGTTGCCGCCGTTCGTCTCGCCTGGCGAGCATGATCGAAGCAATAATGCTCGACTCTGCGCCTATTGAGCAGACGGCGGCCCGCATCGCCGTCAAGACACGCGTAAGCTCATTGGCCTCATTCTGCAGCGAAGGATACCGAGACAAGGCCATCGACCTAACAGATATGTCGGTGCGACATTTGTGCGCTTGTTAACCGAGAAGAAAACGCTCTTTGATCAACCGCAGCAGGGAGCGCTTCGCTTCATCTCGGTGCGCGGGCCGGGGAGATTGAAGATGAGTTTGAGCAGCGTGCTTGATGATCTCGATGAGACATTGACCCAAAGCAGCAAGTTGGCGGCGTCGATGGGCGACGCATTTCTGGTCTATATGTTGGACATGGCGATCCTGCATGTCAGGAAGAAAGCGATTCACGTCAACGACAACGCCGAGCATCGAGCGCGGAGATCATCTTCGCGCCGCCCCAGATCCTCGATGCGCGTTCCATCCGACGTAAGCAGCCCGCGTCCTCAGCCTCAGCGGATTGAGACGCCCGCTTAATCGGCGCCTCGGGGAAACACGGACCAGCGGACTTTGCGCCGCGATCCGGTTCCGACTCGGCGACGGAGTCCTCTCGCCGGGGAGAGGTGTTGCGGCGCGCCGCCGTCGCATGAGGGCGCCGGCTCAGCGGCTCGCCGTCGCGTCTGAGGCGGAGGCGACGTCGGGCAGTTGGGTCTGATCCCACCCGCCGCCGAGTGCGATGATCAGGTTGACGGCGTCGGTCTGGAGCTGCGCCTGGGTCGACAGCAGGGCCTCTTCCGCCGACAGCTGTTGAGCCTCGGCGACCACCACCGCGGTGAACGCCTGAGTGCCGGCGCGATATTCGTTGAGCGCGATCTGGGTCGCCTGCCGCGAGATGCGAACGTCCTCGGCCTGCACCTTGACTTCCTGCGTCAGGATCCGAATTCCGGCGAGATTGTCCTCGACCTGCTGGATCGCGGTCAGCACGGTCTGGCGGTAGGTCGCGACCCCGGCGTCGTAGGTCCCGCGAGCCGCCTCGACCTGGGCGCCCGTCAGGCCGCCGTTGAACAGCGGCTGGGCGAGCGAGGCGCCGAACGACCAGACGGGATTGGACGGTCCGTACAGCGCGGCGAAGGGATTGCCGGAATATCCGACGAGGCCGGAGATGGATACCGCCGGGAAATAGCCGGCGAAAGCGACCCCGATCTCCGCGTTGTCCTGGCGCATCGTCTCCTCGGCTGCGGCGACGTCGGGCCGGCGCTCGAGCAGCGCCGACGGCAGGCTCACCGGAATGGGGGGGATGTGGGTCGCGAGCGCCCGGTGGGAGATCGAAAGCCCCGCAGGCGGCCGCCCCATGAAAACCGCGACCGCGTGCTCGCTCTGGGCCCGAATGACCCCCGCGTTGACGAGCTGCGCCTGGGCGTTGAGCACCTGCGCCTGGGCCGTGATGACGTCCGACTTCGCCGCTGTTCCGGCGTTGTACTGGTTTTGCGTGATCGTCAGAGAGCGCTTGTATTCCTCGACGGTCCGGGTCAGCAGGTCCACCAGGGAATTGGCCTGACGCACCTGGATGTAGGCCAGCGCGAGCGCCGACTGCTCCGAAAGGGTGGCGTTGGCGAGCGTGGCGGCGCTGGCCTTCGCGCCGGCCGTCTGCGCCTCGATCGCGCGGCGCACCTCGCCCCAGACGTCGAGCGTCCAGGTCCCGGACGCTTCGGCGGTCAGGATCGTTCCGGCCAGCGAACCGCGCGTCGCCGACCCAGTCCCGCCGACGGTCGGAAAAAGGCCCGAGCGCGCCTCGTTGATCAAGGCGAGCGCCTGCCGGTAGTTGGCCTCGTCCGCCTTGAGGGTCTGGTTGGAGATCGCCACCGCCGCCTCGAGACGGCTGAGCTCGGGGTCGTGGAACACCGCCCACCAATCGCCCTTGGGCTCGCTCGCGCGCGGCGTCGCGACCTTCCAGCCCTTGATCTCCTTGAACTCGGGCGAGACGATCGCTGCCGGCTTCAGAAAGTCGGGCCCGACCGGCGCGCAGCCGCCAAGCGCCGTCGCGGCCAACGCCAGGCCGACAATCGCCCTTGCGAGGCGCCCGGCGTTCGGGCCGCCCATCTTCTGACGCTTACGCTTCAAACTCGCCTCTGCGACCCGATCCTCGCGCGCCGCCCATGGGCGCGCCTGGCCCCTAGCGGCCCCCCGGGGTCGCTGGCAAGCCGGCGGACTATGGCCGTCAGGGGGCAGGGCCGCAACTCTCGCGTCGGCGCTCCGCGATCCGGCGACGCCGGGGACGCGTCGTCATGTCGCTTGACCCAACGAAATGCGCGGCGTTCACTGTGTAAACAGGCTGATACGCGTCCAGACGACAGGGGTGTCGGGCAGGCGCCAACGAGAGGTCGGCCCGGCCGGGGTTCTGCCATGATTGCCGCCGCCCGATCCATCGGGGTCGCTGGCGCCTTCCTTTTCGTCGTGTCGGCGATCGTCTACGCGCCCTTTCCTGTTTCAGCAGGCGCGTGGACCGAGCCCCAAGGCGAAGGGCTGATGATCGCGACCCTGTCCGGCTGGACCGGCGTCGGCGCGCCCTGGGGCGGCGCCCCGGCCGTGAAGCAGAACCGCGCCGACCTGCAGCTCTATGCCGAATACGGGCTCAACGACCAATGGACGATCTTCGGCCAAATGGCGATCGAGCGCTATGCGCTGAGCCCGCCGACGCAAAGCACCTATGTCGGTCTCGATTATTCCGATCTGGGCCTCAGGGCGAAGCTGTGGGCGAGCGGGCCGTGGATCGTCTCGGGCGAGGCGACGCTAATGCTGCCCGGCGCGTGGAATCCGGCCTCGCCTGCGCAAGCGGGCGACACCGGGGGGGCGGCGGACGGGCGCCTGCTGGCGGGCTATAGCTTCTCCCTTGGCCCTGCGCCCGGTTTTGTCGATCTCGAACTCGGCTATCGCTTCCGCACCGCCGGTCCGCCCGGCGAGTGGCATTGCGACGCGACGATCGGGCTGAAGCCGGCGCCGGGCGTGATCCTGATGCTGCAGGACTTCGCCGTCGTCTCCATGCCCTCGACCGATCCGTCCTTTCCCGGCTGGCGGCAGAACATCGTCGAGGCGAGCCTCGTCCTGCCGCTCTGGGACCGCTGGCAGGCCCAGATCGGCTGGTTCACGACTACGCTGGCGGCGAAGACGAACACCGAGCGTGGCGCGAACCTGGCGCTGTGGCGGAGGTTCTGACAGGCGGGAGCGCGTTCAAGACGACCTTCTCGAACGAAAAGGCCGTCAAGGCCATGCAGGAGCGCGCAGCGGACGAACACAAGGCTCTCTTTGACGGGTTCGAGGACGTGGATATGAAGAAAATTGTGGTCGCTGTAACCAGTCTCCTCCAACAGTGAGTCCGCAGCGGCTCGTTTTTCCGCCTCACCCCGACTTGGCGAACAGTTCCCGCCCGATCAGCATGCGGCGGATCTCGCTGGTGCCGGCGCCGATCTCGTACAGCTTCGCGTCGCGCAACAGCCGCCCGAGCGGATAATCGTTGGTGTAGCCGGCGCCGCCCGAGAATTTGGATCGCGTCGAGGGCGACTTGGGTGGCGCGCTCGGCGGCGTAGAGGATGGCGCCGGCGGCGTCCTCGCGCGTCGTGTCTCCGCGGTCGCAGGCCTTGGCTACGGCGTAGACATAAGCGCGCGAGGCGCTGAGGGTCACATACATGTCGGCGAGTTTCCCCTGGACGAGCTGGAACGTGCCGATCGGCTGGCCGAACTGCTTGCGCTCGTGCGCGTAGGGGAGGGCGACGTCGAGCGCCGCCGCCATCAGGCCGAGCGGACCGGCCGAGAGCACGACGCGTTCGTAGTCGAGCCCGCTCATCAGCACGTTGACGCCCTTGCCGACGCTGCCCAGCACATTCTCCTCCGGGACCTCGCAGTCGGCGAAGACGAGCTCGGAGGTATCAGAGCCGCGCATGCCGAGCTTGTCGAGCTTCTGCCCGTTGGAGAAGCCCGGAAAGCCGCGCTCGACCAGGAAAGCGGTGATGCCGCGTGCGCCGGCGGCCGGATCGGTCTTGGCGTAGACGATCAGCGTCTCGGCGACCGGGCCGTTGGTTATCCACATTTTTGTTCCGTTCAAGACCCAGCGATCGCCCTTCTTGTCGGCGCGGGTGGTCATCGACACGACATCGGAGCCCGCGTTCGGCTCCGACATGGCGAGGCCGCCGACGTGCTCGCCGGAGATAAGTTGCCGCAGGTAACGGGCCTTCTGGGCGCCATTCCCATTCCGCACGATCTGGTTGACGCAGAGGTTCGAATGCGCGCCGTAGGAAAGGCCGACCGAGCCCGAGGCGCGCGACACCTCCTCCATCGCCACGCAATGCTCGAGATAACCGAGGCCAAGGCCGCCGTATTCCTCGGGCGCGGTGATGCCGTGCAGGCCGAGCGCCCCCATTTTGGGCCAGAGGTCGCGAGGAAAAAGGTTGTCGCGGTCGATCGCCGCGGCGCGCGGCGCGATCTCCCTCTCGGCGAAATTCCGCGCGCTGTCGCGGATCATGTCGGCGCTCTCGCCGAGGACGAAGTCGAATGGTCTTGCGGCGTTGGGGATCATGGGCGTTCGGGCTTTGGTGGTGGCGCGGGGACTTTGGGCGGGTTCGGACGGGATGTCCAGAGAACGGAGCGTTCGCTCCGCCGCCGGGGGACGGCGACGGACGGCGCAGCGGCCGGGGCGAAGCGGCCGGCGGGCCCCTGTCGCCGGCCGCTCTAGCACGCCCCGGCGCGACGAGGGTCCTGGGAACGCGTCCAGGACCGATCGGATAGGGGATCAGCGGGCTCGGCAGCGAGCCGGAGCCCGCTTCGTCGAGCCAGCTATTTCCGGGCGCGGATTCCATGTTTTCAAGGCTTTGCGCCAGATTTTCCGGGCGAGCATGGCCTGCCGGGGCGGCGGACGGAGAGTCTCCGAGGTCATGCTGATGAGCGACGCCATACGTCCCGGCTCGAAGCCCGCCCAAGCAGGCGCGGAGGTCCTGGCGACCCGGCAGGGCTCCTCAACAGGCTCAGGAGGAGGCCGGACGTCGAGACCGGGTCGGCTGGGGCCGCTTCGGCGGTCTGAGAGCTCCTCCCAATCCCGGGCGCAGAATCAACCTTTTCAAGGCTTTGCGCCGGGTTCTCCGGGCGATCGCCGCCTGCCGGGAGGGCGACCTGCCTGTCAAATGGAGCGTCGTTCGATGGGGGCAGAACGAGGTCGCCAGGAGCGGCTTATGGGTCCGGCTGACCGTCGCGGCCTGGCCTCGTCTCCGCGTGAGCCCCTCTGGGCGCCTCGGGTCCGGGCGCGGATTTAACATTTTCAAGGCTTTGCGCCGGATTTCCGGGCGATCGACGCGCGCGCGGGGGGAGAAGCGGCTTCAAAGTCCTGCAGCGCCGGCTCGCCAAAGAGCCACGCGCTCGCGAACGCCGCGTCCTCGTCGGCGGCGCATCGAGGCGGGGCGCCTCGGGACGGGCCCATTCGGCGGCGAAGGCGCCGCCGTAGCGGTCGAGCTCGCGGACGATCTTCACCACCTGGTCGACCGCCTTGAGGTTCGAGGGCGACATGGCGCTGAAGGCGATCAGCAGCGCCTCGTTGAGGCGGCTGACCTGAATGGCCACGAACTCCTCGGGCGGATGCGGCATGCGGCGGGCTAGGATCTCGCGAATGACGGCGCGCATACGCTTTTCGCCGACGCCGATCTCAGCCGCGATGCTGGCGACCGACACGCCGCAGTTGAGGAAATCGACGATGAGCTGTTCGCGCTTGAACTTGGCCAATCGCGCGGCGCGGGTGGGAGACGGCCGATTGCCGGCGGCGGCCGGGGCGGTTTCGAGGGGATCGGGCATGACGGCGTTCTGTCTTCTGATATAAACAAATATACAGCGCAATCGTTCTAATGAAAAGAAAAAGCCTCTCTCTTTCGATGGTGAAATTGGTGGCATGGTCATCGCGAAGAGCCCGAAGAGCCGCATGGGGTTTAAGCGACAGCGGAGGGGTACGTTTGGACCGCGGCCCGACAGTGCAAGAATTCTCGCCTAGGCCTTGGCGGGCGGCGGCCTCCGAACGAGTTCCATACGCTCATCAGCTTTTAGCCGCAGTCGGTGCGCCGCCTGCTTCAATCGGTTGCCGCACGTCGCCATGCTGCACCAGCGCCGCGCGTGACCTCGCGTATGATCGGCGAAAAGGAGGGTGCAGCCCGGCCGCTCACAAGATTTCACCAGCGAAAAGTCCTCCGCGCAGACGAGATCGGCTAGCGCCTCGGCGACCGGAAGCAAGAGCGCTTCAAGGCTGGACCAACGCCGCAGAACCTCGAGTTGGAAAGGCGGTCGAACCGCCGGCGAAAGGGCGATACGGCGAAAGCTTTCGTCGCGCGCGAGGAGGTGGTTGAGCGGCGCCAATTCGTCGAGAGCCTCCGCCGTCAAGGGGTGGCCTTTATGGGTCCCGACGAAGCCCCTGAACCATTCCCGCAGGGTCCGCGCCTTCTCCGCTACCCGGTCAAGTTCGCCCAAGCGCGCGCTCGCCCTGATGTCGCGGAGAATGTCGTCCTGGACCAGACGGGCCTGCTCGAGCCAGCTCAGGTAGCCTTCGCCATCATCAAGCCAATCGACCGGGGTATCGACTGGCGTTGCGATGGAATTCAGGAAATCCAGGCCAGGCGCGCCGCCGACAAAGATCGCTGGCGGACGGCGGTTCATCGAGCGGACTTTCTTCTTGCCGGGTGGCCTGGATCCACGTCGGCCCACCGCCAGGAATAACCTGTTCAGAAAATCTTGACAAGTTATCTACTCGAAGAATAACCTGCACATGGCTATCAGTACGGTTACTTTCGATTAGAACCAAGGGCGCGGGAGACGGCCGCCGGCCGGTTTCCGCTCACTTGCGCAACGGGACACGACCTCACCCGGGAGATCGTCATGGAAATGCATCAGGTTCGATATTTCCTCGCCGTGGCCGAGGCGCTGAATTTCACCCGCGCAAGCGAGCAGTGCAATGTGACGCAACCGTCGCTGTCGCGCGCGATCAAGCTTCTCGAGGAGGAGCTTGGCGGACAGCTCTTTCATCGCGAGCGCGATTCCACGCGTCTCACTGATCTTGGCCATATGGCGCGTCCACATCTCCAGTCGGTCTATGACCAGTCGAGGTTGGTGAAGCGCCTGTCGCGGGAGTTTGCGAACAAGTGGCCGCTCAAACTGGGGATCATGAGCACGATCTCGCCGGACGAGATCGTCGATCTCATCGCCAACATTCGCGACCGCCATCCCGAGGTCGAACTGAAACTCTCCGATGCGAATGCCAAGGAGCTGCGCGCGCGGCTTCTGGCTGGCGATCTCGACGTCGCCATCTATGCTCTGCCGGGCACGGAGCCGGACGAGCGCATTCATTCGATCCCCTTGTTTCGCGAGCAGATGGTTCTCGCCGTACACCGCGGCCACCGTCTCGCCAAACGGGAACGTTTCCCGTTCAGGAGATGAATGGCGAGTCTTACATCCACCGGGTGAACTGCGAGTTCGCCGGTTATGCCGACGAGATCCTCCAGCGCAAGGGAGTCGCTTGAAAGCCGGTCTATTGGAGCGAGCGCGACGACTGGACCTTGGCCATGGTCGCCGCGGGCCTGGGATTTGCGTTCATGCCGGCGCATGCGGTCAAGCACTCCGGCGTGATCGGTCTGCCGGTTGTCGAGCCCGAATTTTGGCGACAGGTCGGCCTGGTGAGCGTCAGAGGCCGTCGCTATTCACCTGGAGTCGGCTCTCTGGTGCGCGAAGCGATGCAGAAGAGATGGTTCGGACAACGCCCGGAGCGGATTGTCGAGCGCGCGGACGAGTTGGCGTCCGAGGGTGACGACGAATTGGCTGCGACGCCGCTCGAATCGCTTGAGCAATGAGCCTTGTCGCCGATGTGAAGGTGGCTTGGGCGGTGAGGCGCTCTCACTGCAGATGAGGCCACGGCAAGGCCGGACAGGCGCCGGACGACCGCCCCCAATCGCCTCATTGCGATGGCTGAGCGCTATAGACGGCGGCTATCGAGCCGATTGCCAATCGGCATTTCTCTTCGACCATCGTCCCTGCTCCTAATGGCCCCATGAAGCCGCAGGAGACGAATTGCATGTTTCGACGAACCCCGCCGTTGTCGGGCGCGCACGATGTCGCTTGTCCCAGCGGCGTCGCCGATGAGTTCGTCCGCCAGTTCGCGAATCCATCGATCCAGTCCCCGTAAGGAGGCCGGCGTGCGCGCAACGGTCTTCTTGTTGTTTTCGTCGGTCGTCGATTTTCGCCGCAGGGTGACGACGGACGTCGAAGGCGTCGTCCGCTCGTCGATCCCCAGAGTTCGGTGGGCGTTCCTGTCCTCGGAAGCCAAAGAGATCTTTTATCGCCATCGGCTGCCGGTCCGCGTGACGCACTGGATCAACGCGCTCTGCATTCTCTTCCTGCTCGGAAGCGGTCTGAACATATTCAATGCGCATCCGAGACTGTACTGGGGAATGTACGGCGCGGACGCCGACATGCCTTTCTTCTCGATCGGCGCCGAGGACGCTGCCGGCGGCGCGCATGGGTATGCGCAACTCGGCCATTGGCGTGTCGACACGACTGGCGTCCTGGGCTGGTCGAAAACCAACGGCGAATACGATGCGCGGGCTTGGCCGGATTGGATCACCATCCCGAGTTTTCAGGATCTCGCCGATGCGCGGCGCTGGCATTTCACGTTCGCCTGGCTCCTGGCGATCAACGGCGCCGTTTATTTGGCCTGGAGCATCGGATCGCGCCATCTTCAGAGGGATATCGTTCCGACCGCGGCGGACATTCGGGCGATCCCGTTTTCGGTCTCCAACACATCAAGTTGAAACATCCGGTCGGCGCGGCCGCAAAGCGATACAATCCCCTGCAGCGGCTCGCCTACCTGGGCGTCATCGTCCTGATTTCGCTCATGGCGCTGACCGGCCTGACCATGTCGCCGGGATTTGACGCGGTCTGCCCCTGGCTTCTTGAGGTCTTCGGCGGAAGGCAATCGGCGCGCAGCATCCACTTCATCAGCGCGAACCTCATCGTGCTGTTCATCCTCATTCATCTCATCGAGGTGGCGCTCGCAGGCGCGATCAATGAAGTGCGCTCGATGTTGACCGGTCGATACGTCGTACCGGAGGAGGATGCGTCATGAGCGCCGCGGATTTCACCCGCCGGGCGGTTATCGCCGTCGGCTTTGGCGGCGCCGGCGCTCTCATCTGGAACGCCAATTCGCTCACGCTCAGTCCGACTTTGCCCACGTCTTCCGCGCCGTGGAGGACTGGACTCGTCTCAGTCAGCGGACTTTGCTCGCGCCGGGCGGCTGCCAAGGAATACGCCGCGGCGGACATATCGCCGACCTTCAAGCCGAACGGAACCTTCGATCCCGGCGGCGACGAGTACAACGCTCAGGTCGCGCAGGCCTTCGCGAATTGGCGACTGCGGATCGACGGCATGGTCACGCGGCCGCTATCGCTCTCCGTCAGCGAGTTGCGCGCATTGCCGTCGCGCACACAGATCACCCGCCACGATTGCGTGGAGGGCTGGAGCGCCATCGGCATGTGGACCGGCGTCCAGCTCGGATTGCTTCTCAAAGCGGCCGGCTTGGCGCCTACGGCGCGCTATGCGGTGTTTCACTGCGCCGACAACCTGACCGGCGAGCCTTCGAAAGGCGGCGAGCAAAGTCCCGGGCAGTACTACGAGAGCATCGATCTGGTGGATGCGTTCCATCCGCAGACGCTGATTGCCTACGCGCTGAACGGAAGGCCGTTGGACGTCGCGCATGGCGCGCCTCTTCGCCTGCGCGTGGAGCGTCAGCTCGGATACAAGCAGGCCAAATACATCGAGCGGATCGAGGTCACCGACAGTTTCGCCAACATTGCCGGCGGCCGCGGCGGTTATTGGGAGGACAGAGGCTACGAATGGTACGCGGGCGTCTTGGATCCGCGCGCCGAGGCCCCGGTGCGGCTTGTCTTTGGATGCATGGCCGCTCGACCTTCCGTTCCCGCGGCGCTTCGGGCGGCGCCTCTTCGGCGATGTTTTCCCTTGTGGGAAATGCCCAGATCCGGGCGTTGCGGCTCATCAGGAGAAGTGGAATGTTGACCAACGTAAAGTCTGTCGCTTTCGCTCTAGTCGTTGGAGCCGCTTTTTCGAGCTTCGCGGTCGCACAGTCATCGAGACCGTCTCGATGTCGAACCAGCACAATACGGACGCCATGTCGGCCGGCTCCAACGCGCATGGGTCGATGACTTCCGTTGCGAATGCGCACAAGGATCAGGACAAGATGTCGTCTACTCACGCGATGTCCAACGATTTCGATGTCGAACGGCTCCATGTCGAACGGCCACTCGTCCAATCAGGAGTGGTCGTTTCGCACGGATGACCACTGGAAAGCCGTCGTCTTCGTAGACGTTGAGAGTCCGCGGGGACGTTGCGGGAGAGAAGCAATGTCCTCGAACGATGTGAACGTCGTGCTGGTCCATGGCGCGTGGGCCGATGGATCGAGTGCGAAGATCATCGTTGCTTTCGGCGGCCGATGGCGTCAAAGCGACCACGGCGCCGTTGCCGCTAACGTCCTGCCGCGACGACGTCACCGCACTCGAGCGAACGCTCTCGAGCGCGTGGCCGCTCCGGTCGTTCTAGCCGGCCACGCCTATGCCGGCGCCGTGATCGCGGCGACAGGCAGCGACAAGGTGAAGGCGCTTGTCGATGTGTCCGCGCTGGCCCCCGACGAGGGCGAAACCGTCGCAGACGTGTTCTACCGGGGCCAGCCGCATCCGCAGGCTCCGAAGCTCGCGCCGGAGGGGCACGGCTTGATTCTATATGCCGGAAGCAGCGTTCGCCGCCGCTTTCGCGCAAAATGCCTCCAAACAGGAGCTGGCGGTGCTGGCGGCGGTGCAGCGGCCGATCTCGCCCGCCTGTATCACCGTCGCAGTAGAGTCGCCCCTCTGGAAGGACCGGCCAACTTTGTACCTGGCGGAGGAGCAGGACCGCATGATCGTTATAGAGAACCAGCGCTTCATGGCCGAGCGCATGAAGGCCCGCCTGCGGTCGCATCCTGTCGATCACATGCCGCTGGTGACCGC
The DNA here is from genome assembly GCA_963816065.1 of uncultured Alphaproteobacteria bacterium. GTDB lineage: Bacteria > Pseudomonadota > Alphaproteobacteria > Rhizobiales > Beijerinckiaceae > Roseiarcus. The sequence goes on along the minus strand of CAWFJG010000032.1, from coordinate 111 downwards.
GCCCTCTGTCGTTCTGGACGTCATCCGCGAGGCGATCGAAGAGGCCAGGAGCTGACTTTCTTGTGACCGCCACGACGACGCCAGCCTCGGATCATCGCTCGGACCTGCCCG
>CAWFJG010000031.1:0-134954 GCA_963816065.1 uncultured Alphaproteobacteria bacterium | reverse complement strand
CAACGTTCTGCTCAGGGCTCATCTTGTCCTCCCTGCGTGGACAGGCTGACTGTTCCCGCCTCTTTGCGTTGGCAGGTCGCAGGCCGCCGGCCGCTCAGCGTCGCCCGCGTTCCGATCCAGCCTGTATTTTCGCGGACGTTACCATTCGGCCGGCGAGTGTTCGGCATGATTGCCGCCGGCAGGCGCCGGGCCGGTGGCGGACTTTCTCCGACCATCCGCGTCCGAGCCGCGGACGCAACGGCGCGGGGCTACACCTGCTGTCCCGCGACCTTCACCCCCCGTTCGCACCCTGAAACGCTGGGCTCGCCACGAGATCAGGCGCAATCCTGCGCACAGAACGCTGACTTCGAGCCAGCGCCTCTCAAGCCGAACCTTTAGACGAAAGGATCATGTGCGACATAAAATCGCGGTGGCCCGGATCCGCCCGCACGGGTCGGCGAGGATCCCCGATCGGGTTTACGGGCCCTCCTGCCGCGACAACGATCGCACCGCGCGGTCCCACGGTCGGCCAGCCGGGGCGAAAGCGCGGCCAGCGCGCGGCGCGCCTCGTCCTGGAGAGCCCGATACGACCGCTCCCACGCTCCCGCCCGCGGCGTCGTCGTGGCCAGGCGTCGCATCAGGCTTTCGAGCGCCTCGCGCCCAGCTTCAGCCTCGGCGAGGCGGGCGAGCGCGCGCGCATGCTCGGCCGCGTATACGAACTCGACCTTGCGGTCCTGGCAGACCCCGATGCAGGGCTGCGGGCCTTCAATGCGGCCGCATCCGATGCATTGCCATGCATCGAGGATCAGCGGGCGGATTTGCTCGCGGTGTCATCCCTCGTGCGTCTACCCGCGAGACGGGCGACCTGTCGACGCCGGCTGACGTCGCTTCAAGGGTGCGGGCTCAGCCCGCGCGCGATCATCAGGTGATGCATCTGGTGGTGCATGCCGAGCGTCAGCACGCCGAAGAAGCCGAGCCCCTTGAGCTTGTCGACGTCCTTGGGCGGCGCGCGCACGTCGAGCGACGCGCCGCCTTCGATGGACGCCGCCTCGAACGTCCAGCCGTCGACCCCGTTCATCGTCGCCGCATGGGCGAGGACCATCCGCCGGATCGAATTCCCGCACCGGCCCGTCGCCGGTCACGTCGAACCGCATGCCGCCGTCGATCGGCGGCGCTTGACACCCGGCCTCGAGCGTCACCTTGTTCATGTCGACGAGGTGCTGGCGCAGCGCGTCGATGTCGACCTTCGACCAGTCGGTCTTCGGGTCGGCTTCAGGATGCGCGACGATCTCCTGGATCGCGGCGAAGGCGCCCTGGCCGGCCTCGGTCGGCGCGCCCGAGCTCGCGCCAGCGCGGGCGTATCGGCGCTTGCGCCATCGGTTCATCATCTGCATCGGGCTGGCGATGCGAGTCGGAGCGGGACCGCTCTCCTGCGCGAGCGCGGCGGCGGGCGCGAGGAGCGCGATCAGAGCAGCAATGCGGATCATGAAGATCGACGCTGCGCCCCGGCGCGTCCGCGCGGCGAGGTCAGGTTCGCCTGACCAGTTCCAACATCGCTCGCGCCTCGCCCGCGAGCTGAGAGCTTGGCGGTCGCGATGCGGCTGCGCCTCGATCGATGTTGTCGAGAAACTGCCGCGCGCTTTCCTTCCAGGTGAAGCGCAGGGAATATGCGCGCGCCGCTTCGCGCGGAATCGTCAGCGCCTGCGAGGCAGGCGGCCCGCAGATCTTCGTCCAGAACGCCCGCCCCCGGCCCGACGACGTCGATCGGGCCGGCGACCGGAAAGGCCGCGACCGGCAGTCCGCTCGCCATCGCCTCGATCAGCACGATGCCGAACGTGTCGGTGCGCGAGGGAAAGACGAAGACGTCGGCGCTGGCGTAGACCTCGCGCCAGCGCCTCGCCCTGCAGCGCGCCGAGGAAATGCGCATGGGGATAGCGGCGCTCGAGCGCCGCGCGCGCCGGGCCGTCGCCGACGATGACCGTCGAGCCGGGCAGATCGAGACCGAGCAGCGCCTCGAGGTTCTTTTCCACCGCGACCCGGCCGACGCGAGAGAAAGATCGGCCGCGGCAGATCGAGCGCGCCGCTCGGCGCGCGGCCGGAACAGCGCGTGATCGACGCCGCGCGTCCAGAGCCGCACGCGGGCGAAGCCGCGCCGGGTGAGGTCGTCGCCGATGGTCGGCGTCGGCGCCATCACCGCCGCGGACGGCGCATGGAAATAGCGCAGCCCGCATAGGTGAGGCGCTCGGGAATGCCGATGCGCGCCGCGATATATTCGGGAAAGCGCGTGTGATAGCTGGTGGTGAAGAGGCGCTTGCGCCTGAGGCAGTAGCGGCGCGTCAGCCAGCCGATCGGGCCTTCGGTCGCGATGTGGATATGGTCCGGCGCGGCCTCCTCGATGCGCCGGCCGATCCCGGCCGAGCGAGGTGATGCGCCAGCCGGATGTCGGGATAGGTCGGCATCGGCGCGGTCCACATGCCCTGCGGGGTCAGGAAGTCGAACTTCGCGCCGAACTCGCGCGGCCGCCTGGGTCATCCGCTCGAGCGTCGGCACGACGCCGTTGACCTGCGGCCGCCAGGCGTCGGTCGCGATGAGGATGCGCATTCAGGCCGCTTCCGCCTGGGCCTCTTCGCGACTCGTCCTCGCGGCGCGTCGTCCTCGACCAGCGCGCGGCCGTCGAGCGCCTCGGCCAGCGCAGGACCTCGAGCCGGCCGTCGAAATGCTCGACCACCAGCGAGCAGGATTCGACGAAGTCGCCGGTGTTCGACATAGGTCACGCCGTCGATGTCGCGGATCGACGGCGTGATGGATGTGGCCGCAGACGACGCCGTCGACGCCGCGCCGCCTGGCTTCCCCGGCCAGCTCCTTCTCGAACGAGCCGATGAAATTGACCGCGTTCTTGACCTTGAGCTTGGCCCAGGCCGAGAACGACCAATACGGCAGCCCGAGCGCCCGGCGCGCGGCGTTGAAGTGGGTGTTGACGAACAGCGCGGTTTCGTAGGCCCAGTCGCCGAAGATAGGCGAGCCACTTCGAGTGGCGCACGACGACGTCGAACTCGTCGCCGTGGATGATCAGATAGCGCTTGCCGTCGGCGGCGGTGTGGATCGCCTGCCGCCTGATCTCGATGCCGCCGAAGGTCAGGCCGAAGAATTGGCGCGCGAACTCGTCGTGGTTGCCGGGCACGAACACCATGCGCGCGCCGCGCCGCACCTTGCGCAGAAGCTTCTGCACGACGTCGTTATGCGCCTGCGGCCAGTACCAGCCCGAACGCAGCCGCCACCCGTCGATGATGTCGCCGACGAGGTAGATCGTGTCGGCCTCGACGTGCCGAAGCATATCGAGGATCAGATCGGCCTGGCAGCCGCGCGTGCCGAGATGGAGATCCGACAGGAACAGCGTGCGGTAACGATGGGTCCCGTGAGATCTTGGACACGCCGGCCTCTCGCATTCGTGCTCAATTCGAAAGTCAGTGCGCAGATTCTCGTGTCGCTTCGATGACGCGGGGCGCAAACTGTAGTGGCTGTGGTTATAAATCGGCCGAATTGGCCTGTCGAGCGTTGGGAGACGTGACGATGGATCTCGGGATATCGGGCCGCAAGGCCATCGTGTGCGCATCGAGCAAGGGGCTCGGGCGCGCCTCGGCCGTCGCGCTGGCGCAGGCCGGCTGCGAACTCGTCCTCAACGGCCGCGATCGCGACGACGCTCGCGGCGACCGCCAGCGACATTCGCGAACAATTCGGCGTGACGGTCCACGAGGTCCCCGGCGACCTCGACGATCCGGCGACGCGCGCGGCGCTGATCGCCGCCGCGCCGGAGGCCGACATCCTGGTCAACAACAACGGCGGCCCGCCGTTCAAGCCCTTCGGCGCGATCAAGCGCGAGGACATTCTCGCCGGCGTCGAATCGAACATGCTGACCCCGATCGCGCTCGTCCAGGCGCTGCTTCCGGGCATGGCCGAGCGGCGCTTCGGCCGCATCATCAACATCACCTCCGGATCGGTGCGCGCCCCGATCGCCGGGCTCGACGTATCGTCGGGCGCGCGCGCCGGGCTCACCGCCTTCCTTGCCGCCGCGGCGCGGTCCCACGCGCAGGACAATGTCACGATCAACTTCATCCTGCCCGGCGCCTTCGCCACCGACCGCCAGCGCTCGGCGATCGAGCGCAATGCGGCCCAGCGTGGCGTGCCGTTCGAGGCCGCGCGCTCCGAAGCCGAAGCGCGCAGCCCCGCCCACCGGTTTGGGGATCCGGCCGAGTTCGGGGCGCTGTGCGCGTTTTTGGCGAGCGCACACGCCGGCTTCATCACCGGCCAGAATATCCTGATCGACGGCGGCGCGTTTCCGGGCGCGTTCTGACGAAGGACGGCGCCGCATTCGGCAGTCGCTGCCGGCTCGGGGAGCGCTATGCGCTCAAACTCAGCCGGTTGGCGGCGCTCAGCCCCTCCGGAAGTCCGTCCGAAAGCGTTCGATATTCCGGACGAATTCGTATAAACTTCCGCTCCCCAACGGACGAGGTTTTGAGCGCATGGGCGTCGAAGGCAAGGATCGCGCGAAAGTGCTGGAGGCCGGCGCCGCCGTGCTGTCGAACCAGCTTGGCCTCGCCGTCCAGAAGCTGCGCAAGAGCTATGGCCTGTCGCTCGCCGAACTTTCCGGCCAGTCGGGCGTGGCGAAGTCGATCATTTCACAGATCGAGCGCAACGAAACGAACCCGACGCTGACCACCATCTGGCGCCTCGCGCATGCGCTCGACGTGTCGATCCAGTCGATGCTCGAGGGCGGCGAAGGCGGCCCGTTTATCGAACACCTGAGCCGCGGCGCGACGCCGATTTTCGTGTCCGACGATGGCCTTTGCCGTCTTGCGGTCACCGGCTGGCTGAAGACGGTGGACTGGCTGCAGTGGTACGATTTTCAGGCTGACCCGGGCGGCGTGCTCGAATTGAGCGCGCACGCCCGCGGTTCGGTCGAAATCCCTGTCGGTTCTCGAAGGCGAACTCGAGGTCGACGTCGGCGGAACGATCGGCATGGTCCTTTCGGGCGAGACGCTGCGCTACCGCTGCGACCGGCCTCATCGCATCCGCAACGCGGGCGACAAGCCGGCGCACGCGACGATGGTCAACATCCTCAAGGCGGCGATGATCGATTGAGAGACCAGGACGCGCCGCCTGCTTAGCACACATTGATTTTGAACTATAAACTAAGCCGCAGACCTGCTGCGTAAAGTTCTCGTTGGCGATCGACCGCAATCATGATAAGGCCGCGCCCTCCAAACTCGAGAGCCGGGTTTCCATGAGCGCATTCCACCACGAGACCGTCTTGAGCGTTCGCCACTGGACCGATCGCCTGTTCAGCTTCCGCACCACGCGCACGCCGGCTTTCCGCTTCCGTAGCGGCCAGTTCGTGATGATGGGGCTCGAAGGCGACGGCAAGCCGCTCTTGCGCGCCTATTCGCTGGCGAGCGCGCATTACGACGACGCGCTCGAATTCTTCTCGATCAAGGTGCCGAACGGACCGCTCACCTCGCGGCTTCAGCACCTCGAGGCCGGCGACGAGATCATCGTTGGCCGCAAGCCGACCGGCACGCTGGTGATCGATAACCTCCGGCCCGGGCGCACGCTGTTCCTGCTCGGCACCGGCACGGGACTCGCGCCCTTCCTCAGCATCGTCCGCGACCCGGAAGCCTACGAAAAGTTCGACCGCATCGTGGTCGCCCACGGTGTCCGCTGGATCGCCGACCTCGCCTACAGCGACTACCTGCAGAACGAGCTGCCGGAGGACGAGCTGATCGGCGAACTCGCACGTGAGAAGCTGATCTACTATCCGACCGTCACCCGCGAGCCGTTCCGCCACACCGGCCGCCTGTCGGCGGCGTTGACATCGAACGCCATGACCGAGGCCCTCGGCCTGCCGCCGATCGACGCCGCGCACGACCGCTTCATGCTCTGCGGAAGCCCGGCCATGCTGGCGGACCTTCGCGCCATCCTCGACGAGCACGGCTTCGAGGAAGGAAACACCGGCGAGCCCGGCGACTACGTGATCGAGAAGGCCTTCGTCGACAAGTAAGCGCAACGGTTGCGTTGGCTGATTCAGTGAGGATCGGCACAGCGCGCTTACGCCGCGTCTCGGAAGGCGACCCTGGGGATGAAGCGCTCCGCTTGGGATGCAGTCGACCTCGGGCGCGGCGGACCGCCCTCAGCGCTTGTATCCAATGTCCCGCAACAGCTTGGACCGGCTCCGCTTGTCGTCCTCGCTTTCCACCGCGCGCGGCGAGGCGCCGTCGACGACGCCGACGACCGAGCGGGACTCTCCGACCTTCGCCACCATGACCTGGAGAGCGTTGTTGGTGGCGCAATAGATCGACGCCACCTCGCTGACGGCCCTTACGTTGCCGATGACGTTGATCGGGAAGGCGCCCTTGAACAGGATCAGGAAGGTATGACCTGCCCTGATCTTGAGAATGCCCGCCTCCGCCTGCTGTCGGAGCGCGTCATCGTTGCCGTCGCTGCGGACAAGGCATGGCCCGCTCGCCTCACCGAAAGCGACGCCGAACTTCACCCCCGGAACTGAGCCCGCCATGGCCTCGAAGAGGTCTTCGACGGTCTTGATGAAGCCAGCGTGCCCGAGAATTGCGCCGGTGTCGTCATCCTTTTCGATGGCTATGCATTCAAATTCCACTTCCATGGCGTCGCCTCGTCGGCCGCGCGAAGGACATTCGTCCTCGCTCCGTCGCGCCCATGAATAGGACTCGTTGACTGCATTGGGTAGAGCGCCCCTATGTCGCATCGTGGAAGATGACGCCGAGGGTGAAGCGTTCGCCGCTCTTGATCCGGCTGACGCCGTGGCGAAGCGCCACCCGATACGGTCCCCGCGCGCCCTGAACCGGCCGCTCGCGCACGGCGAAGATCACGCCGTCCCCCTGCCCGAGGCTCACGACCTCGGCGCGCGACTGCATGCGCGGCCGCTGCTCGGTCAGCACGAACTCGCCGCCGGAAAAATCCCGCGCCGGCGCGGAGAGCAGGATCGCGACCTGGAGCGGAAACACCAGCGCGCCATAGACGTCCTGATGCAGGCAATTGTAGTCGCCGGCCCGATAGCGCAGCACGAGCGGCGTCGGCCGAGTCTGACCGGCGGCGCGGCATTGGGCGCGGAAGGCGGCGTGCTCGGCCGGGAAGCGGGTCGGGACCTCCATCGTCTCGTTCCACCGGTTGGCGATCGGGGCGAGGCGTGGATAGAGGTCATGGCGCAGCGCGCCGACCGGGTCGGGAAGAGGCTCGGCGAAATATCTGTACTCGCCGCGGCCAAAACCATGGCGCGCCATCACGATTGTCGAGCGGAACCGCGCGTCGTCGGGATAGAGCGCGGCGATCGACCGGCAGGTCTCCGGCGCCAGGAGCTTTGGCGCGACCGCCGCGCCATAGGCGTCGAGGTCGCGTTCGATTCTCCCCCAGTCGAGCCGATCAAGATCGATGTCCGTCACGCGGCCGCCTCCGGCCGGCAAACGCCGGCGCGCCTGACATGGCGACGCACTCCGGCGACAATCCACCCGATTCCGTCGCTCGAAGTTGCTTGACCCGCTGACGCCAGGCCTACGCAGCGGTTTTGCGTCCCGCGGTCCTCGGGGGCGCGAGCAACGCCTCCGCCGGGATGCCCCACTCGCGGTTGAGCTTCCACGCCATCCCCATCGTCAGGGACCGCTTCCCGCTCAGGATGTCGGAAGCTCGCTGCCGCGAACCCAGCAGTCGGCCGAGGTCGGCTTGGGTGTGGCCGCCGGTCTCCATCCTGTAACGGATGGCGTCGATCGCATTGGGCGGTTCGATCGGCCAGCGTTTGCGCTCGTAGTCCTCGATCACCAGCGCAAGGAGATCGAAGCGGTCGGCCGCCGGCGTGCCCAGCGCCGGTTCATGATCGAAGTACCCTTCAATCTCATCGAGCGCCGCTTCGTAGTCGGCCTCGGAGCGGAGCGGACGGATCATCGTGTTCGCCATGAGACGGTCTCCGGATCGGAGCAGTTGTATTCGGCATGGGTTCCGATAAACTTCACCAGAATGCGATTGAAAGTATAGGAAACGTGAATGACCAGGCGATACTTGTTGCCCCCAAGGTCAAATATGACCCGATTATCGCCAACGAAATCCACGGCAGCGCCGAACTGACGTTTGATCTCGCTTGGATTCGCCCATCCCGCTGCGCTGACCACTGCGAGCCAAGCCCGGATTGGGCCCTCTGCCTGCGGATGACGCGCCCAGAACTCCCTCAGTGTCCGACGGGCTATCACCTGCATGGAACATACATATCATGTCACCAGAATGGTGACAAATGGACCTCCACTCCTTGCGGGCGTCGAGGTTTCCCGCTCACGCCGTCCGCTTCATCGCCCCCTCGCCCGCGTCCGCAATCGAGCGCGCGCCGAACAGGATGAAGATCACGCCCACGACCCGCGTCACCGCGACTCCGTGGGTGAGGAAGACCTTCCGTACGGCCGGCAGCCCCGCGGTGAAGATCAGCGTCGCGTCGGCGAGCAGGAAGCCGGCGAAGGCGGCGACGAACATCTGCGGCGCGTCGGCGGTATGAAGCGCGCCGATATAGGGCGCGACGATGGCCGAGAACATCGCCAGCGCCACCGGATAGGACTTGGGATTGGTGAGGCCGAAGGCCATACCGGTCATCAGCGGACGCTCGCCGCCGATCGTCTTGGGCGGCGCATCCTTGCGCGTCATCAGGGCGCGGGCGCCGAGATAGCAGAGATAGAGGCCGCAGACGAAACCGAGCGCTTCGAACAGAGTCGGGCCGATCCGGTTGGCGCCGACGATGGCGGCGACCGCCAGCGCCCCCCACACCACATCGCCGACCAGGTGGCCGCAGATGAACCAGGCGCCGGAGACGCGCCCACGCGACGCGGAAAGCGTGAACAACGCCAGGAACGCCGGTCCGGGGGTGACGACATAGAGATAGGCGGCGATCAATGTGGCGATCAGGATCTGTGGACTGGTCATGCGCAGCGAATCCTACGAAGCCGGGACTGACGACAATCTTGCAGCCTCGCAGGAATTCGTCCCGCGCCATTGGCGCGTTCAGGCTATTGCCCGATGGCTGCAAGGACAGCCTTGTGCTGGGCGGCAGGCAGGTGCGCGGCCGCGGCCAGGATCAAGCCGGCGGCGGCTTTCGCGGCCTCCGCCTCGGATATGTGCTCTGGCCCTGGATCGCCGCCGTGAATCGCCAGCCACAAAGAGATGATCCACTCAACGTCCTTAACATGCGTCGCGCGAATTGCCTTAGGCATGGTTTCCTCGCTTTCCCTCGAAATCCGCCCTTTTGTTTTTCTATATCGGGCGCCAACGGCGGGAATGTTATCAGCATGGAGTGAATTCGCAAATATACAAACGCTGTTCGCTCATGGTCGTCGCGTCGAAGCTTGGTCGGGTCAAAGGCCTTTTCAGCTCGTAAAGCAGCGCAGCGCGGGCTCAATTCGTCCCGGCGCGGGTAAGAGCCCACACGGGCAAGGAAGGGAGCGGGAAGATGCCGGATCAGACGCGCGTCGCCGGCCTCAATGTCGCAAAGAGCAAGGTTGACGCCTTCGCCAGCAGGCTGGGGACTGGGCTCGCACGGTGGTTCAAGATTTGCGAATCGCGCAGTCCGGAGGGAAATGGGCACACCGCTCCGGGGGAAGAGAGCGAATTCGGCGCGGCGCGGTCGAACTCCAGTCTCGCTGTGGCGCCCCTAAGCGTGCCCGGCGCGACGAGCGCCCTTCTCGACCGCCTTCGGGCCCTCCGGCCGCAGCTGCGCTACGGCCTGCGGGTCACGGTGGCGGGCGTTGCGGCGTTCGTCGCGGCCCGAAGCCTGAACTTCCCTCTGCACGGCCTGTGGTCGGTGCTGACGGCGATCGTCGTCAGCCAGGTGAGCGTCGGCGGGTCCTTGCGCGCCACGATCGAATACAATGTCGGGACGCTCGGCGGCGCCCTCTTCGCCGTTGCGATCGGGCTCGCCGTTCCCCATGCGACTCCGGCGTCGCAGGCGCTCGTCCTCGCCCTTGCAGTCGGCCCGATGGCCGTGGCCGCGGCGATGTCGCCCAGCTTCCGCGTCGCGCCGTTTTCGGCGGTGCTGGTGCTGCTGATCGGCGCCGAACTCGGCGAAAGTCCGATCCTCTCGGCGCTCACGCGCGTGCTCGAGGTCGCGATCGGCGGCGCTGTCGCAGTCGCCGTCTCGCTCCTGGTGTTTCCCGAACGCGCCCGCGCGCTGGGGCTCGACGCGGCAAGCGAGATTCTCGAAAAGATGGCGGAGCTTCTCCCCAGGCTGCTCGCGGGGGCGTCCCGGCCCGCCGACCCGAAGACTGTCGCGCCGGCGCAGAACGCGCTCTCCGCGGCAGTGAGATCGCTCGACGCGCTGGTCGACGAAACCCGACGCGAGCGCATCGTCAGCTTTGCGCACGCCGCCGATCCTGCGCCGCTGGCGCGGACCCTGCAGCGAATTCTGCACGATTTCGATATTCTCGGCCGCGCGACGGACCGGCCCTTCCCCGACCCGATCGCCGGCCGGCTCGAGGCGCCGCTGACGCGGTTCGGCGCCGACGCGGCGGCGTTCCTCGCGGGCTCTGCCGCGGCGGTCAAGCTCCGGGCGCCTGCGCCGTCGTTCGCTCCGGCGGCGGCCGCGCTCGAGGCCTACGAGGCCGAGATCGCCGCGATCCGTCGCGAAGGCTTGTCGCGCGCCTTGCAGACTACCGACCTCGAGCGGCTGTTTGCGCTCGGCTTCGCGCTGGAGCAACTCAGCCGGAATTGCGCCGACCTCGGCCGGCGCGTCGAGGAGCACGCAACGAGGCCCACCGCGCGGTGATTGGGCGGCGGCGGGCCCCTACTCGCGCCCCGCCGCGTCGGCCCAGTCGAAGGCCGTCCGGCGTTCGCTCATCGGGAAGAGCCGGATCGGGACCGGCGCTTCGTCCCATCCGACGAGTTTGGCCTCTTCGATCTGGCCGGCCTCGGCGACGATGGCGATCCGGACGAGGGCCTTGTGGGACAGCGCCACGCTTTTCAGGCCGCGCGCGAGTTCGGCCAGATAGCCGTCGAAATCCTGGCTGATCACGATAACGAGGCCGAACGCGGCCTTCGATCCGAGCGCGGCCTGGACCGCCGCGTCGACGTCGCGCGCCATGACCGTGCCGCTCGCCGCGAGCGCGACCGCGCGGTTCGGAGCATCCTGCATTCGTTCCAGCATCGCCTCACCCTCTCCCGACCGCATCCCGCGGTAGGCATGGTCCGCCAGCTTCCGAAGAGCAAGACGATTATTGCACGAATAGCCGACGCCCACATCCGACCGCTCGCACGGGGCCGCCACTGTGGCCAAATCTCAGGATGGGCAAACGACCCCCACGGACAGCCTCGGACGCCTGCCGGACGTCCTGCCAGCGCCAGGCAAGGCGCTGCCGCTGTCGTTCAGGGCAAGTTTTGAAATTTTGGCGCCTGGCCCGGCCTTCGCCGCCGTCGCCTGCTACAAAACCTCGCGGATAAACCGGATGTGGCGTGAAGGCGCTGCTGCCTGGCGGCGTCGGGACGGGAACAATCGAGAGAGCCGCCAGCGGCGGCGTTCGATTCGCCTCCGGCGCGGATCGAACAGGGAACGATGGTCAATCCTGTGGTTCGTCCCGCTCTCGGAATTCCTTTCGCCGCCACCCGATGTCGTCAGGAACTGGCGTCTTGCAACCTGACCGCGCGAAGTCTTGCGCCCTCGTGACGCGCGCCTGTTTGTGCCTGATAACTGCCTGTTCCGTGCCTGTTCCGCGCCTGTTAACAGCCCTGTTCCGCCGCCCATCCCAGCCCACAACCGGGCGGTTGTTATCCGGTAACGATATGATATCGCTAGACTTTATCCAAGGGCGCGTCGAACAGCGGCAAAAAACGCCCTGCTAGCAGGCAAACCGAGTCCGAGGGGGCGGACCGGAGGGCGATAATTTTCGCCGACGGTGAGCGGGTTGCCTTCCTCCTCCATCATGAAACAATCAGCCCATGACCGCCGATCCGACCGCTCTCGAACGCCTGTACGCCTACGCATGGGTGGCCGCTGAAACGCTGCTGCCGCGCATCGTCCTGGCGGTCCTGGTGCTCGTCGCCGGCTCGATCATCGGGAAATGGGTCGCCCGCACTGTCTCCGTGGCGCTGGCGCGCTCGGGCGCAATCGACGAAACCGCGCGTCCGGCCTTCGCCGCTGCGGCGCGCTACGCGGTCCTGCTGGTCGCGGTCGTCGCGGCGCTGAGCCAGATCGGCGTGCAGACCGCCTCGATGATCGCCGCCCTCGGCGCGGCGGGGCTCGCCATCGGGCTTGCGCTGCAGGGGACGCTGTCCAACATCGCCGCCGGCATCATGCTGTTGTGGCTGCGGCCGTTCCAGGTCGGCGACTACATCGAAATCGTCAGCGCGACGGCGTTCGCCGGGACAGTCCGCGAGATCGGCCTGTTTGCCTGTCGGATCGAAACCTACGACGGCCTCTTCCTGTTCGCGCCCAATTCGACGATCTGGGCCGTCCCCCTGCGCAACCATTCGCGCAACGCCGGACGGCTCGTCAGCTTCAACGTCGGTTTTGCGCCGGGCGCCGATCTCGAGCGCGCTTGCACCTTGCTGTCGCAGGCGATCAGCCGCCAACCGGGCGTGCTCGAGGCGCCCCGCCCGAGGTTTTCCTCTCCAATTTCAGCGGCGGCGCTCCGCTCGCGACCTGCCGGCTGTGGGCCGCGCCCGATCGGATCGGCTCCGTGCAGCGCGCCATTGTGGACGACGCGCGCAAGGCGCTGGACGCGGCGGACCTCCATCCGACCGAGGTCGTCCGGACAATCCCGCCCGAGACCGATCCGTCGCGGCTGATGTAGTCGCGTCAGATCCCGTAGCGCTCGGCAAAACGCTTGAGGTTGACGGCGCCGCGTCGGTGCCGGCCCTCGCCGACCTTGCGCTCGCCGTCGAACGCCTCGACCGCAAACAGCACGCTCCGCCCTTCGACCCCGATGACCCGGGCGATCGCGGTCACCTTGCGTCCCACCGGGGTCGGCGCGAGATGGCGGACGTCGACCTCGCTGCCGACCGTGACCCACCCGGGCGGCAGGCAGCCGGCGATCGCCATCCCCGAGGCCTTCTCCATCGCCATGATCATCATCGGCGTCGCGTAGACGGGCGGCATTCCCGCGACATGCCCGCCGACGGTGAGTTCGAACGTCACCCGTTCCTCGAGACGACCGGTCATGCCGGCCCGCACATCCTTCAGCGGGTCGGCCAGCGGGTCGGCGCGCTCGTGCGAATCCGTCATTCGCGCCTGGCCCGATTCGCCAGGACGCCGATCAGCTGGCCGCGCCCTCGATCGTCGCGCCCCACGAACCCCAGATATAGATCCAGGTGAACAGGAAGATCCACACCACGTCGACGAAGTGCCAGTACCAGGCGGCGAACTGGAAGCCGAGGTGATGGCGCGGAGTCATCTGTCCGGCGAACGCCCGGAACAGGCAAACGGTCAGAAACAGAACGCCGATGATGACGTGGGCCCCGTGGAAGCCGGTGGCCATGAAGAAGGTCGCGCCATAGATCGAATTTTTGAAGCTGAACGGCGCGTGGATATATTCGTAGGCCTGACCGCCGACGAACAGGAAGCCGAGCAGGATCGCCACCAACAGGAAGTTCTTGAAACCGTCGCGGTTGCCCTCGCGCAGGTCGTCGTGCGCGATATTGACCGCAAAGCTCGAGGCGATCAGGACGAAAGTGTTCATCAGCGGCAGGGCGAGCGGATCGATGACCTCCGTCCCCTTGGGCGGCCAAAGCCCTCCGGTAAACTCCTGCCGCCCATAGATCTGCGCATCGTTCGAGCCGAGCGCCGAGCCGAAGAACGCCCAGAACCACGCGACGAAGAACATCACTTCCGAGGCGATGAACAGGATCATGCCGATGGTGAGCCCGTGTCGCACCAGAGCGTTATGGTACCCGCTCTGCGCCTCGACGATGACATCCCACCACCACCCGGCCATGGTGAAGAGGATGCCGGCGATGCCGAGCGCCAGGATGAGCGGCCCGGTCTTGCCGCCGAGGAATGTGAGGTCCTTCATCGTCAGGATCAGGCCGACCGCCGTCAGAAGGGCGAACAGTGCGCCGACGATCGGCCAGGGGCTCGGATCGACCAGATGGAAACCCTGCCGTTCGGCGATGGGTTCGTCGCTTGCAATCGACCCGTGAGCGACAATCGGGGCATCCGTCATCCGTTCCTCCTCAAAGCTCATCCAGCCGGGCCGGCGCGCCGGTCGGGTCCGGCGGCGTTGCCAGCCGCCGGCGCGGCGAACAGCGTATATGAGAGCGTGATCGACTCGACCTGGGCCATCGACGGGTCGGATTCGAGTTTCGGATCGAGGAAGAAGACGACCGGCCACTCGGCCTTCTCATGCGGCCCCAGGCGCTGCTCGCTGAAACAAAAACACTGGATCTTGTCGAACCACGCGCCCGAGACGGCCGGCGTCACGTTGAAGACCGCGGTCGCGGCGATCTCGTGGTCGCTCAGGTTCTCGGCGCGAAAGAAGACCGTCGTTGCCTTGCCCGTGCGCACGTGAACGGCTTCGGACTCCGGCTCGAAGCGCCAGGGAAGGCCGCCCCCGACATTGGTGTCGAACGCGACCCGCAGCAACCGATGACCCTCGCGCGCGTCGTCGCCTGCGACCCGCTGCGGCGTTCCCTCGTAGCCGGTCGCCTGGCAGAACAGCGTGAAGAACGGCACCGCGGCATAGGTCAGCCCGATCATCCCGATTGCGAACGACGCCGCGCCGATCGCGTAGCCCAGATTGCCGCGGCGCTTGCCGGCCGGCGGCGCCGCGGGTTTGGTCGTCGTCGGAGCGCCGTCGGCGCTCACGCATGGCCTCCATGCGGCGCGAAAACGGGTTCGCCGTGCTCATCGTAACCGGGGATATGCGGCGGCGTCTCGAACGTGTGAAACGGCGGCGGCGACGACACCGTCCATTCCAGCGTGGTCGCGCCCGCTCCCCACGGATTGTCGCCGGCGAGGCGCTTCAGCGCGAACGCCTCGTAGACGACATAGAGAAACACGAGGGTCGCGGCGCCCGAAATGAAGGCGCCGACCGAAGACACGAAATTCCACAACGCATAGGCGTCGGTGTAGTCGACCAGGCGCCGCGGCATGCCGGCGAAGCCGAGGAAGTGCTGCGGAAAGAACGTGACGTTGATGCCGACGAACATCAGCCAGAAGTGCCACTTGGCCAAGCGCTCGTTATAGAGGTAGCCGGTGATCTTCGGGAACCAGTAATAGAACCCGCAGAAGATCGAAAACACGGCGCCGAGCGACATCGTGTAGTGGAAGTGGGCGACGACGTAGTAGGTGTCGTGCAGGTAGCGGTCGACCGACGCGTTGGCGAGAACCACGCCCGTCACGCCGCCCACGGTGAAGACGAAGATGAAGCCGATCGCCCACAACATCGGCGTGCGCAAGGACAGCGACCCGCCCCACATGGTCGCAATCCAGGAAAACACCTTCACCCCGGTCGGCACCGCGATCACCATGGTGGCGAACACGAAATAACGCTGCGCGGCGAGCGACAGGCCGGTGGTGAACATGTGATGGGCCCAAACGGCGAAGCCGAGCAGGCCGATCGCGCACATGGCGTAGACCATGCCTGCATAGCCGAACACCGGCTTTTTCGAGAAGGTCGCCACCACCTGGCTGATGATCCCGAAGCCCGGGATGATCAGGATGTAGACCTCGGGATGGCCGAAGAACCAGAACAGGTGCTGGTACAGGATCGGGTCACCGCCGCCGGCCGGATCGAAGAACGTCGTATGGAAGTTGCGGTCGGTCAGCAGCATGGTGAGCGCGCCGGCGAGCACCGGCAGCGACAGGAGCAGGAGGATCGCCGTCACCAGCACCGACCACGGAAACAACGGCATGCGCATCATCGTCATGCCCGGCGCGCGCATGTTGAGAATGGTGGCGATGAAGTTGATCGCGCCGAGGATCGACGAGACGCCCGCCAGGTGCATCGACAGGATGACGAAGTCCATCGCCGGTCCCGGCGTGCCGACGTTCGACGACATCGGCGGATACATGACCCAGCCGCCGCCGAACCCGTGCATCCCCGGCGAGCCGTCCACCCACAGCGAGCTGAACAGCAGGCAGAACGAGGCGACCAGCATCCAGAACGACATGTTGTTGAGCCGAGGGAAGGCCATGTCGGGCGCGCCGATCATGAGCGGCACGAACCAATTGCCGAAGCCGCCCATCATCGCCGGCATCACCATGAAGAAGATCATGATGACGGCGTGGCTGGTGAAAAACACGTTGTACATATTCTTGGCCGCGTCGAGCGAGCCGTCGCCGGCCATGAGCGCCGAGATCGCGGGAAAGACCTGAATGCCCGGGGTCATCAGCTCGGCCCGGATCGCCAGCGACAGCAGCGTCCCGAAAAGGCCGCCGCAAATGGCGAAGACGAGATAGAGCGTGCCGATGTCCTTGTGGTTGGTCGAGAACAGGTACCGCCGCCAGCCAGTGGGAACGTGGTGCTCGTGACCGTGATGGGCTTCGGCTTGGTGATCCGCGTAGCTGCTGACTGACGCCATAGTCTCTCAATCCTGCTCAGGTTCAGGGCGCGCCGCCGGCGCGATCAAGGATGCGCGTTTGGCGTGACCGTGGCGAGATCGACGCCGTCGGCCGCGGCGTAGGTCTTCTTCGCCTGCTCCAGCCACGCTTCATACGCCTTCTGGCTCACGACATGGAACTCGATCGGCATGAAGGAGTGATCGATGCCGCAGATGTTGGAGCACTGTCCGTAGAAGACGCCCTCCTGGTCGGCCTTGAACCACACCTTGTTGAGCCGGCCGGGAACCGCATCCATCTTCACCCCGAAAGAGGGGACGGAGAACGAGTGGATCACATCCTGGGAGACGACGTCGATCTCGACGTTCTTGCCGACCGGAACATAGGCGGCGTTGTCGACCGACAGCAGACGGATGTCGCCCGGCTTCAGGTCCTTGTCCTCCTTGATCGAGCGAATCGAAGGAGAACCCGCCCGCGGCCTTGGGATAGGTGTAGTTCCAGTGCCACTGCGACGCCGTCGCCTTGATCGTCACGTCGGGCTCCGGAATGACGAGTTGATCGGTCAGCAGGCGGAAGGACGGGACCGCGATGACGACCAGCACGATCACCGGCAGGACGGTCCAGGCGATCTCGAGCGGCCCGTTGTGAGCGGTGCGCGAGGCAACCGGATTGGCGTTCTCGTTGAAGCGGTAGACGACATAGGCGAGCAGGGCCAGCACCAGAAGCGAGATGCCGACCGTCACCGGCAGGAGGATCGCATTGTGCAGCCACTGGATGTCGCCGGCGATCGGGCTGTTGGCGGGCAGGAAGCCGATCTGGCCACGTTCGGGCGCGCCGAGCAGCGCCGCTCGGGCGGGGCCAGCGGCCGCGATCACGGTCGCGGTCCACGCCACGGCGCCCGCCCTGTACGCTGTCGATCCTTCACGCCTCACCAGAAGCCTCCCGAATGCCCCGACGTGGGCGCGCAACGCCTCATGCAGTCCGACCGCCCACCAGATTTTGGGTTGTTGGCTGCGACACTACACCGCGCTTCGAATGATTGACAACCCGGTTTGGAAGTTCCGCAGGACGGGGCTGGAAACGCCCGGTCCGAAACCGACGACGACGCCCTGTTTAGGCGCAAATCTGCCACGCATACAGGAAAATGGAGAGGCCAGAGCCGTTGCGTCGATTTTCGGGCTTGGCGGCAGGCCGGCGGCGCGCTCTATATCGACCCGGCGGGAACGATCGTCGCGCCGCCCACGTTGGTGGGCGGATCGTCGGCGGGCCGCCGGGAGTGTCGTCATGGCGTTGAGCGGGGGCGAGGACTTTCGACGGCCGACCACGCTCGCGCTGGCGGGCCTGGCGCTGATCGGCTGGCTGCTGGCGGCCTATCTTTGGTCCGAGGCCTCGCGGACCGAAAGCGAGATGACGGAGTCGCTGCGCGCCGCGGCCAAGGCGCGGCGAGTCCCTTGCCGCCGATCTGCAGAACCTTCAGAAGGCCGCGGGGACCGCAGCCGATCTCAAGGTCCAGGCGACCGAAGCGGAGAAGGCGCTGTCCGACGCCTCGGCCGCGCGCGCTTCGGCGCAGAACGACCTCGCCGACCTGACCAAGCAGATCAACGACGCCCGCCTCGCCGTCTCCGGAGCGCAGGCGGAAGCCAGCGCCCGGACGCGCGATCTGCAGTCGGTCGACGCTGAGCTCAAGCAGGAGACCGCGAGGCTCACGGCCCTGCAAGGCCAGAACCAGAGCCTCACCGCCGATCAGACGCAGCTGCAGAGTCAGATCGATGCCGGTCGCAGCGCTCTCGCAGAGGTCCAGGCCCAGAACGCGGCAGCCCAGAAGCAACTGGAGACGTCGCAGGCTCAGCTCAGCGCGGCGACCGCCGAACTGACCGCGACTCGAAAAGCAGATCCGCGACGCCCGGAGCGCCGCCGGTCCGGCGCAGTGAGGGAGGCACGGTGAGCGCGAAGCGCGAGGCCCTTTTGGCGCCAACGGCTAACGTTGCCGTGGTCGAAGAGCATGTTACAAGCTCGTCCGGGGAGCGTTCGGGAGGAGACCCTTTGAGCCCGGCGCTCACGAGCGAGGCGACATGGACGATCTGACGCGGGACGGCGCGGCGGCGCAGGCAGACATCGAGCGGCAGCCCAACGTGGCGGAGCTCAAGGCCTCCGTTCTGGCGAAGCTGACCTATTCGGTCGGCAAAATTCCCGAAGTGGCGAGCCCGCGCGACTGGTTCCTCGCCGTCGCGTTCGCCACGCGCGACCTGATCGTCGATCGCTGGCTGCGCTCGACGGCCGAAGCCTATGCCGACGGCCGCAAGCGCGTCTACTATCTTTCCCTCGAATTCCTCATCGGGCGGTTGCTGTTCGACGCCATGACCAATCTCGGCGTGGCCGGGCCGATGGCCGAAGCGCTGCACGAACTCGGCGTCAACCTGAGCGAACTTCGCAAGGTCGAGCCGGATGCGGCCCTCGGCAACGGCGGTCTCGGCCGGCTTGCGGCCTGCTTCATGGACAGCATGGCGACGTTGCGGATCGCAGCGCACGGCTACGGCATCCGCTACGACAACGGGCTGTTCCGCCAGATCATCCGTAACGGCTGGCAGCAGGAGACGCCGGAGGACTGGCTCGCCAATGGCAATCCGTGGGAATTCGAGCGGCTCGAATACAACTACGCCATCGGCTTCGGCGGCTGGGTGGAAATGATTCATGGCGACGATGAGCGCACCCGCCATATCTGGCATCCCGCCGAAACCGTCGAGGCGGTCGGCTACGACACGCCGATCGTCGGCTGGCGCGGCAAGCACGTCAACACGTTGCGCCTGTGGTCGGCGCGCGCGCCCGATCCGTTCAAGCTCGACGCGTTCAACGCTGGCGATTTCGTCGGCGCGCTCTCCGATTCGATGCGCGCCCAGGCGATCTCGAAAGTGCTCTATCCGAGCGACGCCACGCCGGCCGGCCAAGAACTGCGCCTGAGGCAGGAATACTTCTTCGCCTCCGCTTCGCTGCTCGACCTCATCCGCCGCCACGTCAAGCAGCACGGCGACGTCCGCACGATCGGCGACTACGCCGCAATCCAGCTCAACGACACCCATCCGGCGATCGCCGTCGCCGAGATGATGCGCATTCTCGTCGACCTGAACGGCCTCGAATGGGACGAAGCCTGGAAGGTGACGCAGGCGACCTTCTCCTACACCAACCATACGCTGCTGCCCGAGGCGCTCGAGAGCTGGCCGGTGCCGCTGATGGAGCGGTTGCTGCCGCGCCACATGCAGATCATCTATCTGATCAACGCGGCCCATCTCGACGGCGCGCGCCGGCGCGGCTTCATGGACCCGGGCCTGCTCGCCACGATTTCGCTGATCGACGAGCACTCCGGCCGGCGCGTGCGCATGGGCAACCTCGCCTATGTCGGATCGCACAAGATCAACGGCGTCTCGGCGCTGCATACGGACCTGATGGCGCAAGACCGTCTTTCACAGCCTGAACACCGTCTATCCCGGCCGCATCGTCAACAAGACCAACGGCATCACCTTCCGCCGCTGGCTCATCGAGTGCAATCCGGGCCTCGCCGACATCATCCGCTCGACGGTCGGCGAGCGCGCGCTCGAGGACGCCGAGGCGCTCAAACGGTTCGCCTCCTACGCCAACGACAAGGGGGTTCAGGACGCCGTCGCCGCGGCCCGCCGCTCCGCGAAGGTCGCCCTATCCCGCCATGTCGCCGTCCAGCTCGGCCAGCGCATCAATCCGGATTCGATGTTCGACGTCCAGATCAAGCGCATCCACGAATACAAGCGCCAGCTTCTCAACATCCTCGAGACCGTGGCGCGCTTCAACGCCATCCGCGCCAATCCGACCCTCGACTTCGCGCCGCGGGTCAAGATCTTCGCGGGCAAGGCGGCGGCGAGCTATACCCAGGCGAAGCTGATCATCAAGCTCGCCATCGACGTCGCCCGCGTGGTCAACGCCGACCCGACCGTGCGCGGCCTTCTCAAGGTGGTGTTCCTGCCAAACTACAATGTCTCGCTCGCCGAGACGATCATTCCCGCAGTCGATCTCTCCGAGCAGATCTCGACGGCCGGCATGGAGGCTTCCGGAACCGGCAACATGAAGATGGCGCTGAACGGCGCGCTGACGATCGGGACGCTCGACGGGGCCAACGTCGAACTCCGCGACCTCGTCGGCGCGGAGAACATCTTCATCTTCGGCCTGACGGCGTCCGAGATCGAGGCCGCCCGCCGGCAGGGCATCGACGCGAGCGCGCGAATCGCGTCGTCCTCCCCGCCCTTCGCGAGGCGCTCGACGAAATCGCTTCCGGCGTCTTCTCCGTCGACGACGCGGGACGCTACCGCGGCCTCGTCGACACGCTTACGCACTACGACTATTTCATGCTTTGCGCGGATTTCGACTCCTACTGGGAGGCGCAGAGAAAGGTCGACGAAGCCTGGCGCGACCGTGGCCGGTGGATGCGGTCCAGCATCATCAACACGGCCAACGTGGGCTGGTTCTCGTCCGATCGGACAATATCGGAATATGCAAAAGAAATCTGGAACGCACCGTTCACACCCGTGGGCGAGTAGCGGCGCCGGGAGGGCAAAATGGAGGATTGGAGAGCACAGGGCGCCGACGTCGACGCGATCAACGCGGCGCGTTGCGGCGACCCTTTTGCGGTGCTCGGACCGCACCTGACCAGCGACGGCTGGGCCATCCGCGTGTTCGCGCCCGACGCTCGGGCGGTGCGTGCGCTGACTCGCGATGGGCGGCTCCTGGTCGAGCTGCCCCGGCGCAAGGACGACTTCTTCGAAGCGCTCGTCCCTACCGCCAAGGAGCGGCCGCTCTACCGGGTCGAGGTCGAGTTGCCGCAGGGAACCTCGTCCTACATCGACGCCTACGCCTTCGGGCCGGCGCTCGGACCGATGGACGACTATCTCCTGCGCGAGGGATCGCACCGGGAACTCTACCGCCGTCTCGGCGCACAGCTGACGACGCACGAGGGCGTCGACGGGGTGCTGTTCGCGCTCTGGGCGCCCAACGCGACGCGCGCCTCGGTGGTCGGCGACTTCAACCACTGGGACGGCCGGCGCTGCCAGATGCGCAAGCGCTACGACAGCGGCCTATGGGAGATCTTCGTCCCCCACATCGGCGCCGGAACCGTCTACAAGTACGAACTGTCGGGGCCCGACGGCGGCCTGCTTCCGCTGAAGGCCGATCCTTTCGGCTTCGAGGCCGAACTTCGGCCCTCGACCGCCTCGGTCATCGCCGACAGCGCCGACTTCGCCTGGACCGACGCGGACTACATGGCCCGGCGCGGCGAGGGCCAGCCGCGGCGCAAGCCCATGACGATCTACGAGGCCCATCTCGGATCGTGGAAGCGGCGCCTGGACGGCGGCTTCCTCACCTACGACGAACTCGCCGACGACCTTATCCCCTATGTCGCGGGCATGGGCTACACCCACATCGAGCTCTTGCCGGTCAGCGAGCACCCGCTCGACGAATTCATGGGGTTACCAGCCGCTCGGCCTGTTCGCGCCGACGCGCCGGTTCGGCGAGCCGGCGGGCTTTGCCCGCTTCGTCGACAAGGCGCACGCGGCCGGCCTCGGCGTCATCCTCGACTGGGTCCCGGCGCATTTCCCGACCGACGCGCAGGGGCTTGCCCACTTCGACGGCACGGCGCTGTACGAGCACGCCGATCCGCGTAAGGGCTTTCATCCCGACTGGAACACGGCGATCTACAATTTCGGCCGCCACGAGGTCGCCAACTTCCTCTATTGCAACGCTCTCTACTGGGTCGACCGTTTCCATATCGACGGTCTGCGCGTCGACGCTGTCGCCTCGATGCTCTACCTCGACTATTCGCGCCGCGAGGGCGAGTGGCTGCCCAACCCCGACGGCAGCAAGGAGAACCGCGAGGCGATCGCCTTCCTCCAGCAGGCCAACAAGCTGGTCTACGGCGGCTTCCCGGGCGCGGTCACCATCGCCGAGGAGTCGACCGCGTTCCCCGGCGTCTCGCAACCGACCAACGTCGGCGGGCTCGGCTTCGGCTTCAAGTGGAACATGGGCTGGATGCACGACACGCTCGACTACATGTCGCACGATCCGATCTACCGCCGCTGGAGCCACGACAAGATGACGTTCGGGCTCCTCTACGCCT
The DNA here is from genome assembly GCA_963816065.1 of uncultured Alphaproteobacteria bacterium. GTDB lineage: Bacteria > Pseudomonadota > Alphaproteobacteria > Rhizobiales > Beijerinckiaceae > Roseiarcus. The sequence goes on along the minus strand of CAWFJG010000031.1, from coordinate 112,299 downwards.
TCAGCGAGAACTTCGTCCTGCCGATCTCGCACGACGAGGTCGTTCACGGCAAAGGCTCGGTGGTCGGCAAGATGCCCGGCGACGAATGGCAGCGCTTCGCCAACGCCCGCGCCTTCTACGGCTTCATGTGGGGCCACCCGGGCAAGAAGCTCTTGTTCATGGGGCAGGACTTCGGCCAGACGATGGAGTGGAACGCCGGCGAATCGCTGCCCTGGTGGCTGCTCGACCATTGGCCGCACCAGGGCGTACAGAAGCTCGTTCGCGACCTCAACGCGCTCTATCGCGATACGCCCGCCCTCTATGCGCGCGACTGCGAGCCGGAGGGCTTTCGCTGGATCGTCGTCAACGACGACACCCAGTCCGTGCTCGCCTTCCTGCGACGCGGGGCGAAGAACGATCCGCCCGTCGCGGTGGTGTGCAACTTCACGCCCGAACCGCGCATGAACTATCGAGTTCGGCCTGCCCTACGAAGGTCACTGGCGCGAGGCGATCAACACCGACGCCGGCGCCTACGGCGGCTCGAACATGGGCAACCTCGGCGGCGTCGTCGCCGAAGCCCGGCCATCGCACGGATTTCCCGTGTTCGGCGCCGCTGGTCCTGCCGCCCCTCGCCACACTCCTCCTCGTCTTCACGCCACCCGACGCCGAGCAGGCCGCCAGCCGATAAAACTACAAAGCCAATAAGATAAGGGAATCAGAAATGCTGAGGACACGATCCGCGAAGGAGATGGGGCTCTCGCCGCCGTTCGCCCGCCACTCGATGGCCTACGTCCTCGCCGGAGGACGCGGCAGCCGTCTGATGGAACTGACCGACCGGCGCGCCAAGCCTGCGGTCTACTTCGCCGGCAAGTCGCGCATCATCGACTTCGCGTTGTCCAACGCGCTCAACTCCGGCATCCGCCGAATTGCGGTGGCGACGCAGTACAAGGCCCACAGTCTGATCCGCCACCTGCAGCGGGGCTGGAACTTCCTGCGGCCGGAGCGGAACGAAAGCTTCGACATCCTGCCGGCCTCGCAGCGCGTCAGCGAGACCATGTGGTATCTCGGCACCGCGGACGCCGTGTTTCAGAACATCGACATCATCGAAAGCTACAAGCCGCAATTCATGGTCATTCTCGCCGGCGACCACGTCTACAAGATGGACTACGAGAAGATGTTGCAGCAGCACGTCGACTTGGATGCGGACGTCACGGTCGGCTGTCTCGAGGCCACGCTGGAGGAGGCGACGGGCTTCGGCGTCATGCACGTCGACGAGAGCAACACCATCATCGAGTTCCTCGAGAAGCCGAAGAACCCGCCGCACATGCCCGGCAAGCCCGACGTCGCCCTGTGCAGCATGGGCATCTATGTGTTCGAAACGTCGTTCCTGATCGACCTCCTGAAGCACGACGCCGCCAATCCGGCCTCGGCGCACGATTTCGGCAAGGACATCATCCCCTACATCGTCAAGAACGGCAAAGCTGTCGCGCACCATTTCTCGGAGTCTTGCGTCCGCTCGAGCGAGGAGGCCAAACATTACTGGCGCGACGTCGGCACCGTCGACGCCTACTGGGAGGCCAATATCGACCTTACCGACGTCGTGCCTGACCTCGACCTGTACGACCGGGACTGGCCGATCTGGACTTACGGCGAAATCACGCCGCCGGCCAAGTTCGTCCATGACGTCGACGGGCGCCGAGGCCTTGCGATCCAGTCGCTGCTGTCGGGCGGTTGCATCGTTTCGGGCGCATCGCTCAGCCGTTCGCTGGTGTTCACCGGCGTGCGCGTCCATTCCTACTCGACGATCCACGAGGCGGTCATCCTGCCGTACGCGTCGGTCGGACGCCACGTCCGGCTGAGCAAGGTCGTCGTCGACAGCGAGGTCCATATCCCCGACGGTCTCGTCGTCGGAGAGGATCCGGAACTCGACGCCAAGCGGTTCCGGCGCACGGAGAAGGGCGTCACCCTGATCACCGGTCCGATGATCGAAAATCTCAAACAATGAGCGGTCTGAAGGTTCTCTCCGTCGCTTCGGAAGTCTTTCCGCTCGTCAAGACCGGCGGCCTCGCCGACGTCGCCGGCGCCCTGCCGGGCGCCTTGGCGCGCGAGGACGTCGAGATGCGCACGCTGACTCCCGCATACCCTGCGATCAAGGACAAGCTCGGCGACGCGGAGGTCGCGCACGAATACGGCGATCTGTTCGGCGCGCCGGCGCGGGTGATCGCCGGTCGCGCAGCGGGGCTCGACCTGTTCGCGATCGAGGCGCCGCATCTCTTCGACCGTCCGGGCAACCCGTACCTCGGCCCCGACGGTAACGGATTGGCCGGACAATGCGCGCCGCTTCGCCGCGCTCGCCCGGGTCGGGGCCGACATCGGGCTCGGCGCCGTCGCGGCCTTCCAGCCGAACGTCGTGCACGCCCACGACTGGCAGGCGGGCCTCGCGCCCGCCTATCTGCGGTATTCCGGGCGTCGCATCCCCGGCTCGGTGATCACGGTTCACAACCTGGCGTTCCAGGGCCATTTCCCCGTCTCGGTGTTCTGGGAGCTCGGGCTGCCCGACCAAGCGCTGACGGTCAGCGGCGTCGAGTACTTCGGTGGCGTCGGCTATCTCAAAGCGGGCCTGCAGCTTTCCGACATCGTCACCACCGTCTCGCCGACCTATGCGCGCGAGATCCAAACGCCGGAATTCGGCATGGCCCTCGACGGCCTGCTGCGCGCCCGCGGCGAAGCGGTGCACGGCATCCTCAACGGCATCGACGACGAGGTCTGGAACCCCTCGACCGACCCGGACCTGGCGCAGACCTTCAATCCGCTGCGGATCGACATGCGCGGACGCAACAAGGAGGCGCTGCAGAGCCGGCTTGGACTGGAGATCAACGCGGACCGCCCGCTGTTCGCCGTCGTCTCCCGCCTCTCCCATCAAAAGGGACTCGACCTGCTCCTGGACGCGCTGCCGCGGATCCTCGACCAGGGCGGACAGTTCGCGCTGCTCGGGTCAGGCGAGCGCTGGCTGGAATCCGGCTTTGCCGGCATCGCGGCGAGCCATCCCGATTCGGTCGGCTGCGTCTTCGCCTACGACGAGAAGCTCGCCCATCTCTTCCAGTCGGGGGCGGATTTCATCCTGGTGCCGTCGCGCTTCGAGCCATGCGGACTGACCCAGCTATGCGCCCTGCGCTACGGCGCGACGCCGATCGTCTCGCGCGTCGGCGGCCTCGCGGACACGGTCGTCGACGCAAACGACGCGGCCCTCTCGGCGGGCGTCGCCACGGGCGTACAGTTCGCCCCGCCGACGGTCGAAGCGCTCGACAACGCGCTCGGCCGGGCGTTCGCAATCTATCGCGACCCGGTCGAGATGCGGCGGATGCGACTGAACGGAATGCGGGCGGACGTCTCCTGGAAGGGTCCCGCCAAGCGCTACGCCGAGCTCTATCGAACCGTCGGACGCCCCGCCGCATGAGCATGCCGGCAGGCGAACTCGGCGTCCGCGCGACGCCGCGCGAACTGGAAGCCGCGCTCGACCTGCCGAACGCCACGGACGTGTCGCTCTGCCTGTTCGACGGCGACCGGGAGGCGGCGCACTTTCCGCTGACGCGCGACGCCGACGGGATTTTCCGCGGCGCCGCGCCAGGACACCTCGCCGGCGCGCACTACGGTTTTCGTGTTCAGGGTCCGTTCGACCCGGCGCGAGGCCATCGCTTCGATCCTTCGAAGCTCGTCGCCGACCCGTATGCCTACGCGTTCGACCGTCCGTTTCGCCTGCATCCGACGATGTTCGCATTTGGCGAGGACAGCGGCCCGCACGCGCCGAAGGCGATCGCAGGCGCGCCGCCCGTCGGCGATCCGGGCCGCAAGCGGGTCGCGCCCGAGGCGCTCGTCATCTACGAGCTCAACCTGCGTGGCTTCACTCGCCTTAACCACACCATTCCGGAGACCGCGCGCGGGACCTTCGCCGGTCTCGCCGATCCCGCCTCGATCGCCCATCTCGCCGGGCTCGGGGTGACCGCGGTCGAGATCATGCCCGCCGACATCTTTGTCGACGAGCGCCACCTGCCGCCGCTCGGGCTCGCCAACGCCTGGGGTTACAATCCGGTTGTGTACGGCGCGCCCGATCCGCGCCTCGCGCCCGGCGGCTGGGCCGAGGTGCGCGCCGCGACCGACGCGCTCCATGCCGCCGGCATGGAGGCGATTCTCGACGTCGTCTTCAATCACAACGGCGAGAGCGATGTGTTCGGCCCGACCCTGTCGTTCCGTGGCCTCGACAACGCGACCTTCTTCCGCCTCGATCCAAACAACCCAGCCGAGTACATCAACGACGCCGGCACCGGCAATTGCCTGGCCCTCGATCGCCCGCTCGTCGTCGCGATGGCGGTCGGCGCCCTCCGTCGCTGGATGGTGCACGGCGGAATCGACGGCTTTCGGTTCGATCTGGCGACCGCGCTCGGACGCAGGGCGAACGGCTTCGACACCAAGGCGCCGTTCTTTCAGGCCTTGGCCGAGGATCCGATCGTCTGCAAGGCGCGCCTTATCGCCGAGCCCTGGGACGTAGGCCCCGGCGGCTACCAGCTCGGCCGCTTCGGCCCCGCCTGGGCGGAATGGAACGACCGCTTTCGCGATGCGGCGCGCCGGTTCTGGCGCGGAGATCCCGGCGTGCGCGGCGAAATCGCCACTCGCCTCGCCGGCTCGAGCGATGTCTTCGGCGACGCCGCCGCCCCGTCGAAGGGCGTCAATTTCATCGTCGCCCATGACGGCTTCACCCTCGCCGACCTCGTCTCCTACGCCGTCAAGCACAACGAGGCCAACGGCGAGCACAACCGCGACGGGACCGACGCCAACTATTCCTGGAACCACGGCGTCGAGGGGCCGAGCAGCGACCCGGTGGTCGTGGAGGCTCGGGCGCGCGATCGGCGCAATCTCCTGACCCTGCTTCTGGCGGCGCGTGGGACCCCGATGCTGGCAATGGGGTCCGAGCTCGGCTTCTCCCAGGGCGGCAACAACAACGCCTACTCGATCGACGACGCGACCACGGCGATCGACTGGAAGCGGGCCGACGCGGCGCTGACCCGGTTCGCGAGCCGTCTCATCGGCGTCCGCCGCGACCACCCGGCGCTGTCGCGCGATGCGTTTCTGACCGGTCGGCCGATCGATGCGACAGGCCTCGCCGACGTCGAATGGCGCGACGCCGACGGGCCGATGTCGCAGTCGGGCTGGAACGATCCGGCAGGCCCCGTGCTTGTCGCCGTCTTCGCTGCGACGCACGGCGACGGCGTCGACCGCGTCGCCGTGGCGATGAACCGCTCCGGAGCCGACGCGGAGCTCCGACTCCCGGAGCCGCGCGCCGGCATGGAGTGGTGGACGCTGCTGGCGACGGACGCGCCGCAATCGCCCGAGCGGCCGCTCGCGCTCGCCGACTTTTGCAAGATCGCGGCCCGGGCCTGTCTTATCCTCGCCGAACGGCCCTTCGCTGGCCGCCGGCGGGGCGGCCCGCCGACCGCCCCCACGATCGACGCGCTCGCTACAGCCGTCGGCGTCGCTCCCGAATGGCAGGGCATCAACGGCAAGCGCACGATCGTCTCGCCGGAAAGCCGGATCGCGCTCCTGAACGCGCTCGGGGTCGCGGCGGCCAGCGAGTCCGACGCGCGAGACAGTTTGAGGAGCGTGCTCGACGAGACGCGCCGGCGGCGGGTGCCGCCCTCCCTGCTCGTTCGACTGGACGAGCCCCCGGTCGTCCCGGTGCGCGACGCGGTAGGCGCGTGCGCGACCCGTCTCGCCCTCGAGGACGGGCGCGTCATGGAGTGGCGGGCGCCCGCCGGCGACGGCGTCCGGCGCGAGCTCTCCGACGGCCGCGCAGTCGTCGAACGGACCATCCCCCTACCCCCGATGCCGATCGGCCGGCACCGGCTGACGGTCGACGGCGTCGAGTGCGCGCTGACCGTCGCGCCGCCGAAATGCTACTCAGGAGAAGCCGCGGCCGCCAAGCGGTTCGGCGTCACGGCCCAACTCTACGCCTTGCGCCGAGGAGGCGATCAGGGAATTGGCGACTTGGAGTTGCTTGCGCTCGCGGCCGAGGCGGCCGGCGGCGCCGGCGCGGCCTATCTCGGCGTCAGCCCGATGCACATGCTCTTCCCCGGCGACCGCGAGCGGGCGAGCCCTTATTACCCTTCGGACCGGCGCTTCCTCGACCCGATCCTGGTCGACGTCTTCGACCCCGACCTTCCGCGCGATGAGGCCGCCGAGACCGCGCTGAAGGCGCTGGCCCCGGCCGCAGCGGCGGCCTCGTCCGCCCGGCTGGTCGACTATCCTGCGGTCTGGAGGATCAAGCGCGCGGCCCTCGAGGCGCTTCACTCCGCTTTCGCGGGCTTCGCCGCAGGGAGGCCCGGCGACAAGCTCGTCTCCGCGTATCGCGCCTTCGTCGGCCGCGGCGGCGAGACCCTGCGGCGCTTCGCGGCCTTCCAGGCGATCGCGGCCAGCGAAGCGGGCGAGGACTGGCGGGTCTGGCCGGAGGCGCTACGCGACGCCGATCCGAAGGCGGTCGAGGCGGCGATCGACCGGGACCGGCGCGGTTTCGACTTCGCCCTCTTCTGCCAATGGGCAGCCGACCGCCAGCTCGCGCGCGCCGCGGACCGGGCGCGCAATTGCGGACTGGGCATCGGTTTCTATCGCGACCTCGCAGTCGGCTCGGCCCCGGACGGCGCCGAGGCGTGGGCGAGCGGCGGGGCGCTGACGCGCGGCGCCACGGTCGGCGCGCCGCCCGATCCGTTCTCGTCCTGGGGCCAGAACTGGAGCCTGCCGGCCCCCAATCCGCTGATCGGCGCGCGGCGCGGCTGGTCAGACCTAAGCGCTCTCTACGTCGCCAACATGCGGCACGCCGGCATGCTGCGCATCGACCACGCGATGGGCCTGCAGCGCCTCTTCCTGATCCCGGAGGGAGCGGCCCCGGCCGAGGGCGCCTATCTCGCATACCCGCTCGACGAACTCATCGGCCACATCGCGCTCGAAAGCCAGCGCGCCCGATGCATGGTCGTCGGCGAGGACCTGGGCACGGTCGCCGAAGGATTCCGCAGCCGCATGACCCGGGCGAACATTTTGGGCATGCGCGTGCTGTGGTTCGAGCGGAAGAGCGCAGATTTCGCTCCACCCGCGGACTACCCGCCGTTGTCCGCCGCCTGCGTGGCGACCCACGACCTCGCGACGCTGGCGGGTTGGTGGCGCGGGGCGGACATCGCCGAACTGCTCTCGCTGGGCTTGAGGACGCTGGCGCAGGCGGGCGAGGCGATCGCGGCTCGCCGCGCCGACAAGCGCGCGCTCGTCGCGGCGCTTCTCGCCGCCGGCCTGATCGATATCGCCCCGGCCGACGACGCCCCGCTCGAGGATGCGACGGCGGCTGCCGTGCACGGCTTCATCGGCGGGGCCGGCTCGCTGCTGGCGAGCGCCCAGATCGACGATCTCGCCGGCGACATCGTGGCGACCAATCTGCCCGGCACCGACCGTGAGCGGCCCAACTGGCGCATCAAGACCGGCGCGGACGTCACAGCCCTGTTCTCCGGCCCGCGGGCTCGGGCGATCCTCGCAGCGCTCGCCAGGGACCGGCGCTAGCGCGAGCCGCTGGTTCGACGTTCGAGAGGGACCTTTTCTGGTGGGGCAAGGAAGACGCGGGCTCGCATTGCAACCTGGCGGCGCCTGGCTTTACGCCCTCCTGTTGTGGCTCCGAAATCGCCTGATAATTGCCTGTTCCGAGCCTGTTCCGAGCCTGTTAATTTGCCTGTTCCGCGGCCCCTCCGCGCTCGCACGCGTTGGGTTGCAAAGCCGACAACACCCTGATTTTGCAGGACTTCCTCGACTGAAGCCCCGACCGCGGCGCAAAGAAAAACCTGCTTAACAGGCAACCCGGACCGGCGGCGAACCGGCGGTGAGATGTGATGAGGCCTAATCGGTCCCGATTGCCGCCGTCAGCTTGGCGTCCTCTCGACCGGCCTGCGGAAAGTCGGTCGAGCGGCTGGCGGCGCCTCAGAGGCTGATGGCGATCGCCTCGCGGCCGCGCGGGGTGTCGATGACCCGCATGTTGACCGACTGGCCCTCATTGAGATGGGCGATGCCGGCCGCATTGAGCGCGGAAATGTGGACGAAGATGTCCTTGCCGCCGTCGTCCACCGCGACGAAACCGAAACCCTTGGTCTCGTTGAACCACTTGACCTTCCCCTCGATCGGGGAGGCGGTCGCGAGATCCGGAATCTGCCGGCGCGGCATGCGCGGCGCATCGAACGAGCGGCGGGGCGGCCGTTCGACGGCGGTCGAGGTGTCGACCGACAGCACGCGCGCCACCTGCGGCCCCTTCGCGCCGGCGGCGACGACGACCTGCATCTTCGCGCCCGGCGGCACGGATTCAAGGCCGGTCGGCCGCAGCGCGGTCACGTGCAGGAACGCATCGCCCTGCCCGTTTTGCAGTTCCACGAACCCAAATCCCTTGTCGTCCTTGAACCATTTCACCGTCGCTTCGACGGTCGGCGCGCCCGCCTGCGATGCGGCGCCGTTGCTGGCGAAACTGTCGTCCATGGCGCCCTCGGGGCTGGCGCGGCCACGCGAAAAGTCGCGCCGCTCGTAGGAAATGGGGCCATCGTCGTCGAAACCGTGTCTGCGCGGCGCGTAGAATTCCTTACCCTTGTTCATGGCTGTCAAACTCATCGACCGATGCCTCTCGAGGAACAGCCGCCCCGGTCAAGACGGCTCTCCGTTCCGCCGCGGGCACGGCGGAATTCCCGACGGGCCCGAAAGCCCGACATCCGATCGGAGGGTGTCCGATCACACGCAATTTCTTTTGGAGTCCGAGGTATGGGAAAGGTCGCACGCATCGATGCGCCGAGATCACACCGGAAAAGTCGCACGGAATTGCGCCATGGTCGAAATCCAGAGAACCCCTTTTTCGCGCAGGCATCGATCCCAATCGTCAGAGACACCCGCAGCGACGTTAGAGCCTTCCAAACAACGCCCGGACGCGCAATTGGGGAAACTACGTAGAGGCGCCGCAGACGGCGCAAACGGCCAATAAGCGCTGTTCTTGCACGCGCGCTCAAGCGTTCCCATATGCGCCGGCATGTTCGAGAATCTTCAACCGCCGCAGGCGGTTTTCGCCTTCGACGCCGACAACGCCTCGCAGGGATCTGGAACGCACGCGCCAACGGACGCCGTTGCGCTCGACGAATACTCCCGCGTCGTTACGGACGTCGCCGAGCGGGTCGGGGCGAGCGTCGTCCGAATCGACGTCAAGCGCGGTGGCCGAAACGCCGGCTCCGGCTCGGGCGTGATCGTCTCGTCCGACGGGCTCGCGCTGACCAACTCGCACGTCGTCCAGGGCGCGCGGGTCGTCGCGCTGACGACGCTCGAAGGCCGCGAGCTACAGGCGCGCGTGCTCGGCGACGATCCCGACACCGATCTCGCGCTGCTGCGCGTCGAGGCCGACGTTTCCTTGCCTGCCGCCCGGCTCGGCGACAGCGCGAAACTCAGACGCGGCCAGATCGCCATAGCCATCGGAAATCCGCTCGGCTTCGACGCGACTGTCACCGCCGGCGTCGTCTCCGCGCTCGGTCGTTCGCTCCAGTCGCGCACCGGGCGGATGATCGAGGACGTGGTCCAGACGGACGCGGCGCTCAATCCCGGCAATTCCGGCGGCCCTCTGGTCTCGTCGGCCGGCGAGGTCATCGGCATCAATACCGCCATCATCATGGGCGCCCAGGGCATCTGCTTCGCGGTGGCCTCCAATACCGCCAATTTCGTCGCCGGCGAGATCGCCCGGCACGGTCGCGTCCGGCGGGCCTATATCGGGGTCAGCGCCGCCTCGACCGAAATCCCGCGGCGAATCGCGCTGAGGCTCGGACTTCGACCAGGGGACGGGCGCGCGCCTGACCGCGATCGACCAGTCCGGCCCCGCAGCGCATGCGGGCCTCCTGTCGGGCGACATCGTCATCGCACTCGACGGCAAGCGCGTGACCAGCGTCGGCGAGCTTTTGCGCGCGCTCGACGCGGACAAGATCAACCGCACGGTCAGCATCGACGTGCTGCGCCGCTCGGAACAGAAGCGCGTCTGGATCGGTCCGGTCGAGCGCCTGGCGGCGTGATCCCGACGGGTGAGGCGCCGACGTTGGCCAGCGCCGCGAATTTATGCTAACCGCGCCCCCGGGCTTCGGGGGTCGGTCTCGTGGCGAACAGTACAGGCGGCGTTACGGCTCGCGTCCTCGTGTTCTTTGGGCTCTGGCTCGCGATCGCGGGGTGGGAGCCCGAGGATATCCCCGTCGGAGTTGCGGCCGTAGCCGCGGCGACCTGGGCAAGCCTCGCCCTCTTTCCGCGGCTTGCCCCAGCACTGCGACCTCGGCGCCCTGGCGGCGCTGGCCGCCAACTTCCTCAGCGGGTCGATCGTCGCGGGGCTCGATGTCGCACGGCGCGCGCTGAGCCCGGAACCTGACGTCCGCCCCGGCTTCGTCATCTTTCCGCTCCGCATCCCCGCGGGTCTTGCGCGCAACGCCTTCAGCGCGCTGTCGAGCCTGCAGCCCGGCGCTCTGCCGACCGGCGCCGAAGACGGCGACCTGGTCGTTCACGCCATCGATGTGACTCGGCCCGTCCAGGCGACGCTCGCGGCCGATGAGCGCCTTTTCATGCGGGCTGTCGGCTATGAATGATTTCCTGCTCGCCGCGGCTGGCCTGACGCTTCTCACCGTCGCCATTGGCCTTGCCCGCGTGCTCTATGGACCCGGCGAGGCCGACCGGATCATGGCCGCGCAGCTTTTCGGCACCGGCGGCATCGCAGCGCTCCTCCTGATCGCCTCGGCCGCCACCGTGCCCGTGCCGGGCGTCGAGGACGTGGCGCTCGGGGTGGCGCTGCTCGCCGCGTTCGTCTCGCTCGCCTTCGTCAACGCCGCTGGCGGCGCGTCCGAATCCGCGGGGCGCAGCGAGTGAGCGCCGCGATCGACCTTTTCAGCCTCGTCGCGATCGGCGCCGGCGTGTTCTTCTTCTTCGCCGGCGCCGTAGGACTGCTGCGGTTCCCCGACTCGCTGACCCGGCTGCACGCGCTGTCGAAGGCCGACAACCTCGGTTTGGGACTGGTCGTCCTCGGGCTCCTGCCCCGCTCCGGCAGCCTTCAGGAGGCGCTGAGGCTCGTGGTCGTCTGGGCGCTGGTCCAGATTTCGGGCGCGGCGGCGTCCCAGATGATCGGGCGGGCGCTGCGGCTCGAGGGGACGCGCGAGGGAACGAGAAAGTGACCCTCCTTTCGATCCTGGACATCGGCCTCGGCGCGATCGTCCTCGGCGTCGCCGCCTGGACGGTGCTGACCCGCGACACGTTCGCCGCGGTCGTCGGATTCGTCGTCTATGGGCTCCTGGTGTCGATCGTCTGGGTCCGCCTCTACGCGCCCGACGTCGCCCTGACCGAGGCCGCCATCGGCAGCGGCGTCACCGGCGTCCTGCTCATCACCGCGGGGACGCGTCTTGCCGGCAACCGGACGGAGACCGAGCGGGGCTTGTCGATCAAGACTCCGGCAGCCCTGCTCGCGCTGCTCACGACCGCCGCGCTCGCCGCCGCCGTCCTGCTGCTCCCCGACAACGCGCCGTCGCTCGCGCCCGCCGCCGACAAGGGCCTCGCGGCGACCGGACTCGGCAATCCAGTCACGGCCGTGCTGATCGCCTATCGGTCTTTCGACACGATGCTCGAGAAGATCGTGCTCGTGCTCGCGGTGGTCGGCGTCTGGTCGACGGCGCCCGACCGCTCCTGGGGAGGCGCGCCGGCCTCGCTCGGTCGCTCGTCGCCGCAGGGCGACCTCCTGCTGCTCGCCAAGGTGCTGACCCCCATCGGGATCCTGGTCGGCCTGCACATGTTCTGGGCCGGCGCCGACGAGCCGGGCGGCGCCTTCCAGTCGGGCGCGATCCTGGCGGCGATGTGGATCGTCGTGATGATGGCGCGGATGGCGGAGCCGCCGCGGATCGCCGCGCGCTGGCTGAGGCTCACGCTGGTCGCCGGGCCGGCGGTCTTTCTCGCCGTCGGCCTCCTGGGGCCATGGATGGCGGGCGCGTTCTTCGCCTATCCGGTGAGCGTCGCGAAACCCATCATCATCGTCATCGAGGCGTTCATGGTTCTCACGATTGCGGCGACCTTGCCCATGCTGGTCGCGGGGCCGCCAAGCCGGAACTCCGAGCCGTGAATCCTGCGGCGCTCTCCGGGCTCGTCGGGGCCGGGCTCGTGGGGCTCGGCCTCTACAGCCTCATCGTCAACCCTCAGCCGCTACGCAAGCTGCTCGCCTTCAACCTGATCGGCAGCGGCGTTTTCCTGGTGTTCGGCATCGTCGCGCGCCGGGGGGCGGTCGGGCCGTTTCCGTTCGATCCGGTGCCGCAGGCGATGGTGATCACCGGCATCGTCGTCGCGTTCGCCGCGAGCGCGCTCGCCGTCGCGCTGATGCTGCGGCTTTCCGAGGAGTCCGGTCGCGTAACGCTCGACCCGGATGCCTGGACGAAGCCGGACGACGGAACCAAAGACCTATGACGCCGGCGGACGCCACAACGCCCGGCGGCTTTCTGCTGGTTCTGGCGATCCTCGCGCCGTCGGCCGGGATCCTCGCCTCGTTCTTGCTCGGCGGCCGCACCGCCGAGCGCATCCTGCTCGTCCTTTCGCCGCTCGGGTTCGCCCTGGCGGCGACGATCGCAACGCTCGTCTGGCGAACCGGCCATCCGATCGCCTACGTGATCGCGGGCGTCGCGCCCCCGCTCGGCATCGCGCTGAGGGCCGACGGCATTTCGTCGGTCATGCTCGTGGCGACCGCCCTGCTCGTACCGGCCGCCGCGCTCTTTGCCCGCGCAAGCTTCGCGACGCCGCCGGACGTTCCGGAAACGCGCAAGGGGCTCACGTTCTGGATCATGCTGCAGGCGATCTGGGCGGCGCTCACCATCATCTTCGTCAGCGGCGACCTGTTCAACCTCTATGTCGCGCTCGAGCTTCTGACCTTCGGCGCAGTCCCGCTCGTCTGTCTCGACGGGCGGCCCGAGACGCTCGCCGCGGCGCTGCGCTACCTCATGTTTGCGCTGTTCGGCTCGATCCTCTACCTGCTAGGCGTCGCGCTCCTCTACGGATGCTACGGCACGCTCGACATCGGGCTCCTCGCCGCCCGCGTCCAGCCGCTGCCCGCAGTCTGGGTCGCCGCCGCGCTGATGACCGCCGGGCTTCTGGCGAAGACCGCGCTTTTCCCACTGCACCTCTGGCTGCCGCCGGCCCACGCTAACGCGCCCGCGGCGGCGAGCGCGGTCCTCTCGGGCCTGGTGGTCAAGGGATCGTTCTTCATCATCGTGCGCATCTGGTTCTTTGTCCTGCCGGCGCTCCCGGCGCCGGCCGTCGGAGCCGTCCTCGGCGGGCTCGGGTCGCTCGCGATCCTGTTCGGCAGCGTCATTGCGCTGCGGCAGGCGCGCCTGAAGCTGCTGGTCGCCTATTCGACGGTCGCCCAGATCGGCTATCTCTTTCTCCTCTTTCCGCTCGCCTCCGGTCTGCATCCCTGGACGGCGGACGGGTGGAGCGGCGGCCTGATGCAGACGCTTGCGCACGCCTTCGCCAAGGCGGCGATGTTTCTCGCCGCCGGACTGATCGCCGAGTCGCTCGGGCACGACCGCATCGCGAAGTTCGCCGGCGCGGCCCGGGCGATGCCGCTGACCTTCCTGACGCTCGGCCTCGGCGGCCTCTCGCTCATGGGCCTGCCGCCGAGCGGCGGATTTGCGGCCAAATGGTTCCTGCTTCGCGCCTCCGTCGCCTCGGGACAATGGCTCTGGGCGCTGGTCGTGGTGGCGGGCGGACTGCTCGCCGCAGGTTACGTCTATCGCATCCTCGCCCCCGCGCTCTCGGACGCGCCGATCGTCCTTGCGAAGCCGCCCCAACGGAGCCGCGAGGCGGTCGCCGTAGCGCTCGCCGTCGTCGCCGTGGCGCTCGGCTTCGCGCCGCAATCGTTCTTCGCCTTCCTCGACATCGGTCGGCCGGCCGTCTTCGCGGCGACACTGCCATGACGGCCGGACAAACCCTCGGGCCGTTCCTGCTCGCGGCGACGCTCGCTGCGCCGGCCGCTCTGCTGATCGCCCTGGTCGTCCCCGATCTCCGCCGTCGCGCGATGTCGTTGCAATGGCTCGCCCCTGTCCCCGCGCTCGCGGCCGCGGCTGTCGCGCTGTGCGCCGGACCGTTCGGCCTCGAGGCGCCCGCGCTGCGGCTGAGCCTCCGGCTCGACCTTCCCGGCGCCCTCATGCTCGCCGTCTCGGCGCTGCTGTGGAGCGCCGTCGGCGCCGGCCTCTGGCGCGACCGGGATCGGCGCCGGACCTGCGCTTCTGCGTCGCGTGGCTGCTGACCATGATCGGCAGCCTCGGCGTCTTCATCGCCGGCGATCTCCTCAGCTTCTATCTCGTCTATGCGCTGGTCAGCATCCCCGCCTGGGGGATGATCGTGCTCGACGACGCACCCGGAGTCGACGCGCGCAGGCGCGGTCTACATGGCCTTCGCCATTCTCGGCGAAGCGCTGCTGCTCATCGCCTTCGCCATGCTGGCGGCGGGCGCGCCGAACGGCGGCGTCGCCATTCCCGACGTCGTCGCCGCCCTGCCCGCTTCGCCATGGCGGGACGCGGCGATCGCGTGTCTCATCGCCGGTTTTGGCGCCAAGATGGGTCTCGTCCCGCTGAACGGCTGGATGCCGCTCACCTATCACGCCGCGCCGATCCCAGCCGCCGCGGTGCTGAGCGGCGCGGGCGTGAAGGCGGGCGTCGTCGGCCTCATCCGCTTCCTGCCGTTCGGCGCGCCCATGCAAGGCTGGGGCGAGGCGCTGGCCGTGATCGGCTTCGTCTCCGCTTTCTATGGGGTCGCGATCGGCGTCACCCAGCGGGACCCCAAGGTCATCCTCGCCTATTCGAGCATCAGCCAGATGGGCGTGATCGCCGCGGCGCTCGGCATGGCGCTGGCTTCGGGCGACGCGGGCGCGCCGTCTCTCGCGGCGTTTTACGCGGCCAATCATGTTCTCGTGAAAGGGGCGCTCTTCCTGACCATCGGCGCTTTCGCCGCGCGGAGCGGCATGCGATCCGCCGTGGCGGTCGCGCTCGCCGGCGCCCTCGCACTCAGCCTCGCGGGCCTGCCGTTCACCGGCGGCGCGCTCGCCAAGGGCGCGCTCAAAACCCTGATGGGAAGCGGGCTCGCGGCAACCCTCGCCAACCTTTCCTCGGCGGCGAGCGCCATGCTGATGCTGCGCTTCGTGACGCGGCTGCCGCGACCCGCGACGGCGCTGCGATCCCAGGCTGCGCCGGCTGGCCTGATCGACCCATGGCCGCTCGCCGCCCTCGGCGCGCTCATTCTGCCCTATGGCCTCTATCCGTTCGTCGGCGGCTGGAGCGACGCGTTCACGCTGGCCAAGCTCTGGGACGGCTTGTGGCCGATCCTGGTCGGCGCGGTCCTGGCGGCGCTCCTTGCCCGCGCCGGCGACCGCCTGCCGCGCGTGCCCGTCGGCGACGCGGTCGGCGTCTGGGAGACGCTCTTCACCCGCAGCCTCGCGGTCTCGTCCGTGTTCGAGCGGACCGACTCCGCGCTTCGCCGCTGGCCGGCGGCCGGCCTCGCGCTGCTCGCGATCGCGCTCCTCCTGGCGGCGGCGGCCTACGCGGGCGCGCCGGGCGGCTAAAGCGTGATGAAATAGATTCGAGCCGGTTAACCCTCACCCTGCCGCTTCGCGGCTTCCCTCTCCCGATGGGCCTGGGAGAGGGGCGTCTCCCTTCCCCCTCGGGGGGAAGGTGGCGCGAAGCGCCGGATGAGGGTTTGCTGGCGCGTCCGCCGCGACGGCGACCCTTTCCGGCGGCAAGAGCTGTACGCCCCCGCCCGGGCGCACGGTGAGAGTGTGCACGTAAAAATGCGTCGCGGCGCCCTCAGGTTTCATCACCGGCGACGGGGCCGAGACGATCTTCATCGCTCCGCAGGCGCCGACCCAGTCGACGTGCCGATGCCCGTGCATGACGACGATGCGCTCGGCGTACGGCTTCAGCACGCGCAGAAACCAGCTCCCGTTGATGAGCGCCGTTCCGACGCGCTCCGAGAACGCCGACACCGGCCGCGGATATTCGGTGACGTGGTGATGCAGCGCGACGATCCAGGCGGCGCGCGGATAGAAATCGAGCGCCGCGGTCAGACGACGGGCCTGACCCGCCGACATCATGCCGAGCGCGTTGGTGAACGAGAAATTGGTGTCGGCGTTCGAATTGAGCAGGACGACGCCGAGCCCGTCGTCCTGCGCCGGCGCCACAATCTGCGGGAACGCTTCGTTCCAGATGCGCGTGAGACGGGTGGACCGCTGAAATCCGCCGGCGTCCGCGAAGGCTTCGATGTCGTCGCCATGAGCTCGAAGCGCATCCTCGAGCGACACGCGCGGCGCGTCCGGCGCGTTCGCGGCGCTGAACGTCCGCGCGCCCTGCATCGCCGCCATAGCCGACAGCGCCCGCATCCGGCGCAGCGTCTTCATCTGGCTGAACGGCAGGTCGAGACGCGCCGGATTGGCGCGATCGACGATGTTGACGTCGTGGTTTCCGGGCAGGATCAGCGTGCGCTCCGCCAGTTCCGGGCGCGCGGCGAAAATGTCGAGGAACTCGGCCCATTCCGCCGATGTGCCCGCGTCGGTCATGTCCCCCGTGACGAGGACGAGATCAAGCGGCCGCGCCTCGTGGACCTCGGCGAGACGGGCGAGCGCCGTTCGCAGCCGGGCGTTGCCGCTCGGACCTGCGCGGCCGCTCTCGATGCGAAACCCATAGCGCTCGCCGACGATGTGGATGTCCGAGAGATGCGCGACCCGCCAGACGCGCCCGCCGGGCGGCGGGTCGTCGAAGGCGGCGAGGTCGAGCGGCTGGTCGGCCGTGGCGTCGGCGAAGCCCCAGACGAGCGCGGCGACGGCCAGATAGGCCGACATGAGCGCGATCGCGTTGGCGATGGTCGGCACGATCAGGTGATGGGGCGCGAGGACGTCGGCGACCGAGCCGGACCAGCGGGTCGCCGGCCATACCAGCGCCGCGACCAGCGCGGCCACGACGAAGAGAAGGCCGCCGGCCGCCGCGCAGCTCGCCGCCCGCATGCGCGCAAGCTCCTTTCCTGTCCGCCCGCGGAGAAAGCGCTCCGCGACATGCCGGATCAACTCCCGCCAGAATGCATAGCCGGGCTGAACCGCAAGCGCATTTAGCGACCAGAAGTTCGACTCGACGAGCCGGAACAGCGGTCGCCAGCCGAACCGCGCGACGACGAAGGCGGCAAGCGCGACGAGCGCCGCGCCGACGCCGGTGGCTTCGGCGAAGCGGCCCGAGGCCTCGCTGATCCAGGCCGTCAGGATCAGCGGCGCCAGGCCCAGGAGAATCGCCGGCAGCAGGATCTGGACGAACCAGCTGAACGCCAGCTTCGGCAGGCTGATCTCGCCGAGAAGGCTGCCCGCAATCGCCAGCAGCGAGCGCTGCTTGGTCGCCGAATGATCGTTCTCGAAGTCCCCGAGGCGCGGATCGAGAATCGGCGCGTTCGCTGGAGGCGGGATTTCGGCAATGCGGAGATCGGCGATCGTATCGGTCATGGCGGCCTTGAGTTCGCCTTGGCCATAGCCGCTGCGCCCATAGCCGACAACCCATAGCGCGCGCGCCGGCCTTCGCGCTATGACGGCGCATGGCCACCCCGACGAACTCTCAACGTGCGCATTGCCTGAAGCATGACGAGACGGGATTGCGTCAGCGAACCCTCACCCTGCCGCTTCGCGGCTTGCCTCTCCCCATAGCCCGCCGACAGACGGGCGTCCTCCCGGACGCCCTACGGGGAGAGCGGCGTCCCCCTTCCCCCTCGGGGCACGGCTGTCCGGGGAATTTTTCACGCATAGGGGAAGGCCAACTGGTTGGGATTGAGGCGGTCGCGTTTTCTGCTTGGATTGGTCGGTGGGGGCGTTTCGATGGCTGCGAGGCGGCGGCGGGCGAAGAGGAAGACGCCGACGAGTTCGGTGAAGCGCAGGATATCGAATTTGGTTTTGGCGGCCTTGGCCGCCAGTCTCAGCAGGATGTAGGCGATTATCGCCGCGTAGATCTGCAGTTTGACGGCGTTTGCACTGGTTCCGAGGAAGGAGCGCAGCTTCAGGTGCTGCTTGAGCCAGCGGAACAGCAGCTCGATTTGCCAGCGGAACTTGTAGGCCTGGGCGATTTCGACGGCGGATCGCTTCATGTCGTTGGTGATCACGACGATCGTCTTTGCGTCCTCGTCGCGCAGGATTACGATGCGGCGCAGCGGGATCGGCAGCTTGGAATCGCCTTTGCTCGAGAGCTCGACCTCCTCATCGGCGATCACGGTGAAGCCGTCTCCGCGCGAGGGCCCGTATTGGCGCTCGGCCTTGACGGTCAGGCCCATGTTGGTCTTGGGCCTGGTGACGAAGAAGGCCTCGGCCGCATGAATGGCTCTCCACCAGCCGTAATGGCAGTAGCCCTTGTCGAACACATAGGTGAGGCCGGCCTCGATCTCGATCTGTCGGCCGATCTGGGCGTCGTTGACGTTGGCGTCGGTGATGTCGAGGATCTGCGGCAGATCGCGGCCGGGATCGTAGACGACATGGGCCTTCATGCCGCGGATGCGGCCGTTGGACTTGGCCCAATCGAACAGTTTTCCCAATGGGATGGGCGTCGAGTCGATCAGGCGCAGCAGTTTCTTGGCCTCGGCCCGGGTCGAGCGGTCGGCGAGACCCGCGACCATCCCCAGGACTTCGGCGAAGGCTTCGACTGGCCGGCGGGCATTGGCGTCGGCAAGCGTCGAGCGGGCGATCGCCTCGCAGCGCAGATGATAATGGGCGTGGGCGTTGGCGTTCCAGCCGGATGCGAGCGCGCGCAGCGACGTCGCGCCGGTGAGCTGGGCGTGGATCAACACCATCAGGTGCTCCCAGCTGCGGAACGATTTGTCATAGGCGTCGGCGTTTCGGCGCTTGACGATCGCCTCGAACCGCCGCCGGTCGAGGGGTTCAACAAGTTGGCTGAAAATGATCGGAGTAAAGCGCATGCCCCGCTCTCTTTTCTAAGTCTCTGCAACCAGAAAATACCAAGGAATCTCATCAAGTTCCCTGGTTTTGCGGGGCATGCGCTGCGACACGTTGAATCAGCCCTTACACTTCCCCGGACAGCCGTGCCCTCGGGGGGAAAGGGATTTGACGGGCCGGAAGAGGGCTCTCGGCGCAAACCGAGCGGAAGCCGCGCCCCCGACCCCCTCTCCGCCCCACGCAAACCGAGGCCTCCGCGATGACATCCGACACGGTGTCGAGGACTTCGCTGGCGCTCCTGGCCGCCATCGGCGTTGCTGTTGCGGCCTCCCAGGCCGACGTGGTGTTCGCTCCGCTGGCGCTCGCAGTGTTCATCATCGCCCTCGTGTTCCCGCTGCAGGCCTGGCTCGAGGCCCGCGTCCCCGCGCTGGTCGCCCTCGCCCTCACCATGGCGCTGACGATCCTCGTCATGGTCGCCTTCGCCTCGCTCGCCGTCTGGGGCTTCAGCCGGGTCGGGCGCTCGATCATCGCCGATTCCGGCCGCTACCAGGCCCTTTACGACGCCGCCGTCGCCTGGCTCGACAGCCACGGCGTGTCGATTGCCGGGCTTTGGTCCGAGCACTTCAACGTCGGCTGGCTGTTGCGCAGCGCGCAGCAGGTCACCGGCCGCCTCAACACCACGCTCACCTTCTGGATCATCACTCTGGTCTACGTGATCATCGGCCTGATGGAGGTCGAGGACGCCGAGCGCAAGTTGCGCGCCCATCTTCCCGAGGAGCGCGCGCGCCGGCTGATCGCGGCCTCGGCCGACACGGCGCGCAAGTTCCGCAAGTACATGGAAGTCCGGACGCTGATGAGTTTGGCGACCGGCGCGCTGGTGTGGGCCTTCGCCCTGGCGACGGGCTTGCAGTTCGCCGTCGAGTGGGGCGTGATCGCCTTCGCGCTGAACTACATCCCGTTCATCGGGCCGTTCATCGCGACGCTGTTTCCGACCCTGCTGGCGATGGCGCAATTCGCCACCTGGGAAGCCGCGCTCGGCGTCTTCATCTGCCTCAATGTCATCCAGTTCGTCATCGGCAGCTATGTCGAGCCGCGCGTATCCGGCGCCGTGCTGGCGATCTCGCCCCTGGTCGTGCTGTTCGCCGTCTTCTTCTGGACGTTCCTGTGGGGCCTGTTCGGATCGTTCATCGGCGTGCCGATCGTCATTGCCGTGTTGACCTTCTGCGAGCACTATCCGTCGACCCAATGGATCGCGGGCCTGCTCGGCGAGCCCCTGCCCGAAAAGGACGAGGTCCCGACACGCTAAGGAACTTGGCGACATCGGTTGGCGATCGACCGGAACTGCGATAAGGGGTTCGCCCGCTTCTGGTTTGGGGGGTCGGATTGACGGACGAATCGCATCGCTGCGTCGGCGCCATGAAGGCGTCGTGTCTGGCGCTGATTTTGCTGGCGCCGCTGGCGCTGAGCGCCTGCTCGAAGAAGGAGGAAGCCGCCGCCGCCCCGCCCCGGCCCGTGCGCACGGTCACGGTCGAAAAGAGCGAGGCCGGAACGCCGATTGCGATGACCGGGCGGATCGAAGCGAAGGATGAGGTCAACCTCGCCTTCCGCATTTCGGGCCGCCTCATCGAGAACAATCTGAGGCAAGGCGACCGGGTCGAGGGCGGACAGGTGGTCGCCCGCCTCGAGCCGCAGAACGAACAGAACACCCTGCGCGCGGCCGAGGCCGCCTACGCCGCCGCCCAGGCCGCCCTCACCCAGGCGCAGAACCACTTCGACCGCCAGGATACGCTGCTCAACCAGGGCTGGACGACGCGGGCCAATCACGATCAGGCCCTGAAGGCGCTGCAGACGGCGCAAGCCCAGGTCGACGCCGCGCAGGCCCAACTGAAGGCGGCGCACGACCTCGTCAGCTTCACCCAGCTCGAGGCCGACGCGCCGGGCGTCATCACCGCGGTCGGACCGCGCGCCGGGGCTGTCGTCCAGGCGGGGCAGATGATCGCAACCCTCGCCCGCAAGGACGGACGGGACGCGGTGTTCGACGTGCCCCAGTCGGTGTTGCGTTCAGCCCCGCCCGACCCCGAGGTGACGGTGCGCCTGACCAGCGACCCGAGCGTCGTCGCGCATGGCCGCATCCGCGAGGTCTCGCCGCAGGCGGACCCGGTGACCCGCACCTTCGAGGTCAGGGTCGGACTGACCGACCCGCCGGCCGCCATGCTGCTCGGCGCGGCCGTCAACGGTCAGGTCGATGTGACCTCGACGCCGGTCGTCGATATCCCGGCCTCCGCGCTGGCGCGGGTGAACCAGCAGCCGGCGGTGTGGATCGTCGACCCGGCCACCATGACGGTCAAGCCACGCAACGTCGAGGTGCTGCGCTTCGATCCGGGAACCGTCGCCGTCGCCAGCGGCCTCGACACCGGCGAGATCGTCGTGACCGCGGGCGTCCAGGCCCTCTACCCGGGCCAAAAGGTTCGGCTGCTCGGATCGTCGTAAGATGGGCTTCAATCTTTCCGAATGGGCGCTGAGACACCGCTCCATCGCCATCTATCTGATGATTCTGGCGGTCGCTGCGGGCGTCTTTTCCTATATCAAGCTCGGTCGCAACGAAGACCCCTCGTTCGTCATCAAGACCATGGTCGTGCAGGCCGCTTGGCCGGGAGCGACGATCGACGAGACGCTGAACCAGGTGACCGAGCGGCTCGAGCGCACGCTGCAGGAGACGCCCAAGCTCGATTTCATCCGCTCCTTCACCCGCCCCGGCCTGACGACCATCTTCGTCAACCTGAAGGGCAGCGCGACCGCGAAGGAAGTGCCGGACATCTGGTATCATGTCCGCAAGAGCATCGGCGACATGCGCGGGACCCTGCCCGCGGGCGTTATCGGACCCGGCTTCAACGACGATTTCGGCGACACGTTCGGCATCATCTACGGCTTCACCGCCGACGGCTTCAATGAGCGCGAACTGCGCGACCACGTCGAGGACATCCGCTCGAAGCTCCTGCACGTGCCCGACGTCTCGAAGATCGAGATTCTCGGCGCGCAGGACGAGCGGATCTTCGTCGAGTTCTCGACCCAAGAGCTCGCCAATCTCGGTCTCAACCGGGCGGCCGTGGTCGCAGCGCTGCAGGCGCAGAACGTCGTCCAGCCGGCGGGCCTGATCCAGACCGGCGACGAGATCCTGTCGATCAGGGTTTCGGGCTCGTTTGGGTCCGAGCAGGACATTTTGGCGACCAACCTCGCGGTCGGCGGACGCATGGTTCGCCTCGGCGACATCGCCACCGTCCGGCGCGGCTTCGCCGATCCGCCGCAGCCGATGTTCCGGGTGAACGGCCAGCCGGCGATCGGCCTCGCCATCGCCATGCGCGACGGCGGCGACATCCTCGCCCTTGGCGCGAACGTCAAGGCCGCGATGGACGCGGCCACGGCCGACCTTCCGCTCGGCATCCATCCCCACCTCGTCGCCGACCAGGCGGTGACCGTCAACAGCGCCATCTCGGAATTCATGCGATCGCTGGTGGAGGCGGTGGCGATCATTCTCGCGGTCAGCTTCGTCAGCGCTCGGCGTTCGGGCGGGGCTCGTGGTGGCGCTGGCGATTCCGTTGACCCTCGTCATCGTGTTCGCGGCCATGCTGATCGTCCACATCGACATGCAGCGCATTTCGCTCGGCGCGCTGATCATCGCGCTGGCGCTGCTCGTCGACGACGCGATGACCACGATCGACGCGACGCTGACGCGCCTCAAGGCCGGCGACACCAAGGTCGAGGCGGCCTCGTTCGCCTATCGCACCTACGCCTTCGCCATGCTCGCCGGCACGCTCGTCACCATCGCGGGCTTCATTCCGGTCGGCTTCGCCGCGAGTTCGGCCGGCGAATACACGTTCTCGCTATTTGCGGTCGTGGCGATTGCGCTGGTCGCCTCCTGGTTCGTCGCCGTCATCTTCGCCCCCGTGCTCGGCGCGGCGATCCTGAAGCCGCCGGCGGCCGGCGGCGGCTCCGGACCCGGCTTCGTCTTCCGGACGTTCCGTAACCTTCTGACCTTCGCCATCCGCATGCGCTGGCTGACGATCGCGCTGACGGTCGCGCTGTTTGTCGTCTCGTACCTGGCGATGCCGCTGATCCCGAGGCAGTTCTTCCCGTCGTCCGACCGCCCGGAGCTGCTGGTCGATCTGACCTTGCCTCAGAACGCCTCGATCTACGCCAGCGAATCGCTGGCCGACCGGTTCGACGCCATGCTCAAGGGCGACACGGACGTCGAGCGCTGGAGCACCTATATCGGCCGCGGCGCAATTCGCTTCTACCTGCCGCTGAACGTGCAGCTGCCGAACAGCTTCTTCTCGCAGGCCGTGATCGTCGCCAAGGACGTCCCGGCGCGCGAGCGGCTGAAGGCGAAGCTCGAGAAGGCGCTCGCCGAGGATTTTCCGTCCGCCATCGCGCGCGTCTATCCACTCGAGCTCGGGCCCCCGGTCGGCTGGCCGATTCAGTATCGCGTCAGCGGCCCGGACATTTCACAGGTGCGCGAGACCGCCTCGAAGCTCGGCGGCGTGGTCTCCGGCAATCCCAACGCGGTCAACATGAGCTTCGACTGGATGGAGCCGACGCGGCAGGTCCGCATCGTGATCAACCAGGACGAGGCGAGGCTGCTGGGTTTGAGTTCGCAGTCGATCGCCGCCGCGCTGAACACGGTGCTGACTGGATCGCCGATCACGCAAGTCCGCGACGACATCTATCTCGTCGACGTGGTGCTGCGCGCCAACGACGAGCAGCGGACCTCGCTCGTCAGCCTGCGTGCGCTGCAGATCTCGATCCCCGGCGGGCGGACCGTGCCGTTGAGCCAGTTCGCCACCTTCGACTACGGGCAGGACTACTCGCTGGTCTGGCGGCGAGACCGCACGCCCACCCTGACCGTGCAGGCGGACGTCGCCCCTGGCGTGCTGCCCGAGACGGTGGTCACCGGTCTCACTCCCTGGGTCGAGGCGCTGGCGAAAACCCTGCCGCCCGGCTACCGGATCGACGTCGGCGGCACGGCTGAGGAGAGCGCCAAGTCGCAGGCCTCGGTAGTCGCCATGGTGCCGATCATGCTGCTCGTCATGCTGACGGTGCTGATGTTCGAACTGAGGAGCTTCCAGCGCCTGTTCATTGTGCTGACGGTGGCGCCGCTCGGCCTGATCGGCGTCGTTTTGGCGCTGCTGCTCTC
Source organism: uncultured Alphaproteobacteria bacterium (assembly GCA_963816065.1). Lineage (GTDB taxonomy): Bacteria > Pseudomonadota > Alphaproteobacteria > Rhizobiales > Beijerinckiaceae > Roseiarcus. Next base: position 88,117 of record CAWFJG010000031.1, on the reverse strand, counting down.
CAACCGTCCGCTCGGCTTCGTCGCCATTCTCGGAATTCTGGCGCTGATCGGCATGATCACCAAGAACGCGGTGATCTTGATCGGCCAGATCGAGTCCGAGCGCGCCGCCGGCAAGGACGTGTGGACGTCGGCGGTCGATGCGGCGAGCGCCCGCTTCCGGCCGATCCTGCTCACCGCCGTCTCGACCGTGCTCGGCCTGATCCCGATCGCCCCGACCGTCTTCTGGGGCCCGATGGCCTTCGCCATCATGGGCGGCCTCCTGGTCGCGACGGTCCTCACCCTCGTCTTCCTGCCGACGCTCTACGTCGCCTGGTTCCGCGGGGGAGAGCCGAAGTCGGCGTGAGCGAAGGCTGTAGACGCGGTCGCTGACCGCGTCCGACCGCGCTCGTACGCCGGCGCCCTGCCGATCGACCGCTTCCGGCTGCCCGAACTCGGCGCGCAGCTTGTCGCCATGCACTTGCCAATCAGATTTCATAGGTCGCCGAATGCCTAGATATGCTATATTTAGGCATTCCCAACGGCCGTCGACCCCGGAGGACACGACATGAACATGAACGTATCGCTCCCTGACGAGCTCGCCAAATTTGTCAAGGACAAGGTCTCGACGGGACGTTACGGCTCATCGAGCGAGGTCGTGCGCGAGGCGCTGCGACTGATGGAGAAGACCGAGCATCAGGAGGCCGAGAAGCTTGCCTTGCTGCGCCAGGCCTGGAAGGAAGGGGTCGACAGTGGCGAGGCTCGCGAGATTGATTTCTTGGCCTTGAAGACGGAAGCCCGCGTACGCCTGGACGCCTCGAAGCGTGAACCTTGAGTAGGATCCGGTTTACCCCCCCCCGCGCGCGCCAGGATTTACTCGACATCTGGCTTTACGTCGCCACACGCAATTCAGAATCTGTTGCCGATCGACTCTATGACACAGTCGAGCAGACATGCGCGTTGCTCGTCGATCATCCGCATCTCGGCCGCGCCCGGCCGGAAATCCACACGGACGCTCGCTCGATTGTCATCGAGCGGTGGGTGGCGCTTTACCGCGTGACCGACCAACGCGCTGAGATCATCTGAATTGTCGATGGCGCCCGCGACTTCGCCGCGATTGAGTGGACATCCGAATGACCGCATCGTATTCCGGCAGTGCGCACGATTGGCGGTCAAGTCTTTCGGCGAACGAGCGTTGCCGGACGCGGACAATCAAGCCGAATGCACTCTCACCGCAATGCCCTTAGACCGCCTCAGGCTGGCCAAAGTCTAACCGGCGCGTCGAACCCCTTGAGCTGGAAGTCCTGCGGCAAGCTCTCGTTCAGTTCCGATCGCGCCTGCTGGTAGACGGCTTCGGTCATCAGGATCTCGCCTGCCGCGGCCGCGGACTGCGCCCGCGCCGCGGTGTTCACCACCGTGCCGATCGCGGTAAGATCGTGATGCGTCCGGCCGAATTCGCCGAAGCTGACCTTTCCGGTGTCGATCCCAACGCCGACGCAGATCGTCCCTTTGTCGGCGCCGAACGCCTCGGCGAGCAAGTCACGCCTGGCGCTGCAGCGCCTTTGAATCGCCTGCGCCGCGCGAACGGCCTGGCTGGCGTGGTCGTCGCGCCGGATTGGGAAATTGAACACCGCCATGACGGCGTCGCCCATCGTCTTGTTCAAGAGTCCGTCGTGCTCCCAGATGGCCTCCGCGCATTCGTCGTAGAAGGCGTCGAGGAGCGCCGACACGGTCTCCGAGGAATGGGACTGCGAAAGGCCGGTGTAGCCGCGAAGATCCGCGAAAAGGACCGTCGCGTCGATGGAGACCTGGCGCGCCTTCATCACCTTCGTGAACATCAATTCGCAAATCGTGCACGTGTTGGGGTTCATGCGACTCGGTCGAATGCCGACGGCGCGAAACGGCGCGGAAGCGATGCCGCGCAACGGCACCGGCACCCGCATCTGTTGCCAGCACCCTTTGCATATCTTCGCTTGGGCGATTGTCACGAGCATTTTCCTCGCCCCGTTCCGTCCTGGGTCGGGCGGGCCCGCTGTCATACCATGCGCGGCGATTGCGCGGGAATAGGTGAACTGAAACGATCGAATCGGATGCGGCTCCGGCGGCGCCCGTCCAACCAGCGGCGCTTGCTGCGGGGACCTTTGAGATCGAACGGCGTCCACCATCGCCAGCGGCCTGCTGGTCGTTACCGTCCTCACCCTCGTCCTCCGCCGCGCCCCTGGCGTCAACCGTGGATTGACGACCGCCTGGGGGCCGCTGACGATCGAGTTGCGAGACCGGCGACACGGCGAAAGCGGGACCGCTCTCGATATCGGCTTCGATCCGGAAAAAGGCCTTTCTGTTCGGCCGGGCGACAGGACGTCGCTGACCGCGTCGCCGCGCTCGGCGAGCGCGGCTGCAGAGGCCGCCGCGATGAGGAGGTCCCTGCGAAAGTCCGTGAGGCGACACCGTGCCGTCCGCAAGCTTTTGCGCTACGATGTCAGGATGGAGACGAAGGTCAAAAGGCGGCTCACGACGCTCCTGTGCGCCGATGTCGAGGGATATTCCCGACTCATGGGGGCCGACGAGGCGGGCACGCTGGAGACCTTGCGCCGTTACCGCGCCGCCATGGCGACGCTGGTCGAGCGCCACGATGGGCGCGTCGTCAACACCTGGGGCGACGCCGTCATCGCCGAGTTCGCCAGCGTCGTGGAGGCCGTGCAATGCGCGGTCGAGACGCAACAGGAGATCTCCACCTACAACGGCGGGCTGCCCGAGCCGCGACGGATGAGGTTCCGCATCGGGATCCATTTGGGCGACGTGATGGTGGAGGGCGACGACATCTATGGCGACGGCGTCAATATCGCCGCGCGCTTGCAGGAGCTGGCCGAACCGGGCGGCGTCCTGATATCCGGCCCGGTCTACGATCAGGTGTACAACAAGCTGTCCATCGGGTTCGACTGCCTCGGCCAACAGCAGTTGAAGAACGTCGCCAGTCCGGTCACAGGCTATCGCGTCCTTCAGGTCGGCGCCGCGACGCCGTCACGCGCCTCGCGGCCCGGTGCGAGATTGGAGCCCGTCGCGCCTCCTCGTCCCGCCGAACAGGCTCAGGCCGGCCTTGCTTCCGTATGGGACTGGTACAGGGGGCTGCCGCGCGCAAGCGCCGTGCTGATCGCGGTCGCCGTCTTCCTGTTTCTGATCAACGTGTTCAGCGGCCTCAACCACCTCTGGTTTCAATGGCCCGTCACGCCGCTGCTGTTGATCGCATTTTTTCGCACCGCATTCCCACGCCGGCCTCGTAGATAGCGGAAGGGCGTACCCGCTTCAGCCGAGCGCGGCGACAGGAGACGTGGTCTTCGGCCGCCTCGGGTGAACCCGACGCCAAGCCGCCGCCAAGCGAAGGAAGCGCCGTCCACCCGATCACCGGAGTTCGCGCCGTCGTTATCGGCCTTGCAAGAAGCGGATTGCGGAGTCCGCGCCGGCTCATATCAGTCGCTGGCCCTCCGGCGAGGCGATAATATCTTGGTGAACGACCACCGGCTAAAGCCGGTGGCTTCGGGTTACGGCTTAAAGCCGGATTGGGTCGGCCCTGAGGGCCGACGTGCTACACAACATTGAAGTGATCGTCCGGAGTTTCAGGTTTTTGGTCCTCGATGTACTTCTTCCACACCTCGTCCGTGACGTTGCCGCTCGTCGCCACCCAGTAGCCGCGGCCCCACAGATGCTGGCCCCAATAGCGCTTCCGAAGCGATTGATACTCCGACAGAAGCTTGTGCGAACTCTTCCCTTTGAGGTACTGCACCGCTCGCGATACCGACACATGCGGCGGTATCCCGATCAGCATATGTACGTGGTCCCGGTTGATCGACCCCGCGTAGATGATCATCTCATGAGCCCGCGCAATCTCGCGCAGAAGCTCGCGCGCCCTCTGCCCTACGTCGCCGCCCAGCACCGGGAACCGATATTTCGTGATCCACACCACGTGATACTTGCAGTCCCAAATCGTATGGCTGCCAGGCTTCGCGTCTTGCATAAACCCAGCGTCGCATCCCGGTCGCCTAAAGGCGAGGGGTTTACGGATCCCCGATGTGAGACTCTAAATAGGACTTTGTGGCGTATTATTTTCGTATATCAGAAAACTAGCCGCCTCCGTGTCCGACCCATCGACGCCGACAGCCCCCTTTCATCGCCTCCCCAGCCGGGACCGTTCGGCCGCCGCGCGGATCGGCGCGAGGCGCTCCGCCGCCTTCCGGCGTTGGCCAAGGCGAGGGACCGTCGAGCGCCCCACGTTCCCATGGATCGCCAGGCGGCGCTTGCAATGACGGCAAGTCATGGCCTTCGTCCGCGTCCCGATTTTCGCGGAACCGAAATGCGCCGCAACGTCCTGAAAAGTCTCGTTTCGGGAGCCGAAATGGGCCGACCTTGGGCCTCTCTCTCCCTGCGGCGGACGGCCGCTGCGGGGAGCGCGAAGGACTACACGGCGATCCGGGGACGGTGTCGCGCGTCCCATGTTCCCCTGGATCGCCACGCGGCGCTTGCGCTGACGGCAAGTCATCGCCTTCGTTCCCGTCCCGATTTTGGCGGAACCGAACTGGGCCGCAACCTGTTGAAAAGTCTCGTTTCGGGAGCCGGAACGGAGCGGAGCGCGACGCCGATCAAATTCACACGAGCTATCGGTGAACCGTAGGCACAGCCGCTGCGGCCGCCTCAGAACGACCCGACCAGCGTCCCGAGCACGACCACGACGGCGAGCGCGATCAGGGCGCCGACGATGGCGACGATGAACACGTCCTTGTAGGCCTCGCCGTGGTTCGAGCCGCAGACGGAGAGCAGCGTCACCACGGCGCCGTTGTGCGGCAGACTGTCGAGGGTCCCCGAGCTGATCACCGCCACCCGGTGCAGGAGCGCCGGGTCCATGCCGATCTCGCCCGCCCGCTGCAGGAAGGTCGAGCCGAGCGCATCGAGCGCGATCGTCAGGCCGCCGGACGCCGAGCCGGTCAGGGCGGCCAGAATGTTGGTCGCGACCGCGAGCGACACCAGCGGGCCGCCGCCAATCCCGAGCACCGCATCGCGCACCATGGCGAAGGCCGGCAGCGCCGCCACCACCGCGCCGAACCCGACCAGGCTCGCCACGTTGATCACCGGCAGCGCGGAGGCGTTGACGCCGGCGTCCATCGTGGCGCGCAGGTCAGGGATGCGGCGGATGTTCAAGGCCAGCACGGTCAGGATGGCGCAGGTCAGCGCCGCGATCACCGACCAGACGCCCGTAACGGCGGCCGGCGACACCCCTCCCCACTCCGGCTTCGCCAGGAAGCTCAGGTCGAGCCGGGGAAAGACGATCAGCGACAGGATCAGGTTGACCAGGATCACCACCACGATCGGGGCGGCGGCGGCCGCGAACGACGGCCCCTCGGGGGCCACGGTCCCATGCGCGATCTCGGCCGGATCGAACTCGTGCGATGTCGAGGCGCGTTCGCGCAACGTGTCGTCCCCGGCGAGCGCCTCGGCCGACCTGAGGGCGCCGTCGCCGAAACCCTCGCCCCTGGCCTTGGCCAAGGCCTCCTCGCGCTGCAGCCACCAGAGGCCGAAGCCCAGCATGATCAGCGAGGCGATCACGCCGAGCCCTGGCGCCGCGAACGGCGTCGTGCCGAAGAACGGCATCGGGATGGTGTTCTGGATCGACGGCGTGCCGGGCATCGCCGACATGGTGAAGGTCGCCGTGCCGAGCATGATCGCGGCCGGCATCAGGCGGCGTGGAATGCCCGCCGCGCGGAACAGGTTCTGCGCCATCGGAGCGATGACGAAGAACGCCACGAACAGGCTGACGCCGCCATAGGTGACGACCGCGCCGCCGAGCACGACCGCGAGGATCACCCGTCCCGCGCCGAGCTTCTCGGTCATGAAATTGGCGATCGAGGTGACCGAGCCCGAATCCTCCATCAGCTTGCCGAACAGGGCGCCGAGCAGAAAAAGCGGGAAGAACTGGGCGAAGAACCCCGCCCCGCTGCGCATGAAGGTTTGCGTCCAATGCGCCAGGATCGGCTCGCGCGAGACGAACGCCGCGACGACCGCGGCGATCGGCGCGAGCAGGAGAACGCTCCAGCCCTTGAAGGCGAACCAGATCAGGACGCCGAGGCCGAGGAGAATCCCGACCAGTCCGATGAGATCCGAACCGCCCATGGTCAGACCTCCGCCAGCAGAACGTCGAGGTCGGCCGTCGAGCGCTTGCCGAGGGCGTCGCCGTGCTCGTTGAGGAAGGCGTCGGCCGCGCGCCGCCCGTCCTCCTTCAGCATCGTGAGGAACTCGCCCTCGGCGTTGAGCTTCGACGACGCCCCGTATTCGGCGAGCTTGTCAGTGACGATCCGGTGCATCAGCATCCGCGCCCAGCGCGCGCCCTCGCCTGTGCCCGGGTCGGCGGCCTGGCGCAGGAGCGCGATCATGCGCAGTTCCTTCATCAGCGGCGAGTTGAACGAGATCTCGTTCAGCCGATTGAGGATCTGGGTCGCCGTGCGCGGCGTCTCGACGCGTTCGGTCGGGTTGATCTGGACGAGGATCACGTCGAGCGCGTCGCTCTCCCGCACCAACGGCGTGATGGTCGGGTTGCCGACGTAGCCGCCGTCCCAGTAGGGCTCGCCGTCGATCTCGATCGCCTGGAACATCGTCGGCAGGCAGGCCGAGGCGAGCAACACGTCGGGTGTCAGCTCGTGGTTGCGGAACACCCGGCCGCGTCCGGTATGCACGTTGGTCGCGGTGATGAAGAGCTTGATCGAGGCCTCCCCGAGATGAGCGAAATCGATGCTCTTCTCGAGGATGTCGCTGATCGGGTTATGGCCGAACGGATTGAGGCTGTAGGGGGAGACGACCCGCGACATCAGGTCCATCATGAGATAGCCGGGCGAAGTGTCGAGGCCCCAGCGGTTCATCAGGCGGTCGAGAGGGGACCGCTGAATTGGGCTGAACCGCGCCGCCTCGGCGACCCGACCCCAATAGGCCTCGAGCGCCATCCGCGCGCCCTCAGGTCCACCCTGCATGAAGCCGCTGACCAGCACGGCGCCGTTCATCGCGCCGGCGGACGTGCCCGAGATCGCCTCGATCTTCAGCCACGGCTCTTCCAGGAGGCGGTCGAGCACGCCCCAGGTGAAGGCGCCGTGCGATCCGCCGCCCTGAAGCGCGAGATCCACCGGCACGGTCTGACGCGGCGCTGCGGTCGAACGATTTCGGACTTTTCGGCATCTGTGTCCCGTTTACAGCGATAAGCGTCGCTTGTGCGACCGCGACGGCTCGGCATTCAAATTGTCGTTTTGAAAGTGTCGTAACGCCCCGGCGCTCACGAGAGCGGTTCTCGCAGCTTGCCCGCTCAGGGTCAAATCAGGGTGTCGAGGGCCTTGGCGGTTTCGGGTGAACAAGCGGCCCGGGAAACGCCCGCTCGGCTTCTTCCTGCAGTTGTTCCCCGTGGCGGCGGACAAAGCGCCCCGCGATAAGGAAGGCGACGACGGCGACCGCGAGCACCGCGAAGCCGACCGGCTTGGCATAGGTTTCGAACGCGCGTCCGAGGAGGTAGCCGCCGGCGCCGAAGATCGAGGCCCAGACGACGCCGCCCGCCGCGTTGAACAGGAAAAAGCGCTCCCAGTTGAACCGGTTGACGCCAGCCAGAAAGGCCGCCCAGGTGCGCAGGAAGGCGACGAAGCGGCCGAAGAACACGATCTTGCCGCCCTGCCTGAGGAACAAGTACTGGCCGAGCTTCAGCCGCCGTTCGTCCAGTCCAATATGGCGCCCGAACCGGTAAACCAGTGGAAAGCCAAACTCGCGCCCGACCCAGTAGCCGCCGTTGTCGCCGAGAATCGCGGCGGCCGCCGCAACCGCGATCACCCCCCAGAGATGAAGCTTGCCCTCCCCGGCAAGGATCGCGCCCGCAACCAGCAAGGTTTCGCCGGGCAGCGGAACCCCCGCGCTCTCGAGGCCGACGACCACGAAGATCGCGACATATCCGTAAGTCGCCAGATAGTCCTGCAGATGATTTGCGACGTCCATGCGGCGCCGCGACGCCTAGGACCTGGTGAGGCGACGCGCGTTGGCGCGCACCTTTTTGCGCGCCGGCCTCGCCGCGGCCTCGGCGATGCCGGCGAGGCCGAACGAAACGTCATTGGCCGAGCGCACCTCGCCGAACGCGGCCTTGATCATGAAGGCCCCCCAGGCCGCCTGCGCGGCGAAGGCGCCTTGGACCGCCGCCTCGACCTTCTCGACCACCATCAACTGGGCTTCGATCGCCTTGTCGATCGGCTCGCCACCCGGAGACAGCATGCTTTGCGTACGAGCGGCGATGGTCACCGCCGCATCGATCCCCGACTGCATGTTCGCCTTGGCCATCGCGATCGATGCCCCGGACAGACTTCTTGACGTCATGTGTCCCGCCTCTTCTCGACGCCGCGGCGCGCATCGGAAGCGCTGTCGAGATTCGGTAATCTGGGGAAAGACCGTTGCCCCCGCAACCCCGCCTTCGGTATTGTTGACTTTTCCCCGAGAGACGCGCCCGGCGGTTGCGGCTCGCCAAACGCCCTGGAGGTAGCCTTGCCCCGCGCCGCCTTCGTCCTGTCCGCCTGCGCTGCATTGATGGGCGCCGCCGGAGTAGGCCTCGCGGCGCTGGCGGCGCATCAGAACGGCGGCGAGTTCGGGCGGACGGCGGCGCTGTTTCTCATCCTGCACGCGGCGGCCTGCCTCGCCGTGGCCGCGCAGGCGCAGATCGCCGGATCGCGGGCGCTACTCGTCGCCGGCTTCGTGATGGCGGCCGGCGCGTCGCTGTTCGCAGCCGATCTCGCCCGCAGCGCCTTCGCGGGCGAGCGGCTCTTTCCGTTCGCCGCCCCGATCGGCGGTTCGACCATGATTCTCGGCCTGGCTCGCGGTGGCCGGGATTTTTGCGACTGCGGCGGCGCGACGCTGAAGCGGCCTCTGCGGAGTCGGCCGCGCCATTTTAGCCTCACCCTGCCGCCCCGCAGCTTCCCTCTCCCGGTGGGCCCAGTGAGAGAGAGGGGCGTCAGGACTCGTCGCGCTCAGGTTTTCTTGTCGTCTGTGCGGAGCACGGCGAAGGGCGTTGCTTCTGGCTCCGACTCGGCGGGCGGTTCGAACGCGACGCCGGGCTTGCGTGGATAGGGATCGAGGCCGAACGCAAAGAACTCGGCGGCCAGGGCGCCGAGGTCGATTTTGCCGTCGATCAGCGGGTCCGGCTCGTCGTCGATCATCGAGACGGTTTCCGGCTCGTCCCGCCGACGTCGCGCCTCGACCCCGTCGTCGCGCGGAGCAAACCGGACGTCGATTTCCTCCTCGACCGCCGACGGGAACGGCTCGAGCGTCACGACGCAGGTCTGAGTCAGTTCACCCTCGACCGCGCCCATGATCCGCGCACCGCCTTTTGCCGCCCGCTTAAGCGTCAGCGTGGCGGAGAGCCGCTCGATCGACGGCAGCCTGAGAGAGGCCGCGAGAGCCTCGCGCTCCGCCGGGTTCGCCTCGATCGTGACCGTCTGGCCGTCCTTCGGCAGCGTGTCGACCCGTACGATGCGGCTGAACAGTTCCTGCATGGCTAACCTCCAGAAGGGGGGCCGTCAGGATATCGGAGCCGGCCCGAGGCGAAAGCATCGATCGGCGTCGCGCCGAGCGCCGCGTCGATCGCGATGACATAGTCGGCGAGCGCAATCGCCTTGGCGTCGCCGCCCGGGGCGCCGAAGACGTTGCGGGCGAGCGCCGCGGCGACGGCGGTCCGCGAGCCCGAATCGAGCGCCGCGGCATAGGCGGCGTTGCGTCCGTAGAACGCGGCCTTCATCGCCTTCAGGCGCTTCGACACGGCAATGTCGCTAAGCGCCTGTTCGCGCAGCGTGTCGTCGAGATGCATGAAGTGGGCGTTGACGAGGTCCTGGGCAATGTCGTCGCCCAAGCCTCCGAGCGCCACGAGGCGCCGCAGCGCCAATCCGACATGCAGCGTCAGAAGCTCGAATTGACCATCGACGGTGTCCGGGGCCTCGAGCGCCAGATAGAGAGCCGGCCGGCGGGACGCGGTCACGATCTCGCCGCGAAGTTGCTCAATGAGGGCGAGACTGGCGCGCCGCGCGCGCCATCGGGCGAAGGACATCAGAGCGCGCCTTGTCGCGACGCCGCTTATCCCGACGTCGCCTTGCATTTGTTCGGTCGCTTGGGTTAGGCATCCGCGGCCGCGCTGGCAAGATGAAAAACGGGCGCGACGCAACGGAGTCTTGGAATGGGCGAGAAGCCGAAGGCCTACGGCCGCGCAGCGAAGGGCTTGCTCGTGGCGGGTGCGCTGACGCTGGAATTGACGCTTGGCGGATGCATCGGCTACGAAGGCGACTTCGATCGCGGCTACCAGATCGACGAGCAGACGGTGTCGCAGCTCAAGGTCGGCGCGACCACCAAGCCGCAGGCGCTGGCCCTGCTCGGGACGCCGTCCACCACGTCGACGGTCGGCGGCGACGCCTGGTACTACATCGGTCAGAAGATGCACCGCGCGCTCGCCTTCATGCCGGTCCAGATGACCGACCAGCACGTGCTCGCGGTCTATTTCAACAAGAGTGGGACGGTCGACCGGATCGCCAATTACGGCATGAAGGACGGCAAGGTGTTCGACTACGTCACGCGCACCACCCCGACCGGCGGCACGGAGCCCGACTTCCTCAAGAACATGATGGGCGGCCTGTTCCGGTTCAGCTGACGCCTGGCTCCCCCAGGCCGAATTCGAGCATCAGCGGGGCGTGGTCCGAGACCTCGTCGGGCAGCACGCGAAAGGCGCGCACGTCGACGCCGGGGCTGGCGAAGACGTAGTCGGCGAACCGCTGAGGCCGGGTATAGAGGCTGGTGCGGGTCGAGGTCACGCCGAACTGGGCGATCAGGTTTCTCAAACCCGCCGCCTCGAGCATCCTGAGGCTTTGGGTGTCCGGGGCGAGGTTGAAGTCGCCGCACAGCACGAACGGCTTGCGACGGGTCGTGAGGAATGCGAGGATTCTGTGCGACTGGGCAAGACGATCGTCGCTATCGCCCTTCCCCCGCCCGTTCCAAAGGCCGTGGAAATTCATGATGGCGACGGGGCCCTGATCGCTCGCAACCGTGACGAACTGCACGTTGCGGGCATGATGGCCGATGTCGCCTTCGGGAATAAAGCCGCGCTCGCGATGGACGAAGACGTCGCCCAATTCGACCACGTCGAGGCGTTCGGCGACGAGGGTCATGAGGCCGTAGTCGTTCAGGTGATGCGGGTGAAAAAACTCAGTGTGGCCGTCGAGCAGCGCGGCGATCTCCTGTCTGCCGTTGACCATAATCGCGTCCTGGTCGAGCGGGCGGCCCCCAGCTGAGGCGCCGTCGAGCCCTTGGTAGCGCGCGGACCAGACCTCCTGCAGGCAGACGACGTCGGCGTCGCGATGGACGTTGAGAAAGGCGAGGAGTTTGTCCCGGCCGGCGCGGCCGCCCCAGGTGTTGAGACAGAGGAGTTTCATGGGGCGCGACTGCCCGGGGAACGGAGAAAGCACATTCTGCTTGCGTCTCAAGGATCCCGATCGGCGAAAAGTTCCAATACTGAGAATTGAGGTTTACCGGGAGGAGGACGGGCGGTGGCTTGCCGAGGCGCCTGCAATTCCCGGCGTTCTCGTGTATGGCGACACTGAACCGAGGCAAGGGCGCACGCCGCCTCGTCAGCGCTGCGCGTCATCGCCGATCGTATCGACAACGGCGAACCCATTCCCAAGGAGGCCCAAAAGCTGACCGGAGGATCTGTAAGCCTTTCCGGTGTGGAAGCGGAATTGGTCTGCAGTCCATCAAGCAAAAAGGGCGGAGCCGAAGCCCCGCCCTCACCTATCTCTCCTGTCCGCTCAGTGCGCGAGGATCGCGAGCAGCAACAGGGCGACGATGTTGGTGATCTTGATCGCCGGGTTGACAGCTGGGCCTGCGGTGTCCTTGTAGGGGTCGCCGACGGTGTCGCCGGTGACAGAGGCCTTGTGGGCATCCGAGCCCTTGAAGTGCTTGACGCCGTCCTTGTCGACGAAGCCGTCCTCGAAACTCTTCTTGGCGTTGTCCCACGCGCCGCCGCCCGAGGTCATCGAGATCGCGACGAACAGGCCGTTGACGATCACGCCGAGCAGCGAGGCGCCGAGCGCCGCGAAGGCCGACGCCTTCGATCCCGAGACCCACAGTACGCCGAAATAAACGACGAAGGGCGCGAGCACCGGCAGCAGCGACGGGATGATCATCTCCCGGATCGCCGCCTTGGTCAGCAAGTCGACGGCGCGGCCATAGTCCGGTCGCTGCGTTCCCTGCATGATGCCGGGCATTTCCTTGAACTGGCGACGCACTTCCATCACCACGGAGCCCGCCGCCCGGCCGACCGCGGTCATCGCGATGCCGCCGAAGAGATACGGGATCAGGCCGCCGAAGATAAGTCCGGCCACGACGTAGGGGCTGGAGAGGTTGAAGTCGATTGCGCCGACGTCCTTGAAATAGGGCACGCCGGTAGCGACGAAATGCCGGATGTCGTTGGTATAGGCGGCAAACAGCACCAGCGCGCCGAGACCTGCCGAGCCGATCGCGTAGCCCTTAGTGATCGCCTTGGTGGTGTTGCCGACCGCGTCGAGCGCGTCGGTCGACTGGCGCACTTCCTTCGGCAAGCCGGCCATTTCGGCAATGCCGCCGGCATTGTCGGTGACCGGACCGAAGGCGTCGAGCGCGACGATCATGCCGGCCAGACCAAGCATTGTCGTGACCGCGATCGCGGTGCCGAACAGGCCGGCCAGCTGAAATGTCGCGATGATCCCGGCCACGATCACCAGCGCGGGAAGCGCCGTCGATTCGAGCGACACCGCCAGACCCTGGATCACATTGGTGCCGTGTCCGGTGACCGAAGCCTGCGCGATCGACACCACCGGGCGCTTGCCGGTGCCGGTGTAATATTCGGTGATAACCACGATGAGGCCGGTCACCACGAGGCCGACCAGGCCGCAGACGAACAGGTTCGCGCCAACGACCGCCTTGTCCGCGACGGTTCCGATCTCGCCCCAGCCGATAACGAACTGGGTCGCGAGGGCGAGGCCTAGGATCGACAGCACGCCGGTGGCGATCAGCCCCTTGTAGAGAGCGCCCATAATCGAGTTATTGGCCCCGAGCTTGACGAAAAACGTGCCGATGATTGAGGTCACGATGCAGGCCGCGCAGATCGCCAAGGGATACATCATGGCCGGAAGCAGCGAATTCGTGCCCTCGAAGAAGATCGAGGCGAGCACCATGGTCGCGACCACGGTCACCGCGTAGGTCTCGAACAGGTCGGCCGCCATGCCGGCGCAGTCGCCGACGTTGTCGCCGACGTTGTCGGCGATGGTCGCGGGGTTGCGTGGATCGTCTTCCGGAATGCCGGCCTCGACCTTGCCGACGAGGTCGGCGCCGACGTCGGCGCCCTTGGTGAAGATGCCGCCGCCGAGACGGGCGAAGATCGAAATGAGCGAAGCGCCGAAGCCGAGCGCCACCAGCGCATCGATGGTGGTGCGGTCGCTCGGCGCGTATCCGAGCACGCCCGTCAGGATGCCGAAGTAGCAGGTGACGCCGAGCAGCGCGAGGCCCGCGACCAGAAGGCCCGTGACCGCTCCCGAGCGGAACGCGATGTCGAGGCCGCCGGCCAGCGACTTTGTCGCCGCCTGCGCGGTGCGGACGTTGGCGCGCACCGAGACGTTCATGCCGATGAAGCCGGCGGCGCCGGACAGGATCGCGCCGATGGCGAAGCCTATCGCCACCGTCCAGGAGAGCAATAGGCCGAGCGCGATGAAGACCACCACGCCGACACCGGCGATCGTCGTGTATTGCCGGCGCAGATAGGCTTGAGCGCCTTCGGCGACCGCGCCCGAAATCTCCTGCATGCGTTGGGAGCCGGCGTCGGCGGACATGATGCTGCTGACCGTATACACGCCGTATACGATCGAAAGCAGCCCGCAAAGTATGATCAACCCTAGCAGCATGGCGTGGAACCCCGGACATTTTGCGAGCAGTCGTGCGCGCGGCTTGGGCGCCTCATGCCAGAAACTTCGTCCTGCCGCAACGCACCCGATCGTCGTTTGAGCGCTTCCCACGACCAAAGTAGAGAGCGCCAATCGTCGCACCACAAAGCGCAGGCGGCTTGGGCCGCTCAAGGCGAAGGCGTCAGCGAGCCCGGTCGCCACGTTTCCAGTTCCGCTCGCCGATCCTCAGCGCCTCGACCCGAAGTCCGCCCTTGTCCTCGAACAGGTTGTCCCGGACCACGACCTCGCCGCCCGCCTGTCCGATTCCGAGGATCGCGTAGGCGGCCGAAAGCATGCGCGCCGCCGAGCCGGTGTACCATGACCATCCACCCCGGCCGCCGTGACCCCAGCCGTCGTAGATGTCGGCCGGCTGCTGGATCGGAATGAGACCGTAGACCGCGATTCGCTCCGGGTCGGTCTTCTTCAAGGGCGAGATCTTTTCGAAGATTTCGAAGGCGCGGGCGAACAGCCGCGCCGCCTTGTCGGTCTCGCCCCGGGCCCGCGCGGCGTTGGCGAGGCGGACGAAGCCGTCGACAATCCACGACGCGCCGTGACTGTACTGGCCGCCGTTCTCGCGGACCCCTGGCGGATAATCGGCAATTCGGCCCGGATAGGGCCGCGAGTGCTCGTAGAAAGGCGTTTCGAGCAGCAACACGCGGTCGGTGCGCTCGATTCCCTTGAGGCCGCCCTCGAGCGCCTCAAGCGCGCGCGCGTCGTCGCAGGCGCCGGACCAGGCCGCCCAGCCGGTCGTCATGGCGTTCGGCTGATCCAGAACCTCGCCGTCGTCGGCGAAGTCGAGCACGTAGTGATCGTCGCGCCACCCGGCCTCGAGCGCGGCGCGCTGATCGGCGAGCGCCTCCCGACAGAGCCCGGCAAACGCCGTATCGCCCTTCGCCTCGGCAAGCGGCACGAACCCGTCCAGCACGTTGGCGAGGAAGAAGCCCATCCAGACACTGGAGCCGATCTCGCGCCGACCGAGCGCGTCGATGCCGTCGTTCCAGTCGCCCGCCCTGAGCAACGGCAGTCCGTTCTCAGCGAGATGTTCGAGGGTGAAGGCGATGGTGAGCCGCGCGTGTTCGTAGACGGTGGCGGTCTCGCGAGAGGCCCGCGGGATGACGATCCAGGTCTCCTGGTTTTCGGGCACGGCCTCGCCTTCGAGGAAGGGTGCAACCTCGTCCAGCACGCTCGCGTCCCCTGTCTCGCGCAGGTAGCGCGCCAGCACGTAGGGCAGCCACAGGTGGGGATCGCTCGCCTTGGTGCGCTGTCCGAGACCCGTGCCGCCATTTGGCGCGCGATGCCACCATTTGAGCACGTCGCCCTCGAGAAATTGCTGGCCGGCGTGCAGCACGATCTGCGCCCGGGTCAGCCGCGGCTCGAGCAGCGTGAGCGGCAGCACGTCCTGAAGCTGGTCGCGGTAGCCGGTCGCGCCGCCGCGCTGATTGGGCCCGACGCGGCCCCAGAGCCGCGAGGCGTAGAGCTGGTAGGGCAGCCACGTGTTGACCAGCCGGTCGAAATCCGGTCGGTTCGTGCGCACCTCGACCTTGCCGAGCCGGGCCGCCCAGGAGTTGCGGGTCGCGGCGAGGTCCGCCTCCGCCTCGGCGACCGAAACCCGCCTCGCCGCCGTCAGCGCCTCGGCGCGGCTCTTGGCCTGCCCGAACACCACGACGATCCGGGTCTCCCCGCCAGGCGGAAGGTCGACGTCGCTGACGAACGCCGCGACCCGCCGCCCGTCATCGACGCGCCGAGTTGTCGGCCGCGCCGGTCTCGACCATCGCGGGCGTGTGGATGTCGCGCCCGGGACCGCCGAAGAAGCGCGTCCGCACCGTCTCGGTCGCGTGCGAAGCCAGGCTGGTCGCGGCGAAGGCGAAGCCTCGCTCGAAATCGTTCTTGCGGTTCTGAAAAAGGAGCGTCGCGCCGACCGTCTCGTCGCGGATCTTGCCGACGCTTTCGTTCGGCCTCTCCTCGAGCGCCAGATCGAAGAACGGAACGACGCGCAGGCGCTTTGGGCGCCCGCCGGCGTTGCGCAGGGTCAGGATGCGGACGTCGCACGGTCGGTGGGGCGGAACGAACACCACGGCCTCCATCTCGAGGTCGCCCCGGCGCTTGCTGAAGATCGCCACGCCCGGTTCGTAGGACACCGCGTGCGTGGCGTCCTCGTGCTGGAACGGGGTGTAGCCCGGCGAGTCCGTTTCCCCAGAGTTGAGGTCGCGGACATAGAGGATCTGGCCCGGCTGCTGGACCGTCGTGCTGCCGAAGCGGAAGGCGCTCAGACCGTTCTGGCGGGCGTTGGCGAAGGCTGAGAACACCTCGCCGTCGTTCGAGGTCATGGTCGACATGCCGAGTTCGTTCGCCATCACGTGCGCCCACGGGCGCGGCGTCCGATGGGTCAGGTTCAGGCGCCTGCCGTCCTCCGAAAACGCGAATGGCCAGCGGCTCGGCAGGGCGTGGGACGGTTCGACGGCGCGAGTCTCGTAGATCCGCCGATGCAGGTCGGGCTCGGGCATCGCCGGCAGGTCGAGCCGGCGGGTTATGAGTTCGGCCGCCCAGACGGCGTTGTCGGCACGGCCGATGATGAACTCGGCCTCCGCGGCGCCGCCCGCAGGCACAGTCATGTCGAGGCTGAAGCTCGCCGCCGGGTCAAAGGTCCAGAGCTTGCCTTCGTCGTCGAGTTTGCGCCAGCGCCAGCGCTCGCAGCCAGTCGGCTTCATCAGCGAGCCCTCGCCAAGGAAGCGGGTTCGCGAATCCTCGTATCCGACGAGTTCGGCGCCGTCGCCGGGTTTGACGGCGAAGAACGCGGTCTCGCCCCGATCGGCCCGCGCCGAGCGCAGGAGCCGGTTGCGAGCGAGGATGGCGTTGAGCCCGCGCACGAAGATCGTCTCAACATGCATGCCGGCGAAATCGAGGTCGCGCGCGTAGGCTTCGGTCTCGTGCCCGGCGACCTCGCAGAAACTGGTGAGCCGCAGTCGCCGTTCCTGCCCCGCGCGAT
Source organism: uncultured Alphaproteobacteria bacterium (assembly GCA_963816065.1). GTDB lineage: Bacteria > Pseudomonadota > Alphaproteobacteria > Rhizobiales > Beijerinckiaceae > Roseiarcus. Next base: position 71,143 of record CAWFJG010000031.1, on the reverse strand, counting down.
CGGCGAGGCGGATCTTCCAGCTCAGCACCGCTGCCTGGCCGCGATCGGGCGCGATCTCCATCCGCGCCTCGATCCCGTTCAGCGCGTGGACGATGACGAGGCGCTGGAATCCCGCTTCCTCGATGCAGTACTCGCCGGCGCGCCGGGCGGGCTCGAAACCGATCGACCACGGCGCCTGGCCCTCCTCTGTCACATAAAAGAAGTGTCCGTTCGCCTGCAAAGGATCGAGCGGACGGCGGATGAGATCTATGCCGCCGCCGCCGCGCTCCGCGCCCATGACGAAGGCCGCGCCCCTGCCGTCGCGAAAGACCTCGACGCCGACCGCGCCGTTGTTGAACACGTAGGATCGCGGATTGCGGGCGAGTTCGGCCGGCGCGCCCTCGAGCCAGGGGGCCGGGCGCCCGGACTTGCGGCGTTCGCGCACAACCACCGCCCCCGCCACGGCGACGGAAACCGCGATGACGCCCGCGTAGGCAAGGCCCAGCATGCGCACCGGCTCCGGCATCGGGCCGCCGCGGGCGAGCTTTTCCGCCCCGGTCCAGGCGAAATCCCACTCGCTCCCGCGCGGGATGTAGAAGGGGATGAGAAGCGGCGCCCAGGTCATGAAGCGGCGGATGCCGTCGGGAATGGCGCGGGTGCGGCCGTTATGGCCGACGAACCGCGCCGCCGCCTCGTCGGCGCGGTCGCCGCCGAGGAAAGACAGGTTGACGAGGCTCGCGACCCTAAGCCCCATGTGGTCGAACCAGATCAGGACGCGTAGCCAGTCGTAAGCGAGCAGCCCCAGGAACAGGACGAGGCTGAAACGCCGGAACGCTTCCGGGCTCTGGGAGACGTCGGCGCCGATGACGACGCCCGTGCGGATCGCGCCGTCTTGATTGTACCAGCTGGGGTCGGGCGACTGGCGCAAGAACGAGTTGATGATCGGCGCCATCCACAGGCCCCAGCGTAGCACGCGCACGCCCTGCGCGACCACGCCCTCGACGCCCTGGGGGCTGAGGAAATTCTTGACCGGCTTCAGGCTGCGCTGCAAGAGCGCGTCGAGCAGCACGTAGTTGATCGAGAACAGGGGCGCCGCCAGCGACCAATTGATGACGCCCGCGACCGACTCGGCCCAGAACAGCCGCACCCCGCCGGCGACCTCGCCGAGATTGACGGCGCCGTATTTGTTGAAAATCGGGTAGGTGGTGAAATCGCCGAGCTGCCGTCCGCTCTGGCGATAGTTGACGTCGGCGTAGGCCCAGAATTTGGCGATCACCACGTGCAGCTGGGCGGTATCGAAATACCAGCCGAGCGCGCCGGCGACGACAGCGCCCAAGGCCGCCCCGAGCGCATAGAGACGCCAGCCCTGCAACTTGGTCCGCTCGCCGGACGTCGCGGCGTAGGCGTCGAAGCCGTAATCGACGCCGGCGTAGCAAAGCGCGCCGATCGCCGCGAGCGCCAGAAAACGCGTTCCGCCGCCGGCGGCGGCGAGATTGGCTTCGTAGGCAAGGGCGAGCCCCAGTCCGACGACCAATCCTCGCACGGGCGCGCGCGGGTTGCGGTAGGCGCGCATGAGCCGGCCGAAGAACGGCGGCGTTCCATCCGCGCTGCCGACCACCGTCATGGCGAGCGGAAACAGCGCCGCCCCGAGCACCGGTCCGACGGCGAGCGCGAGGGAGCTGAAAAACGCCGGCGCGCCCGGGATGTGGAGGACCAAGGCGGCGATCCCGACGAAGCCGATGAACAGCGCTCCATAGATCGCGCCCTTGACTGCTCCGGTGCGCCAGTGATCCCAGGCTGCGTCCCAGCGCGGCGGCCGCCCGGCCAGCCAGTCGAGCGCGACCCCGGTCATCAGATAGACGATCGCCCACAGTCCGCCCTGCGCCAGCGCCGCGCAGAGGCTGGAGAACACGATCGACAGGAGCGGCAGGGTGACGAGTTGGGCGGCGTTGGCGATGAGCGGCGTGACCGCGGCGAAGGCCCCGCTGAGCGCGAACAGCCCCATCACCCTGAGCGAGCGCGGCGGGCGGTTGAGGCTGACGGCGACGATCAGCGCCAGCATCGCCTCGCCCAGCAGCCACAGCGAGATCGCCCGCCCGATCGCGACTTGAATCGGAAACGGCAGCGCCGCATGGAGGGTAACGGCGGCGCCGAGGTCCGCCATATGCCAGTCCGCCCCGATGACGACGAGCACGTTGAACAGGAATGGCACGGCGATCAGGCTGAGCGCCTCGACGATCCGAAGTCCGCGGTAGCCGGCGATCAGCGCCATCGCCGCGGCGGCAGTATAGACGAGGAGAGCGATGACCGCCGAGGGCAGGTTGAAGCGCAGGACGTCGATCCATGGCCCGGGCAATTGCCAAAAGCCGAGGCCGTCGTTGCGGTCGAGCGCAAACAGCGCGAAGGCGGCGGCGTCGACAACCAGAAGGGCCTGGGAATAGGGGCGCTCAGCACGCACGAAGCGCAGCAGCGCGAAGCCGCCCGCACCGGCGATTGCGGCGAGGATGGCCTGTCGCTCGGCCGCCGCGAGAAAGATCGCCGCGGCGACCAGAGCCGCGCCAGCGATCACGGCCCAAGTTCGCGCCGCCGGGCGCTGAGCGACAGCAGGCGTCCTGTCCATGCGTTCCGCCGCTCCCCCTATTCCGCTCGTGAGTCCATTCCTGCGGGATGGCGGACCAGTCGCAAGTCCGCGTTGCAACCCGGCGCCCGGCGCCTCATAACCTGCCCATGTGTCCAAAGGGAGTCCGCATGGCCCGGGTCCATGGGCTCGCGCTCGCCGTCGCCCTCGCGGCCTCGGCCGCGACGGGGGCGGAGCTGCCTTCGCAGACGAAGTCAGCGAAGCCGCCCGAGCGCGATCAGCGCGTCAAGAAATGCAATATCGGCGGCATCGCCGGGGTCGTCGCAGCCGACGGCGTCTGCGTGCGGCTCAGCGGCTCGATCTCGGCCGGGTTCAGCGCGGGAAAGTTGAAATAGCGGCTTATCAGTCGAGGGACATCACGATCACCCGCGCTGCGCCCCGCCTTGCGTCCACCCGGCGCTCCGGATATCCCCCGCGCCCATGACCAAGCCAGCCAAATCCGCCTTCGCTCATCTCGGCCGGGCGTCGAAGGTTCCCGACGCGCCCGACGCCAAGACCCTCGACCGCGCCCCCAATCCGCACGACGACGCCGACTTCGTCGTTCGCTTCGTCACCCCCGAATTCACCTCGATCTGCCCGATGACTGGCCAGCCGGATTTCGCCCATCTGGTGATCGACTACGTTCCGGACAAATGGATCGTCGAGTCGAAGTCGTTGAAGCTCTATCTGATGAGCTTCCGCAACCACGGCGCCTTTCACGAGGACTGCACCGTCCGCATCGGCAAGGATCTGGTCGCGACCTTGAAGCCGCGCTGGCTCCGGATCGGCGGCTACTGGTACCCGCGCGGCGGCATCCCGATCGACGTATTCTGGCAGTCCGGCAAGCCGCCGTCGGCGATCTGGATCCCCGACCAGGGCGTCGCGCCCTATCGCGGGCGCGGCTGACCGCCCTTTGTCCTATGCCGCCCGCGGCGCCTTCAGCGCGGCCTTGACCGGCCTGAGCAGCCGCTCGGCCGGGTTGAGCTTCTTCGTCATCGCGGGGGCCAGCCTCGCCAGCGCGTAGACGCGATCGCGCAAGCTGTCGGCGAGCGCCTGACGATCCTTGATCGCCGCCAGCTCGGCGTAGGGGATCGGCGCGCCGATCGCGACCGGCAACGCCGTGCCGATCCGCGACCGGACCTCGTGGAAGATCAGCGAGATGCGCAAGGTGGAGCTGACATGGCTCGCAATCTGAAACAGCCGGCTGTTTTGCCCGGAGAACCAGACCGGCACCACGGGCGCGCGCGACCGCTGGACGAGTTGGGCGACGAACGGCCGCCAGCGCCAGTCGACCGCCGGTTTCAGGCCAAACGTGTCGGGCGCGGTCGAAACGGCGCCGGCGGGAAAGACGACCACCACGCCGCCCTTGTCGAGCTGCGCGCGAGCCGCCGCACGCGAGGCGATGTTGGTCTTCTGCGCCGTCTCGGTCTCGCTGAAGTCGACCGGCAAGACGTAGCCGTTGACCTCGGGCGCCCGCATCAGCACGGCGTTGGTGAGGACGACGAAGTCCCTCCTGACCTTGCTGATGAGCCAGGAAATGACGACCCCGTCGAGCACGCCGTAGGGGTGATTGGCGACCACGACGACCGGCCCCGTCGCCGGTATCGCGGCCAGCGCGGCGGGGTCGTAGCGCACGTCGAGCGCGAGCTTGCGCACCGCGGCCTGAAAGAAATCTTCGTTCGGGCGCGGAAACCGCTGGTTGTCGAGGTACATCTTCCTGAGCATCGGCTGACCGGTCGCCGTCTCGACGAGCCGGATCACGCCGCGCTTCAACGGCGGGTCGCTGGCAGTCGCGTAGCTGAACAGATATTTGTCCATGGTGCGATCTTGGAACATGGCTATGACCAAAATATCTCGCGCGCGCGACCGGCGTATGACAAGCGCTCTCTAGCTCGAGGCGCCGCGGCTTTTGGTCACGCGGTCGTAGGCCTGCAATTCGGCGGCCAGCGCCTCGAAGTCCTTGAGCGCGATCATGTTCGGACCATCCGAGGGCGCATGGTCGGGGTCGGGATGGGTCTCGATGAAGACGCCGGCGACGCCGACCGCGACGGCCGCCCGCGCCAGCGCGGGCACGAATTCCCGCTGTCCGCCGGATGAAGACCCCCGACCGCCCGGCTGCTGCGCCGAATGGGTGGCGTCGAAGATGACGGGCGCGCCCGTTTCGCGGGCCATGATCGGCAGCGACCTCATGTCGACCACCAGCGTATTGTAGCCGAAGCTCACCCCCCGCTCGGTGACGAGCACGTCGCCAGCGCCGGCGTCGTCGAGCTTTGCGACCACGTTCCTCATGTCCCAGGGCGCGAGGAACTGCCCCTTCTTGACATTGACCGCCCGGCCGGTGCGCGCCGCCGCGACCAGTAGGTCGGTCTGGCGGCAAAGAAAAGCCGGGATCTGCAGCGCGTCGACCGCCTCGGCGACCCGGGCGCACTGGGCGCTCTCGTGCACGTCGGTGATGACTGGCAGGCCGATCGCCTCGCGAATCTCGGCGAACACAGGCAGCGCCGCCTCGAGCCCCACGCCGCGCGGGCCCGAGCCGGACGTGCGGTTCGCCTTGTCGAACGAGGTCTTGTAGACGAGCCCGACCTTCAGCCTGACCGCGATCTCCTTCAGGGCCCGAGCCGTCTCGAGCGCATGCGCCCGGCTCTCCATCTGGCAGGGGCCGGCAATCAGCGCGAGCGGCAGGTGTGCGCCGAATTTGGCGGCGAGCGCGCCGCGGCCGACCTGAACGATGGCGTTGTTGCGCAAGGGACTTTCCTTCGACGTTCCGCGCTCCTCTTTGAGCCACGGTTTTGGCCTTGGCAAGCAGCTTGCGACCCCTCCACGCCTCCGCGAGGAGAGGGCTCGGAAGAAGGCTCGGGCGACGGCTTTTACTGGCCAGCCCCGAGCAATTCGCTGACGCGCGCGGCAAATTGCGTCGACGAACAGGCCACCCCCAGAAGGGGACGCTTGTCAGCTGAAAAGAGCACTCTTGAGCCGATGCCGATGACCGCCGGCTCGCCTGCGACGTCGGCGAGGATCGGCGCGCCGGAATAGCCAAAATTGAGCAGGCACGCGAAGGTGAAGATCCCGTCGCTCGCGCCGGGCTTGATTGCGCAATCGCGGTGAACGGAAGGCAGAAAGGGTCGATCTTTTCCGTATCCCGCCTGTATCGCCGCATTCGATTCCTCGACGGCGCGAAACGCCGTCTCGTCCAGCGCCCGAACCGCGACAGGTTTGACGGGGATCGTGTCTTCAAGGGTGATCAGCGCCCAATCGTTGGCGGCGTCGGCGACAGAAGGGCGTTCATCGGGGAAATAGCCGGGCGCGACGTCGAAATGTGCAGCAAGCGCATGAGCGGCCGCGACGCCCTTATTGAGCCCGGACAGGAAATGGACATGGTCTGGCGTCAGCAACTGGCTCGGACGCGCCGGTTTCTGGCACGCGGCGCCGTCACAAGGCTCGCGAATGTAGAGGCAGTGCGCCGCCGTCAAAACCAGTCTGGGTCCCACCAGTGTTCCCGTGCATTGCGCCATGATGGAGATTCCGGAGATGACCCGGACCGTCCCGATCGCGGAAAGAGGCCACTTCGTCGGATCGCCAATTCCACCGAAATGAACGACGCCGTTATCCTTGCCTTCAGGCGCAGGTTGCGCGGAGGCGTTCGAAGCGGTCAGGACCGTCATGGCGACGGCGACGACGGACAATGCAAACCGATTCGCGGCGGTCATGCTGGCCCTCCCCTGCAATACGCGCCTCCGAAATGAACAACACGCCCGTGGCGCACAGGCCAGACCGATCGTGAATTCTATCGCCGCAGAATGCACGCGAAGAAGTCAAGGATTCACGCCCGCATTCGGACCAAGTATCAGGGCGTTTTGAGAGATCGAGGCTGTAGGGGGCACATTTCGCATTTGCTACCCTTTCGACATGCCGACAACGCCGCCCGTCGTTCCCGAACTCGACGTCGCCGATTTGACCCGATCGTTGCGATTCTACACAGACATTCTTGGGTTCAGGCTCCACTTTCAGCGTCCTGAGGAGCAGTTCGCCCATCTAACCCGCGGCCCCGTCGATCTGATGCTCGAGCAGGCAGAGGGTCCCGGACGTCGGTTTCGAACCGCGTCGCTGGAGCACCCTTATGGACGAGGGATTAACCTGCAGATCGAGGTCCCTGACGTCGATCTTCTCCACGCTCAGGCGGCGAAAGCTGACGCGATCATCTATGTGCCGCTTGAGGAGCGTTGGTATTTGCAGGGCGATCAAGAAGCCGGTATTCGGCAGTTTGTCGTCATTGACCCTGATGGCTATCTCCTGCGAATTTGCAGCAGTTTGGGCCGGCGACACGTGAGCCTGCGCGGCGAGACCAACAATCTGGGTTAGTCCGCGCGGAAATCGACGACGGCGGCGGCGAGGATCGCGGCAAGGCGGCCGGCTGCGGTCATCATTCGGGCAATCCGGCCTTCCGCAAGCCGTCGAGATTGCGCTCAAGCTGGTTGAGATACGTCGGGTCATCGCTCAACGCCCTCCACGCTGCGCGAGTGCGGGAGACGGCGAAAGTCGGGTTGAACGCGAGGCCTGCTTTGGCCGCGGAATGCGCCTCGTTCAGGCGGCCGAGTTGCGCGAGGGCGGCGGCTAACTGAAAGTATGCCACCGGATAATTTCTGTTGGCCTCGATCGCCCGTCGAAACCTTTCGACCGCCTGCTCGTATCTCTCAAGCAAGAGTTTCGCAAAGCCAGCGACGTGCATCCAACCGTACGCATACGTGTCGCGCGGACTGAGGCGCAGGGCCTCGACAATGTGGGCTTCGGCCTCTTCGGCGCGACCGACATAAATCTTGGCCGATCCGATGAAAGCATGGGCGCTGGCAAAATTCCGATCCAGGGCTAACGCATGTTCGCATTCGGCGATGCCTTCATGCGCGCGCTTGGTGAATATGTAGACGACTCCCAACAACATGTGGGCGCCCGCGTGGTCCGGGACCGACGACAGGGCCTGAGTCAGTTTCGCTTCGGCGACTGCGAAGGCCGCTGCGGGGTCGGCAACGATGAAACTTACACCCTCGAGCACGTCCGCGAGCGCCGATCCGACGAGCGCAGCGACATTGTCGGAATCGGCCGAAAATGCGCGATCGTAGAAGCTGCGCGCTCGCGCGATATTGTCAGGGGATGGGCCCTTGTTGAGCCAAGCCAAACCTTGAAAATAGAAGTCGACCGAGTCGGGGTTCGGCGCCTGTTCCGCGCGCTGCGCCTCGGCCGCGACGAGGTGGGCGTTCAAAGCGCCTGCGAGCCGCGCGACGATTTCGTCTTGCATGTCGAAGAGATCGGCCAGGGGCTTGTCGAACCGCTCGGCCCAGAGATGATTGCCATTCTCGGCGTCGATGAGCTGGACGTTGACGCGCATGCGATTTCCGCCGCGCTGGACGCTGCCCTCGAGGACATAGCGGACGTTCAGCTCGCGGCCGATCGTCTTCACATCAAGCGGCTTGCCTTTGTAGGTGAACGCCGTATTGCGAGCGATGACGTACGCGCCGCGAATGCGCGAAAGATCGGTCGTGAGGCTTTCCGTAACCCCGTCGACGAAATGCTCCTGCTCCGGGTCGCCCCCGATATTGGCGAACGGCAGGACGATCATCGACAGGCGCGGTGCGGCGGATTTTTCTGGCGCCGAGGCCGGCTCAGACTTCGCTCGGGCAGGCTGACCGACTTCGAGCGAATAAACCTGGATCGGTTCGACGATGTTCTTCAGCTGGATGGGGCCGAGATCGTTAACCTTGAACTCGAGCCGGCCTTTGACCTGCCAATAGGCCTGCTCGGAAAGACAGATCGAACCGGGCTTCGCAATGCTTTCCAGCCGCGCGGCGATATTGACGCCGTCGCCCATCAGGTCCCCATCGGCCTCCTCGACGATATCGCCGAGATGAATGCCGACGCGAAACTCGATCCGGCGCTCAGGCGGCACGCCGGCGTTCCGTTCGATCAGCCCCTGTTGCACTTCGATGGCGCAGCGCACGGCGTCGACGACGCTGCGGAACTCGATGAGACTTCCGTCGCCGGTGCGCTTGACGATGCGTCCGTGATTCGCGGCGATGGCGGGATCGATCAGATCGCTGCGCAGGCCTCGAAGGCGCGCGAGTGTGCGATCCTCGTCGGCGCCGGCGAGCCGGCTATATCCGACCACATCGGCAACCATGATCGCCGCGAGCTTCCGGGTTTCGCTCATGAGCGCCGCCTCCGCGCAAGGAGAGTAGCACTAGGAAATCGACGAATCAGCAACCTATTGGTTTACGAAATCACGGCAGGCTGCGCGGGCGATCTTCTCCTGCTCGCGGGCGACCGGTTCGATGACGATATCCGTCCCGGAAATCAGATTGTCGAAACGGCGCGACAAAATCGAGCTTCGGTTGGCGTCTACGACGGTGGCGGCGTCCTTGGCCTCTCGCTCGTCCATGAGTTGGATCAGGAACCGCCTGCCGTCCGGCTCCTCCTTGAGGATGGCGACGAGGGCCGAAGAATCGACGATCATTTCGGCAGGCCCAGTTCGTCGTAAAGCAGGTCGGCGGGGTCCGCAGACAAATAGGGCTCTCGCCAAAGTTGTCGGCTGCCTTCGACCAGAGCCTTGAGCCTGCGATAGCGCTCCTCGTTGAGCGGCGTCCCCCCCTTTTCGATCCGCACAAGCCGCTCTCGTAGCGCAGTCGTGACGGCCTCGGTCAGCGTTTCGCCGGCGAGTTTGGCGACGCGCTCGGCGAGCGCGTGCGCCTCCGGGTTCTTGATGTTGAGGGACATGTCTACCTTTCATCCACGACCGTTCTCGCTATCTACCACATAAGGCGGCGGCGGCTCTCTTTGCAAGCGTCGGAGCGCATCCTTGATCGCCGATCGAGGCCAGCCCGTCGCCAGGCGCGAGCCGGCCTCGATGAGCGACAAAGGAGCCGACGAGGGGAAGCTTGCGCGGCTCGTTCGCGATGACATTGTGCGGCCCGGGCGCTCCCCGCCGCCTCATCCGGCATTGCGACCTGGCCGCCGCGACCGGAGGAACCAGCGCCGGCGCTCGGCGCAATTCTATCTTCGCCCTTGGAAGCGCGGCAATTCAACGCTGCGAACCAACCACAGCCGAGGCGTTTCTCTGGATCGCCTTGGTCGAACGGGTACAAGGAATTATTGGCCAGCCACTCGAGTCGACGAACCGCCAGAGCGCCCGGACTGACACCTCGAAGCGAGCCCTCCGACCGAGCGATTGCCGCCCAAATCCGTTCCCCTTATAGTCTCCACCATTCTGCGCCTTGACGGTGGATGCATGCTTCCTTAGCGTAGCGAGAAGAATTAGCGTGGGTGGCGGGAGATTATCGTGAGAGAGAACGGTAAGACGATTGAGAAGGCGGAAGTTCTCGATGACCTTGACGAGATTCTTACCAACAGCAGCAAGCTGGCCGGCTCTCTCGGGGACGAGCTTCTCGTTTACTTGATAGATATGGCGGTACTACACGTTAGAAAAACGGCGATCCATTTGGGCGATGAGCCCGAGCGTCAAATACCAGTAGTCCCGCATAGGAATGTGGTCAGCTTCGAGGTTGCTCGCTCGCATCTATCGTCGCTGGAAATCGGTATGCGGTCCATCTCGGCGCTTCAGTCCAGCGTGGCCCGAAGAGCATAGCAAGCATACGACTTCAGTTAGGGTAGCTTGCCAGGAACAACGATGCGTCCTAGTTGGCTGGAGCAGAATTATGAAATCTCTTCCTCCTGGACTCGCACTGAGGATCTCTAGCCGGTAATCCATTTGGTACAGGGTGCAGCGGCAATTTTGACTTCACGCGACGAGGTTAGGAAAGGAAGCGAACCGATCGTCCTAGAGTCTTACAAGTACTATTTTGGCATGGGTTCACAAGGGAAGCGCGTCTCCGTCCTTGCGCGTCTCGAGCGCGAGGCCGCCCTCGAGACGAAGCGGGCCAGCGCGGCATGCGCCGCCTCGCCGGCCTCGCCGAGCTTTGGCGGGAGATCGAGGCGAGCGAGATCGGGCGCGAAAGCGCGATCCGGTTTCCGCGCGTTGATCCACTCCGGGCGGCAGACGCCCTTCAACTCGGCGCGGCCTTCTCGCCGCCGAACGCCGGCCGCCCTCCCTCGAACTGGTCACCTTCGACGACCGCGTCGCCGACGTCGCCCGGAAAGAGGGATTTGCGCTGATCGAGGCGACCGCCATCTGACCCCATCCCATCGTCGTCGGGCGCCGCAAAGCGGCAAAAGCCGGTTGACCAGGGTCAAACCAAGATCGGCGGCCGGTGCTAGCGTGACGTCGTTTGCTGGCTGAGGAGCCGTTGAAAAGAGTGATCAATCCGGCCGGGCGCACAGCCGCCGCGGTTCAGATGTCGGCGCCTTATCCCGGGCCCAGCCGCGGCATTGGTCGAAACGACGCGTCCGCCGAACCAAGAGGCGCGAATAGGGAGATCCAAATGACCACATCTCGCAAGCATGCCGTGCTGTGCGCGGTCGCCGCCGCAGCGCTCGCCATCGGCGCGGCCGGCACGGCCCACGCGACCGATCCGATCGCGAAATGGTGCCAGGGAATCAAGATCGCCGCCTTCCCCGGAGGCCCCCAGGGCGGCGTCTTCGCCAACAACGTCTATAACGGCTACCGGCAGGCCGAGCTCGATCTCGGGCCGTCAGTGACCTACTACTTCTCCAACTGGGACCCCAACACGATGCTGACCCAGTTGCAGCAGGCGATCGCCACCAGGGTCGACGGCATTGCCTTCATGGGGCATCCGGGCGACGCGGCGTCCGACCCGCAGATCGACAAGGCCTTCGCCCAGGGCATCATCTTCACCACGGCCAACACCGCCTTGCCCGAGGCGCAGAAGAAATACGGCCCCGAAGGCATGGGCTATGTCGGCGCGCCGAACCACGCCGCCGGCTACGCGCTCGGAGCCGAGGCGGCCAAGCGCGCCGGCCTGAAGGCCGGCGACGAAGCCTTCGTCTGGGGTCTGAAAGGCCAGGGCGGCGACCGCGGCTCGCGCACGGTCGGCGTGATCGAGGCGATCGAGAAGGCCGGCGGCAAGGTCATCTACCAGGAGATCGACAAGGCGACCGACGCCGATCCGAACGCCGGCACGGCGACCTTCGTCGGCGTGATGAAAGCCAACCCGGGGATCAAGCTCGTGGTCACCGACCACGGCGCCTTGACCGCGAACGTCGGCGTCTACGCCCGCGCCGCGTCCCTGAAGCCCGGCCAGGTGTTCTTCGCCGGCTTCGACATGTCGCCGAATACCGCCAAGGCGATCAAGGACGGCTATCAGGACCTGGTCATCGACCAGCAGCCCTACCTGCAAGGCTATCTGCCGATCCTCAACATCTGCCTGACCAAGAAGTACGGCTTCTCTGGTCTCGACATCAACACCGCAGGCGCGTTCGTCGATCCCAAGAACGTCGACGCCGTGGCGCCGCTGGCGGCGAAGGAAATCCGGTAGGCTTCGTCATCGACCCTCACCCGTCGCCTTCGGCGGCACCTCCCGCTGAGGGGGAAGCGCGGCCGGCCCCTCTCCCTCTGGGAGAGGGAAGCCGCGAAGCGGCAGGGTGAGGGTTCTCCGGCGCAACCCGATCTCATCGCGCTCTTAAGAAAGGCCAGGCGGCATGGCGGAGCCCGCGATCTCCAGCGCCGGCGAGCCGCCGGTGATCGAGCTGAAAAACGTGTCCAAGACGTTCGGCGAAGTCCGGTCCTTGGCCGAGGTGAATTTCAAGGTCGATCGGCGAGAGATCGTCGGCCTGCTCGGGGACAACGGCGCGGGCAAGTCGACGCTGATCAAGGTAGTGATGGGATTCCACACGCCTGACCCAGGCGGCGAGATCTTCTTTCATGGGCGTCGGGTGGACGACTGGTCGGTCGCGCGGGCGCGCAGCCTGGGCATCGAGACGGTCTACCAGGAGCGCGCGCTGTGCGAGAAGCAGCCGATCTGGCGCAACATGTTCATGGGCCGCGAACTGAGAACCCGCTTCGGACTGCTCGACGTCGAACGCATGAAGGCTGAATGCGCGCGGCTGATGAGCGAGCACATGGGCTTCACCTCGGCCGCCGTCCATCCCAACAACGTGGTCGCGACCATGTCGGGCGGCGAGAAGCAGGGCGTGGCGATCACCCGCGCCCTCTACTTCGAGGCCGAACTCGTCATCCTCGACGAGCCGACCATGGGCCTGTCGCTCAGCGAGACCAAAAAGACGCTCGATTTCGTCCGCCACATCAAGGAGGTGGGCAAGTCGGCGATCTTCATCGACCACAACATCTTCAACATCTATCCGGTCGTCGACCGGCTCTACGTGCTCGATCGCGGCCGGGTCGCGGGCGTCTTCAACCGCTCGGAGATCACGATGGATGAGTTGATCGAGCGGCTTTACCACGTCGCCCGCACCGGCCAGATGGAGATGCCGTCATGACCGGAGACGCCGTTCCAGCCCGTCCGGTCGGCAATCGGGGCGCGGGCCCGTCGTTCCTCCTGCGCTACGGCAGCCAGATGGGAATCATCGGCGTCGGCCTGGCGATGTGGCTCGGCTTCGTCATCGCCGCGCCGAGGGTGTTCACCGACATCGACATCTACCGCGCCTTCGCCGAGACGACGCCGCTGTTCGGCATCGTTGCGCTGTCGCTAACCTTCGTCGTCATCACCGGCGAGATCGACCTGTCGTTTCCCTCGGTGATGGCGCTCGGCGCCGCCGTCTTCTGCCTGATCACTACGCATGGCGGCGCGCCGTGGTGGGTCGGCCTCATCTGCGGGCTCGGGACCGGCGCCCTGTGCGGGCTCGTCAACGGCCTCCTGGTCGCGACGCTCAACATTCCCTCGCTCGTCATCACCATCGGCACGCAGTTTCTGTTTCGCGGCCTCGAACTGGTATTGATGAACGGCGCCGGCGTGCCCATGACCGCGGACGCCTACCCCCAGATGCATACGCTGCTGCGCGAGCCGCTGTTCGGTTTTCCGGTTCAAACCTTGTGGATGGCGGCGATCCTGATCGCCGAATGGATTCTGCTCAATCGAACGCAGTTCGGCGCGCACGTCTTCCTGACCGGCGACAACGCAACCAGCGCGCGCCTGATGGGCGTCAACGTCGGCAGGGTCAAGATCAAGGCTTTCATGCTCGTCGGCGTGACCGCGGTGTTCTGCGGCCTGATGAACTCGATCTACGGCTATTACTTCTGGCCGAGCACCGGCGACGGCTCGCTCCTCAACACGATCGCCTCGGTGTTCCTCGGCGGCACGTCGGTGTTCGGCGGCACGGGCTCGGTGGTCGGAACCTTCGTCGCCTCGTTCATCATCGGCGCGATCAACGCGGGCATCGTTTCGGCGGGCGTCAACGCCTTCTACACCCAGCTCGCCTTCGGCCTGGTGATCGTCCTCTCGGTCGTCCTGCAGACCCTGATCGACCGCCGCATCCGCCGGCAGTCGCTGACGGGGCGGTGAGGCGGTCCGGGGCGCCCTCGGGGCTGGTCAGGCGGTTTCGACGCGGTCCGTACGGCGCCGCGTGTAGCCGAACCCACCGAGACCGACGAAGCCGGCAATCAGCATCGCCCAAGTCGACAGTTCGGGCACGGCCGTAACCGTGACCGAGCCGTCTTGGCCCAGAGTCCCGGATGTATAAAATAGATTTGCGCTGCCTAAAGAGGTCTGCGAATAACCGACCTGCTGGAATGTCGGCGTTACCGTGAAGGTGTAGATGTGGAGCCAAAAATCATCCGTAGGGGGATTGTATTGAACTGTTGTGGCGCCGTTCAATATTCCGCCCACCACGAGTTCATCCGCAGCGCCGTTGCCGTTCCCTGTCGGACTGTAGTCGAAAGAGAGGGCTGAGCTCAGAGCGATATTCAGGCTTTGCAAGGTGATGGCGCTGGTGTCGTCGATATAGGTTTGGGTCGGATCGAAGGTGATCTGAAACGATCCCATGACAGGGTCTGTCGGCGTCGCCTGACCGTAGGCCGAGGCGAAGTTGGTCGCGGAAAACGCGACGTCGTACGACACCGTCGCTGCATCCGCCGCCCCTGCGACGACGACGGCAAGACCCAAGGAAACCATTCCCAATACTCGTCTCATACTGCGACCTCCCCTTTAGCGAGGCCCGCGATTGCGGGCGCTTACGATTATGGAACGACGGTGAAACTCAGTTTAATTCCCATTTTCGGCGACCCGCCGTTCCCCCGGCGTTTCGGCGACCAGCAGATCCTGTTTAGTTGGCGGCGGACGCCGCGCCTAAGCTGGAACAGCCAGGAAAGCTGGCTCGCCACCAATGACACTGTTCCGGGCCTGCGAAAATCGGGCTGAAGTCCATGTCGAACCTAAGACCTCTACGTCGGGTACTAGGACCTTAGACGGAGCTGCTTTCTTTCACGAAGCGTAGGCCATTGATCTTGCTCACGGGGAGCGGTTTTGGGGTTGCCGCTACGGGGCACAGGCGATCGCGAATGGGAGGAAGTGGAAGGGCCGGGCGGACATTTCCGCGTCTCGCAACGCGCGCAGGCGTTCGCTATTCCAATTGCGAGCCTCATCCTCGTCATCCTCGCCGGAAAGCGTTTGTGGTCTCCCTGGCGGCGACAGACGTCTGCGACCTGCGGTCGCCGCCGAAGACGCCGGCCTATCTTCCGTTCGGCAAGGCCGCGCATCTGCATCGGCTTTCGTTTGCATTGCCGGAAGCGCAGAGGGTCATGGCCCACCTGCTTTCGCGCGACCGGATAGCCTGCCCGGCCCGCGGTCCGTGTCGCCCGTCGACCGCTGTCGGGCAGGCTGATGCGCCGTCGCGACGCCGTCATCGAGGAGAGACCGCCGCCGTCCTGCGCCTGGGAGCGTCCGGCTGTATCGCGATTGGAGCCGCAAAATTCTCGCAGGACTTCACGTGATACCTTAGCTTATCTACGCAAAAGACTGATATATTCCAATAACATCGAAAAATAGAAATATAGATCATGGCGAAAACGTGGCAAAACGGCCCTTTGCTCTTGGCGCAAAACAAAAAATGGAGGCTAATCTATTGAAATCGTGCGATCAGCTGCAAAAATGCGTCGGCCGCCCCCCTCCCCGAGGACCCTCCCATGACCGAACTCGGCATCCTCGCCCGCCGCAAGATCGAGGCCGAGATCATCGCGCCGATCTACGACGAGATGCGCAAGGTCCTTGGCGAAGAGCAGGCGCGGGCGATCCTGAAGGCCGCCATCCGGCGGGCGGCGATCGCCTCCGGGGCGGCGTTCGCGGCGCGCGAGGCCGGCGAGGCGAGCCTCGAAACCTTCAAGTCCATCTTCCCGCTGTGGACCGAGGACGACGCGCTGACCGTCGAGGTCGAGCGCGACGAGCCCGGCGCCTTCGATTTCAACGTCACCCGCTGCCGCTACGCCGAGACCTATCGGACCATGGGCCTCGGGGGCCTGGGAGACATTTTGTCCTGCGACCGCGACGGCGCCTTTTGCGAGGGCTATGATCCGGGTATCGAGCTGACGCGGACCCAGACCATCATGGGCGGGGCGAACCATTGCGACTTCCGCTACCGGGCCGTAGCGAAGGTCCCCGACGCCCCCCGCGGCTCGAGCGGAGGGGCGACGATCTCGAGGGGTAAGCCATGAAGGTCCTTTCCACTGTCGCCGCAGCCGCCGCGCTGGCTCTGGTCTATCCCGCAGCCAGAGCCTCGGCCGGGCCCGATACCCGGCTCATCGAACTCAATCCGGACCGTTCGATCGAGGTCACGGGCGAGGCCAGCGTCGAGGCGACGCCGGATTTCGCCACGGTCACCCTCGGCGTCACGACGGTCGACAAGGACGCGACCGAAGCGATGGCCGCCAACGCCAAGGCGACCAACGCGCTGATCGCCGCCCTCAAGGGCGAAGGCCTCGCCTCGACCGACATTCAGACGTCCAGCCTGTCGGTTGCCCCCAATTTCGCCAATCGCGGGTCCGGCTCGTCCAAGCCGCCCGCGATCGACGGCTATACTGTCGGGAACATGGTCACGGCCACCGTCCGCGATCTCTCCCGCCTGGGCGGCCTGATCGACAAGGCGGTCGGAAGCGGGGCGAATGCGATCAATGGGGTCGCGTTCGGCGAAGACAACATCAGCGTCCTGCTCGACAAGGCGCGCCCGCTCGCTTTCACCGACGCCCGGCGCAAGGCGGCGATCTACGCCGCCGCGGCCGGATCGAAGATCGGCCGGCTTATGGAGCTCAGCGAGCAGGTCGGGGGACCGCCCATGCCCCTCGCAAGCCGCGTCTACGCCACCGCCGCCATGGCAGCCCCCACGCCGGTGGAGGCCGGCCAGGACAGGCTCACAGTGACGGTGACCGCGCGGTTCGAGCTGACGCAGTAGAGCGACCTGATCTTGGACGGGAGACGCCCCATGTGCCGCGCCATTCGCCCGCTGTTCAATTTCGAGCCTCCGGCGACGGAGGAGGAAATCCGCGCTTCGGCGCTACAATTCGTACGCAAAGTCAGCGGCTTTGCGCATCCGTCGCAGGCGAACGCGGAGGCCTTCGCGCGCGCGGTCGGCGAAGTCGCCGACGCGACCCGGCGGCTGATGACCTCGCTTCAAAGCGCCGCGGCGCCACGCGACCGCGACGTCGAGGCGGTCCGGGCGCGCGAGCGGTCGCGACGGCGTTTTGCCTGATCCAATCTGCTATCTTCGAACGCTATTTCGTCACCACCGTCACCTATGTTCGGCAGAGGGAAGGCTTATGCGAATGAGCATTCTCGCCGCCGCGTTTCCGCGGCCGCGATGGTTCTGTCGGCCGCCCCGGCCGACGCCAAAACCGTCAACTTCAAGCGCGCGGCGCAAGGCCTATGCGGATTTTGTCACTGATCTCAGGGGAATCGCAGTCGCGCTCGACCCAGGGCGAATTTCCAAATCGTTAACGGGGCGAACAACTTTGTGCGGAAGGCCGGGTCGACGCAGGCCCTGAGGCGCTTTCGACGGAGCGAGCCGCGGGATTGTCGGCCTTGAGGATGTCGTAGCCGGTGTGGCGCATGAGGGCGAGCAGCACCTCGTCCGAGGGATAGGTCACCATCCCCGGAATCCGGTGATCCCGCACCACCCGCATATGATCAAGATACCCAAGCGACATGGCGTGCCCCTCCCACGCCCTTCCAATCGATCTGGGTTAACGCATCGTTGCCAACTGAGGCCCCTGCCCTGCCTGAAAGGCGGCGCGCGCTTGACAGGGGGGCTGATCGGCGGTATTTTCGTAAACGTTTACGGCTCCGGAACGACGGGGCCGCGGGAGTGAAACTCGGTCCAGGAGGCGTGTGTCCATGGCAATGAAGGCCGTCCTCGTCGGCTGTGGCGCCATGAGCAAAGCCTGGCTCCAGGCCGCTCGGCAGATCCCCGAATTGACAATCGTCGGCCTCGCGGACCTCGAACGCGAGCGGGCGGCTCGGCGCGCCGTCGAGTTCGGACTCGCCGACGTGGCGATCGCGCGCGACCTGGGCACGCTTCTTGCCGAGACACGCCCCGATCTCGTGTTCGACGTGGTCGTGCCGCAGGCGCGCCACGACGTGGTGGCCGAAGGACTCGACGCCGGCTGCCACGTGCTCAGCGAAAAGCCGATGGCCGAGACGCTCGCGGACGCGCGCGACCTAATCGCCCGGGCGAAGGCTACGGGACGCATCCACGCCGTGGTGCAGAACCGCCGCTATTGCGAGGGCGTCCGGCGGATCGGCCGGGCCCTTCGCGCGGGCGCGATCGGCGAACTCACCAGCGCGCACGCCGACTTTTTCCTCGCCCCGCATTTCGGCGGCTTTCGCGAGGACATGGACCATGTCCTGCTGCTCGACATGGCGATCCACGGCTTCGACGCGCTCCGCGCCATGACCGGGCTCGACGGCGTCAACGTCTATTGCCGCGAGTGGAACCCGCCGTCCTCCTGGTATCGCCAGGGCTCGTCGGCGGTTGCGGTGTTCGAGCTCGACAACCACGCGCTCTTCACCTACCGCGGCTCCTGGTGCGCGCCGGGCCTGCAGACCTCATGGGAATGCGGCTGGCGCTTTGTCGGAACCCGAGGGTCGTTGACCTGGGACGGCGCCGTGGCGATCCGGATCGAGATTGCGCGCGCCGGCGCGCGCAACGGTCTGTTCGACGCCGTCGAGCCGCTCGAACCGCCGGCGCTCGCCGCGAACGACCGGGTCGGCGGCCATTTCGGCGTGCTCGCCGACTTCGTCGCGGCCGTGCGCGAAGGCGCCCAGCCCGAGACGGCCGGCAAAGACAACATCCGCTCGCTGGCGATGGTCCTCGGGGCCATCGAGAGCGCGGAGGTTGGCCAGCGCGTCAGTATTTTCATGTGACCCCGATGAGAGGTCCAATGAACGACGGACTGCTCGAACGCTATCAGCGCGATGGCTATGCGGTGATCGAAGATCTGATCGGCCCGCGGGACATGACGGACCTGCGCGAAGAAGCCGCGCGGCTTTGCCTCGACAAGGGCAACGCGCTCAGCGGCGCTTCCGACGTGACGCAGAGCGACCCGCTCGCGGCCTATCTTGCGATCCATTTCCCGCACAAGCTGTCGGACCGGTTTCGCGCCGCGCTCGCTCACCCGCGCATCGTCGAGGCGCTGACCACGCTGATTGGCCCCAACGTGAAATGCATGCAGTCGATGCTGTTCATCAAGCACGCGGGCAAGGCGGGCCAGGCCTGGCATCAGGACGAGGATTTCATCCCCACCCGCGACCGCTCTTTGACGGCGGCCTGGATCGCCCTCGACGACGCCGCGATCGACAACGGCTGCCTGTGGGCGATCCCCGGCTCGCACCGTCCCGGCGTTCTCTGGCCGTTGCGCCGGCACTTCAACCCCGAATACGACTCGGTTCCCGAATCCTTCGACTTTCCCTACGAGGAAGAGGACGCGCGGCCGATCGAGGTTGCGGCCGGATCGGTTGTCTTCTTCAACGGCTACCTGCTGCACAAATCGCTCAGGAACCGCAGGCCAGGCGGATTCCGACGGGCGCTCGTCAACCACTACATGAGCGCCGAATCGCTGCTTCCGTGGTGGCGCCCCGACGGACCCAGTCCGCCGACGCACGATCTCAGAGACATCATTCTGGTGGCCGGCGCCGATCCGTACGCCGCCAGGGGCTACGAAGACGTGAACCAGCCCTACATCCGTTCCGACGTCGCGGGCGAGCTCTCCGCTTCGGCGCACGATCGGACTCAACACGCAACAGGACGGAAATGAGAGAACTGCTCGACATCCGCATCGGAACCATGATCCGGGCCAACGCGCCCGATCCGGCGGCATACGTTCGCGCCATCGTCAAGCACGGCTTCGAGAGCATCGAGCCGTTCTTCTGGCAGACGATGAACAAGGATCTGCCGCGGCTCGCCGGCGAACTCCGCGAGGCGATCGGCGACGCCGACGTGACGATCGATACGCTCGGCATGTTCGGCAATCCGCTCGAAAACGACGAGCTCGACCGGCAGACGCTGGCCGGCTGGGAGGCGCTGATCGACAACGCCCACCTGTTCGGCGCGCGCACGGTCGCGGGCTTCACCGGCCGCGTGCGCGGCCAGCCGCTCGAGGCGAGCCTGTCGGCGTTCAAGCGCGTCTGGGGCGAGCTTGCGCAACGCGCCGACGACAAGGGCGTGCGGCTCGCCTTCGAGAACTGCGCCATGGACGGCAACTGGGCGACCGGCGACTGGAACATCGCCCACAATCCGGATGCTTGGGAGCTGATGTTCGACGCCCTGCCGAACGACAATCTCGGCCTCGAATGGGAGCCGTGCCACCAGCTCGTCTATCTGATCGATCCCCTGCCGCAGATCCGCAAATGGGCCCCCAAGATTCTTTCACGTCCACGGCAAGGACGCGACGGTGCGCTGGGACGTGGTGCGCGAGCACGGCGTGTTCGGCAAATGCCCTTCGTCCAGATGCGCACGCCCGGCTTCGGCGACACCGACTGGACGCGCGTCATCAGCGAGCTGCGGCTCGCCGGCTATTCCGGCCCGATCGACATCGAGGGCTGGCACGACCCGGTCTATCGCGACGAACTCGGAGATGACCGGTCAGGTCCGCGCGCTCGACTATCTCAAGCTTTGCCGGGGCGGCGCGCGCGCCATCGCCGAATCCGGGCTGAACGTGGCCCGGGCGACAGGAACGCCGGAGGCGGAACGGTCCGGCGAAGGAGCGGCGCAAGGTCGCGGGACAACAGGGAGGACGGACATGACGCGAAGCTTGAATGCAATATTTCGAGGGGCGACGGCGCTGGTTGTTGATCGGCGTCGTGTCGGCGCGGCCCAGGCGGCGGCGGGGCAGGCGTTGCGCGACAAATGGTGCAGCAAGGCGCACATCCGCTTCTTCGTCGGCGGCGCCGAGGGCGACGCGTTCGGCACGATCGTTTACAACGGCGCGCGCCAGGCCGCCGCCGACATCGGGGCGCATGTCGATTACGTCTTCTCCGGCTGGGCCAACGAAAAGATGACCCAGCAGTTGCGCGAGGCGGTCGCAGCCCATCCGGACGGCATCGCGATGATGGGCCATCCGGGCGAAGCCGCGATTTTGCCGCTCGCCGAGCAGGCCGCCAAGGCCGGCATCAAGATGATGTACCAGAACGTGCCCGTGCCCGCGGCGGTCGACAAGGTCGGCGGCGGCTACGTCGGCGCCCAGCAGGAGCCGCAGGGCCACGCCCTCGGCGTCGAGATCGTGCGCCGTTTCGGGCTGAAGAAAGGCGACGTGGCGATCGTGCTCGGCGGCTTCGACGATTCGATCCGCGCCGCGCGCGAGCTCGGCACGGCGAACGCCCTCGAGCAGGCCGGCGTCAAGGTCGTCAAGCTCAACTCGCCACCGGAATGGGCGACCGACCCGAACCTCGCGATTCCCGTCATCACGGCGACTCTGCAGGCCAATCCGACGGCCAAGGCGATCGTCTATCCGGGCGGCCAGGAACTCGGCAACGCCGCCGCCTACATGAAAGCGGCGGGCAAGAAGCCCGGCGAGATCATCAACATCGGCTTCGATACGAGCCCGCAGATCGTCGAGATGTTCAAGGACGGCTGGGTGCAGCTCACGGCGGACCAGCAGCCGTTTCAGCAGGGTTACCTGCCGATCCTGAGTCTCTGTGAGCAGATCGTCTACGGCCTCGCGCCGATCAACGTCGACACCGGCGCGGGCTACGTCACGCCGGACAATTACAAGGAGGTCGCCGACCTCGCGAAGGAAGGCCTGCGATAGCCCCCTCGCCCGCACTCGGGGAGAGGGGACAAGGGCGGCGCAACGGCCGCGGGCCACGACGGAGGAACGAGCAATGGGCGAGAGGCTGATCGAACTCAGAAACATCGCCAAGAGCTACGGCCGGGTGTTCGCCGTCGGCGGCGTCGACCTGCATGTCGACCGCGGCGAGGTGGTCGGGCTGCTCGGCGACAACGGCGCCGGCAAGTCGACGCTGATCAAGATGCTGGCCGGCGCAATCCAGCCGACCCGCGGCGAAATTATCGTCCGCGGCGTCCGCGAAACGCGCTGGAACGCGGCGCGTTCGCGCAACGCCGGCATCGAGACGGTGTTCCAGGACCGGGCGCTCTGCGTCCAGCAGAGCATCATCCGTAACATCTTTCTCGGCCGCGAGATCACCAACGTGCTCGGCATGCTCGACCGCAAGCGCGAGCGCGTCGAGGCGGAGCGGCTGATGCGCGACATCGGCTTCACCTCCAAGGTATTCTCGCCGGATTCGATCGTCGGCCAGCTCTCCGGCGGCGAACGGCAAGGCGTGGCGCTGGCGCGCGCGATCTACAACAAGGCCGACCTCATCGTCATGGACGAGCCGACCACCGCGCTGTCGCTGACCGAAACGGAAAAGGTGTTCCGCTTCGTGCGCGCGGTCCGCGCCGGCGGACGCTCGGTGCTGTTCATCGGCCACAACATCCACCACGTGTTCGACATCTGCGAGCGCTTCGTCGTGATGGATCGGGGCACGGTGGCGCTGCAGACGACCAAGGACGAGGTCGGCTCGGCCGAGCGCCTGATCGCGTACATGGAAAAGCTCGCCCACCCGCAGGGGATCGAGATCCCGGCGCCGCCCGGCCATGACGTGGAGGCAGCGTGATGACCATGTCCCTGGAGCCCGTCGACATGCGCGCCCGTCCGGTCGAGCGTCCGCCGGAGAGCGCGCTGCGGCGGTTCATCGACCGCAATCGCGCGCCGCTAGGCACGCTGGCGGTGTTCGTCATCATGATCGCGGCCTTCATGATCGCGAGCCCCGCGGTGTTCCTGAGCTGGCCGATCTACAATTCGGTGCTCGTCACCCTGCCGGTCGCCCTGTGTCTCGTCGTCCCGCTGGTGTTCGTCGTGACCGTCGGGGAGATCGACCTCTCGTTCCCGGCGACGATGGGATGCGCGGCCTGGGTGTTTGCCCTCGTGGTGCATGCCGGCCTGAGCCCGCTCGTCGGCATCGTCGCGGCGCTCATCGCCGGCATGGCGCTGGGCGCCTGCGTCGGCGCGCTCGTGGTCACGGCGGGGCTCTCCTCGCTGATCGCCACGCTCGGCATGAACTTCATGCTGCGCGGGCTGATCACGATCCTCACCCAAGGCAAGTCGATCGCGCTGCTCGAACTGCAGGACACGAGCTGGGGCTCGATCTTCGGCGGCCAGGCCTTCGGCGTTCCGGTGCAGATCTTCTGGGCGCTCGGCTTCGTCCTGTTCGCGGGCTTCCTGTTCAACGGCCACCGGTTCGGCGCGCGGGTGCGTGCGGTCGGCGACAACCCCGATAGCGCGACCGAAATGGGCATCAACGTCCAGCGCGTGCGCATCCTGACTTTCGTCTTCATGGGCCTCGGCGCCGGGCTCGCCGGGGTCTTCTCGACCATGGTCAATTACACCTGGTGGCCGACGACCGGCGACGGCTATCTCCTGCCGGCGATTGCCTCGGTGTTCGTCGGCGGCACGCCGACCTGGGGCGGCGTCGGCACCATCGCGGGCGGCGCCATCGGGGCGCTGATCGTGTCGTTCATCCAGAGCGGCATCGTCGCCGCGGGCCTCAGCGGCTTCTACGTCCAGTTTTTCAACGGCCTCATCATCATCTTGGCGCTGATCGGCCATCGCTGGAACCAGAAGCGTTACCGATGACGCGAGCCGGCTCCTCCCACGGCGCGCGTCGAGCCCGGCGACCCCAGCCTCCGGCGCGGGGTCTCTGAGAGGCGCAGCGAGGCGGGCCGCACTCCGGTCCGCCTCGCCAGCGCGCAGCGGTTTGTCGCGCCGCCGCGCTTTGATAGGGTCCCGGCGCCGCGGGCCCTGGCCGGCGTTCGCGGCCTTTCAGGCGGAGGCCGGATCGGGGGCGATAGATGACAGGTCGCGTTGGAAGAGCACTCGCGGGGGTCGCGCTCGCTTCAGTGCTCGCAGTGACAGTCGCGAGGGCGCAGCAGGATTGCGGCAAAGGGCCGGAAGGTTTCCACGAGTGGCTGAACGCCTTCAGGCATGTCGCCGCGCGCGACGGAATCTCGGATGCGGCGTTCGAGGCCGCACTCGGTGGGATGAGCTACGATTCCTCGGTTGGCGCGCACGATCGCGGGGTCGTCTTCCTCGGCCACAATTTCGAGAGCTTCGCCGCAAGTCACATCACGCCCGGCCAGTTGTCGCGCGGCCGGGCGATGCTCGCCCGATACGCCACGACGTTCGAAACCATCGAGCAGCGTTTCGGCGTGCCCGGTCCGGTGCTGGTCGCCATCTGGGGCCTCGAGACCAGCTACGGCGGCGACAACGGCTCGTATCCGACCTTTTCCGCGCTGGCCACCCTCGCCTACGATTGCCGCCGCGCCGACCGCTTTCGCGCCGAGCTGATCGATGCCCTGACCCTGGTCGAGCGCGGCGTTTGGCCCAACCCCCGATCGCTGCATGGCGCGTGGGCCGGCGAGATCGGCCAGACCCAGCTCATGCCCTCGGCCGTGATGACCTACGCCACCACGCCGGACGGCGCGGGGACGCCCGACATCATCCACAATTCTGGCGACGCCCTCGCCTCGACCGCCGCCTTCCTCGCCGGACACGGCTGGCAACGCGGCGCGGGCTGGAACGAGGGCGAGCCGAATTTTCCCGCCATCCTGCAATGGAACGCCTCGCCGGTCTACGCCAAGACCATAGCCCTCTTCGCCGACAGGCTCGCCGGCAGGTAACTGCGACGCCCGCGTCCAGGGGGTATGATGAATTCTGATCGATTCGCGCCGAAAACCCTCACCCTGCCGCCACAGTCCGTCGAAAGACGGGCGTCCTCCCAGACGCCCTGCGGCGGCATCCCTCTCCCGGAGTGAGAGGGGCGTCCCCTTCCCCATGAGGGCGAAGGTGGCCGCGCAAGCGGCCGGATGGGAGCTTGGCGGCGCGACGCGCTCTCACCCCGCGGCTGGAGCTTCGAAAAGTGGTCGGAATTCGCGAACTCGCCCGTCACCTCGGTCTTTCGATCGGGACCGTCTCGCGCGCGCTGAACGACCGCGACGACGTCAACCGCGAGACCCGGCGGCGCGTGCTGGAGGCGGCCGCGGAGCTCGGCTACTCGCCCAACCAGTCTGGCCGCAGCCTCAGGCGCGGGCGGACCGACCTTGTCGCCATGGTTGTCCCGTCTGGCCCCGACGACACGCTGATCAACACGGTCTTCCTTTCGGTGCTGAACGGGCTCAAGCGCCGGCTCGGCGCGCACGGGCTCGACCTCGCGGTGTTCGTCGAGGAGGGTCCTGATCGTCTCGCCGCGCTGAGGCGCGTCACCGAGCGCGGCATCGCCGACGCGCTGATCATCGCCGACACCGCCAGCGCGGACCCTCGGGTCGACTATCTCCTGAAGCTCCATAGGCCCTTCGTCACATTCGGTCGCACGAAAGCGCCTGGGCGACACGCCTTTGTCGATCCCGATTTCGACATGGGCGTCGAGCGCGCGGTCGACCACCTCGTCGCGCTCGGACATCGCCGGATCGGGCTCGTGCTGCCTGACCGGAAGGTGAATTACGTCGCCCTCATCGAGGCTGGCTACCGTCGCGCCCTGCGCGCGCGCGATCTGCAGGTCGAGGAGGGGCTTCATTTGCGGCCGCCCGCCGGCGAGCGCGGCGGCCTCGAGGCTGCCAATGCGCTCCTCACGGCGGATCGGCCGCCGACCGCCGTGCTGGTCACCAACTCGATGCACGCTGTGGCGCTCTATCGCCGGCTGGGCGAGCGCGGCCTCCGGCCGGGACGCGACCTCTCGGTGCTGGCGCTGCTGCCGGAGGCGCGGGCGCAATATCTGATCCCCACCCTGACTACCGTCCAGACCGATTGGACCGCGATCGGCGAAACGCTGGCCGACGCCGCCCAGGCGGAAGTGGCGCTCGCGGCCGGCGAAGCGAGCGCCGAGGCCGTCGCGCCCGAACGCGTCCAGGCGCTCGCTCCGGTGTCGCTGGAGGCTGGCGAGAGCGTGGGCCGGGTGGCGGATTTCGCCAGCGAGGACGCCCAGGGAAGGTGAGACAGCCAGTCGCCACTGAGTGGCGCCCGCCTGGTGAACGACCACCGGCTAAAGCCGGTGGCTTCGGGTTACGGCTTAAAGCCGGATTGGGTCGGCCCTGAGGGCCGACGTGCTACACAACATTGAAGTGATCGTCCGGAATTTCAGGTTTTTGGTCCTCGATGTACTTCTTCCACACCTCGTCCGTGACGTTGCCGCTCGTCGCCACCCAGTAGCCGCGGCCCCACAGATGCTGGCCCCAATAGCGCTTCCGAAGCGATTGATACTCCGACAGAAGCTTGTGCGAACTCTTCCCCTTGAGGTACTGCACCGCTCGCGACACCGACACATGCGGCGGTATCCCGATCAGCATATGTACGTGGTCCCGGTTGATCGACCCCACGTAGATGATCATCTCATGAGCCCGCGCAATCTCGCGCAGAAGCTCGCGCGCCCTCTGCCCTACGTCGCCGCCCAGCACCGGGAACCGATATTTCGTGATCCACACCACGGGATACTTGCAGTCCCAAATCGTATGGCTGCCAGGCTTCGCGTCTTGCATAAACCCAGCGTCGCATCCCGGTCGCCTAAAGGCGAGGGGTTTACGGATCCCCGATGTGAACTTTAAAAGATGCGCGCACGCCGCGGGGCGGATGAGAGCAAGCCGCGCGATTCGATCCGAAGCTGTTAAACTCCCGAAAACTCAGTTCATTTCGTCTGCAAGAGCCGGCATCGGCATGACGCCGACGCCTTCCTCGATCAGCGCACGCGCCTCGTCACGGCTCGCCCGGCCGCGGATTGCCCGTTCTGGTTCGTCGCCGACGTGGATGGCGCGCGCCACCTCCGGGAATTTGGCGCCAACGTCGTCGGTGTTGGCCTCGATCTCCTGCCGCAGGCGAACCACCATCTCGCGGGCCTGCCGGCGCTTGGCGTCGAGCAGGTTAGCCGGCGACCCGCCGGACGGACTGCGATCTCCGACGACAGCCGGAGCCATGATCGCCTTATCCACTACCGTCGAGCCGCACTCCGGACAGGCGACGAGTTTCCGTTTGCGCTGCTTTTCGTAGGCGGCGCTGTCGGGAAACCAACTCTCGAACTCATGTCCCTCGGCGCAGCCGAGCGCGTATTTGATCATGCATCAGCCCGCCAGCAACGCATCCAGCTCGCCCGCCCCGTCAAGATCGTACAGTTCATCGCATCCGCCAACCGGCGCGCCGCCGATGAAGATCTGCGGCACCGTCGAACGGCCGTCGGCCTTCATGGCCATCGCCGCCTGGGCGGCACGGTCGCCGTCGACCCCGATTTCCTCGAACGCGACGCCCTTCTTCGCCAAAAGCGCCTTGGCGGCGTGGCAATAAGGACAAGTCGCTTTGGTGTAGATGACGACCGGCCTCACTTCGAATTCGACTCCTTTATGGACAATGCGCGTCAAACCCCAAGCATATAGGCGGTCACGCGCCCGTAACAACCCGCGCGAATACGAGCACGTCGACCCAATTCGCCCCCGCCCGCAATAGCGCCCGGGACGCCGCGTTGGCGGTGGCGCCGGACGTCAGCACGTCGTCGACGAGCACGACGTTGCGGCCTTTCACGACGGCGCCCTCGGCCGCCTTGAACGCCCCCTGGACGTTCTCGGCCCGCTGTGTCCGACTCAGGCCGACCTGGCTATGGGTCGCCTTGATCCTTATGAGCGCGCCGACATCGCAGGGCTTGCCGCTGGCGCGGGCGATTTCCCGCGCCAACATGGCCGCCTGGTTGAAGCGCCGCCGCCAGAGTCGGATGGGGTGGAGAGGCACAGGCGCGAGACAGTCGGCGTCGGCGAGGATATCGGCGCCCGCCCGCGCCATCCAGCGCGCCATCGGCCGGGCGAGCTCGGCGCGGTCGGAATATTTCAGCCGGTGAACGAGCCTGCGCGCCGGGCCGTCCTCGAACCTGGCGACGGCACGGGCGCGGGCAAAGACCGGCGGATCGGCCATCGCCTGCGGCGACAGGAGGCCCTCGCCGAGGTCCTGCTCGAACGGCGTGCCGAGGCGCTCGCAATAGGGCCGCTCGATGAACCGCATCGCGTTCCAGCAGCGCGGGCAAAGCGCCCCATGCACATCGGTCGCCGCGCGGCAGGCGAGGCAAGTCGGCGGGTAAAGGGCGTCGATCGCGCCTTTGGCCAACATGAGCGCGCAATCGAACGCGCGCCGCCGCCAATCGGGCGCGGCGGGTTCGTCCGCGGAAAGCGCGAAATTCGCATGCATCAAGTGAAGTTAACGCGAACTGGGGCTTTGCGCGACGTGGCCGGTCGTCGCATAAGAGCGGGAAATGCCGTCCCCTTCGCCGCCGCAGATCTTCGACCGCGCGCTTGGCCATCGCCGCCTCGACCGGGCCTGGGCGCGAGCCGGCGCCGAGCCCGGCGCGGACTTCCTCCTGCGCCGGGCGGCGGACGATCTCATCGACCGCGTCGGGGTCGTCAAACGCCGGTTCGCGCTGGCCGCCGATCTCGGCGCGGCGGGACCGCACGGTGCGGCCGCGCTGGCTGCGAGCGGACAGGTCGATGGCGTCGTCCGGCTCGCTCCCACATATGCAAGCCTCGGCGCCGGCGATTTCCTGGGCGTGGTCGCCGACGTCGAGCGGCTGCCGCTCGCCGACGGCCGCTTCGATCTCGCTGTGTCGCTCCTCGCCCTTCAGACGGTCAACGACCTGCCCGGCGCGCTGATCCAGATGCGCCGCGTCCTCGCCCCGGACGGCCTCGCCGTCGTCGCGCTCATCGGCGGCGACACGCTGACCGAACTGCGCCAGAGCCTGACGCTGGCCGAGAGCGAAGTGCTCGGAGGCGCTGCGCCCCGCGTCGCGCCGTTCGTCGAATTGCGTGCGCTGGGGGCGCTGGCGCAGAGGGCGGGCCTTGCGCTGCCGGTCGTCGACCTCGACCGGGTTACCGTCCGCTACCCCGACATTATTGCGCTGATGCGGGATTTGCGCGCGTTCGGCGCCGCGAACGCGCTCGCCGACCGCAGCCGCAAGCCGCTTCGGCGCGACGTTGTCGCGCGTGCTGCGGCGGCTTACGCGGACGCGTTCGCCGACCCCGACGGACGGCTGCGCGCGACCTTCGACATCCTCTGGCTCAGCGCGTGGGCGCCGCACGAGAGCCAGCCTAAGCCGCTGAAGCCCGGCTCCGCCACCGCACGGCTGGCGGACGCCTTGCGGGGCCGCCGCTGATGGCGCTTTTGTCGCGGGCCGCCGAATTGACCGGTTCCGCCTTCTGGATATGATGAAATCGTCAGAGTAAGATCGCATCGGGAGATCGGCGCGGGAGTGCAGACGGAGGTTCGCGTGGCGGAGACGGACATGATCGGGAATGCGCCCGCCTGCGGTTCGCCAGGGCCACGAAGAAAGCTCGACCCGCTGGTGCGCTACATGCTCTTCCACTGGATGCTGGGGATGTTGGCCGGGGCCCTTTGCGTGACCTTGCTGCTGGCGCTCGATCCGTTCGGCTTCTGGAAGCTTTTCCATGACAGCGGAATGGGCGTCCCGGCGCTGTTCCTGCTCTATGTGGGCTTCATGACCTCATTCGGCGGCCTCGTTTGCGCCGCAGCGGTGATGTTCCCGCCCAAGGACGACGACGACGAGCCGCGCGGCGGTTTGCGCGGCAACGCCCTGCCTACGAACTGGCGGCTGCGGCTCGCGCCGATCCCGGTGGCGCGGACGACGGGGCGGTAGCGGGGCGGATCAGTGTCCCCGGAGCGCCAACGTCATCCCGCGCTCCCCCCATCGACGGGCCGCTCCGTTTAGGCGACAATCGTCGTTCCGAGAACTCAAAGACCGGGGGAACGCCCGTGAATGACGAGAGCCGCGAATTCGCCGGGAAATCGGTGCTGGTGACCGGCGCCACGAAAGGGATCGGACGGACGACCGCCCAGTTGCTGACGCGCCGCGGCGCGTCAGTGCTGGCCCTCGGGCGCACCCACGACGAACTCGCATCGCTCGCGGCCGAAACCGGCTGCCAGACGCTCGCCGTCGATCTCGCCGACCTCGAGGCGACTCGGGCGGCGAGTCCGCGCCCATCTGCCGTTCGATCTGTTGGTCAATTGCGCGGGGACCACGGCGCTGGAACCCTTCGTCGATTTCTCGATCGAAACCTTCGACCGCATCATGACGGTCAACGCCAAGGCGCCGCTGATCGTGGCGCAGGAATACGCCCGCGATCGGATCGCGGCGAAGCAGCCGGGATCGATCGTCAATGTCTCCAGCGACGCAGCCTTTCTGGGCGTGGTCGACCATACCGGCTATTGCGCTTCGAAAGGGGCGCTGGACGCTGCGATGCGGGTGATGGCCAACGAACTCGGGCGCTACGGAATTCGTGTCAACAGCGTCAACCCGACGATTACATTAACCGACATGGCGCGGCTTGCCTGGAGCGATCCGGCCCGCTCCGCCCCGCGCCTCTCACGCATGCCGATCGGGCGGTTCATCGAACCGTCCGAGGTGGCGGAAGCCATCGCGTTCCTGCTGTCCGACCGCGCCGCGGCGGTGACTGGCGTGTCGTTTCGCGTCGACGGCGGCTTTGCGATTGCCTGAACGTGCTCGACCGGCGATTGGCGTCCCTTCCCCCTCGCCGCCCGTCGACTAAGGGGCGTGTTTGCGCCCGAGCGGGGGCGAGCGTGTCGCTGGTGGGGGAAGCCCGTGTTACGCTGCGAGTATGGCGGCGCCCTTCGCCTTGCGGTAGCCCAGGAACCCAAGACCCGTAAAGCCCAACGTCAACATCGCCCAAGTGGCGGGCTCCGGGACACCGGAAACCGCGCCGACGTTTCCGGTGTTGCCAGTCTTGTCCGCCTTCGCCCAAATGTCGCTGACGAAGTACACGCCCTTGTTGGCGACGAACGAGTTGAGCGTCAGGCCAGGAGCGGAGATGTCGAAGCTGAAGGAAGTCTCGACCGGCGGGTGGCTCGCGTGCGGAAAGTTGATCACGTAAGAGAATGACCCGAACGGGGCCGCGCCGTGGCTGCCCGCGGACTGGGCGCCGTTGACGGTAAATGGCGCGAGAAGATCGCTGATCGTGATCGTGGGGTCGCCCGTGAGGTTGAAGGCCAAAGCGTGATGCTGGCCGTCATTGGTGTCGTGGAAAGCCCCGGAGGTCAGTGTTACCGTCACCCCGATAACGCCTGCCGATTCCAATTCGGTGGTGACCGTGCCGACCGGCGTCGACACGGACGCGCCGCAACCGCCAGTGCAGCCGTCCTGTGTGAAACTGTAGACGTTGGCTTGAGCGCCGGGCGCAGCGCAAAACGCTACGAGAACGCCTCCCAGCGCCAAAACGAATGATCTCACGTGAACCCCCAAAACTGCATATGCTTCATTCCTGTTAACATAAGTCCCCACGCACACATTGTCAACATCCGCCTAACCATTCAGCGACAGATCCATGCGTGCAGTTAAGGCTGAAAAAGGAAAGGCCAGGCGCCATGGCCGGCCTTTCAAATGGCGCTCAAGACGATGGTTTTAGGCGGCGCTCTGTCTCGGCTCGGATGTGTGTCCCGCGGCGTAGGCGCGCCACTGCGCGTCGAACAGCGCGGTTCCGAAGTCGACCGCATCGCCCGCCGCCTCGCGCATCAGCGAGAAGGGCGTTGGACGGCGGGCGCGCAGGCGGCCCGTCAGGTTGCACTCCTCGAAGGTGAACTGCGTCTTGAATTTCTGCGCCAGCTTGCGCATGCTGATGTTGTCGGGCAGGCAGATGATCTCGATCGTCTCGACCCCGTGGTTCGAGGCGGCGCGCTGGATCCGTCGGAACAGCTTCTCGCCAATGCCGCGCCGGCGATAGCCTTCCTCGACCGAAAAGGCCGCCTCGGCGTGGATGTGCCGGCCGAACGGCGCCTGCTCGCTCCAGATCGCCATGTTGGAGCGCAGCTCCGCCGCGCCGACGAGTTCGCCCTCGATATAGGCCCCGTACAGCAGGTCGCCCTGGCCGAAGCAATGCTCGGCGTAATGGACCAGGAAGTCGTCCGACATCCCCCCGCCGAACCGCTCGTGCCGGCTGCGCGGGTCGAGGCGCAACAGGTGGTCGCGGTAGGCTTCCATGTCCGATGGCCAGAGCCGCCGGACCTCGACATTTGATGATCGGGTCTCGCTCATGTGTCCCTCGCCGAACTTTGCCTCGGCGTATCATTCCCCGCGAATCATTATTGTGCAGCGCACCATAATTTTCAAGCCGGAAGATTTATTTTTTACAGATCGCTTCCGATCTGCAGGAGGACTTTTCCCAGCGCTTGGCGTTTCGAGATCGCTTCGAACGCCTGCAAATAGCTATGCAATGGAAACCTTGCATAAATATGGATTCTCAGGGCGCCATTTTCGGCCCAGGACAGCAACTGCGCCATATTGTCGCGGTTGGCTTCCGGCTCCCGGGCGACAAAGTCGCCCCAGTAGACGCCGCGGATGTCGCAGCCCTTGAGCAACGTCAGATTCAGCGGCGGCTTCGGGATTTCCCCGGAGGCGAAGCCGATCACCAGGAGCCGCCCCTTCCAGGCGAGCGACCGCAGCGCGGCTTCGGTGAGCGCGCCGCCGACCGGATCGTAGACGACGTCGACGCCCTTGCCTCCGGTCAGGATCTTGAGCCGGGCGCGCAGATCCTCGGTCGCGTAGTTGATCGTTTCGGAGGCGCCGTAACGGCGGGCGAAGTCGAGCTTGTCGTCCGACGAGGCGCAGGCGATCACGCGCGCGCCCATCGCCTTGCCGATCTCGACCGCCGCCAGGCCGACGCCGCCGGATGCGCCGAGCACGACCAGGCTCTCGCCGGGCTTGATCTCGGCCCGTTGCCTCAGCGCGTGCAGCGTCGTGCCGTAGGCGATCGACAGGCCCGCGGCCTTGTCGAGCGGCAGGCCGTCCGACACATGGGCGAGGCGGTTGGCCGCGATGGCGATCTGCTCGCGCGCCGCGCCGTAGCCGGTCGAGCCCATGACCCGGTCGCCGACGGCAAATCCGGTCACCCCGGGACCGACCGCGGCGACGCGCCCCGAAAACTCGCCGGCCGGAGAAAACGGCGGCTCGGGCTTCAGCTGGTACTTGCCTTCGATGATCAGGGTGTCGAAGAAATTCAGCGCCGCATAGACGATGTCCACCACGACTTCGCCCTGCCGCGGCGTCGGCGGATCGATGTCCATCACCTGCAGCGTCGCCGCGGGACCAAGCGACGGACAGATCAGGGCCTTCATCCTCGTCTCCTCGTTTTACTCATTCTTCATTAACCACGGGCAGGTTTACAAGGCCCGCCCCGCGTCGCAAAGCGCTGGGCCGGAATTTCGCCCCGATCCGGCGGCATGGGGCGGGAGCGCCGGCAGCGGGCGGCGAAAGATCTAAGGGTTGAGGCTTATGACATCTCGCAGCGTTTCGTCTCGTTGGCGCGCCTGCGCCATCACGGCAGCGGCCGTCGTCTCCCTGATTTCGGCCCTTGCCGCGGCCGACGCCGCACCGAAGAAAGTCGAAAAGACGGGCGGATCGGCCAAGCCCAATCTGATCGCGAGCTTCGGCGACTGGAACGTGTTCGTCGGCCAGGCCGGCAAGGGCAAGATCTGCTACGCGCTCGCCCAGCCGAAGTCGCGCGAGCCCACCGCCAAGCGCGAGGCGGGCTACGCCTTCATCTCCGACCGGCCGGCCGAAGGCGTACGCAACGAAGTGTCGTTCATCATGGGCTTCGACGTCGCCGGGGGCGCGGCGGCCCCCGACAAGGCCGAGAAGGCCGACCCGAAATCCAGCAAGACGAAGGCGAAGGCCGAGACCAAGGCCAAGGCGAAGACCGACGCCAAGGGCAAGGCGCCGGCCCCAGCTCCGGTCGCCACGGTCGGCGAGCAGACGTTCGATCTCCTGCCCAAGGGCGCCAATCTCTGGGTGAAGAACGCGGCCCGCGAGAGCGCCCTCATCGCCGAAATGAAGAAGGGCGTCACGCTCGAGGTGAAGGCCGCCGGCGCGAAGGGCGGCGACACGACCGACAGCTATTCCCTCACAGGGTTCTCCCAGGCCATGGACCGGCTGGCGAAGGAATGCCCGGGCAAGGGCTAGGATCTCGTCGCTGCGCCCCGGTAGGGCGGCGGGATCGTCGAGTTCGCCCAGCGCGCTCAGCGACCGCGCCCTACAGCATGCGCTCGCGCGGGAGGGTCAGCGCGGCTTCTTGGCCGCAAGCTGATAGTTGACGCCGAGGTCGTTTGACAGACGCCAGGCCTGGCGCAGCGGGTCGTACGCCACCCCCCGCCGCTCGATGACGCGAAGCCCCGCCTGACGCGCCGCGAGCGCCAGTTCCTCGGGGGTGACGAACTGCTCCCAGCGGTGGGTGCCCGGCTTGAGCCAGCGCAGAAGATATTCAGCTCCAACAATGGCTAAGACGAAGCTCTTCAGCGTCCGGTTGAGAGTGGAGACCAGCAAGAGCCCGCCGGGCTTGAGCAGCGTGGCGGCCTCGGCGACGAAGCGCGCCGGATCGGCGACGTGCTCGACGACCTCCATGGCGGCGACGACGTCGAACCGCGCGTCTTCGCCGGCCGCCTCCTCGACGGTCGCGGCGCGATAGGCAGAGCTTCGCGCCGGTCTCCTCGGCGTGCCGGCGCGCGACGTCGATCGAGGCCGGCGCCGGGTCGATCCCCAATACCTCGGCGCCGAGCCGGGCAATCGGTTCGGCGAACAGGCCCGCGCCGCAGCCGACGTCGAGGACCTTCAGGCCGGCGAGCGGCAGGGCGGTCTCGGCCTCGCGGCCGAAGTGGCGAGCGGCGATGTCGCGCGCCCAAGCCACTCGGACTGGCGTCAGTTTGTGCAACGGCGCCATCGGCCCGTCCTCGTCCCACCAGGATTTGCCGAGCGCATCGAAGCGCGCGACCTCGTCGTCAATGACGCTGGGAGCGGATTGCGCGTTCATCGGACCTCGCACCACGAAAACGTTCGGCTTGGCGACCGCCACCGCGCCCCATGAGGCGCCCGCCCCGCCCCCGCCGAGGGACGCGGGAGCGACATCGCGCCGTTGACCCGCCAGAGCCCCGCCTTTATACGGCGCCGCGACCCCTTGCGCGAGCCGCGCAGCTTCTCCCGACAGGTCCGAGGTTCTTTCTTGTCGCGTCTGGTGATGAAATTCGGCGGCACGTCGGTCGCCAACGTCGAGCGCATCCGCAACGTCGCCGCCCATGTCAAGCGTGAGGTCGACGCCGGCCACGAGGTCGCGGTGGTGGTTTCGGCAATGGCCGGCAAGACCAACGAGCTCGTCGCCTGGTGCAAGGAGGCGGGCTCCCATTTCGACAGCGCCGAATACGATTCGATCGTCGCCTCGGGCGAACTCGTCACCGCGGGGCTGCTCGCCCTCGTTCTCAAGGACATCGGCCTCGAAGTCCCGCTCCTGGCAGGGCTGGCAGATCCCGATTCTCACCGACGACGCCCATGGCGCGGCCCGCATCGCCGGGATCGACGGCGCGACGCTGATCGACCGCCTGCGGGCGGGCGAGGTCGCGGTTGTGGCGGGCTTCCAGGGCCTGCATCAGACGACGAACCGGGTGACGACGCTCGGGCGCGGCGGCTCGGATACGTCTGCGGTGGCGCTCGCCGCGGCGATCGGGGCCGACCGCTGCGACATCTACACCGACGTCGACGGCGTCTACACGACCGACCCGCGCATCGTGCCCAAGGCGCGGCGGCTCGCCAAGATCTCGTTCGAGGAAATGCTGGAAATGGCGTCGCTCGGCGCCAAGGTGCTGCAGGTGCGCTCGGTCGAGGTGGCCATGGTGCACAGGGTCAAGCTGTACGTGCGGTCGTCGTTCGACGATCCGGCGAATCCCAAGCTTGGCACGCTCATTTGCGACGAGGAGGATATCGTGGAGCAGCAGATCGTCACCGGCATCGCCTTCTCGCGCGACGAGGCGCAGATCACGCTGCGCAAAGTGGCGGACAAGCCGGGCGTCGCCGCGGCGATCTTCGGGCCGCTGGCGGAGGCCAGCATCAACGTCGACATGATCATCCAGGTCGTGTCGGAGGACGCGGCGACGACCGACATCACCTTCACCGTGTCGGGAGCCGACTTCGAGCGCGCGCAAAAGATCATCGAAGGGCGGCGCGAGGCGATCGGCTACGCACGCATGAACGGCACCGACGAGGTTGTGAAGATCTCGGCGATCGGCGTCGGCATGCGCTCTCATTCCGGCGTCGCCGCGCGCGCCTTCCAGGCGCTCGCCGCCAAGGGCATCAACATCCGCGCGATCACCACCTCCGAGATCAAGTTCTCGATGCTGATCGACGAGCCCTACACCGAGCTTGCGGTGCGCACGCTGCACTCGCTGTACGGGTTGGATGCGCGGGCGTGACATGCGCCTGAGGCGCGGCGCGATCGTCGCGGGCCTGCTCGCCGCCGCCCTGTCGGCCGCATCCGGGACCAACGCCGGCGCGGCGGCCGCCCGCGCTGCCGACGCTTTCGGCGACGCGCAACTGATCGACACCGCCGCCCACGTCAACCGGACGCCGAGGCAGAGCTGGCCAGGCTACGGGGTCTACCTCGGCGCCGGCCTCGTGCTGACGGCCTCGCACGTGCCCGGGCCGTTTGCATGGTCGAAGCCCCATGTCGTCGTCGGCGGACTGGATTTTCCGACAACCCTCGTCAAGGAGGGAACGCTCGACACGGTCGACCTCACGCTGTTGCGCTTCGACCCGTCGACCCTGCCGATGCGGTTGCGCCTCAGACGGACGCCGCTGTGCGAGCTGAACCCCGAACCCGGAGAAGCCGTCGTCGTCGCAACGCCCGAGGGCGTCGCGCGCTCGCGCGTGCTCCCGCCGAAGGCGATCCCGCTCGAATTCCGCTCCCGCTTCGGCGGCTCCGCCATCCCGGACGTCGCCACCACGGGCAATTCCGGCTCAGGCGTGTTCGACGCCTGGAAGCACTGCCTGCTCGGGATCATGAGCCGCAAGTTCACGATCGAACTGAAGGGGACGCCGCCCCGGAAAGTCGACATCGCGAAATATTTTGTCCCGTCCCAGGAGATCCGCGCGTTCCTTCCGCCCGGCGCAGCGTTTTAGCGGCCCGCGCCTGGCAGGGGCCGCCGACCAAGCTTGTCGCGCACCGCTTACAGATCAGCGCGAGGACCGCCGAACATCACAGAGCTGCCGTGATGCAAAGACGCAGGCTCGAAATATCTCCCATCTGTTGCGAATGATGCTCAGTCCAAGGCATCCCGGATAGCGCCTCGAGGACGGCGCCGAGCCCCGCCCGGCCGCGAAATCTGACGCAGCCGCCGGCGCGATCGACCGCGATAGCGAGGGGCGTTCTCCTTCCCCCCTTTGCCCGATCGGGAGCCGGGGCGTCATTGAACTCCCTATGGCGGGGGAAGGCTCGGATGGTCGCCTCACCGATCTTGCGAATAAGGATCTCCCTGCAACGCTTTGCGATGGGCGCAAGCTCCGCCTGGCGACTTTGGCAAATGCAATGCGACTCGAGGACTAAGGCAACGCCGCAAAACTACTGAATCACTTCAAGCAACGCGCGACCGTCATTGTTGGGGTGGACGGCCCCCGACGGCATCGCAATGTGCCAGGTTGAGGCTGTTACAGGTCTCAAACGAGGGAGCCGTCCGTGGGTGAGCTTATTCGCATCGGGGTGGACACGTCCAAGAGTGTTTTTCAGCTGCATGGGGTCGACGCGGCGGAGCAGCCTGTGTTGCGGCGCAAGCTGAGGCGGCGCGACATGGTGACGTTCTTTTCCAGGCTTGCGCCGACTCGGATCGGGATGGAGGCGTGCGGCGCCTCGCATTATTGGGCGCGCGAGCTGCGTGCGCTTGGGCATGAGGTGGTTCTGGTCCCGCCGCAATATGTGAAGCCGTATGTCGATCGCGGCAAGAACGACGCCGCCGACGCTGAGGCGATCTGCGAAGCAATGAGCCGCCCGAAGGTCGCGAAGCGGTTTGTCGCGCCCAAGACGGTGGAGCAGCAGGCGCGCCAGATGCTGATGGGGGTGCGCGAGAGCCTGCTCAAGCGGCGCACCCAGGTGAGCAACACGATCCGCGGCTATGGGGCCGAGTTCGGGCTTGTCGCGCCCAAAGGCCTGGCGCATCTCGAGCCGCTGATCGAGCGGATCAAGCAGGATGAGACGCTTCCCGAACTCGTACGGGAGATGTTTGTGATGCTGACTGGACAATATCGCCATGTTTCGGCGCAGATCAGGCAGATCGAGGCCAGGCTGACGGAGCTTCACCGGGCGAGCGCGCTCAGCCGCAGGCTGGCCGAGGCGCCGACGATCGGTCCGGTGACCGCGGTGACGCTCACCGCCAAGGTCGCCGATCCCAGGGTCTTCCGCTCGGGCCGCGATTTCTCCGCCTGGCTCGGGCTGACGCCCAAGGATCACTCCACCGGCGGCAAGGCGAGGCAGGGCGGGATCACCCGCGCCGGCGACGAGACGCTCCGATCGCTCTTCATCTGCGGCGCGACCTCCCTCATCCAGCAGGTCAGGCGCGGCAAGGCCGACGTTCCGCCCTGGCTCGTGTCGCTCGTTGCGCGCAAGCCGCCCAAGCTCGCCGCGGTTGCGCTCGCCAACAAGGCCGCGCGCATCGCCTGGAAGATGATGGTGACGGGCGAGCCTTACGATCCGCGCCGGCTTGCAGCGACCCACCCGGCCAGCCTCGATCCGCTCGGGGAAGCAGCTTGATGCGCGGCGCTCCCCCGACTGAGCCATCGTCGCGCCGTGCTCGACGCCGTCAAGGACGCCTGCGGCGCCGCTCACCCGGTCGCGTCGCTTGCGCGCCGCGCTCCTTGACAGCCTCTGCGCGCGGCGCGCCTTCCTCGTGGTGGCCGGGACGGAGAAACGGCTCCCGGCCGAACAAAGAAACGGAGGTCTGACGAATTCGAGTTTGGCGCGGGACCAATCCTCCCGCGCCAGAGGCCGGAACTTGCATGAACGTGAAGATGGTGTGATCGATCGATCAAGGACGCGCGACACTCCGCTCCTCGCAACGGCAGTCCATGCCGCGTCATTGTT
This sequence comes from uncultured Alphaproteobacteria bacterium, assembly GCA_963816065.1. GTDB lineage: Bacteria > Pseudomonadota > Alphaproteobacteria > Rhizobiales > Beijerinckiaceae > Roseiarcus. Next base: position 32,214 of record CAWFJG010000031.1, on the reverse strand, counting down.
TGGAACGCGCGTCGCGAACGCCAACTCGGCGGCGTCCATCCGGGCGCTGAAACCGCACATATGGACGCAAGCGATCCGCATCACGCTCTCAACCGCTCTTGCAAGCAGGGGGCCGTCCACATATGCGAGGAGCGAAGCGAAGAAGCAATCCATGCCGCCACCGCGCCCTGCGGCATGGATTGCTTCGCCTCCGGCTCGCAATGACGAGGGGGGATTTGACGCACTTATTTTGCCGAGTGTCCTAAACGTCCGGCGACTCACCGTTCAGATTCAAAGATGATGCTCCGATCGAGCTTCGCGATGCTGTCCCAGCTTCCGAGCGCCAAGGCTCGGTCGATCTCGCGCCGGTAGAGCTCGAGCACCCAATGGACCCCGTCCTCGCCGGCGCAGGCCACGCCCCAAAGATGCGGCCGGCCGATCAGCACGGCCCGCGCGCCGAGCGCCAGCGCCTTCACAACGTCGACGCCGCGGCGGAAGCCGCCGTCGACCAGCACCGGAATTGCGTCCTCGAGCTGCGTCGACGATGGCCGGCAGCGCGACGATCGATGGAATTGCGCCGTCGAGCTGCCGGCCGCCGTGATTGGAGACGATCACCGCGTCAGCGCCGCGCTTCAACGCTCGCCGCGCATCGTCGGGATGCAGCAGGCCCTTGATCACCAGCGGCCCGCGCCATTGCCCTGCGCAGCCATTCGACGTCGCTCCAGCCGACCGCCGGGTCGAGCTGCTCGGCCATCAGCGGACCGAAGGCGCCGATCGAGGTCCGCTCGCCGTAGTTGACGAAGGTCGGCGACGGCGTCCTCGCCATGCGCATGAGCCAGCCGGGACGGCTCGACGAAGTCGACGAAGCTGCGCGGGCCCCACTGCAAGGGAAAGCTCATGCCGTTGCGCGCGTCGCGGTCGCGGCCGGCGGTCACCTGGTTGTCGACGGTCAGGATCAGCGCCTTGTATCCGGCGCTTGCGGCTCGCGCCGCGAACTCCGCGGTGAGGCCGCGATCCTTGTAGAGAAACACCTGCATCCATTTCGGCCCCGGCGTGGCCGCGCCGATCTCCTCGATCGTCGCGGTCGAAGCGTGGCTGGTCGAATAGATCGTTCCGAACCGCGCCGCGGCGCGGGCCGCGGCCAGTTCCGCGTGCGGCCACAGAAGGCCGGCGAGGCCGGTCGGCCCGATGATGACGGGCGACGGGAGCTTGACGCCGAACAGCTCGACCGACTGGTCGCGCTTCGGCGCTCCTTCGAGCAGCTTCGGGACGATTTCGATCGCGGCGAGCGCCGCCTCGTTGCGCCGCATGGTGATCTCGTCGCCAGCGGCGCCGTCGACCATGTCGAACACCATGCGCGGCAACCGCTTCTTGCGAGCGCGCGCAGGGCGGCGACGCTGTAGCCTTTGCGTTGCAGGGCGGCCGCGTCCATCACACGTTCAGGCGATAGGCCTTGACGGCGTTGTCGCGAAAGAGCTTGCGCTTGTCGGCCCGGGAAAAGCCTGCGGTCGCCCAGTCGAGTGTCGTCAGCCACTGGAGGTAGCCGCCGGCCAGTTCGGACACCGGCCAGTCGCCGCCGTAGAGAATGCGGTCGGGCCCGAAGTGCTCGACGACATGATCGATATAGGGGCGCAATTGCTCGCGGCTCCAGGTCGCTGTGATCGGCCTCGGTGGTCAGTCCGGACAGCTTGCAGACGACATTGGGCAGCGCCGCCATGTCTCGGATGTGATCTCGCCAGGGATCGGCGATGCCCCGCCTTGATTCCCGGCTTGCCGATGTGATCGAGGACGAACGCGACCTCGGGGCATGCAGCGCATCATCTTCAGCGTATTCGGCAACTGCGGATGGAAGACGCAAATGTCGAAAGACAGGTTGTATTTCGGCAACAGCCGCATCGCTTCGAGGAACCCCGGCTTCAGCACATACTCCGGGTCAGGCTGGTTCTGGATCAGGCGGCGCACGCCGCGGATCGCCGGGAGCTTGGCGATCCGCGCGATTTCCGGCTCGATCGCCGCGCCTCGCTCCAGCGGCAGGCAGGCGACGGCGCCGAGCACGCGACGGTCGCTCTTCGCGAGCCCGTCGACCCAATCCGCCTCGTCGAGGTATTGCGGCATGTCGACGTCGACCTCGACGAAGACGAATCCCTCCATCTCATAGGGCTTGGCCGACGCCGCGAGATCGTCAGGCGTCCAGTCGCGTTTGAGCGCCGGCGCCCCGTTCGACCAGGCGTAGCCGAAGCGCTTCTGGTCCAGCAGATGGATATGGGAGTCGACGATGGGAAAATCGATCATGGCCCTTGTCTCCAGCCCTCGCCGCAATGGATCGCCGCGCCGCGGCGCCCGTCACCTGGCGCTTCCCGCTCGTCGCGCCGCGCTGGCGACCGGAAGGTCTCTCAAGCCGCCCTGCACGCGCTTCAGCATCGCGGCTTCCGCAGCCCTCACACGGTCAAGATTGGCGAGCGTTTCGGCAAGGCGGGCACGCGGCACGACGACAACGCCGTCGCGATCGCCGACGACCACGTCGCCCGACGCGACCGCGCAGCCGCCGCAGACGATCGGCAGGCCGACGGCGCCCGGGCCGCGCTTGCCGGGAGAATTCGGGCTCACGCCCATTGCATAGACCGGCAGGTTCAAGGCTTCGAGATCGGCGAGGTCGCGCACCAGGCCATCGGTGACGAAGCCGGCCACGCCGCGATTGCGCGCGACGCCGAGCAGAAGATCGCCGGTCACGGCGGCGCCGGCGAAGAAACCCGTCGCGGCGACAAGCACGTCGCCCGGCTCGCTCTCGGCGCAGGCGGCGATGAGAGCCAGATTGTCGTTGGGGCCGCAGTCGCAGGTCAGCGCGACGCCGAAGAGGGAATTGCCGACGATCGGCTTGATGCGCCAGTCGAGCGCGCCCGAGCCGCCCATCGCGTCGACGATGAAGCTCGTCGACGCGCCGCGGAGTCCCTCGACCAGCTCGGACAGCGGTCGCTCGATGGCCGGCGCGAACACGAGCGGAGGCGGTTCCTCGATCATGGCGGACCCAGTTCCCGTGACAGTCCGAACGCGCGCGGGCGCTTCTCTGCAGTCGCCCGCCATGCGCGTGAGAACCAGGATGCACGTTCGACGCGCAAGGGGCAACCGCAGCAGGGGGCGGCGTCGCGGCGGAAGCCGCGTGTCGCGGAGAACGACCTGCCTAACCTTCGGTCAGGGCGAGGCGAGCGTCTTCGAGCGGAATTCCAGTCAATTGCGTCGTCCAAACCTCTCCAGGGGAAATCGGCGGAGCGCGGGTCAGCGAGCCGGTGGTAACGATGTCGCCCGGCGCGAGCGGGGGATTGTTCGCGTCGACAGCCAAGACGGAGACGAGCGCGCGCAGCGCCTCGAGCGGACCGCCGAGCACGTTGGCCGCATGGCCGCGATCGACGGACGCGCCGTTGCAGAAGAGCTCGGCTTCGCATGTCGTCAATTCGCGGGTCCATTCGCCCGGGCGCTCGGCGACGGAATGGCGCGGTCCGATCCAGAGCCCCGCATGCATGCCGAATCCCGCGACCGCGTCGGCGGCCAGACAGTCCCAGCCGGGATAGATCGACTGCACGATCTCGAAACCGTGCGCGACCCAGGCGAGACATCCGGCGAGCGCCTCGTCGTCCATATCAGCCGCCGGCGCCATGGCGAGTCCGAACACGATCTCGGGTTCGATGCGCGGCTCGGCAACTCCCGCCAGCGGCGCGCGCGAGGCCATCCCCAGTTCGTGCGCCGAACTCGCGTACACATAGCCCCACATCGGCGCATCGGCCTTGAACTTCGGCCAGGCGTCGCGATTGGTGAATCCGATCTTGCGCCCGACCGGTCTCTCGCCGCGCGCCGCCCGCAAATCACGGATGGTCCGGGCGATACGGTAGGCGTCAGCCATCTTGAAAGCGGAATCGCGAGTTGGTAAGGGGCGCGATTTGGCTCCCCGTTCCAAGAGAGGCGAGGACCTCGTCGGCAATCGCCCGATCGTCCATCGGAGGGGCCTCCCTTCTCTCAGCCGTCCCATTTTCGCCTCCCGCGCGCACGACCAGGATCGGTCGCCCCAACGCGGGACATTGATCGCCGATTTGACGGCAGTGTCGACCAGCGTCAAGAAGGAAGCGCGGGCGCCTCCGCAGTCCACGAGGTTATCTTGGCGGGGAGGCCCTTGACCCGGCCGCCGTCGGCGCCGCGCAGCGTTTCCCCTTAAATCGCAGGCGATAACAACATATAACATCGGTAAATTAGTCTCCGCTCATGGGTCGCCGTTAAGAGCGGTTGCAAGCCTCTGAAATCGTTACCCTCGGTCGATAAAAAGGCGTAAGATCGCCGTCGCCGTCCCGTTCAGCCGCGCAACAGGCTCTCGACGAACGGCTCGACGCCGGCCTCGGCCCGGCGCACCCTTAGCCGCTCGGCGGCGACGATCGCCAGCACGTCCTGGTAGGCGCGCTGCAGGTCGTCGTTGACGATCACGTAGTGGTAGTTGCGCCAGCGCTCGATCTCGTGCCGGGCCGCTTCGAGCCGCCGGTCGATGGTGGTCGCCGAAATCCTCAGCCCGCCGTTCGAGCCGGGCGCGCAATTCCGTCAGCGACGGCGGCAGGACGAAGATCGACACGACGTCGTCGCCGAGCCGCTCGCGCACCTGGGCGGCCCCCTGCCAGTCGATGTCGAACAGCATGTCGCGGCCTTCGGCCAGCACCTTGTCGACCGGCGCGCGCGGGGTGCCGTAGGCGGCGCCGTGCACCTCCGCCCATTCAAGCAGGTCGCCCTCCGCCTTCATGTGGTCGAACTCGCGCCGGTCGACGAAGCGGTAGTGGATGCCGTCGACTTCCGACGAGCGGCGCGGCCGAGTGGTCACCGAGACCGACAGGGTGAGATCGAGCGCCTTGTCCTGCATCAGCATGCGGGTCAGCGTCGTCTTGCCCGCGCCCGAGGGCGAAGACAGGATCAGGATCATGCCGCGGCGGATGAGCGTCATCGTCGTCAGAACTCATTCGATGTTCTGCGCCTGCTCGCGGAATTGCTCGATTTGCGCCCGGAGTTCAAGCCCCTGGGCGGTGAGGCTGACGTCATTGGCCTTGGCGCAGAGCGTGCTCGCCTCGCGCGAGAACTCCTGGGCGAGGAAGTCGAGCCGGCGGCCGACCGGGCCGCCCTCCTCGATGAGCATCCGCGCAGCCGCGACATGGGTCTTCAGCCGGTCGAGCTCCTCGCGAATGTCGGCCTTGGAGGCGAGGAGAATCGCCTCCTGATGCAGCCGGTTTTCATCGAAGCCGCGGCCCGAGTTCGATCAGCGCCGCGACGCTTTCGGCGAGCCGCGCCCGAATCGCCTCGGCTTTGCGCGCCGGATTGGCGTCGGCAGCCAGCGTCAGTGATTCGACGGCGTCGAGCCGCTCGCGCATGACTTTGGCCAGCGCCTCACCCTCGGCGCGGCGTGCAGCAGCGAGCGCTACGAGCGCCTCGTCGAGGCTAGCGAGCGCGCCGGCGCAGGCGGCGTCGACGGCGGCCTCGTCGTCCTCGGCCTCGGCGAGATCCACAATGCCGCGGAGGCCGAGCAGTCCGTCCATGGTCGGCGGCGCGAGCCCGGCCTTCTCGGCGGCGGCGCGCGCGGCCGCGGCGAGGGCCGCCAGCGCCGCCCCGTCGATACGCGGCGCGATCGCGCTTCCCTCGCGCTGGGCGGAAAGCGTCGCAAAGCACGTGCCCCGCGCTAACGCCTTGCCGAGCCGCGCGCGCGCCTCGGTCTCGACCCGGTCAAACGGCGGCGGCATCCTGAGCCGGATATCGAGCCCCTTGGCGTTGACGCTCTTGAGTTCGAACGCCCAACGCCAAGCCCCGCTTGAGCCTGCCGCGCGGGCAAATCCGGTCATGCTGCACACCGCCATGCTTGTCGCTCCTCTCGCGCCAGGCGCCGCCCTCCTGAAGGCCCAAGGGCCTCTTGACCGCCGCTGCGCCTCTTGAGCACGGATGGGGACCCGAAGTCACGCCGTAAGGCGCGGTTCATCTTGAGTTCATGCGTGCCGCATCGGTTTCGCGGGCGTGAGCCGCTGGGCCTTCGTCGCAGGGAATTTTCGTCCATGATCAAGAGCCTTGTCGCCGCCGCCGCGCTCACCATCAGACTCGCCGGATACGCCGTCGCGCAAGAAGCCGCCCCGGCTGCCGGCGCTTCCGCCGCCATGCCGATGGAGCATCGCCATCATCACCATTACTATCATCATCGCCACCACCACGTGCACCACGAGGCGGCGCCGGCCGCGCCCAAGAGCTGACGCGGGATCCTGCGGCCTCGAGCCCGGCTCTGTCGCCGCGCTCGAGCCGGGTGCGGCTTCCGGTTCCGTATGTTGGCGCAACCGCAATTTGATCCAACGCAACCGTCCTCAGCGGCCGCACTATGTGAACCGGCCCTTCCGGGCGAACGGTCCGGAAGGCCTCTTTTCCTTAAAGGGCGCAGACATGCGCGCATACCGCCGGATGCAAGTCTGCGTTTCGATGCTCAAATTCGAGGATCTCGCGGCTGTGGCGCTGAAAGGCCGTGCGTCTGAACGGCTTGCAGCGGGACCTACTTCGCGACCGTCGTCGACCGGACGCGCTTGCGCGTCTGGACTTCGACCCTCGGCCCCTCAGCGAGGCGGACGACCGCACCCCAAAGCGTGCGCACGTCCTGCTGAGTGAGTTCCATCCGGTGAAAGATATTGCGCAGGTTTCGCCGCATACCAGGCATTTTGGTCGCGGGTCTGAAGAAGCCGTTCTCGTCGAGCCGCGCCTCGAGATAATCGAAGAAAGCCAGCAGCATTTCTCGTTGCGCCGGCGGTGAGGTCGCGCGTGGACTCGTCGAGGGCGGCGGGGCGTCGCCGTGGACAGCCTTGAACCATTCGTAGCCGAACAGCAGCACCGCCTGCGCAAGATTGAGCGAGGCGTAGGCCGGGCTCGAGGGAAAGGTGACGATGGCGTCGGCGATCGCCACTTCGTCGTTGTCGAGGCCAGTGCGCTCGGGACCGAACAGAATGGCGTGCTTTTCGCCCGCCGCGATTGACGTCGCGGCCATCGCGACACTCGGGGTCATCACCGCCTTTGCCTGGCCGCGCTCGCGCGCGGTCGAGGCGTAGACGCGACGGCAATCGGCAATAGCCGCGCCGACGCTGACGAACACGCGCGCCCCATCCAGAAGCGCGGTTGCGCCGGCTGCTGCAGAATAGGCGACCTTGCGATAGTCGTCGCTGCGCGGCCAGCCTTCGCGCGGATTGACCAGGCGCAAGTCATCGAGTCCGAAATTGGCCATCGCCCGCGCGCACATGCCGATATTCACCGCAAGCTGTGGCCTGACGAGGATGACCGCCGGCCCGCCCGCCAGCGGCGGTTTCGACTTGTCGGTGCCCGCGCCAACCATCCCTGCCGTCTAGAGCGCAACTGCCATCAGGACAAGCTTTCCTTCGCGCGATAGAGCCAAAGCCCGGGTTCGCCCGGGATCTGCTTCGCAAAACCATCGACGCGATCCGCGAGACGAGGGTCGCGCCATTGCGATTACCCGGAGCGAGATAGGGCGCGAAAGACTGCGGGAGCGCGGGCGCCAAAAACTCCGCGACCCAGACGGCGGTCGGATCCCCGACGCTCTCGCGCAAGGGCGCGACGTCCACCTTCACGGCGCGAAACCTTAGGGGGCGCCGGAGCATGCGCGGCCGCCGGCGCTCTAGCGCCGACCGTCATCGAAGCGGCTCTTCTGGTCAGGACGCCGGTTGTCATCGGCAGCATGCATTCTTGGCGCCGCGCTCGAGCGGAAAATGCGCTGTCGACGCAGCCTTAGCCTTATTTAAAGGCGACCTTCAGGATTTCATAGCTCTTGGCGCCGCCAGGGGCGATGACCTCGACACTGTCGCCCGCCGATTTGCCGATGAGTGCCCGGCCCGTCGGCGAGGTCACCGAGACTTTGCCCGATTTCACGTCGGCCTCGCTCTGACCGACGATCTGGAACACTTTTTGCTCCTCGGTGTCCTCGTCGATCAGGGTCACCGTCGCGCCGAACTTGATGGTCTTCCCGTTCAGCTTCGCCACGTCGATCACCTCGGCGCGCTGCAGCAGATCCTCGAGCTCGACGATGCGACCCTCATTGTGCGACTGCGCCTCCTTGGCCGAATGGTACTCGGCGTTCTCGGACAGGTCGCCGTGTGATCGCGCCTCGGCGATCGCAGCGATGATTCGAGGCCGTTCGACCTGTTGCCGACGAACAAATTCGGCTTCCAGCGCCGCATGGCCTGCGGCGGTCATCGGGAGCTTTTCCATTCCATTACCCGCCTAAAAGTGTTGACCGCGCCGGCGCCCGCGCCCCGTCACGCCAAATAGTCCTGTAAAGCCCTGACTTCGAGGTCGCCGGAGGCGACGGCGAGGATCCCTTCGGCCGCTGCGACGGCACCCGAAAGAGTGGTGTAGTAGGGCGTTTTTTGCAAGAGGGCGGCACGGCGCAGCGGCTTCGAGTTGGCCAGCGAGGTCGCGCCCTCGGTCGTATTGAACATCAGTTGCACCCCGCCGTTGCGCACGATGTCGGCCGCGTTCGGCCGGCCCTCCGAAACCTTATTGACCTTTTCCGCCTTTAGGCCGCGGGCGGCGAGGAAGCGCTGCGTGCCGCCAGTGGCAAGGATCCGGAAGCCGAGCCCCTGCAGCGCCCTAAGGGGTTCGACGATCCCTTCCTTGTCTGCATCGCGCACCGAGACGAACACCGCCCCGGCCGTCGGCGGCCGGGAGCCCGCCCCGATCTGGCTCTTGGCGAAGGCGATCTCGAAGGAGCGGTCGATGCCCATGACTTCCCCCGTCGAGCGCATCTCCGGTCCCAGCACCGTGTCGACGCCAGGGAAGCGGGCGAACGGAAACACAGCCTCCTTCACCCCAACGTGACCAAGGCGGCCGAGGTCGAGGTCGAAACCGCCAAGCTTCTCGCCGGCCATGACGCGGCTCGCGATCTTAGCGATCGGTTTGCCAATCACCTTGGCGACAAATGGCACTGTCCTCGAGGCGCGCGGGTTGACCTCGAGCACGTAGATGACGCCGTCCTTGAGTGCGTACTGTACGTTCATCAGTCCGCCGACCTCGAGAGCGAGAGCGAGTTTCTTCGTCTGCTCTTCGAGGCGCTTGACCGTCTCAGGCGGCAGTGACCGCGGCGGCAGCGAACAGGCGCTGTCGCCGGAATGAATGCCTGCCTCCTCAATATGTTCCATGATTCCGGCAACGACCACGGTCTTGCCGTCGCCCAGGGCATCGACATCGATCTCGATCGCGTCGGAAAGGTACCGGTCGAACAGAAGCGGATTCTTGCCGAGCACCGTGTTGATCTGACCGGTCTTGTCGTTGGGATAACGCGCCTTGACGTCGGCCGGCACCAAGCTAGGCAGGACGCCGAGCAAGTAGTCGTCGAGCGCGGTCTGGTCGTGAATGATCGACATGGCGCGGCCGCCGAGCACGTAGGATGGCCGCACAACCAACGGGAGACCTAAATCGGCCGAGACGAGCCGCGCCTGCTCGACCGAATAGGCGATGCCGTTCTTCGGCTGCTTCATTCCCAGCTTGTCGAGGAGCCGCTTGAACCGATCGCGGTCCTCGGCCAGGTCGATCGAGTCGACCGACGTGCCGAGGATCGGCGCGCCCGACTTTTCGATGGCGTGGGCAAGCTTGAGCGGCGTCTGACCGCCGAATTGGACGATCACCCCCTTAAGCGTCCCCTTCTCCCGCTCCTTGTTGAGGATCGCGAGCACGTCCTCCTTGGTGAGCGGCTCGAAATAGAGACGGTCCGAAGTGTCGTAGTCGGTCGACACGGTCTCCGGATTGCAGTTGATCATAATGGTTTCGTAGCCCGTCTCGCTGAGCGCGAACGATGCGTGGCAGCAGCAATAGTCAAACTCGATGCCCTGGCCGATGCGGTTCGGGCCGCCGCCGAGAATGACGATTTTCTCTCGCCCCGACGGGTCCGCCTCGCAGCTCGCCCGGCCGGCGAACGGAGCTTCGTAGGTTGAATACATATAGGCCGTCGGAGCGGCAAACTCGGCCGCGCAGGTGTCGATCCGCTTGAAGATTGGCAGGACGCCGAGCCGCTTGCGCAAAGCCGCGACGTCGTCCTCGTCTCCGCCAGCGAGCCCTGCCAGACGCACGTCGGAAAAGCCCGCAGCCTTCAGCGCGCGCAGATTGCCGGCGTCCTGCGGCAGACCGTAGGCACGCACCTTGGCCTCGAGCGCCACAATCTCGGCGATCCGCTCCAGGAACCACGGATCGATCTTCGACACCTCGTGGATCTCCTCGACGCTCATCCCCATCCGCATCGCCTGGGCGACCTTTAGCAGACGGTCCGGGGTGGGCGTCGCGACGGCGGCGCGCAGCACGTTCTTGTCGTCGCCTTTGCCCAGCCCCTCGATCTCCATTTCGTCAAGCCCGTCGAACCCGGTCTCGAGCGAGCGCAGCGCCTTCTGCATGGACTCTGCGAAGGTGCGGCCGATCGCCATCGCCTCGCCCACCGACTTCATCGCGGTCGTCAGCACCGGCTCGGCGCCGGGAAACTTCTCGAACGCGAAGCGCGGGATCTTGGTCACGACATAGTCGATGGTCGGCTCGAACGAGGCCGGCGTCGCGCCGCCGGTGATGTCGTTGGCGATCTCGTCGAGCGTGTAGCCGACCGCGAGCTTGGCTGCGACCTTGGCGATCGGGAAGCCGGTCGCCTTGGAAGCGAGGGCGGAGGAGCGGGACACGCGCGGGTTCATCTCGATGACGATCATTCGCCCGTCGGCCGGATTGACGGCGAACTGCACGTTCGATCCGCCGGTCTCGACCCCGATCTCCCGCAGGACCGCGATCGAGGCGTCGCGCATGATCTGGAATTCCTTGTCGGTCAACGTCAGCGCTGGCGCAACGGTGATCGAATCGCCGGTATGGACGCCCATCGGATCGAGGTTCTCGATCGAGCAGACGATGATGCAGTTGTCCGCCTTGTCGCGAACGACCTCCATCTCGAATTCCTTCCAGCCGAGCACGCTCTCCTCGATCAGCACCTCATTGGTCGGTGAAGCATCGATGCCGCGCTCGACAATGTCGATGAACTCGCTGCGGTTGTAGGCGACTCCTCCGCCGGTGCCCCCGAGCGTGAAGCTCGGCCGGATGATCGCCGGCAGGCCGATGTCCTCGAGCGCAGCGAGCGCCTGAGGCAACGTCTTGATGTGATGCGATCGGGGCGTGTCGAGGCCGATCTTCGTCATCGCCTCGCGAAACAACTCCCGGTCCTCCGCCTTGTCGATCGCGTGCGCCGTGGCGCCGATCATCTCGACGTCGTAGCGCTCGAGCACCCCCATCTTCTTCAGGCTCAGCGCGCAGTTCAGGGCGGTCTGGCCGCCCATGGTCGGCAGAAGCGCGAAGCCGCCCGGCGCCGCGTAGCGCTCCTTGGCGATGATTTTGGCGACGAACTCGGGCGTGATCGGCTCGACGTAGGTCCGGTCCGCCATTTCAGGGTCGGTCATGATGGTGGCCGGATTCGAATTGATCAGAACGATGCGATAGCCTTCCGCGCGCAACGCCTTGCACGCCTGCGTTCCGGAATAGTCGAACTCGCAGGCTTGGCCGATGATGATCGGGCCGGCGCCGATGATCAGAATGGTCGAGACGTCGGTGCGCTTGGGCATTCGGTCCTCTTGGCCGGCGCCTTTCAGAGTCGCGGCGCAGTGCGCTCTTTCAGGCGCGCAAAAACAGGCCGCTTCGCGGGGGCCACTCGCCGCGATGCGTCCTTGGTGCAAACGCCGGAAGTCCGGGCGACGCCCGACCCTGGTGAACTGGCCTGTCGATAGACGAAAAAAGGCGAAGTGTGAAGGGCGAACGGCGGCGCTCGATGGAGAGCCTAGAATTTGTAGCCGATCCGCAAGCCGACCTGGGTCAGTCCCGGATTGATCTTGGTGCAAAACGTAGCGTGGGAGACATGCTCGATGCTGGCGACCGCAACCCAGTTTTCCGAAAACTGGTATCCGAATCCGCCGGACTCACGGAAGGTCAGCGCACAGCCCATGTCGACCCGGCCCGGTTCAGGCCAGTCCGGGGCGTTGTTGACGGCGCCGCCGAATTCGCCCTCGAAAAAGAACTTGCCAATGATCGGAATGCGCCAGTTGAACCCACCGAAGGCGTAGCTGGTCTTGCCGCCGGTGTTGATCATGGCGCCGAGGTTGAGGCGTGGCTGGAAAAACCACGAGATCCAGGGATTCCCGGCGATCGAGGGATTGTTGTAGCCCGGAAACGCGATCGGCGCCGACAACGCCTCGAAAGACAGATCGACCGGGCCGGCCTCGTCGTGAATCCAATTATGGGCGAAGACGCCCGCCCGGATCTCATCGAAGGGATCCCAGGCGTACGGCTGGGGCTGTAGGCTCGGCTGCTCCGTTTCTACGCCCATCCGGGGGCCGAGGTCGTCAGCCCAAGCGGAAGCCCCGCTCAGCGCCGCACAAGTCAAAACCAGTGCCGCGCCAAATCCGGAGCCCACGGTCGGTAATCCCCCTCAACTCGCGTTCATGTTGTTTTAGCGGGCCCGCGGCGATGAACGCAAGACCCGCGAGGCGGACGACCTGCCGTTAGCGATTTAGCCGTCCGATGTGACATCGGCGCCACGCCGCGCCGCCGCGGCGCTGCGTCGCCTTGACTCGCGCCGCGGCAAGTCGCGAATAGTTGATTTTGGTGGGTCCGGCCGCTCCGGCCGCGCGACAGCAGTTGGTGGGGATGGGCAATGGAAACCGAGATGAAGTCCGCGGCTAAAGCCGAGGGGGCGGCGTCCGTTGCAGCCGACGCCCGCTCGTCGCCTCCGCTCCAGCCCACCACGATCGTGGTCACAGCGCCGCTGCCTCGCCGCCGCGCGGGTCCCGCGGCCCCGCTTGAGCCCCATCAGCGGATCGAAGTCCAGACGCTTCGGCACGATCCGGACGCCATCCGCCGCGGCTTCGAGACGGGCGACTATCCCTACAAGACCAAGGTCAATGAGGCCCATTACCTGGAGCGCATGCTGCCGCTCCAGGCCGAACTGCTCAAGGCGCAGAACTGGGTCAAGGAGGCCGGCGAGAAGATCGTGGTGCTGTTCGAGGGGCGCGACGCCGCCGGCAAGGGCGGGACGATCAAGCGCTTCATGGAGCACCTCAACCCCCGCGGGGCGCGCGTCGTGGCGCTGGAGAAGCCAAACGAACGCGAGCGCACCCAGTGGTACTTCCAGCGCTACATCCAGAATCTTCCGGCCGCCGGCGAGATGGTGTTCTTCGACCGCTCCTGGTACAACCGCGCCGGAGTCGAGCGGGTCATGGGCTTCTGCAGTCCCAATGAATACCTCGAGTTTATGCGCCAGTGTCCCGAACTCGAGCGGATGCTGGTGCGGTCGGGGATCAGGCTCTACAAGTACTGGTTTTCGGTGACGCGCGAGGAGCAGCGACGCCGCTTCGCCGCCCGCGAGACCGATCCCCTGAAGCAGTGGAAACTGTCGCCGATCGACAAGGCCTCGCTCGACAAGTGGGACGAGTACACCGAGGCCAAGGAGGCGATGTTCTTCAACACCGACACCGCCGACGCCCCCTGGGCGATCGTCAAGTCCGACGACAAGAAACGAGCGCGCATCAACGCGTTGCAGCACTTCCTGTCCTCCCTGCCCTACCCCAGCAAGGACCGCCGCGTCGTCGTCGGGCCCGATCCGCTGATCGTCGGGTCGTCGGCCCTCGTCATCGGCGCGGCCGAGAACATCCTCGACACTTCGATGCATCCGGCCAAGCGGCGGAAGTAACTGGGGCGCGTCCCCGGCCCATGACCGCGGTTTTTGGGCAGAAGCTGTTTCTTTTCAATGGGTTAAAACCCGCAGTGGGGCTTTTTCAGTCCAGCGTCCTAACGATTTCAAAGGGTTAGCGGCAGGTTGTCGAACTCGCGATACACGGTCGCGCGCGCTCGGCGGCGATGTCCGCGCGGCCGTCGTCATGGGCCAACGCGAGGGGTCACGGAAGTCGGGCGCAGGATCGCCGTTTCACGCCCGTAGCGCGGCTTTCGCCTCCTCGTAGGTCGTCACCTCGAACTGCGCCAGCGGCGCGCTGCCGAAGGCGGCCGAGATGGCGACGTCGGCGGCGTCGCGGCCCCGCGCCATGACGATCCGCCCGATGCGGGGAATGTTGTGGCGGGCGTCGAACGCATACCACCGGCCGTTGAGGAAAACCTCGAACCAGGCGGAAAAATCCATCGGCGCCGGGTCGGGCGGCACGCCGATATCGCCGAGATACCCTGTGCAGTAGCGAGCGGGCACGTTCATCGCGCGGCAAAGCGCAACCGCGAGATGGGTGAAGTCGCGACAGACGCCTACGCCCTCGCTGAGCGCGCCGGAGGCGGTGCGGAAGGGGCTCGCAAGCTGGTAGTTGAACTGGATGCGGTCGTGGGCGAAACTGCAAATCGTCTGGACGAGGCGGGCGCCGCCCCCAACCCCGCCGAACTGGCCCCACGCGAAAGCGCCCAAAACGTCGCTGTCGCAATAGCAACTCGGCATGAGATAGACCAGCGCCTCGCTCGGCAGATCCTTGACCGGCGTCAGCGGCAAATCCTCCGGGATTTCGTCCGGCAACCCGCTGTCGCGGATGGCGAAGTCGCTCGAAAACGTGATCGGGCCCTGCGGCGCGTCGACCCGCGTGACCCGGTTGCCGAACGTGTCGGTGTAATTGTCCATCGGCGCCTTGGGCGTCGCCCTGATCGTGTCGGGCGTGACGAGATCGGCCTCGCGCGAAGGATGGACGCTCAGCATGAGCAGCATGCTGGTCGGCGCCGCACACTGAAAGGAAATCCTGTAGCCCGCTCGAATGATCATCGCTCGTCTCCGCGACGCATCCGGGGGCGCCGTGGCGCAAAAACGCGCGAGAACTCATTTTCGTTGCATCGCCGCGCTGGGGCCGATCTTTCGAGGCGCCCCAGCGGGCCGCCCATCGACCGCGGGAACGGGAATCCGCAAAGCTGTTGCAGTCGGTACGGGGCGGACAGCGCCTGCAGCGACGGTTCGGCTCCTCCTGCCCGATCGGCGAGGTATCCGAGCGCCAGTCGGCGTCGCAAGCGAAGCGGTCGCCGTTCGCAACGCGGTCGAGCATGACAGCGCAGCCACAGACCTCTGACTTTAATCCGATGCGGTTGGGGCAACTCAATGCGCTGGGCGGCGCCGGTCTCCTCGAATAGGCGTCGCACGACGATCGAGGAGTGAACCATTCATATCGCGACTTCGCGGCCGCTGGTTCGTTCCGCGGCGAGGCCGAGGCGGTCGAGAGCGCCGCGGACGCCGGCGTCCTCGATCGCGGCGATCGCCGTCTCGACTTGGGCGGAGAGATCGCCGACCGTGGTCAAGTCCTTGCCCCAGAGCCTTGGCTCGGCGAGCAGGCGGCGGGCGATCGCGGGCGCGTCGCCGCGCGCGACGCCCGCCCAGGCGGCGACCATGATGTCGAGCACGTAGGCGTCGTCGCGGATCGGATAGGCGCCGCGGTCGCGGCCTCCGAAAACGCTGCCCGTCTCGCGCTGGCCGCGGTAAAACCATAGGAGCGAGGCGAGCGAGAAGGCGAGGCCGTCGGGCGCCGGCTTTCCGTCCTTCACCCAGTCCTCGATCGTTGGCAGCACCCTGACGACCCATTTCGACACGGAATTCAGCGCAATCGACAGGAGTTCGTGACGGATGAACGGGTTGCCGAACCGCTCCAGGACGGTCGCGGCGTAGGCGCGGCGCTCGGCCTCGGGCAGCGGCGCCTGCGGCACGATCTCGTCGATCAGGACGCGGCGCAGGAAGGCCGAGATCTGTGGGTCCCTCGTCATTGCCTCGACGGTGTCGAGGCCGGCGAGATAGGCGGCGAGCGCCGACGCGGTATGGCCGCCGTTCAGGATCCGCACCTTGCGGGTGCGGTAGGGCTTGAGATCGTCGGTCCAGATTACATCGAGCCCGGCGTCGGCCAGCGGCAGCTCGGCGGCGATCGCCTTCGGTCCCTGGATCACCCAGACATGGAAAGGCTCGGCGGCGACCGCGAGCGGGTCTTCGTAGCCCCATTCGCCGAACAGCGTCGCCTTCTCGCCCTCCGGATAGCCAGCGACGATGCGGTCGACGAGCGTGTCGACGAAGACGTTGTTGTCTTCGATCCAGTCGACGAAAGCGGCCTCGAGGCCCCAGCGGCGGGCGTGGCCGAGAACCATTCGGCGAAGTGTCGTCCCGTTCGCCTCGATCAGTTCGCAGGGCAGGAACACGAGCCCGGGCGCGTCGGGCCCGAGCGTCGACCAGCGCGCTTTGAGGAGCGCGGCGACCTTGGCCGGGAAACTGTTCGGGCAGACCTTGGGATCGAGCGGCTCCTCGACCTCGACGATGCCGGCCTCGGTCGTATTGGAGACGACGAAGCGCAGATCGGGAGAGGCGGCGATCGCCAGGAAGCGGTTCCATTCCGTGTCGGGGTCGAGCGCGAGCTGAACCGACGAGACGATGCGGCGGTCGACGACCTCGCGGCCGTCGACACGGCCGCGCAGGAGAACGGTAAACAGGTTCTCCTGCGCCGCGAAGGGTCGCGGCGAGCCGCCCGGCCGCGCCTTGGCGATCGCGACGCCGCCGTCGAAGGTTCCTTTCTCGTTGGCGACGTCAATCATCCAGTCGACGAAGGCCCGCAGGAAGACGCCGTCGCCGATCTGCAGGACCTTGATCGGACGCGGCGCCGGGTCGGCGGGGGCGACGCCCTTGAGGTCCCTCGTCAGGGCGCGGCGGGTGAGGAGCGACATGGAGAGTGCGCTCCCGATCAGAGTTTGTAGGCCGACTTGACGAGGCGATAGGCGAGATCCTGGGCGACCTCGAACGCCTCGTCCTCCTCGAGCCGGTGTTCGGCGACGAGCCTGGCCAGAAAGGCGCAGTCACAGCGCCGGGCGACGTCGTGACGCGCCGGGATCGACAGGAAGGCGCGCGTGTCGTCGTTGAAGCCGACGGTGTTGTAGAAGCCCGCGGTCTCGGTCACCGTCTCGCGGAAGCGCCTCATGCCCTCGGGGCTGTCGAAGAACCACCAGGGCGGCCCAAGCTTCAGCGCAGGATAATGGCCGGCGAGCGGCGCAAGTTCGCGCGAAAAGGCGGTCTCATCGAGGGTGAACAGGATGATCGTCAGGGCGCGCTCGTTGCCGAAGCGGTCGAGCAGGGGCTTCAGCGCCGAAACATAATCGGTCGGGCCGGGAATGTCGCACCCCTTGTCCTTGCCGAAGGTCTTGAAGATCCACGGATTGTGGTCGCGGCGGGAGCCCGGGTGGATCTGCATGACGAGCCCGTCCGCAAGGCTGAGGCGGGCCATCTCGGTCAGCATCTGGGCGCGGAACAGCTCCGCGTCTTCGGCGCTGGCCTCGCCGCCCTTGACCCGGCCGAACAAGGCTTCGGCCTCGGCCGGGGAGAGATCGGCGGTTCGCGCAGTCGGATGGCCGTGGTCGGTCGATGTGGCGCCGATTTGCTTGAAATAAGTGCGGCGGCCGGCCAGGGCTTGGAGATACCCCGTCCAGGACGCGGTGTCGCGGCCGGTGATGCGGCCGAGTTCGATGAGGTTTTGGGCGAAGTTCGGGAAGTCGGGATCGACGGCGGGGTCGGGACGGAAGGCGGTGATGACGCGGCCCTTCCAGCCGCTGTCGCGGATCGCGCGGTGGTGACGCAGGTCGTCGAGCGGGCTGTCGGTCGTGGCCAGAACCTCGATGTTGAAGCGCTCATAGAGGGCGCGCGGCCGGAACTCGGGCCTGGCGAGCGCGTCGGCGATCGTGTCGTAAAGCCGGTCGGCGTTCTCCGCCGACGGCTGCTCCTCGATGCCGAAGACGGCGGTGAAGGCGTGGTTCAGCCACAGCCAGGACGGCGTGCCCCGGAATAGCCGGAAGTTCGCGGCGAACAGGCGCCAGATCGCCCGCGGGTCCTGTTCGACCGGGCCGCCGTCGAGCCGCGGCACGCCGACAGCCTCGGGCGCGACGCCCTGACTGTAGAGCATCCGGTGCACGTAGTGATCGGGGACGATGAACAGCCGCGCCGGATCGGGGAAGGGCCGGTTTTCCGCGAACCAGGCGGGATCCGTGTGACCGTGCGGGCTGACGATCGGCAGATCGGCGACCGTCGCATAGAGACGCCGCGCGACGTCGCGGGTGACGGAATCGACAGGAAACAGGCGGTCCGGGTGCAGGGCGAAACGCTTCGCCGCCGTCGGCGCGAAACGAGCGGTCTGAGCGGTCATGGGATGAGCCTCCGGTGGGTCCTTGTGGGCAACCGGCTTCGGGATGGACCGGCTTGACAGACTTATATATCTAATATATAAGTTTGCCTGTCAAGTGGTCGAGCCGATCGAGCAGCCTTGTGACAAACGCGCGATGGGTCGCGTCAGTCGAAATGCCAGTCGGCGGCGGCTCTTCAGGGAATCGGATCGGCGGAAGGCGAACTCCAAGGAACCCCACGAAAAACAGATGCGACTGGTCGCCCGGCCGGCTCGCGATAACCCGTCAGAGGGATGGCATGAGGTATATTTCAGGGTTGAGATGGAGAATTCTGGCGTTGATGCTGGTCGGAACGATCATCGTCTACGTCGACCGCAATGTGCTTGGCGTTCTGGCGCCGATCCTGAAGAAGGAGTTGAACTTCTCCACGGAGCAATATTCCTACGTGGTCTCGGCGTTTCAGCTCGTATACTCGTTCTCCCAGCCGGCGGCGGGTTATCTAACCGATCTCATTGGCCCGCGCATCGGCTACGCGGTCGCCGCGCTCGTGTGGGGGACCGCCTGCGCGCTCCACGCCTTCTCGACCGGATGGGTTTCGATGGCCGGCTTCCGTGCGTTGCTCGGCGTTTCGGAGGCGGTCGCGATACCGACCGGCACGAAGACCTCGACCGTGTGGTTCCCGTCGAACGAACGCTCGATCGCGACCGGCTGGTTCAACTCGGGTTCGTCGGTCGGCGCGGCGCTCACTCCGCCCGTCGTGGTCTGGCTCTCGACCGCCTACGGCTGGCAGTCCGCCTTCATCCTGACCGGCCTTCTGGCCGTCGTGTTCTCGATTTTGTGGTTCTGGCTCTATCGCGATCCGCAGAACCATCCGCGGCTGTCGCCGCAAGAGTTCGCCTTCATCGAAGACGGCAAAACGGCGGTCGTGGCGGAAAAGCCGGCGCTCAAGAAGATTTTCGCTCAGAAGAGCTTCATCGGCCTGATCGTCGCCCGTTTCCTCACCGAGCCGGCCTGGCAGACCTTCGCATTCTGGATCCCGCTGTACATGGTCTCCGTGCGCGGCATGGACATCAAGCAGTTCGCGCTGTTCGCCTGGCTGCCGTTCGTGGCCTCCGACCTCGGTTGCGTGTTCGGCGGCTATCTCGCGCCGTTCCTGCACAAGCGCCTGGGCATGCAGCTCGTCTCGTCGCGGCTCACCGTCATCACCATCGGCGCGTTCTGCATGGTCGGCCCGGCTCTGATCAGCTTCGCCGTGAATCCGATCGTCGCGATCCTGTGCTTCTCGCTCGGCGGTTTCGCCCATCAGATGCTGTCGTCGATGATGTACGCCGTGGTCGGCGATGTGTTCGAGAAGCCCGAAGTGGCGACCGCCACCGGCGTCGCCGGCATGTTCGGCTACCTCGGCGGCGCGATCTTCACGTTGATCGTCGGCCAGCTCGCCAACACGATCGGCTACGAGCCGCTGTTCGCCATGCTGTTCCTGTTCGACCTGATCGCGGCGGCGGTGCTGTGGATCTTCATCGGTTGGTCGCACGGCGCCGTCCGCGCAGCCGTGCCGGCCGAGTGAGCAGCGAAACGAAACCGGGCCGGCGGGCGCCCCCGCCGGTCCCCTTCTCAGATCATTCCCTCCTCGCTTCCGGAGACCACGCGCCATGCCCGCGACCCGCCCGCCCTTCCGCGTCGCGCTGATCGGCGAATGCATGATCGAATTGAAGGAGTCGACGGCCGGCGCGCTCACCCGCGGCTTTGGCGGCGACACCTTCAACACCGCCGCCTACATGGCCCGGCTCGGCGCTCGGCTCGGGCCCTTCGTCGACTACGTCAGCGCCGTCGGCGACGATCGGTTCAGCGCCGAGATGACAGCCTACTGGAACGCCAACGGAGTGGGCTCGCGACTGACCGCAGCGCTGCCGGGACGGCGGCCGGGCCTCTATTTCATCAGTGTCGATGCGAGCGGCGAGCGGCGCTTCACCTACTGGCGCGGCGAGGCGGCCGTGCGCGACAGTTTCGAGGCGGAAGGCGCCGAGGCCGTGCTCGCCGCCCTCGGCGGCTTCGATCTCGTCTATCTGAGCGGCGTCAGCCTCGCGGTGCTGAAGCCCGTCTCGCGCGAGCGCCTTCTCGCGCGCCTCGAAGCAGATCGCGGCGGCCGGCGTCGCGGTCGCCTTCGACTGCAATCATCGCCCGGCGCTGTGGTCGAGCGAAAAGGAGGCGCGCGCCGTCTGGGAGCGCGTGTTCGGCTTCGCCCGCACTGTGCTGACGACGGTCGAGGAACTCGCGGTGCTCGGGGCCGCGGCGCAGGTCGAGGACGGGCTCGCCCGTTTCGCCGCCTGGCCGGACGTCGAGCTGGTGATCAAGGACGGCCCCGCCCCCTGCGTCATCCGCGCAAACGGCGAGGTTCGGCGAGTGCCGGCGATCCGGGTCGAGCGGGTGGTCGACACCACGGCGGCCGGCGACAGTTTCTCGGCCGCCTATCTTCTCGGCCGGCTTCTCGGGCTTCCGGTCGAGGACAGCGCGCGCGCGGCGCACGCGGTCGCCGGCGCGGTCGTCCAACATTCGGGCGCCATCGTCCCCACCGACGCGACGCCCGACGTCTTCGCCGAACGGATCACGGCGCTGCTTGGATCCTCTCAACGCCCCAGGAGCCACCCATGACCCTCGCCCTCAAGATCAACGAAATCGATTCGGTCGCCGTGGCGCTCGAGCCGCTGTCGGCCGGCGCCGCCGTTCCAGCCTATGACGTCACGCTCGTCGACGACATTCCGCGCGGGCACAAATTCGCGCTATGCGACATCGCCGAGGGCGAGACGGTGACGAAATACGGGGCGACGATCGGCGTCGCGACCCGGCCGATCGCCCGCGGCGCGCACGTTCATACCCACAACCTGAAGACCGCGCTCGGCGACATCCTCGACTATGCCTGGACGGGCGGCGTCGCAGCCCCGGCGCCGGCCGCGAAAGCGCCCTCGATCCGCGCGTTCGAGCGGGCGAACGGCGACATCGGCGTGCGCAACGATCTCTGGATCATCCCGCTCGTCGGCTGCGTCAACGGCCTCGCCCGCAACATCGCGAAACGGGTCGAGGCGGAGGGCGCGCTGCCCGATGGCTCTCGCGTGAAGATCCTTGCCCATCCCTATGGCTGTTCCCAGCTCGGCGGCGACCTCGCCGACACCCGGGCGATCCTGCAGAACTATGCGCTCCATCCCAACGCCGGCGGCGTCCTGATTCTCGGTCTCGGTTGCGAGAACAACACCCGCGCCGCCTTCGCGCGAGGGCCTGGCGCCCGCCGACCCTGAACGCGTCCGCTTCCTCGTCGCCCAGGACGCCGAGAACGAGCAGGAGGAGGGCCTCGCCATCGCCCGCGCTCTGGCCGAACGGATGCGCGGCGATCGCAGGGTCGAGGTCAGCGCCGCCAGGCTGCGCGTCGGGCTCAAGTGCGGCGGCTCCGACGGGCTTTCCGGCATCACCGCCAATCCGCTGCTCGGCGCCTTCTCCGACTGGCTCTGCGGCGTCGGCGGCGCCACGGTGCTGACCGAAGTGCCGGAGATGTTCGGCGCGGAGACGCTGCTGATGGAGCGCGCCGAGACGCGCGCGGTGTTCGACAAGACCGTCGCCCTCATCAACGACTTCAAGTCCTACTATGTCGCCAACGGCCAGCCGATCTACGAGAACCCCTCGCCCGGCAACAAGGCTGGCGGCATCACCACGCTCGAGGAGAAGTCGCTCGGATGCACCCAGAAGGCGGGCCGCTCCGTGGTGCGCGACGTGCTCGGCTATCGCGACCGCGTCGGCGTCTCCGGCCTCAATCTGCTGTCCGCCCCGGGCAACGACGGGGTCGCCGTGACGGCGCTCGGAGCGGCCGGCTGCCATCTCGTGCTGTTCACCACCGGCCGCGGCACGCCGCTCGGCGGCGTCATCCCGACGATGAAGATCGCCACCAACTCGGCCCTGGCCGAAAAGAAGACACACTGGATCGACTTCGACGCCGGCCCGATTGCGACCGGGGCCGTGTCGGTCACGGGGCTCAGGGACGCTTTCGTCGAGGCCGTGCTGGCGACAGCCAGCGGCCGGCCGACCCGCAACGAGGAGAACGACATCGGCGAGATCGCCATCTTCAAGACCGGCGTCACGCTTTGAGCCGCCCGGCCGCTCTTGGCGCAGAGGCCGGCGTCCGCCTTCGCCGCCGCCGGACGATTCGCGCCAATCGCGCGGCCGCATGGGACGCCGCTTTCGAATCCCTATATTCACTCGGATACGGCTGTGTTGACTTCAATCGGACCTAGGGAAGAGACATGCTGCACGAACCGCAGGGCCGGACTTTCGCGACCGGGCGCCCCGACACGCGAAGTTCCGCAGGGACTGCAGCCGACCTCGTCCACCATCGGCTGCGCCAGGAGATCGTCACCCTGCGGTCGCCGCCCGGCGCGCCCATATTCGAAAAGGAAATCGCCGCCGCCCATGGCGTCAGCCGGACCCCGGTCCGCGAGGCCTTGCTGCGCCTCGCCGACGAGGGGCTCGTCGAGATCACCCCCAAGTCCGGCACACGCGTCGCTCGCATTCCGGTCGTCGCGCTCGCCGACGCCATGTGCGCCCGAGAGGCGATCGAACTGATGCTGGTGCGTAAGGCCGCCCTGCGCGCGCGCCCAAGCGACGTCACTGCGATGCGTGCGATCCTCCAGCGCCAGCACGAGTGCCTCGACGCGCGCGGCGCCGACGACTTTCATGACGCCGACGAGGCGCTGCACTTCGCCATCGCCGAGGCCGCCGGGCGCCCGGGCGTCTGGGCCATGGTGCTGCAGATCAAAGTCCAGCTCGATCGCCTGCGCCGTATGACGCTGCCGAATTTCGACTGGCTGCGCCATGTCGTCCACGAACACGAAGCGGTGGTCGAAGGGATCGCGTCCGGCGATCCCGACCGCGCCGCCGCCGCCATGCAGACCCACTTCCACAGCCTGAAGGGCGTGCTCGACGAGGTCAGCACCATGAATCCAGATTACTTCATCGGCGGCCCCGACGAGTTCGCGGCCTAAGGCTCAGAATGAGCGCGCCTCACCGCAACGCTCATGGCCGGCGCCCGTTCCGGCCCGGGTCGGCCGCAAACAGACCTACCGTCGTTGCGTCACGTCGACGGACACTTCCATGCCGAGGTCATCCTCGAGACGGCCGTAATACGTGCCGGTCAGCGGCGCCGTCTGCGCCGGGACCCGCGCCACGGCGACACGGATCAGGTCCCTGCCGCCGATCAGGCCGTTGGTCGGATCGAATTCGATCCAGCCGGCGCCCGGCAGAAAGACCTGCACCCATGCGTGTGTGGCGCCCCCGCCAAGACGCTCGGGCTCGTTCTCGCCGCGCGGCACGTGGATGTAGCCGGAGACGAACCGCGACGCGATCCCGAGGACGCGCACGGCTTCCATCATCAGGACCGCAAAATCGCGGCAGCTCCCCTTGCGCCGGTCGAGCGTCACCCACGGCGGCTGCACGCCCCCCTTCTCGCGCCGCTCGTAGGTGAAGCTCTCCTTGATCGCATAGGTCATCGTCATCAGGAGGTGACCGGTCTGCGTCGTCCCGCCGGCGACGACGAACTGGCGCGCCCAGCGCTCGAGGTCGCCGCCCGGATCGGGGTAGAGCCGCTCGATCGAGCGGGAAATGTCGGGCAGTTCGTCGGGCAGATAGGAGAACGGGTAGAGGCGGGCGCGCGGGTCGATCTCGCCACCGGGGGAATCGTCCTCCGTTCGGTCGACGACGAACCGGGTTTCGACGCTGAGCCGCTGTCGTCGTCCCGGCGAAAGTGGCGAGCGCCACGCAATTGTCGAAGGCGTCGTAGAGCCAGCGGATCCGGGCCGGCCTGGGCTCGATCGTCAACGTGGAGTCGACCAGGCGCTGATCATGGCCGTCGCGCGGCCGGAGCATGAGGCGGTGCTCGCCGAGTTCCACCGGGCGGGCGTAGCGGTACGTCGTCAAGTGGCGCACGCTCAAGGTCGTCTTTTCACGCTGCACGTTGGAACCGGCCCTCGATGATCGCCATTGAGCGTATCGGAGCGGGGCGGAACTTTACAAGGCCGGTGGCCGTTGGCTGGCTACGGGCCGCTGTTCGGTCGATGGGATCGGATCGCTCGCCCGCGAGTTTGGCGCGATCGACCGCGGGGTTTTACTAAAATTTTGCTAAGCCCTGCTAGCCTGCTGAAATCGAGTGAAAAGCGTGTGTTGCGGCGCCTTAGCGTGACGTAAAAATTGGGTAAATCTTGGAAGATGCAATCGCTGTTGGAAGCCTATTCGACTCGACAACTCGGGAGCGAAGCGAACTGGCGGCGGCGTGAGGCCTATGTTCAAAGGAGCCAACTCGAAGACCAAGACAAGGCTGACCGCCTCGGCGGACCCAGAAGGAGAACATCCATGTTTGCTGTCTTAACCCATGACTCTCGCCAGGATAATCTCCACGGCGCGTTCGAAACCCACGACGAAGCTGAGCGCTGGGCTCACACACACTGCATCGGGTTCGGTTGGCGGATCGTCAAATTGAAAAGATAGCAAGCCCAATGGAAGACGGCTTGCCGAACGCCTGCGTTTCGCCCTTGGATCCGAGGTTCACATGTATATCTGGGAATGTGGGTCGTCGCCCATTCGACTGTCGGCCTCTCCGATCGGGCCCGTCGCCGCGCGAATGACCGCTCTCGGACGACAAACCCGAGAGAAGCGCGTCTCGGTCAAGGACGCGATCCAGGCGCTGAACGCCGTCATCGGTCGGCCAGGGACTTTGCCTTCGCCGGACCGATCCGGGGCTGCCGACCTCGTGGGCGATCCCGGCCTCCGATGACGCGGGCTCGACGCGCAGCCGATTTTAACCGCCGCCCGATCGTCGCGCCTGTCGCGACCTGTGCGGGAAGACGCGCCTCATTGATCAGCAGCAGGTGTAGCCGCCGTCGATCGGCAGCGAAACCCCGGTGATCATGGCGGCGCCGTCGCCGAGCAGGAAGACGATCGGCGCTGCGATCTCGTCTTCAGTCGCCCAGCGCCCAAGCGGCATCTGCCTCAGGAAGGGCTCGCCGATCTCCGGTCGCCCCCAGTAGAACGCGGACATCGGCGTCATGACAACCGTCGGGTTCACGCTGTTGACCCGGATGGCGTATTTCCCGAGCTCGAGCGCCGAGACGCGCGTGATGTTGTCGAGCGCGGCCTTGGAGGACCCATAGGAGATATGGCCGGCAAGGGCGACCAGCGCCGCCTGGCTGGACACATTGACGATCGAGCCGCCTTGGCCGAGCCGGATCATCGATTGCGAGGCGTACTTGATGACCAGCAACGCGCCCCGCGCGTTGACGCCCATCACCTTGTCGAACACCGAGATATCGGTATCCATCGGGGTCGCAATCTCGCCGCCAAACCCGCCGCAATTGACCACGCCCCATACGTCGAGACCGTCGAGCGCGCCGCGCACGCTCTCCTCCGATACGAGGTCGAAGGGGAGCGTGCGGCAGCCGGTTTCAGCGGCGAGTTTTGCCAGCGCCTCTTCGTTGCGCCCGCTCGCGATCGCGTCCGCGCCGGCCGCGATCAGCTGGCGCACGGTCGCCGCGCCGATGCCGCCGCTTGCGCCGGTGACGAGCACCGGCCGCCCTTCGAGTCCCCACATTCCTCGTCCTCCGCCTGAGATGCGCCAAGCCGCCGACAGCCTACGGCCCTCGATGCGGAAAGGGAACGGGATCAAGGTCGGCGCTGATTTCGCCGGACGCTGGAGCGCCTCGGTCCCACGGCCACGAGGCGCGCGCCGGCTTCCCTTGTCGGTTGGCGCGCCAGGCGCGCGCTCGCGTCACCTCGCGTCGGAATTCTGACCCGTCGCGCGCCGGATGAGCGTCCCCGGCAGATGCGTCAGATAGTCGAACGCCTGCGTCACCCCGCCGACCGTCTGCGACGCGAGCGCGGCCGGCCCGCTCGGGGGGGCGGGCGCGGGCGGCGCGGGTTCGGCGGCGGCCTCGGCGGCAGGCGGCGGCGCCGTCTCCGGCGGCGCCGAACGGGCCGGCGGACGGGGAGATTCTATCCTTGTGGCGGGCTTCGGCTTCTCGGTCTTGGTCGCGACCTTGTGCGCGGACGGCTTTGCGGCTGGCGGCTTCGGCGCGTCCGCCTTCGCGGCCGGGGCCGGCGGCGCTTCTCCCTTGGGGGCCGGCGTCGCCGCCTCGCGCGTCTTCGGGACTTCGGGCGGCAAGACCGACTCGGCCGGGGCGGCGGAGGCGGCGGGCTTCGGCGCCTCGGAAGGCGTCGCCGCGCCGCCTTCAGCCGATTCCGGGGGCGCGGCCGGCGAGGCCGCAGGGGCCGTTGCAGCGGGGGCCGTCGTCACGGCGGGGGCGGCGGCGGCGGCGGGTATGTCCTTGGCGGCGTCCGCGGGCGGCTCCCCGGCCGGTGGAGACGGCGCCTTCGCCGACGGCTCGGCGGCGTCGCCCGAGGGGACGACGAACGCGGGCGCCGGCGGCGGGACAGCCGCCGTCGGAGGGGGCGCGGCGCCGGCCTGTGGGCCTTGCGCAGTTGCGGACGGCCGGAGCGCGAGGCTCGTGATCTCGAACGCGGCGAGGCCAACCGCGCCGAAGCCGAGCACGATTGCCGCGGCGGTGAGCGGCCAACGCCGGAAGCGCGGTCTCCTGGCGACGGGCGTCCGATCTTCGCGGGCGAAGTCGCCGGAGACTTTTGGGTTGCGATTTTCTCGCAACTCGGGGGCGATGTCGGCTGTGCGCGAGGCTGCGTCCGCTTCCGGCGGAACGCGCGGCGCCGCAGTCGCAGGCTTCTTCGGCTCGGGCGGCGCGTAGCCCGCCGCCTCGAGCGCCTCCCGGAATTCGGCCAAAATCTCTTCGGGGCTCGGGCGGCGCGCCGAACCCGCCCCGGCGCCGCTAGGGGTCTGAGGTCCGTCTCCGATGGCCCGAGCGCTCATCCGACACTCCAATCCCCCCTCACGACGCCAAATCCTCGCGACGCCAAATCCCCGCGACGCCAAGTCCTGGCGACCAGGGCGGCGCGAGGCGGGCGTCGCCCGTCGCCGCGCCACTTCGGCCGCCGATGGACGCCCCCCTATCGCGCCCGCCGCGGCGCCGCAACACTTCTTGCGCTTTTTGCCGCCGCCGCAGGGGCAGGGATCGCTGCGCCCGATCCTGTCTGCGCGGCGTTTGAGAACGCCCGGCGCGCCCTCCGCAAACCGCCATTGGCCGGCCTCGCGCCTCGCCGTTGCGCCGTCAGAATCGTCGCGTCCGGCCCTTCCCGGTTCTAGCCGGTATTCCGCTGTCGCGACACCAAGCCGAGCTATCCGTGGACAGCGGGCATTTGAACAACGAGAATCCGGAGAAAGAGTAAGAATTTCATATCGTTGCTCGACTGCCATGGCGCACGCGCGTATAATTGCCGCGTGGAGGGCGGCGGTAACTGTCGCAAAGGGCCGTCTGCGACGGCGGCTCGACAACCATTGAGGGCGTGTCATGCCCCTGTTTGCTTATGGTGGCTATCCCGACGTCGAGGCTGGGTGTGCCCGTGAAGCGGCTCGCGTCTTTGCCAATCTGCGGGCCAAAAGCGACTACGGCGCTGGCGGCGAGTGCACGTTCCTCGAAGCGACCCGGGGATGCGCGCTGACCTTTCAGGCGTTCATCGGAAACTTTCGCGGCCATGGCGTCACGGCTGCACGTCACGTCTCGATTGTGGTCGAGCGGCAAGAGAGCTGATCCGGTCACCGACCATCGATCGCGCCAATGAAAGCCGGAGTCCATTCGTTTCAGCCAGCCGGGCTTCCGGCGACGGGGAACCTCCGCTTGCGTCCGGACCGAGATTGCCGTGGACGGGCGCCGCGAAACGTTCCAGACTGCCTCGAACCGGCTGTTCGCCGGCCTTCTAGGGGCTTGAAGATGAAAAGATCGGAGATTAACGCCGCCATCCGCCGAGCCGTCGACCTTCTCGCGGCTAACCGGTGGTCCCTGCCGGGTTGGGCGCACTGGACGGTCGACGACTTCGCCAAGTCCGGCGAGACGGCGCAGTATCTGCGCGGCCACCAGATGGGCTGGGACGTCACCGATTTCGGTTCGGGCGATTTTGCCAGGCGCGGCCTGACTCTGTTCTGCGTGCGCAACGGCGTCCAGAGCGATCCGGCCGGCAAGCCCTACGCCGAGAAGCTGCTCATCGTCGGGGAGGGCCAGGAGACGCCGACCCATCGCCATCGCGTCAAGATGGAGGACATCATCAACCGCGCCGGCGGCGCGCTCATGCTCGAATTCGCCCATGCGGACAAGGACGGAAAGCCGACGGACGCCCCGGTGACGCTTTCCGTCGACGGCGTCGCGAAGACCTTCAAGCCCTGGGAGCCGCTCCGGCTCGAGCCCGGCGAGAGCGTGACGATCGAGCGCGGCGTCTATCATCGCTTCTACGGCGAGAAGGGCCGCGGAACCGTGCTGGTCGGCGAGGTCAGCCAGGTCAACGACGACATGACCGACAACTACTTTCTCGAGCCGGTCGGCCGCTTCGCCAGGATCGAGGAGGACGCGCCTCCGCTGCGCCTGTTGTGGAACGAGATCGGCGC
The DNA here is from genome assembly GCA_963816065.1 of uncultured Alphaproteobacteria bacterium. GTDB lineage: Bacteria > Pseudomonadota > Alphaproteobacteria > Rhizobiales > Beijerinckiaceae > Roseiarcus. The sequence continues at coordinate 3,515 of CAWFJG010000031.1, read as the reverse complement.
TTGACGCGGGCCGGGTCGCTCGGTCCCCGTATCGCGCTCGGTCGTGACGAGTTCTGATCGGGTCGCGCCGCAAACCCTCATCCGGCCGCTAACGCGGCCACCTTCCCCCTGAGGGGGAAGGGGACGCCCCTCTCCCTCTGACTCCCTCTGGGAGAGGGAAGCCGCGAAGCGGCAGGGTGAGGGCTCGCCGACGCAACCATATTTCATCTTGCCCTACACCCCGACCATCAGCCCGACGATTTCGTCGGCGGTCGTTTCCTGCGGCCTGCCGCTCGCCGGCCTTGATGCCGTGGCGCATCACCACGATGCGGTCGGCGACCGCGAATATGTCCTGCAGGTTGTGCGAGATGAAGATGACCGCCTTGCCCTGTTCCTTGAGCGAGCGGATCGAGCTCCAGCACGCGGCGCTGCTCGGGAACGCCGAGCGCGGCGGTCGGCTCGTCCATGATCAGGAGCTTGGCGTTCCAGTAGATCGCCCGGCCGATGGCGACCGCCTGGCGCTGGCCGCCGGAGAAGGCGGCAACGGGCGCATCCAGCCGAGTCGGTGTGGAAATCGAGCAGTGCCATGGTCTCCCGCGCGGCCTCCGCCATCGCCTTGCGATCGAGGATCGGCAGGAAGCCGAAGGCCTTGGTCTTCGGTTCGCGGCCGAGGAAGATGTTGGCGCCGATCGACAGATTGTCGGCCAGCGCCAGGTCCTGGTAGATCGTCTCGATGCCGAGCGCCCGCGCCTCCTGCGGGCTGGCGAAGGAAACGCGCTTGCCGTCGAACAGGATCTCGCCGGAGTCGTGATGGACACGCCGGAGATCGCTCTTGATGAGCACCGACTTGCCGGCGCCGTTGTCGCCGGCCAGCGCCACCACTTCGCCGAGGTCGACGTCGAAGGAGACGCCCTTCAGGGCTTCGACCGCGCCGAAGCTCTTGGTGATGTTCCGGACCGACAGGATGGCTCGTGCGTCACTCATCGTGCCGCCCTCCCAGCAGCCGGCGCTGGCGTCTGGTCGACCAGCACCGAGATGATGATGACCACGCCGACCGCGACGAACTGCCAGAACGGCTCGACGTTGATGAACACCAGGCCGTACTGGATGACCGCGATCACCAGCGCGCCCGCGACGGTGCCGGCGATCGTGCCCGATCCGCCGAACAGGCTGGCCCCGCCGATCACGACCGCGGCGATCGAATCGAGCAGCAGCGGTTCGCCCGCCTGTGCGGCGCCGGCAAGGAACCGCCCGGTATACATCGCGCCGGCGAGGCCGGCGCACAGGCCGAGAGGATGTAGATCCAGGTCGTCAGCCGCCGACATCGATGCCGGCGCGGATCGCGGCATCCTTGTCGCGCCGATGGCGTAGGTGTGCTGCCCGAAGCGGGTCTGCGACAGCATGTAGTGCATGCCGAGGCACGCGACCGCGGTGATGATGACCATCACCGGCATGCCGATGATCCGGCCGTTGCCGACCCAGGCGTACCATCGTTGTGCACCGGAACGGTGGTTCCGCCGGCGATCAGATAGGCGGCGCCGCGGGCGACGCCGTACATGCCGAGCGTGCCGATGAATGGCGGGACCCCCAGGCGCGCCACCAGCCAGCCGTTGACCAAGCCGGGTATGAACGCGACGGCGACGCCGGACAACATAGCGACCAGCATCGCCAGCAACGGGCGGCAGACCGAGCGTGGCGGCGAAGATAGTTGACGACGTGGGCCGCAACCACCGCCGCCAGGCCCATGGCGAAACCGACCGAAAGGTCGATGCCCGAGGAGATGATGACGAAGGTCTCGCCCAGCGCGAGCAGAAGCGGCGCGGTGGTGAAGATGGCGATCGACTGAATGTTGTAGGTGTTGGCGATGAAGGGTCGCCTACGCCGTCGCGCGACCAGATCTCGAAGAAGATGACGCAGCAGGCCCAGGAACAGCCACGCGCGCAGTTCGGCAATGCGCTCAGAGAATGCTGCGCGGCCGTCTCGCCGAGGGCGAGGTGCGGATATCGATCGTCATGCGGTCGCCGACGGCTGGCTCACGCGCATAGGCCGCCGGCCATCAAGCGATCGGCGGCCCAGTGATGCGCTCTGTCCGCCGGATCGGACGGAGACTACGAAGTGTAAAGGAACCTCTTCACCTTCGGGTCGTCGATGTTGTCCTTGGTCATCACCGTGAAGCCGGTGCCGATGCTGGTCGGAACGGATTGCCGGTGAGGTGGGCATAGGCGCAGACCACGCCGAAATAGCCGATCTCGGCCGGATGCTGGGCGATGATCGACGGTGAAGGTGCCGTCCTTCAGTTCCTGGACCACCGAGGTCGGTGCATCGAACGCCGCGATCTTGATCGCTCCGGCCTTGCCGGCCTGCTTCACGCCGTTGGCCGAACCGCTGGCGGAGAACAGGTTGGCGCCGAAGATGCCGGCGAGGTCGGGCATTGCGGGCGAGCACCGCCTGCACCTGCGAGGCCGCCTTGTTGGCGTCGTCGTCGTTGAACTGCGTCTCGAGCACCTCGATGCCCGGGATGGTACTTCATCTCGTCCTTGAAGCCCTCTTCACGCTGATCGGTCGTCGACACGCCGGGCTTCACGTTGGAGACGTAAACCTTGCCCTTGTCGCCGATCGCCTTGGCCAGCGCCCGCGCCGGCCATGCGGCCGCCGAGGACGTTGTCGGAAGCGATGTAGGACTGCGGGAAGTCGGCATCGCCAGCGCCGGTCTGGTACACGCCGTTGCCGATGAAGGTGTCGACCGTGATCACCGGGATGCCGGCGTCGACGGCCTTCTTCAGCGGCTGGACGAGCTGGACCTTGTCGGTCGGGGCGATGAGGATCGCGTCGGGCTTGCGCGCGATGACGGCGTCGAGCACCGGCACCTGCAGTGTCACGTTCCATTCCGACGCGCCCTGGAAGCCGAGATTGACGCCCAGCGCCTTGGCGGCGGCGTCGCACCCGTGCATGGTGATGTAGAAGGCGTCGGTGGTGAGGCCGGGGACCAGCGCGATGTTCGGCTTGTTGCGGCGGCGGCGCGGCCGGGAGCAAGCCCGGCGCTGGCCATCGCCGTCGCTGCGCCCATGAGCTTCAATGCCGTACGTCGTTCCACGACTTCCTCCCTCAACTCTCGTTTGTTTCGCGCTGAATGATGCGCACCGAAGCTCAGCTTCGCAGCGTGATCCCCTTTCGTCAACGGCGGCGCCAGCGTTGCGGCCGACCTCGAGGCGCTATTGCGCTACCAGGGTTTCTGAGCGCCGCCGCGGCGTGGCTCGGAAGGCGGGCGCTCGCGCCCTCCCGGGAGCGCATCTTTGTCGCGCCGGGCGCGCACGCCGCCATGGTCGGCGCCTTCAGCCTGCTCGCCAAGGCCGGCGAGGTGGTATTATGCGAGGCCATCGCCTATCCAGGCGTCCGTTCGATCGCGGCGCCGGCGACGCGGTCCCAGATCGAACGCGGCCTCGCGTTCATGGCGCACTCCGCTGGACGGCGGGGCGCGCGCCAACGCGATATGAGCGGCTGGCGTCTCGCCCGAGCCTTCGGCAGGCTTGCCGCCC
>CAWFJG010000030.1:0-770317 GCA_963816065.1 uncultured Alphaproteobacteria bacterium | reverse complement strand
AACGTTCTTCCCGCGTTGGCCAAATAACGCCGTGATCCAGAACAGGCTGAAGGCGCTGAACAGGCAACCAGCCCGACTCTTGTCCGCGGATAGCATCCGGAGCGAGGTGAGCGGCAAGCGGAGCCAGAACCTGCACCCCGACCGAGGCCAGGCCGACCGCCCCATGGCCATGAGAAAGGCCGGCGCCGAGGTCGCGACCGCCGCGAGCCCAAGCGCCAGCGCGCTCGCCGCGACGTAGGCAACGACCAGTCGCCGGTTCTCGAGCCGGTCGCCGAGCGGCACGATGACAATGAGCCCGACGCCCTAGCCGATCTGGGTCAGGGTCACGATCAGCCTGGCCGCGCCGGGCGCGAGGCCGAGCGCGGCGGCGATCGGACCGGCGAGCGGCTGGCCGTCATGAATGTTGGCGACGATCAGCCCGCAGGCCGCCGCCAGCAGGAGAATGGTCGCGCTCGAGATCTCCGGGTCGCGCCTGGCTTCCGGCGGCTTCCTCAGTCGATCCACGCGCACCCGCCCTCCGCGAACGCGAGCGCCCGCCCCTGCACGATCGGGGCGTCGGCCGCCTTCTCGGCGGGAACGCCGGCGATCAGCGTCATCAGGGCGCGAGCGACGCCGCCGTGCGAGACGACGAAGACGTCGGCGGTGAGCGACGTCAGCCACGGCTCGAGGCGTCTGGCGAGCATGGCGTAGCTCTCGCCCTTGGGCGGCACGAAGTCCCACTTGCCGGCGCGCCGCGCCAAACAGCCCTTGGGGTCGCGCGCGTAGATCTCCGGCCAGGTCAGCCCCTCCCAGTCGCCGAAGGTCAGCTCCTGCACGGCGGGATCGAGCCGATAGCGGCTGGGCGGGAGGCCCATGGCGTCGCGGGCGACCTCCATCGTTTCCCGCGTGCGAAGCAGCGGCGAGGCGACGAAGGCGTCCGCCGCCTCGAGCCGGTCGATCTCGGACCCGATGCGGGCGCGCAGCGTCCGCCCGACCGTGCGCGCCTGATCGCGGCCGCGCGCCCCGAGCGGAATGTCGCGCTGACCCTGCAGCCGGTTCTCGGCGTTGTAGGGCGTCTCGCCGTGGCGCACGAAGATGAGACGATGAGGAAAGGGGGACAAAGACAAGGACCTCACGGAAAACAGGTTTGATTGCGGGCCGATTTGCTTTACCCAGCGGCCCGAAGGCAAGGGGGCGGCGCGGCCGGCCTCCTCCCCTCCCGGGGCCCTATGCAAGACGAAGGCCGCGCGGCGACGGCCTGAGAGGAACGCTTTCGAGATGCTCTGGCTCGTCGATCATCCGCTTCTGTTCTTCGCCGCGACGCTGACGCTGTTTCTCGGCAGCACGCGGATCGGGGTGGCGGCGCGTCTCCATGGCCACAAACTGACGCCGGCCGAGCGGGCGGAATTCGATCTGGTCCGCAACGCCATGTTCACCCTGCTCGGCCTCCTGATCGGCTTCGCCATCGCGATGGCGGTCACTCGCTACGACCTGCGCAAGAGCCTCGAGGAATCCGAAGCCAACGCGATCGGCACGGAATATCTCCGGCTCGACCTCATGCCGGCCGACCCCGCGTCCGCGGCGCGGGCGCTGATGCGGACCTATGTCGACGAGCGCATCGCCTTCTACGCGCTCATCCACCCCGCCGACATGGCGCAGAACGCGGCCGGCACGGCGGAGACCATGAATGCGCTCTGGGCCGCGATTGCGCCCTCGACCAGGGCGGCGCCGACCGCGGTCTCGGCGCTCGTCGCAGCGGGCATGAACGACGTGCTCAATTCCTATGGCTATACGGTGGCGGCCTGGCGCAACCGGCTGCCGCCGGAGGTCTGGATGCTGCTCATCCTCATCGCGGCGTCCTGCAACTTCCTGATCGGCTTCGGCGCGGAACGGCTGTCGGCGGCGACCCACGCCATTCTGCCGCTGACCGCATCGCTCGCCATTCTGATGATCGCCGACGTCGAGGGGCCGCACAACGGCTTCGTCCGGGTCCATCCGGTCAACCTGATCGACGCGGCCGCCTCGATTCGGGAGAGGTAGCGGAGGGAACGGGCGGCGATTCGTCGCGCGACGAAGAGAAGGCGGGCGCCCCAAGATCCACTTGCGAATTGGCCTGCCGACGGGCGTCGGCTTCGCCTTTGCTCAGGCGTTCGATGGACCCAGCTAGAGCCTCGGGGGCGAGCGCGGCGTCTATGGCGAGATGGGCGGCGCCGAGCACGCCGGCGCGGTCGTCGGAGCGGGCGCGGAAGATGCCGAGGCCGTCGAGCGCCAGCGGCAGGCTGCGCCGATAGATCATCTCCTTGACGCCGGCGAGGAGATGATCGCCGGCGCGGGCCAGCGTTCCGCCGATGACGATCGTCGTCGGGTTCAGCACGCTGACCACGTCGGCGGCGACCTCGCCGAGGACGCGGCCCGCCTCCCGGACGCGTTGGATGCAGTCGGGCTCCCGCTGTTCGAGAAGCGCGATCACGTCGCGCGCATTGTTGGCGTCGAACCCGTTCGCCCGGAGGTCGCGGGCGATCGCCCATCCGGCGGCGCGCGCCTCCACACAGCCGAATTTGCCGCATCGGCACAAGGGGGCGCTGACCTCGTCGAACTGAATGTGGCCGATATCGCCCGACGCTCCGCGCGCGCCGCGATAGAGGGCCCCGTTGAGGATGATGCCGCTGCCGATCCCGTTCCCGGCCTTGATGAACAGGAAAGGGTCGATCCGAGGCCAGAAACGACGGTATTCAGAGAGCGCCATCAGATTGACGTCGTTGTCGACCAGCACGGGAACACGGAGTTCGCCGCCGAGGAAGCCGCAGATATCGTAGTCGTCCCATCCCCTCATCACCGAAGGCCCGACGACGCGGCCGGCGACGTGGTTGACCGGCGCAGGGAGACTGAGGCCCAATCCCAGCACCCTTCGTCCCGACTTGCCGAGACCGTCCATGAGCTTTCGGGCGGCCCGCGCGATTTCGGTCAGCGTCGTTTCCGGCGCGCTCCCGACGTCGAGATCGATGGTCGTCTCGGCCACGATGCTCGGAGACAGGTCCGTCGCTGCGATGCGGATCACGCCTTCTCCGACATCCGCCGCCAGAGCGATCGCAAAATCGGGATTGGCGCGGATGATCCGGGCCGGGCGGCCGCCGCTGGCTTCGGTGGCGTCGTCTTCCACGACGAGACCGGCGTCAAACAGGACGCGCAGTCGTTGAGCGACGGTGACGCGCGACAGTCCGGAGGCGCGCTCGATCCCGGGCCGCGACGAGGCTTTGCCGTCTCGGATCAGCGCCAACAGACGTCCTGCGGCCTGTGAGGCTTCCCTCCTGGCTGGTGGTGCGCCCATTCGCTCGACCTTATCCCGGTCGCCGAGTTATCACCATGAGTTTAGTCCATGACCATACATAAGTTTCCAAATTATCTGTTGCCCCTCTACAAAACCGACGCGTAGGCTCGTTCCGTTGATCGTCGTGCCGCCGCATGCGGAAGAACGGCGAAGGGCATGGAGGAAATGATGGCTCATTCTCATCAGCCAAAACGTGGAATCGCATGGAAGACCGTGAGCGTGATCGCTCTCGCAGCCTGGGCGTTGGCGGCTGGGCCGGCGTTCGCCGAGGACAAGGTGATCGTTGGTCTGATTACGAAAACCAACACCAATCCGTTCTTTGCCAAGATGAAAGAAGGCGCCGCCGCGAAGGCCAAGGAGCTCGGCGTCGATTTCCGCTCCTTCGCGGGCAAGTACGACGGCGACAACACCGGCCAGGTCGACGCCATCGAGCGTCTGATGAATGCCGGCGCCAAGGCCATCATGATCACGCCGAGCGACACCAAGGCCATCGTTCCGTCGGTTGAGCGCGCTCGGAAGGCCGGCATTCTGGTGATCGCGCTCGACACGCCGCTCGATCCGATCAGCGCCGCCGACGCAACCTTCCAGACCGACAACTTCAAGGCTGGAACCCTGATCGGGCAATGGGCCGCCAAGACGCTCGGCGACAAGGGCAAGGACGCACACATCGCCTTCATCGACGCGATCAAGGATCAGCCGACGGTCGACAAGGCGCGCGACCTCGGCTTCCAGAAGGGCTTCGGCGTCGAAAACAGCGACTGGAAGCTGTATGGTCACGAGAGCGACAAGCGGGTCGCCGGGCATCAGTGGGGTCAGGGCTCCACCGAAGGCGGCCGGAAAGCGATGGAGACGCTCCTCCAGAAGGATCCCGACATCAATGTCGTCTACACGATCAACGAGCCGACGGCGGCCGGCGCCTACAACGCGCTCAAGGCTGCAGGAAAGGCCGACAAGGCGCTCATCGTATCTGTCGACGGCGGCTGCCCAGGCGTCAAGAACGTGGCCAACGGCGTCATCGGCGCGACGGCTCAGCAGTATCCGCTGCTTATGGCTTCGATGGGAGTCGAGGCCGCGGTCGAATACGCCAAGACGGGAAAGAAGCCGGAAAAGACTCCCGGGCTCGAATACCTTGACACCGGCGTCAACCTCGTAACCGACAAGCCGGTCGAAGGGGTTCCTTCGATCACCTCGAAGGAAGCCTTGGAGAAGTGCTGGGGCTAACCGGCGCCTGAAGTCGCCGTGTTCGGCGCGCGGTCGGCGGGCAAGCTCCTCCCGCTCGCCGGCTGCGCTCCGAACTCTCTCGGCAAGAACGCGCCTGTCAGCCACGAGCGCGAGAGCGTCAGCCCCGCACGCATCGCGGGGCCCGCATGCGTTCCATGTCAAAGCCGCGAGATCGAAACCCATGCGCGATGCGTACCTGATCGGTCTTGATTTTGGCTCAGAGTCGGCGCGGGGCGTCCTGATCGACGCAAGGACCTCGCAGCAAGTCGCCTATCACGTACATCCCTATCGCTATGGGATCATGACGGAGGCGTTGCCGATGGGGCGGCCGTTGCCCAACGCCGGCTTCGCCCTGCAAAATGCGGCCGACTATCTCGAAGCCGCCGCGATCATCTTGAAAACCATCGCCGAGGGCCGCGAAGTCCTCGGGATCGGGATTGATTTCACGGCCAGTTCGCCGCTGCCCGCGCTGGCGGACGGCCGCGCTCTGTCGGAGGTCGCGCCCGACGATCCGCACGCCTATGTCAAGCTCTGGAAGCATGCGGGCGCGCAGCGCTACGCCGATGCGATCAACCGCGCCGGCGGCGCTTATCTCGGCGACTTCGGCGGCAAAGTCTCCGGTGAATGGATGATGGCCAAGGCCGCCCAGATCGCGGCGGAAGCGCCGCAGGTCTGGAGCCGCAGCGACAGGTTCATCGAGGCCGGCGACTGGCTCGTGTGGCGCCTCACCGGCCGCGAAGCCCGCAGTCTCGATTTTGCAGCCTTCAAGGCCCAGTACGCCGTCGGCGCCGGCTATCCGACAGACGTCGTGGCGGGCCTCGCCGACAAACTCGGCGAGCCGCAACCGGTTGGATCGGCCGCGGGTCCGCTCTCCGACGATTGGCGGCGGCGCACCGGGATCGAAGGCCAGGCGATCGTCGCGGTGGCGGTGATCGATTCCCACGTCGCCCTGCCGGCGGTCGGCGCTCATGGCGCGGGCGTCCTGGTCGGCGCGCTCGGGACGTCGGCGGCCTACCTGCTGCTGGATGACGCCGAACGGCGGATGCCGGCGGGTCTCGAAGGCCGCGCCTATGGCGCCGCGCTCCCCGGACTGTGGTGCTACGAAGCGGGTCAGGCCGCCTTCGGCGACGTGCTCGCCTGGTTCGTCAAGGCTTTTCCCCGGTCCGACGACATGGCCGCGAACTTCGCCCACTACAATGGCGAGGCCGCAACGCTGGCGCCGGGCCAGAACCGGCTCGTCGCCATCGATTGGTGGAACGGAAACCGCGTTCCCTATGCCGACAAGGCGCTGCGCGGGCTCATTGCCGGCTTCGACATGTCGACCACCGCCGTCGACATCTATCGGGCGCTTATCGACAGCGTCTGCTTCGGAGCGCGTTCGATCGTCGATCGCTTCCGGGACGGCGGCCTCCCTGTCGAGCGGATTGTCATGACCAGCGGGCTCGCCAAGAGCAACCCGTTCGTCCTGACCGTCATGGCCGACGTGCTCGGGCGGACCGTGCATGTTCCCGAGATCGACAATCCGACTTGCGTCGGCGCTGCGATCCACGGCGCGGTGGCGGCGGGCGCCGTCGCAGATTTCCGGGAAGGCGCCGACAAATTCGGCGCCCGTCACTTCGTCGCCTATTCGCCCGATCCCGAGCGCGAGACGACGTACGAAAGGCTGTATCGAAGCTATCGGGACTTGAGCGCGGACGAAAACGTTCGAACGTCCGTGCGCGCGACCGCATAGGAGCGCCGACGGCTCGGGAGAGGCGCGCGCGGAGCGTGGCGAGCGCCTGCCCGCGCTACGGCCGCCATCCCCAGGCCGCTGCGAGGTCAAGGCGCGCGCGGATCGTTCCGACGCTGCCGCTGGTCGTGATCGAACGCAGGCTGGACGCCGCCCAACCGGCGCCGACACCGGAATCGACATGTCCTCCTCGGGCCAGAAGGGGACGGTCTCGTTGCGGTCGACCCCCCAGCAACCGCCCGTAATGAAACCGCGCCGTTGGGGCGTCGCGAATCGGGTTCGGGACGTCGGGCGGGCTTGCCTCCCCCGACTCCGCTCTCAAACCAGCATCAGCGACGGATCGTTGATTTCGAGATCCTTCTCGAGGCTCAGCTTGGGCGCAATCCCGGCCTTGCGAAGATCTTCATGGTAGGCCCGGACCGCCTCTTCGGACGAAATTCCGTCCTCGATCACCCGTCTCATGCCTTTGACAATCCCGACCGGGTCGTCGGCGTGGAAGATTTTGCGACCAAACAGCGCCACGCGGGCGCCGTAACGCTCCGCCTGCTTGATCATTTCGAATGTTTCGCGGGTCGTGGACGAGGCGCCGCCGAGAATCCCGACAATGAGATGAGATGGGTCAAAGGACGCAAGTTCCTCTGTGGCACGCGGTCCGTTGTAGACGACTTTCAGGAACAACGGCCGGTCGAGCCGCGAGACGCCGGCCAGGCAACGCGCGATCGCGTCGTTGTTGTAGGCGGCAAGATCGGAATCCGGCGTCTTGATCTCGAATTGGGGGTTGAAGACCTCCAGGAAGTGGCGAACGCCGAGCGCCGAGGCCTCGTCGCGAAACTGCGCATAGGCGTCGAGCGAGCGGCGATCCTGCTCGAGGTCGTTGAAGAAGGTCAGCGCATAGAGACCAAGGTCGGCGATCGGTCTGACGCGGTCGAGGCGCGCGGTGCGGAACGGCAAGGTCGGCAAGTGCCGGTAGTTTGCGCCCCGCCAGTGCCAGATGTCGCTTCCGTCGTTCAGGCGAATAGCGGGGGTGACTTCGGTGTTGGCGTAGACGCCTCTGCCCGCCAGATATTCGCCCGAGGACAGGGACGTCAACATGATGTCGATGACGTCGGACCTGACCAGCGCCTCCATATTGTCGCGATAGACCTGGAGAGGGCGCATGCGGCCTGTCGGTCGTCCGTCTAAGTCACACGCGGGTCCGCAGACGCCTACGCCGAGCGCCATGTCCCCGTCTTTTGCGTCGGCGATAATGAAATCGGCTGGAGTGTAGGCGCCGGCCTGAATTCTGGCGAGCTTCCGATCCATGCGCCTGGCGACGGACATTGGGGTCTCCTTCTCACAGAAACGGCTCGCCGGGGCCGGCGGGCCTCAGAACTCCGGCGAGCGCGTTTTTCCATCGCGCGCCCGGTCGTCGCCCGGTGAATGTGGCCCTCCAAAGACCACTCTTTATCGATACCGTCAAACAAAAGTGCCGCCTGATATGTAAATAATCTTACTTAAGATCGGGATCGGCCTTTTCACTGTCGACGCAACTTCCCTGTACGGCTCGCGCCGCTTTCTCGCACATCGAACGTGTTCCGCGCCGGCGCCGGCCTAACGAGCAAAGCGACTTCAGCGGCGACGTCGGGAAACGAACGCCGTCATCTCAAAAAGGCCGAAGGGCGACGCGGGGATCAGGAGGCGACCGTCGGGCCGCCTCACACCGGCGCCGGCCGCAGCCCCCATTTCTCGGCGAGCGCGAGGCATTCGGCGACCGGGACGACGCCCTCCGTGGTCGAGACGGCCCGCATCGACGCGGCGGCGGCGCTGTGGCCAAGCCGCAGACAGTCGGCGATCGCCCAGCCCTGATGCAGGCCGTAGATCATCCCGGCGGCGAAGGCGTCGCCCGCCCCGTTGACGCCCGCGATCGCGCTCGGCGGCGCCGCGACCGAGCCGAGGCTCGCCGAGGTCCCATCGCGGCCGCCCGCGACCGCGCCCTCCGGGAAATGGACGACGACCCAGCGCATCGCGCCGATTTCCAGCGCTCTGGCGATGGCGCGTCCGACCGACCCGACATCGGTCGAGCCGTCCGAACGCCGGGTGGCGACGCCGGCGAGCGCGCCGATCTCGAAGTCGTTGACGATGAGATAATCGAGATGCGGCAGACAGGGCCGGCAAAGCTCGGCCAAGCGCTCCGCCGAGGTGGTCATCATCTCCAGATTGGTTTCCAGGCCCGCGCCTCTCGCCGCCTTCAAGACGGCGACCCAGCCATTCGCATCCGTCCGCCACGCGGCGTCCATCGCCGCGTGCGCGCCGGGCAGGCCGAGGTGGAGAATCCGGGCCCGGGTCGACGCGAAATTGAAATGGGCGGGCGACATCGCCGCGGCGACGCCGGCATGAAAGAGGTGCGTGCGGCGGCCGGTGTCGAGCACGTTGATCGCGTCGACGCTCATCGTCGCGCCGTCCGGCAACGCCCTGAGCCCGTCGCAGAGGACGCCGCGCGCTTCGCATTCGCCGATCAGGAAACGGCCGAGGTCGTCCGTCGCCGATGACGCCCATCGCCTCGACCGGAAAACCCGGATCGAGCCGCTTGAGGTCGATCGCCATGTTGTAGCCGGCGCCGCCGCCCTGGCGGTCGATCCGCACCACCTCGGTGACCGTATCCTGTTCCGGCCAGCGGGCGATCGACTTGTTGAAATCGACGCAAAACGATCCGCCCGACAGCACCCCCCTGCGCGCGCTCATTTTCCTCTATCCATGCAGCAGAACCGCCTCGGTGATCTCGCGATCGTCGGCGAACTCGCGCAATCGGCCTCAGGCCCTTGCGGATCAGCGTGTCGTGATAGTCCTCGACCGCCTCGGAGGGCGTCAGCGCGCCGTCCGACACCGCGCGCATCAGCCGCACGATGTCGAGCGGCGATTCGGCGAGATTGATCTTGCGTCCGAACAGGGCGACCCGCGCGCCGTATTTCTGCGCCTGATGGATGAGCTCGAAACAGTCGCGCGTCGTCCCCGCCCCGCCGCCGAGCACGCCGACGACCACGCCCGGATCATACGAGACCAGTTCTTCGAGCGCCTTCGGTCCATTGTAGGCGATCTTGAGGAACCGGGGCCGCTCCGCCTCCGTCAGGCCGGCGAGGCAGCGAACGATGGCGTCGTTGACGAACGCCGGGACCGATTCCGGCTCGAGCCCGCCGTCGACGTTCGGATTGAACACCTCGAGAAAATACGAGAAGCCGTTCGCCGCGGCGTCCTCGCGGAATTCGCAGAACGCCTCGAGCGACGCGAGATCGGCGTCGAGGTCGTTGGTGAAGGTGATCGAATAGAGGCCGAGGTTGGTCAGCGCCTTGGCGCGCTGGAGCGACGCGGTGCGGAACGAGCGCGAGGCGCGATGGTGGCAGGTCGCGCCGCGATGGCGCCAGATGTCGGTCGTGTCGTTGGCGCGGATGGCGGGCTTCACCTTCGAGTTGGCGAAGGCCTTGCGTTCGACCAGCTTCTCGAGGTTGCTGACCGAGGTGAGCATGATGTCCACCACGTCCTGGGCGATCACCGCCTCGATCGACTTCAAGAACTCTTCGCGCGTGCGCAGGCGCGGGGCCGCCCCTTCGCACGGGGGCGCCGGGCCGACGGCGTGCAGGCCGGGTCCCATGTCCGGATCCTTGGCGTCGGCGATGATGAAATCGGTGCGCCTGTTCGAGCCGGCGCGGATCCGCGCGAGCTTTTCATCGAGACGAGTCATCGGGCCCTCCGCCATGCGGCCCCGCCGACTATAATTCGGCGACGCGGCGTGGCAACGGGGTCGAAGGCTAGCGCGAGGCCGTTCAAGACGCTAGAAAAACTCTCCTCAGCGGCGTTCCGCCGCAGACCGACACGGATTTCAACACTCATGGCCGACCGTCTGCGCATCCTCCTGATCGGCGCCAGCGGCGTGCTCGGCCGCGCCGTCGCCGCCGAACTCGCCCCGCGCCACGACATCGTCACCGCCGGCTCGAAGTCGGGCGACATCCGAATCGACATCGCCGACCCGGCCAGCATCGAGGCGGGCCTCGCCGCGGCCGGCCCGCTCGACGCGGTCGCCTGCGCCGCCGGAGCGGTCAATTTCGCGCCGCTCGCGGCGATCGCACCCGCCCGCATCGATCAGTCGTCCTACGGCCTCGGCCTCGTCGACAAGCTGATGGGCCAGGTCAATCTGGCGCTGGCGGCGCGCGATCGGCTGCGCGACGGCGGCTCGATCACCCTGATCGCCGGCGTCCTGTCGCAGACGCCGATCGCCGCGGGCTCCTCGGCCAGCATGGTCAACGGGGCGGTCGAAGCGTTCGTGATGGCGGCGGCGATCGAAATGCCGCGCGGCCTGCGCATCAACGCCGTGAGCCCGACGGTGTTCGAGGAATCGATGGGCGCCTACGGGCCGTTCTTCCGCGGCCACGATCCCGTGCCGGTCGCCCGCGCGGCGCGCGCCTTCAGCCGCAGCGTCGAAGGGCGCGAGACCGGCAAGACCTACCGGGTGGTCTGACCGTTCGATGAAGGCCTTTCTCGTTTACGTCGCGCTTGCCGCGCTGACGCTCGCGCGTCTTCGCGCTCTGGCCCGATCTCGATCTCGCGGTCGCGCATCGCTTTTACGACGGCGGCGGCTTCATCGGCCGCGACGGGCTTGCCAGGTTCGGCCGCGACGTCTTCCGCGTCACGCCGTTCGTCGTCCTCGCGGCCTATCGCCGCCTTTGGCTCGCAAGCCGCGCCGGGCGTCTGGCGCGGCTGGGCGCCGAGCGGACGGGCGATGGTCTTCCTGATCGCCACCATGGCCATCGGCCCGGGCGTCGTCGTCAATCTCGGCCTGAAGGACCACTGGCACCGGCCGCGGCCGATCCAGACCCAGGAGTTCAACGGCAGGGAGCGTTCATGCCCTGGTACGACGATCGGGGCGAATGCAAGAAGAACTGCTCGTTCGTCTCGGGCGAGGCGTCGACCGGGTTCTGGATGGTCGCGCCGGCGAGCGTCCTGCCGCCGCCGCGCGCGCGGGCCGGCGATCGTCGCCGCTTTCGCCTTCGGCGTCGGCGCGAGCCTGCTGCGGATGGCCTTCGGCGGCCACTACCTGTCCGACGTGCTGCTCGGCGGCCTGGTGACGCTGATCATCATCGAGATCGCCCGCATGCTGATCTGGCCGCGCGGCGAAGACCCGTCCGGCCCGACGCCGGCCGACGTGGCGGCCAGACTGCGGCCGAGGTGGTCGAGGCGGCGCTCGCGAGGCGCAAGGTCGGAGCACCGCCTCGACGCCGCCGGACCCGCGGCGCGGTGACGCTGGCACGGGATCACGCGGGTTGCGCCCGCCGCAGCCGTGTCTATAAGTCCGCTAGACGCTGGCAGCGCGGCCGTCAATCACGCTCTGCCCGTCATGGCCGGGCTTGTCCCGGCCATCCACGCGGTTCCGCTGCTGCTGTCGGCGGCCGGGGTCGTACAGTCGGGCGGCGCGTGCGGAATGCCAGCGCACGGCGCCGGTCCTGCCCCCTGCCGACGAATGCTGATGAGCCGGCGGCGTGGATGGCCGGGACATAGGGCGTCGAGAGACGCCCGTCTTCAACGGGCTATGCCCGGCCATGACGGCGTTGACATTCCTCGAGACGAGTCCGTCCATGTCCACCGCCAAGTCCAAGATCAAACGCGTCGTCCTCGCCTATTCGGGCGGCCTCGACACTTCGATCATCCTCAAATGGCTGCAGGAGACTTACGGCGCGGAGGTGGTCACCTTCACCGCCGACCTCGGCCAGGGCGAGCGAGCTGGAGCCGGCGCGCGCCAAGGCCGAGATGCTCGGCATCAAGCCCGAGCACATCTTCATCGAGGACGTGCGCGAGGAATTCGTGCGCGACTACGTGTTCCCGATGTTCCGCGCCAACGCCCAGTACGAGGGCCTCTACCTGCTCGGCACCTCGATCGCGCGGCCGCTGATCGCCAAGCGGCTGGTCGAGATCGCGCGCGAGGTCGGCGCCGACGCCATCGCCCACGGCGCGACCGGCAAGGGCAACGACCAGGTGCGCTTCGAGCTCTCGGCCTATGCGCTCGAGCCCGACATCAAGGTGATCGCGCCCTGGCGCGAATGGAACTTCGCCTCGCGCACGGCGCTGATCGACTTCGCCGAGAAGCACCAGATCCCGATCCCCAAGGACAAGCGCGGCGAGGCGCCGTTCTCGACCGACGCCAACCTGCTGCACATCTCCTCCGAGGGCAAGGTGCTGGAGGACCCGGCCGAGGAGACGCCCGGCTACGTCTATTCGCGCACGATCGACCCCGAGACCGCGCCCGACAAGCCGACCGTCATCGAGATCGGCTTCGAGAAGGGCGATCCGGTCAGCATCGACGGCAAGGCCATGTGCCCGGCCACGCTGCTCACCGCGCTCAACACGCTACGGCCACGACAACGGCATCGGCCGGCTCGACCTGGTCGAGAACCGCTACGTCGGCATGAAGTCGCGCGGCATGTACGAGACGCCCGGCGGCGCGATCCTGCTCGTCGCCCACCGCGCCATCGAGTCGATCACGCTCGACCGCGGCGCGGCGCATCTCAAGGACGAGCTGATGCCGAAATACGCCGAGCTGATCTACAACGGCTTCTGGTTCGCGCCCGAGCGCGAGCTGTTGCAGACGCTGATCGACAAGAGCCAGGAGCTGGTCGCCGGCCGGGTGCGGCTGAAGCTCTACAAGGGCGGCGTCTATGTGATCGGCCGCGACAGCCCGCACTCGCTCTACGACCAGGACCTCGTCACCTTCGAGGAAGGCGCGGTCGCCTACGACCACAACGACGCCGCCGGCTTCATCAAGCTCAACGCGCTGCGGCTGCGGACGCTGGCGAAGCGGCGGAAGCGGGAGGCGAAGGGCTGACGGCCGGCGGGCGGTTCGGATTGGCGGGTTTGGGGAGAAGCGACTGTAGAGCGAACCGAAGCAATGGGGTCGACAGCATTCGTTCAGGCGGCCTATGTCAGGCCCTCAGGGACGTTTATATGCAGGGGGCGGCGGATGGTCCGCGGCAATCATCCGGTGGCGAGGGGCAGCGGGCCATGGGAAGCAGCTGGAAGTCGGCCGCAGGCCGTGCCTCAGAACTGCAGATTGTCGAAGTAGTCAGCCGGTCCTTTAAGCCATCGGTCTGGGACTGGCTTGTCGATCAAGCCGCGGATGATTTCCGTCTCGGTGGCGGACGCCGGTCTGCCGGCGATGTAGTGTCCGTTCCTGACCGTGATGAAGCCCTTCTCGTAGAGGTGATCGCAACCGAAGACGCAGAGCGGGAAGACGATGTACGGGTCGAGCCGCACATCTTCGGAGCAGCGGAAGCGGGGTCTTTTGTGGGCGGTGTGGAGCGCGTCGGTGTTGAACCTTCGACGACACATCGCGCATTCCGCCTCGGTGTTTGGCGCCGAACATCCACTCACGGAGGAGCGGCTGTTCGCGACGGCCGGTCGTTTCGGATTTGGTGTCGGTGCCGATTTATTCCCATTGGCGAAGACGCTCGTGAATGTCGTCGTAGCGGATGTTGTCGCCGTCGTCCGTCGTCTCGGACGCGAGCTCGAGATCGGTGACGTATGTAAAACGATACGGCGTTTGGCTCTTGTCGACGTATACGAGTGGCGAGGCGTATAACAGCTTGTCGATTGACGGCTTCTGGACGCCGAGATTTGCGAATCCCGACAAGATCTCCGTGTAAAGGCGGCCGGGCTTGCCTGTGAGGGCGGCGGCCTGTTGGATTTCGAGGCCGTCGGGGGGCTGGGTCTCGCCGAGATAGGACGCGATGCCATCGTTGATCGCGAAGTCTGGCGATTCCTGATCCAGGCTTCGAGTGCCGCGGCGTGCGGGTATTCGTAGACGGCGGCGCGACGGGTCAAGCCGTTGGCGATCAACTGGGAAAGGATGTCGACGCGGCACGAAGACACGACGCCGAAGATTTTGGCCGCGCAGTTGCGAGCGGAGGACGCCCTGTCGTTGAAGGCGAACCAAGTTCACACCGTCGATATCTTGCGACCAGACGAACCTGTGGCATCGGAGGAGGTTTCGGAGGGTTGAGACGTCCGCGTCGGGAACGCGCTTGACGACATGCTCAAGACTGGCGAGGCCGTCTGAGCGATACGCGGCTTCGGCCGCGTCGAGAGCCTGACGGAGGGACGGGAGACGAGCGGCGTGGATGATGAAGCGCTCGTCGTGATCGCGGTAGTTGCCGCGCGTAAGTGGCTTCAGGTCGGGGGGAACTCCGATGTAGTCACTGGCGAGGCCTTGGCTCTGGACATAGAGCAGGAGCGCCTCGGCTGTGTCGATCGAACCGATCAAGTCCCTCGTTCTTGAATAGTTCGAGGAAGTCGCTCTCGATCCAGATTTCCTTCTCGGCGAGGGCGGCGGCGACGGCCTGCGCAGCGGGGAATTGGCGGCCGGCGACGAGGTCGTAGTAGTTGGCCTTAATGATCTGGCGCACGCGTTCTCGGGTGCCGAGGTTGTGCTCGGCGGCCAGAATATCGAGAGTCGGAGGAGAGTGTCGCCGAACCCGAAGTGCCCGAGGACGATGTCGACATTCCGCGGCGCGAGAGGGGAGCCTGGCGTCTCGGAGCGAGCTCGTGCCGGCGTGCCGTCGATTCGGTGACGGCCTCTGATTCCCGTGGGTCGGGACCGAACGATGTTGGCGATTTCTTCTTCGACGTTGGGTCTGGCGGAGATGACGGACGGCATGGATGGCTGCATTTTCGAGCGATTGTTTCAGGCCGGGGCGAGCATGGGGAGGGAAGGGAGGGCCTAGCGGTCGTCACCTGGTTCGTCGGGTGCGCGTCGGAAGCCTTGCCCCTTCATGTGGATCCATTGTTCTCCGTTGACCGTGAATCCGCGGGCCCGTTTCGGCAAGGTCATGGAGGACAAGAGCGGGAGAAGGCGCTCGAGGTCCGGATCGGGCGGCGGAGCCCAGAACGAAAGCATGGCGACGACGTCGGCGGCCTCGAGATAGGTGCTTTCGATGCTCTCGGTCGACTTGGTGACGGTGAGGAGATTGGGGTGCGCCTCGAAGAGAGACGGAAGATCGTCATAAGGGCCGTAGACTTGGTCGTCCTCGCTCGGGGCGACGACCATTTGACCGTCGAACTGGTAGATGGTGTCGGCGCCGGCTCCGGCGCCTGGGTTTCCGGAGTTCCAGGAGTGAATGAAGACGGGATCGCCGTGGTCGCGGATTTTTCGTGCGGCGGCGGTGTTTCTTCGTGCGCGGGGCATGATGTCTCTCGCGGGATGGCTGGGGAGGAAGGTCGACCGAGGATCATTGCTCGAAGGGCTCGAATCTTCGTCCGTCCACGCGAAACTCGATGACGTCGTCGTCTCTGAGCATGCCGATGACGAGGCTAAGGGGCTCCTGAAAGTAGGGACTGGACGCGGAGCGCTCGCTGGGATCGAAGATGGGCTCCGGCAAGACTGCAGTCACGATGACGGGCTCGCCGTAGTCCGGCGCCTTGCGGTTTTGGAGACCGGGCTTCCAGGCGATGAGCTGCCCCTTGGCGAAGGTGTTTGGGGCGTCGAGGCGTTCGGCCAACGCTTTGAGTTTGGCGGCGATCGCAGCCTGAGGCGCGACTGTCTCATTGGCTACCGCGAGTCTGATGTTTGTGGGCATACTGACTTCCTCTCGTTTTGGCGTTTTCGACGAAGAGGAAGGGGCGTCCGCTTCGTTGCCCGGCCGGGCCTCATGCGCCTTTGCAAGCGTACCACCTTGCCCGGACTGAGCAGGTTGGTAAGGGCGGAAAGCCCTTTCTTCATGATGCCTTTGCATATCACAGAGCACGTGTCGTTTGTCAACCGAAATGTTTGCCATTCGTATTGAACAAATATAAGATAATAGCAATTCTATTATTGCGCATGAATTCTTGGCAACATTTAACGAGCGGGGCCGTACTTGTCGTTTATTTTACATCGTGCATCTTCGTAAGCCTAACTTGTTGCTGTTCCTCGAAGAAAGCAGTGAAATCGTCGCATGTGAACCAGACGCCGAAGAAAGCGACGATGAGATCAAGACGGTTATGGTCAGGACGGATGCCGCATCGACCCCGAGACGGTCGTCGGATCAGATGGTTCGCCAGGAATAAAATAAGGCAAGCGGGACAACCTAGTTTCGGTTTCCCGCGCTCACCGCCCACTTCGTATCGACCCGCAACGGCACAACCGGGTCGAGTCTACATCTTAAGAGTTCACCGCGGAACGGCAAATGATGGCGCACCGCTTCCGTTGGGCTAACGTTCAGATTACGGCGCTCATCGGCAGTTCTCGGCCGACCGGCTACGGCAGCGGCGGGTCGAAGGCCGACTTTCAAACCAAGAGAACTCTGTGCGCTTCCAGGGCCTTGCGCTTTGGCAATTTGTCCTTAGTTTCGAGGGCAGACTGCTGTTCGGGCGCAGGAGGCTCGAATGTCGCGTGTGGTCAAAGCGGTCGCCCGCAAGCTCGGCGGACCTTCCATGCTCAGCCGACCGGTTCGGTCTGCGGCCGAGCTCGCGTTGGCCGTGCGCGAACGGCTTCCTCTTACAGCCCTGCAAGGTCTCGTCGAGGCTGGACTCAGCGAAAGTGAAATCGAGCGCTTCATCATTCCCTCGCGCACGCTCCGCCATCGAACGGGGAAAAAGCAGCGGCTGACGGTCGAGAAGTCCGATCGGGCCGTGCGTCTGCTGCGGGTCCAGATCATCGCCGAAGACACATTTGAGGACGTCGGAAAGGCCGCCGTCTGGCTGCGTCGTCCGCTTTCGCAGCTTCGCGGAGAAACGCCGCTCGCGGTGGCGGCGACCGAGGCGGGCGCCCGCCTCATCGAAGCCATCCTCGCGAAAATCGCCTGGGGCGCCGCCGCCTGATGCGGCGATGGCGCTCGTGCGGCGTCGCTCATGCGAAAGGTCTCGACGAAAGCTCCGGACTTGTGTCCCACGGTCGATGACGCGCTTCAGCCGCCCGCGCCCGGTCGCATCAACCCTTTCTATACTTTTGGATTTCATGCTTCCGCACTGACGAAACGTCATCCGCTGGGACCGCCCGGGCTCGAGGGCGCGCCTTGACTATCCTCCTGTCGTCTTGGGAACGAAGATGAAGCAAACGGAAGGACATCCGTCGGCCTATGTTGCGGAACTTCGGCGGGGAGATTGGCGTGTCGTCGTCCCCGTCCGTGGAAAGCTCTCGCCTCGCATCGCTCAACGCTCCTTTTCCAACCAGAGAGAGGCGAGCGCCTGGCTCCAGAGCGAGTCTGGCGAGCAGACCGTCAGCGGCTTGAGGATGAAGGTCGCACGCGCAGGTTAGCGTTCTGGCGGTCGGCCTCTCTTCGGCCGACGGATCGGGCGAGGCAGCTCACCCGCTGAGCTCGACGCCGTCTTCGCGAGGCGCGCGAGGGCGCGTGGCGATACAAGCCTCGGGCGCCCACGGTTTCCCGGATCGGCCTTGCCATGGTCGTGCGAGCACGGCAGTGCCCCGAGGCGGCCAGTCCCACGTTTTGCCTCGCGTCCCGGCCTGGAAGGACGCTCAGGCAGCAATGTCTCGACTTTAGCGCTCCGACGTGGACGCTTCTTGTTCCGACCGTCGACAAGCAAAAAGTCGGAGCAGCCGCCTGGCGGTGTCTTGCGGTTTTTTCGAAATCATGATAGGATTTCTGATTCGTCGAAATCGATGCGGCCCGGAAAGCGCGTCCATGCGAGTTCATCCTGCAATTCGTCCGTCGGCCGCCGCCTGTGATCCCTCACCGACGCCGTCCCGCATCGGACAGGGACGCCGAGGATCGCCGGCGCGGCGCCACGTGCGCCTCGCCGAGCTGCGCCAGCAAGTACACCGCCCGAGTTCCCGAGCACCACGTCGCCCTCAGAGCTCCTCGCGATGACGGCGTTGACGCCCAAATCCCACGCCCCGATCGCAGCCCGGCTCGGCGGATCGCCGCACGCCCGGAAATTCCGCCGCAAACCCTTGAAAAGATGGATTCCGCGCCCGGAGTTCGCCGCCGTGGTCGCCGACGGACGAACGCCGCCGAGGTCCTGGCGCGGGCGAGCCCCGTCGGGGCATCGCGTGGCCCGGATATTCAGCCGCAAGTCCTTGAAAAGATGGATTCCGCGCCCGGAAATCCGCCGCCCGCGGTCGCCGACGGGCGAACGCCGCCAAGGTCCCGGCGCGGGCGAGCCCCGTTGGCGGGGACAAGGCGCCGCCCGGAAATTCCGCCGCAAACCCTTGAAAAGATGGATTCCGCGCCCGGAAATCCGCGCCACGGGCCCCGAACGCCGCCGAGGTCCCGGCCGGGCGAGCCCCGTCGGCGGGGACAAGATCGCGCTGCCCGGAAATCCCGCCGCAAACCCTTGAAAAGATGGATTCCGCGCCCGGAAACTCGCCGCCCGTGGTCGCCGACGGGCGAACGCAGCCGAGGTCGCGGCGCGGGCGAGCCCGTTGGAGAAAGATCGCGCTGCCCGCGATCGCCGCGCTTCGCTCATGGCGACAGCGTGTCATGGCCTGCTTCGGCGTCCCGGCTTGGCCGTCGCATCCGCCTGGAAAAGTCGCCGCAAGTCCTTGAAAAACCTCAAAACCGGCCCGGGTTCAGCGGGGTGGCGTCCGGCGAGCGTCCTACCAGTCGACCGGGACGCCCTTGGCCTTCGCCGCCGCGGCGACGAACTTCCGGGTCTGGGAATAGGCGTCGGTGCAGCGGCTTGGCGGTCGCCGGATCGGAAATCTCGGCCCACCGGGCCGCGATCATCTCCGGCGTGCGTTCGTCGTCGTCGAGATAGACTCCCGCGGTCTCGGCGATGTGGGTGACGGCGAAGGTCCCCGCCCCGGCGCCCAGGATGACCCGCGTGGGCGCCTCCTCGCTCGCCAGAAACAGCACCGCGGGCGTGACCGTCTCGGCTCCGAGCAGGTCGGCGGCGGCGGGCGGCAGCAGGCCCTCCGTCATCGCGGTGCGCGCGGTCGGCGCCAGAATATTGACGCGGATGTCGCTCTTGGCTCCCTCCAGGGCCAACACGTTCATCAGGCCGATCATGCCGGCCTTGGCCGCCCCGTAGTTCGACTGGCCGAAGTTGCCGTAGATGCCCGAGGCCGACGAGGTCAGCACGATGCGGCCGTAGTTGCGCTCGCGCATGCCGTTCCAGACGGCTCGGGCGCAGTTGGCTGTGCCGGTCAGATGCACGCGGACGACCGCCTCGAAGTCCGCCATGTCCATCTTGGCGAAGGTCTTGTCGCGCAGCACGCCCGCGTTGTTGACCAGGACATCGACCCGCCCCCAATCCTTTTCCGCGCGCGCCGCCATCGCCGAGACCTGCTCGAAATCGCCGACGTCCGCCGGGTCGGCCATGGCGACGCCGCCCGCGGCGCGGATCTCCTCGACGACGGCGAGGGCGCTCTCCGGCGTCGCGCCGTTGCGGCCGAGATCGTTGACGACGACCTTCGCGCCACGCGCGGCGAGGCCCAGCGCGTGACAACGACCGAGACCCGCGCCCGCGCCCGTGACGATGGCGACCCGCCCGCTAAAATCGATGGCCATGGCTCTTCCTTCGCTCGCCGGGTTTCCGGCTTTACGATCGCCGGCTTCGAGGCGCAAGGCGACCGTTGTTCGCCCTTCGTCGGCGGCGGGGTCCGCCCCCCGATCGGCTCCGCGCGTCAACGATCGAAGACGCGGCGGCTGGCCGTTTGCGCGCGACATCCTGTTGCACAGGCGTCATATTTGCAGGCCAAACACAAGCATGGCGTGACGAATTCTGATTCCCATCGGAGCGGTCGCGCAAGAGGCGTCGCCGTTCCATGGCCACCAAGACCGGAATAGACCCCGAGGAGCTTCGCGCTCTTCTCGCCGAAGTTCAGGCGCTTCGCGACGCCATCGAGGAGAAGGGCGAGGAGTTGAGGCGCGACTGGGGTCCGGCCGCCGCGCAGGCGTCGTCACGGGCGATCAACCTGTCGCACTACATCGCGCTGCGCAGCCACGACCTCACCGAGTTGCAGCTCAAGCTCGCCGCTCGCGGGCTCTCCTCGCTCGGCCGCAGCGAAGCCAAGGTCGCTGCGACGCTCGATGCGCTGATCGTCACGCTCAGGCGCCTCACGGGAGAGGCGAATGTCCCCTACCCCGCGCTCGCCCTCGCCCGCGCGAGCGCTTCGGAGCTCGAGGCCGAAGCCGACCGGCTGTTCGGCAAACGGCAGCGCGGGGCGCCGCGGGTGCGGGTCATGGCGACCCTGCCGCCGGAAGCCGCGACCCAGCCCGAGCTCTCGACAACCTGATCGCCGCCGGCATGGATTGCGCCCGGATCAATTGCGCGCATGACGACGCCGAGGCATGGGGCCGGATGGTCGACCACGTGCGCGAGGCCTCGGCCCGGCATGAGCGGCCCTGCAAGATCCTGATGGATCTCGGCGGCCCCAAGTGCCGTATCCAGCGCGTCAAGGCGCCGCCGAAGACGCGGCTCGCGCGTGGCGATCGCGCGACGTTGATCGACGAGATCAAGGAGAAGACGAAAGACCCGATCGCCTTCTCGCTCAACTTCCCCGAACTCGTCGACCAGCTTTCTATCGGCGCGGAGGTGTTCATCGACGACGGCAAAGCGGCGGCAAGGGTCGTCTCCAAAACGCCCGGCCGGGCCGAGATCGAGGTCTACGCCGCGCGCGAGAAGGGTGTGCGGCTAAAGCCCGGCAAGGGCGTCAACTTCCCCTCGACCGAACTCGAACTGCCGCCGCTGACATCCAAGGACTTTCGCGACCTCGACTTCGTCGCCGAGCACGCCGAACTCGTCGGCTTCTCCTTCGTGCAGCGGGTCGACGACATAGAGCTTTTGCAGGACCACCTGGCGGCCCGCGCGCCCAAGCGCGCGCCGCATGGGATCGTCTTGAAAATCGAGACGCCGCTCGCGGTGCGCAACCTGCCGCGCCTCATCCTGCAGTCGGCGGCGCACAATCCGACCGCGGTGATGATCGCGCGCGGCGACCTCGCGGTCGAGCTTGGCTTCGCAAGGCTGACCGAGATGCAGGAGGAGATCCTGTGGCTCTGCGAGGCGGCGCACACCCCGGTGGTCTGGGCGACCCAGGTGCTTGACAATTATGTGCGCGACGGCGTGGCGAGCCGGGCCGAGATGACCGACGCGGCGACCGCCCAGGGGGCGGAATGCGTCATGCTCAACAAGGGCCCCTATCTCGCCGAGGGCGTCGCCTTCCTGCGCGACGTGCTCGCCCGGATGGACCGCCACTTCTCGAAGAAGTTCGTCCGCTTCGGCTCGCTCAATGCATGGAGCTGAGGGAACCTTGACCCCTTCGAAGCGCTTCGCGACCGGCGCGAAACGCTCGACGGTCCAGACCTCTCGCCTTACCCCTGCAGAATGCCGCCGGTGATCTGCCAAGTCGTCCCGTCGAAGGTCAGCAATTGCAACTCGCGGACCGGGCTGAATTCGGTCGGCGAGGTGTCGACGGTGATGCCGGGGATCAGCATCGGCGCTTTGAATGCCTTCAGGTTGGCCGCCTGCCGCATCACGTTCTCGCGCGATAGGTCGTGGCCGCACTGATCGAGAACCTGAATCAGCGTCGCGGCGGCCCCGAAGGCGTAGGCGGCGTTGGCGTCGCCGTATTCGGTCGCCGACATGGATTTGTCGGTGAACGCCTTCCATTCCGCCATCGACGGCTGGTCCTTCCAGTGCGGATCGTTGACGTCCATGACGTAGCCGCCGGTGATCAGGCCCTTCGACTTTTCGAGTCCGGCGGGCTTGAGCACGGTCGCGATCGACGGCGACACGTTGCTGAGATAGCGCACCGCGTTCCAGCCGAGATCATAGGACTTGCGGATCGCCTGCGCCGCGAATTTCGGGGTCGCCGCAATGATCAGGACGTTTGCGCCCGAGCCCTGCAGCGTCACGATCTGCGAGTTGATCGTCGGTTCGCTCGTCTCGTACGAGGCCTCCTTGACGATCATCGCGTCAGCCTTGTCGCCAAGCGCGCTCTTGAGCCCGATCAGGTAGTCCTTGCCGAAGCCGTCGTTCTGATAGAGCACCGCGATCTTGCCGTCCGGCGTGTTGGCGAGGATGTGCCGGCCGTAGATGCGGGCCTCCGTCCGGTAATTGGGGTTGTAGCCGATCGTCCAGGGGAAATGCTCCGGGTCGGCGAACGCGCTCGCCCCGGTCGAGACGAACAGCTGCGGAATCTTGTTGTCGTTGAGATATTGCCGGATTGCCAGGTTGGGCGCGGTCCCAAGCGTCTGGAACAGGAAGGCGACCTTCTCGTCCTCGACCAGTCTTCGCACCTGCTCGACGGTCTTGGGCGGGCTATAGGCGTCGTCGAGGCTGATCAGGTTGATCTTGCGCCCGTTGACGCCGCCCTTCTCATTGATCATCTTGAAATAGGCCGCCTCGGTGCGGCCGATCACGCCATAGGCGGACGCGGGACCGCTGTAGGGCATGGTCTGGCCGATCTTGATCTCCGTGTCGGTAATGCCCGGCGTGTCGGCCCGGGCGGAGCGCGGCCCCGCAGCGAAAGCGATCGCGGCGGCGCCGGATTGCAGAAGCGAACGTCGAGTGATCATCGTGGTCCTCCCTTGTTTGCGGCGGCCAACGGCCCGCCGCCGCCGTTCAACGCGAGCGCGTCACGAACTTCGTCGCCGCCCGCAGCGCGCCCGCCACTCCGGCCGGCATGACCGCCATCGCCAGAATGAGAAGCGCGCCGTAGATCGCCCCCGGCAGCGCCTTCGCGCTCTCGCCGAAGCTGACCGATAGCTGGTCGGCGAGATTGGGCACGAACTCGATGAACAAAGCCCCAAACAGCATGCCGCCGAGCGAGGCGAGGCCGCCCACGACGATGCCGACCAGGAACGACAGCGACAGCGCCAGGCCAAAGCTCTCGGGCGACACGAAGCCGACAGCGATCGCGCTCAGTCCGCCCGCGACGCCGGCGTAGAGCGCACTGATCCCGAAACAGGTCGTCTTGTAGAACGCGGCGTTGACGCCCATCGCCTCCGCCGCGATCGGCTGGTCGCGCAGCGCGATCAGCGCGCGCCCGATGCGGCCCGTGACCAGGTTCCGCGCCGCCAAATAGAGGACTGCGGCAAAGAGAAGACAGACGAGATAGAGCCACTGGTCCGCATTCAGCGGCAGCGCGAACGGGGCATGCGGCTTCATCAGCGAGACGCCGCTCGATCCGCCCGTCCAGGCGTCGAAGCCCTTGAACGCGAGAATCTGCGGGGTGGCGACGGCGAGGGCGAAAGTGGCGAGCGCCAGGTAGAGGCCGCCGAAGCGAAGCGCCGGAAAGCCGAACAAGAAGCCGGCACCGAAGCAGACGAGGCTGGCGAGCGGGATGGCGAGATAATAGGGAACGCCGAGCTTCGCCGTCAGGATCGCAGCGCCGTAGCCGCCGATGGCGAAGAAAGCGCCGTGGCCCAGCGAGATCTGACCGTTGAAACCGGTCAACAGGTTGAGGCCGATGAGGGCGATCGCGAGGATCAGCACCTGCGCGCCCTGATAGAGGTGATAGCCCGAAGCCAGGAACGGAAAGGCCAGCGCCACCGCGAACGCAGCCAGCGTCAGGATTGCCCTCGGCGCGATCGAACCCGGCATGGTCAGACCCTCGCCGCGATCCGCCGGCCGAACAGGCCGGACGGGCGCCAGACGAGAACGCCGACGATGATGGCGAGCGCGACCGAGAGCTTGACCTCCGAGCCGACCACGTAGGCGCCCATCAGGTTCTCCACGACGCCGACCGCAAAGCCGCCGAACGCGGCGCCGAACGGATTGTCGATGCCGCCCAGCACCGCGCCGGCGAACGCATAAAGAAGAACGCCCGCCATCATGTTCGGATCGAGATAGACGATCGGCGCCGCCATCATGCCGGCGATCGCGCCGATCGCCGCCGCGAGCCCCCAGCCGATCGCCAGCATCCAGCCGACCCTGATGCCCACGAGCCGGCTCGAGGTCGGGTTCTGCGCCGCCGCGCGCATGGCGAGGCCGAGCGGGGTGAAGCGGAAGAAGGCGAAGACGACCGCCAGCACCACGAAGCTGACGAGCACGGCGCCCGACTCGTGCGCCGACATGTAGCGCTGCCCGAACCAAGGCCGCCCGTCGAACGGCGTGGGAAAATCGGTGACCGAATAGCCATAGAGCCAGCCGGCGAGCGCGTTGAAGATCAGCGCGAGGCCTATGAACACGATGACCGAGGCGAGCACCGGCGCCTTGGCGAAGGGGCGCACGACAATGCGTTCGATCGCTACCCCGCCGAGAAAGGAGACGACGACGGTGACGGTGAAGGCCCGCCAGTACGGCCAGCCGAGATCGGTCAGCTTCCAGGCGAAGTAGGTCGAGAACATCGCCATCTCGCCCTGGGCGAAGTTCACCAGTTGGGTGGCCTGGTAGATCATCACCAGCGCCAGCGCCATGATGGCGTAGACGCCGCCGAGCGCCAGGCCCGACCCCACCTGTTGAAGAAACGCATTCACGCCGGGGCCGCCTTTCAATAGCCGAGGTAGGCGCGGCGCACCGCGTCGTCGGAGCCGATGGCGTGCGAGGGGCCGCACATTGCCGCCCGTCCCGTCTCGATCAGGACCGCCTGCCCAGCGAGATCGAGCGCCAGCGAGGCATTCTGCTCGACGATCAGCATGCTCATGCCCTCGTCCCGGTTGATCGCCGCCAGGATGCGAAAGATTTCCGCCACCACCTTCGGCGCGAGGCCGAACGAGGGCTCGTCCAGCATCAGGAGCGACGGCCGCATCAGCAGCGCCCGGCTGATGGCGAGCATCTGCTGTTCGCCGCCCGAGAGCGTGCCGGCCTGCTGACGCCGCCGTTCGGCGAGCCGCGGGAAATAGCCGAACACGCGATCGAAGTCCTGCCGCACCGCGCGCCGGTCCGAACGGACATAGGCGCCGAGGCGCAGGTTCTCCTCGACCGTCAAATCGGTGAAGGTGCCGCGCCCGTCGGGCACGTGCGCGACGCCGAGACGCGCGATCGCCTCCGTACTGAGGGTGACGATCGGCCGGCCCTTGAGCCGCACGTCGCCGTCGCGACGGATGAGGGCCGAGAGCGCCCGGAGCGTCGTCGTCTTGCCGGCGCCGTTGGCGCCGAGCAGCGCCGTTACCCCGCCCTCCTCGACCGAGAAGTCGAGGCCGAACAGGGCCTGGATCGAGCCGTAGAAGGCGTTGAGTCCTCGCACCTCGAGGATCGCGCCGGTCACCCTGCGGTCCCCAGATAGGCGCGCACCACCTCGGGGTCCGAGCGCACCCTTTCAGGCCTTCCGTCGGCGATGACGCGCCCGAATTCGAGCGCGACGACCTGATCGCTGACCCGCATGACGAGGTTCATATGATGCTCGACCAGCAGGATGGCGACGCCGCGGCGGTCGCGAATGGCGCGGATCTCGTCGGCCAGCGAATTGACCTCCTCGTGATTGAGCCCGGCGGCCGGCTCGTCGAGCAGCAGGAGCTTGGGTTCGATCGCCAGCGCCCGGGCGAGCTCGACGCGCTTGCGCACGCCGAACGGCAACTCGCCGACCGGGCGGTCGGCGACGGGCTCGAGGCCGAACTCCTCGATCAGCGCGTCCGCCCGTTCCGCGACCCGCCGGCCCTCGCGCGCGGCGAACGGCAAGGCCAGCGCGTTGGCGAGAAAGCCGCCGCGCGCCAGGGCATGCGCGCCGACCCGGACGTTGTCGCGCGTGGTCATGGTCGAGAACAGCGCGACGTTCTGGAAGGTCCGCGCCACCCCGAGCCTGGCCATCTCGTGCCGCGCGAAGCTCGCGACCGGGCTGCCGTCGAACAGGATCATGCCGGAGTGCGGCTCATAGAGGCGGGAGATGCAGTTGAAGAGGGTCGTCTTGCCCGCGCCGTTCGGGCCGATCAATCCGCAGATCGCGCCTCCCGCGACGTTGAAGCTGACGTCCTGCAGGGCGGTCACGCCCCCGAAACGAATTGAGACGCCGTCGACCGTGAGCAACGGAAAAGCCCTATCGCTTTCCTCCCCGGTCTTGGCTTTCGCCCCGGCCAGCTCCATGGACCTTCCATTCCCTCTCGCCGGTTTTTCAGCCGACTCCGGCCGGCACCATCCAAGTTTCCGAGGGCCTTGTCACGCCCTTTATTGACGCGCTGGCCGATCAGGGACGTCTCTCCAGAACAGCCAGAGCGCCGGCCTTGCGGAATTTGGCCGACCGCGATTTTCTGGCGAAGTCTGAACGATTTCAACCTCTTAAGGGGTGAAACCGGCGATTTTTCAGCCCACGACTTAATGTTTTCAAGGGGTTACGCGGAGGTTGGGGCGCCGTGGCCTCGTCGCCCGGCGGCGGCCGCCTGTTCGGCCCGACGACGCCGACCGCCGCGCCGTCAATCCGAATGAGGTCGGCGCCCGGCCGCCCGCATCTTGCGCAAGCCGCGCTGTCGCCGCATGACATGGGGGGAGGCGCGAGATGACCACGGAACGCCGAGTTGAAACGATCGCCGACGAGCTGGTGGGCCTCTTTCGCGCCGGGCGGCAGGCGGCGGCCTATTCGTCGCGCTTCGCCGGCTTCGACGCGCGCGAAGCCTACGCCGTCGCCGCCCGCATGCGCGCCTTACGCGCCGCCCGCGGCGAACGGGCGGTCGGCCGCAAGATCGGTTTCACCAATCCGACCGTCCAGGCGATCTACGGCGTGCACGACCCGATCTGGAACTTCATGTTCGACAGCACGGTCCGCGACCTTGCGGCGACCGGCGGGCGTCTCGTCCTCGAGGGCCTCAGCGAGCCGCGGCTCGAGCCCGAGATCGCCTTCCGGTTCGCCTCGGCGCCGCGGGCGGACATGAGCGACGAGGAGCTTCTCGGCTCGATCGACTGGATCGCGCACGGGTTCGAGATCGTCCACTCGATCTTTCCGGGCTGGCGTTTCACGGCCGCCGACGCGGTCGCCGCTTACGGCCTTCACGGCGCCTATGGTCTCGGCGAGCGGCGCCCGGTGGCCGGACCTCGCAAGCATTGGGTCGAGGCGCTGAAGACGTTCGCGATCGAGCTTCGCTGCGACGACGGCCGCGTCTTCAAGGGCGGCGGCGCCAACGTGCTCGGCAGCCCTCTCGCCGCGCTCCGCGGCCTTCTCTCCGCGCTCGAAACGTTCGCGCCCGAAGAGCGCGT
The DNA here is from genome assembly GCA_963816065.1 of uncultured Alphaproteobacteria bacterium. GTDB lineage: Bacteria > Pseudomonadota > Alphaproteobacteria > Rhizobiales > Beijerinckiaceae > Roseiarcus. The sequence continues at coordinate 743,039 of CAWFJG010000030.1, read as the reverse complement.
CGAAGCCGGCGAGATCATCACCACCGGAACGCTGACCGATGCGCCCTCGGTCTCGCCCGGTCAGACCTGGTCGACGACAATCGACGGCATTCAGCTCGAGGGTCTCGGCCTGCGTCTGGAATAGGGGGCAGACGCGTTTGCGCTCGCGCGCACCCTTGTCCCGCTCTTCATCGGGGTTTCGCCTCGATCAGGGACGGCGCTCGAGGAAGGCGAGAACGCCGCTCTTGTAGACATTGTCGCCGACCGCGAGATTGTGGTCGCGGCCGGGAATGTCGAGCGCCTCGGCGTTCGGCATCATGGCCGCGAGCTTGTGCGGATCGCCGGCGACTTCGTCGCGCGTCCCGACCGCGACCAGGGTCGGAACGGCGATCGTCGCCATGCCCTTCTCGCTGACCGTCTGGCGCGAGCCGCGGATGCAGGCGGCGAGCGCCCTCAGATCGCTCTTCGTCTGGTCGGCGAAGGCGCGAAACATGCGCTGCATCGGGTCTGTGAGGTCGGCGTGCGACGGCGCCTCCATGGCGTCGGCGATCCCGACCGGCAGGCCGACGCCGCGCACCAGACGGTCGCCGAGGCCGCCGAAAATCAGGGAGCGGACGCGTTGCGGCCGCCCCAGCGCCAGGAAGGCCGCGATTCGCGCGCCCATCGAATAGCCCATAACGTCGGAGCGTTGGATGGCGAGGTGCTGAAGCAGATTCGCCGCGTCGCGCGCCATCAGGTCCGAACGGTAGTCGGCCGGCGCATAGAGCTTCTGGCTCGCGCCGTGCCCTCGGTTGTCGAGCGCGACCACCCGACGCCCGGCCCTGGTCAGGGTCTGCACCCAGCGCGGATTGACCCAGTTGATGCGATGGTTGGAGGCGAACCCGTGGATCAGCAGAATTGGCTCGCCGCGATCCGCGCCTTCGGGCGGCATGTCGATATAGGCGAGGTGGACGCCGTCGGAGGCAAAGGTCTTGAGCATCGCCGTCGATATGGCCGGATTTTTCGGACGACGCCAGCAGCTCTTATAGCGCTAGGCGGCGTGGACAATTTTGAGCCAGTAACGGGCTGTGGCGAGATGGGCCATTCCGAGAAAGCTGTTGGCCAGTTGGTCGTAGCGGGTAGCGATGGCCCGATTGATCTTGAGGTGGCCGAACATAAGCTCGATGCGGTTGCGCTGCTTGTAGAGCGCCCAGTTATGTTCGATTTTCACCCGACGGTTTGATCGACCGGGAATGACTGGCCTCGATCTTCCCTTCAGCACGGTCGGCGCGGATGGCGTCGGCATCGTAGCGCTTGTCGGCGAGGAGGCAGGAGCGTCGATGGCGACGGCTCCCCGATGTGACCGGTCAGGGCCTCGAACATCTTCAGAAAGACGCCCTGTCGGCTCCGGCGGTTGAAGCGGTTGGAGATCGTCGTATAGGGCCCGTACTCGGGCGGGCAGTCGCGCCAGCGCGCTCCGCTCTTCAGCATGTGCACGATGCCCGAGATAACCCGTAGGTCATTCACCCGGTGAGCGCCCGGACGCATCGCCGCGCCAAAAAAAAGCTTGACGATAAAAAGACGACCGGTCATATATTTACCTATGCCTAGACCAGCCAATGCCGAAACGCGATCGCGCCTCCTGCAAAAGGGGGGAGAACTCGTCAGCACCCGCGGCTTCAGCGCCACGGGCGTGCAGGAGATCACCGCGGCAGCCGGCGTGCCCAAGGGTTCGTTCTATAATTACTTCGACAGCAAGGAAGCGTTCGCCGTCGCCGTATTGACCGAATATTGGGAGGCGGTTGTCGCTGAGTATGGAGCCATTTTGAATCAACGCCGGACGCCGCCCTTGTCGCGCATCGCGCGCTATTTCGCCGGGCTTGCCGAGTTTCACGAGCGCCGCCGTTACGCGGTCGGCTGCCTGATCGGGAACATGGCGCTGGAGGTCACGCCGACGAGCGAGGATGTGCGGATCAAGCTTGCGGCGATCTATCGCGAGTGGTCGGCCGCGCTCGCCTCATGCTTGCGGGAAGCGCAGGAGAAAGGGGAATTGTCGGCCGGAAAGGATCCAGGGCAGCTTGCCGTCGCGCTGATCGACACGTTCGAAGGGGCGGTCATGCGGGCCAAGGTCGAACGTAGCCGGGCGCCCTTCGACAGTTTCGAGCGCTTTATTTTGCCCTCTTTGCTGACCTAAACACTTTCGCGAAGCAATAGACTACTGGTCAATCTAGCTTACTGGATCATCGCTGGAACGCCGCGCCAGCGAGCGATGACTTCTCATCCGCGGCTAATCCAAAGGAACTGAATAATGCCCACGATCACGACTTCGGACGGCGTAAACATCTTCTACAAGGATTGGGGATCAGGTCAGCCGCTCGTTTTCAGCCACGGTTGGCCGCTGACAGCGGACGACTGGGACGCCCAGATGACATTCTTCCTTCATCACGGGTATCGGGTGATCGCCCACGACCGGCGCGGCCACGGCCGGTCCGACCAGCCCAGCACCGGCAACGACATGGACCACTGGGTTGCCGACCTCGCCGCCCTGACTGACCACCTCAACCTGCGCGAGGCGATCCATATCGGGCACTCGACAGGTGGCGGTGAGGTGGCTCGCTATGTGGCTCGGCACCAGGAGCGCGTCGCGAAGGCGGCGCTGGTCGCTTCACTGACGCCGAACATGTACCGGAGCGAGGACAACCCGTCCGGCCAACCGCCGGAGTGGTTCGAAGCGATCCGGGCAGGCGTGCTGGGCAACCGGGCGGAGTTCTACCGTTTCGTCCCTGAGAACCCCTTCTACGGCTACAACCTCGCTGGGGCGAAGCCTTCGGAGGCGATCATTGCGAACTGGTGGCGCCAAGGCATGGCCGGCGGCGCCCTCGCTCATTACGCAACCGTCGACTCTTGGCTCGAAGATTATACCGAAGACCTCAAGAAGATCACTGTGCCGGTGCTGGTGATGCATGGCGAGGCTGATCAAGTCGTCCCGTTCGCAAGCTCAGTGCCGCGTGCGGTCGACCTGCTTAAGAACGGGTCGCTGAAGACTTATCCCGGCTATCCCCACGGCATGCTCACCACGCATGCGGACGTCCTCAACCCCGACCTGCTCTCGTTCATCAGGTCTTGACGACATCTCTCATCCATTGTCGCCTATGGCAGACATTTAGGGGCGTGTATTGAGGAGGGTTCGGGCTTCGCCGTAGTGACGAAGGAGCGAACAAGAAGCTCAAACCCTCCTCGAATATTCATCGGCGAAGGTCCCGATCGAAACGGCGGCCTTGGCACCGTTGCTCGGCTTTGAAGCAGGTCCGCTCCGCCGTCGGCCTCGCTCCTTGCTCCCTGCCGGCCCCCGGGGGCGCTTGGGGGCGAGCGTGGCATGTGGAATTTGTCCACGCCGCCTTAGGCGTGAGCGATCGGTCGAGTCGTTGGAGTGATCGCGGACACAGCGTCATGGCCGTCGCCGGATCATAGTCCAGGGGTGTCCCGGCCTTAACGGATGGGTTCGCCCCTTAAACGCGATAGGACCCGTCCTCGTCCGGCATTTGCATGCACGGGCTGGCCGTGGATAATGGCGGGCAGACGATAGGGGTTGCCGATGACGCTCCCGGGCCTCGACGAAAACAAGCTCAAGGCCATGGCGATCGCGCTGTGGCGGAAGGGCGGGATGGATACGCTGGTGAAGGTCGTTCCTCTCGGCCGGAAGCCCGACAAGGACAAGACGATCGGCTATTGCACGACCTTCAAATACGTCGTCGGCCGCACGCCCGCCGAGATGGAAGCGACCGTCGGCTTTCGCGTCGGCTCGAAGCTCGCGGGAGGCGCGAGCGTCTTCCTGGTCACGCCGCTGCCTAGCGCCGCGCAATTTCGGCTCAGCGGATACTCGCAGACGCCGGAAGGCGTGCCGACCGACGTCAAGGAGCCGCACTCTGACTATCCACCCGGTTATGGCGTCCCGCAATGGGAGCTGACTTCCGCCTCGCAGGCGAATTTGCGCCTGTTGGCCGACGTCGCGCCCGGCCAGAAGTTCGCCTACCCCGTCGCGAAACTGCCGCAGCCCGTGTAGCCGACAGTTTCGGACATCGCCGCCCTCGGACCTCTTGACCGCAACTCGATCTTTATTACCCGGCTCAAGAACATCATTGAGCCGGTGAGAGTCCATTCGCTGAGAGTCGGCGTCCGGGCGCAGGCAAAGGCCGTGATCGAAGCCAAGCCGTCCCAGCCTCTCATCCCAACCACTGCCGCATGCCCGCAGTGAACAACGCGGTGGGCAAATGATGATAGAGGGAGTGGAGCACATGCCCGTCCCGGCCTACGCGCATGCGAAGCTTCGGGCGGGCGCTGTTCAGCGCGCGCTCGACGACTTCGGCGACCCGAATAGGATCCACGCCTCCCTCGACACCGCGGTCCAAAATCCCGCAGACGCGCTCACGATCTCTCGCGTAAACGTCCATACTCGCCTTGGTCCGCATAAGATTGTTTCGAATCTGGCTGCGAACAAAGCCCGGCTGGATAAGGACCGCATGGATGCCAAACGGACGGACCTCGAAGGCGAGGCTCTCGCAATAGCCTTCCAGCGCGTGTTTGGAGGCGCTGTAGAAGGCGTCGAACGGGATGGGGAGAAAGCCGGCTATTGACCCGATCGTAACGAGGCGGCCCGTCTTTCGCTCGCGCATCGCAGGCAGAACCGCTCGTATCAGTCTGTGGACGCCGAAGAAGTTGGTTTGAAACAGATTGAGGGCTTCCTGCGCAGTCGTTTCCTCGACGGCGCCAAGCGTGTCTATGCCCGCGTTGTTCACTACCGCGTCGATGCGACCTACGCGGGCTAGGACCTCAGCCACCGCCGCCTGCACGCTTTGATCGCTGGTAACATCAAGGCTCAATGCGTCCGCCCCATCCCGGAAGGGATCGGGCCGGCGCATGGTCCCGAACACGCGCCATCCTGAGCGGCGAAGATGAGTTGCGATCGCCTGGCCGATGCCGCTCGAGGCGCCAGTCACGATTACCGTCTTCTGGTCTGACATGGTTCTGTCGTCCTCTCCTGCGGATCACGTTCGTCAAAAGCGTCAGACGATGACCTGCTGCCGCAAAGAGCTGACGAGCCTATTCGTCTGCGATTCTGTAATCAGCAGCCTGAGAACGGATGGTTTGCCACCGCCGCGCATTGCAATGACCCGTCTGATGTCGATCTCGTATTTGAAACGAACGTATACCAAAAGGTAAGGTTATTTTTATTGTCAGTCAAATAAATTTAACTGCTCTCATATTCGACTCCCAAAATTTATATCGGCAGTTTGCAGATCAACTTTAACTTCCCATTTAACACCAAGATTGACCGCTCGGTTTGACCCGGATCAAAACCGAGTACGCCTCGTTGACATTGACCGACGTTCCCTAACGGCCGTGGACGCCCAATATCTAACGCGTTCCCGCCGTTGGCCCAACCGCTTCGTCTAACCTCAGCGCTGTTGGCAGACGCACCCTTTCAAGTACGGGAGCCGCGTCACGCGCTCGCCGCCCTGCGGCTCCGCGCAATCCCGACGGCGCCGAGGCCGGCGAAGGCGAGCGCCATCATCGCCCAGGTCGAGGGTTCCGGAGCCGGCACGGCGCGGAACTCCTTGAGCGGCAATGCGGCGACCGGGCTGAGATCGGGCGGCCCGAACACGCAGCCGCCGTTCAACCCGCAGACGCCGCCGTTTTGCGCAGATGGCGTCGGCGGCAGGTCGCCAACGAAGAGCGCCAAGTCGGGATTGATAATTTCCGGCGTGAGCAGGAAGCCGTCCGCCTGAAGTCCATTGTCGAAAGCGTACTCGCCGACGATCAGGCCGGAATCGTTGATGCCTTCGAGATAGACCGAAACGCCGCCAGGCATCGAAACGTTGGTGAAGACGCCGTTGTCGTAGGTGTAGCCGTGCCAATAGCCGTGGGCGTCGGACCACGAGCCGACGACGACGCCGTCGTTGCTGATGCCGTTCGCGAACGTGCGGGTCGCGCCGGGGAAGCTGAAGAGGGTGATGGCGCCATGGTCGTCGATGAAGCCCTCGCCGCCATTGAAGTAGTTTGCGTCCTTGGCGCCGACGATCACACCCGAGTCGTTGATGTCCTCTACGCGGTAACTGTCGCCGTTGCTCAATTCCGGAATCTGGGACGTCGTCCCGGCCGGCGGCGGGGCCGGGTTGAAGGGCGGATATGAGATGTACTGGACGGCCTCGACGCCGCCGATCACAGTCTGGGAGTCGTTGATGCCGAATGCGCGGTTGTCGGCCCCCGGCACGACGTTGAGGAGATGGCCGGGTGGGACGGCGCCGCCGTTGGTCCAGACGAGGCTCTCGGCCGGCGTTGTCTGGACGTTGCTCGCGAACGTATAGGCGTCGCCGACGAAATCGTTGTTGTTGTTGACCTTGTAGCCGTCGAGCTGGATCGGCTTGCCGCCGCCGGTATTGCCGGCGGCAAAGGTGTTAGTGCTGGTCAGGCCAGGCGCGATCAGCGCGACGACGCCGCGATCCAGGGGTCCCGCCCAGGCAGTGCCGATGATCGTGCCGAGATCGTTGATGCCGGTCGGCGCGAACTGGGTGTGATGTCCGGGATCCGAGCCCGCGCCGATGGTGTTAAAGATGACGTCGGTGAGGTTGGTCACTTGGTAGACGGTCGCGCCGGCCGGCGCGGGAGCGATTGCGGCGGCGAGCGCGAACCATCGGATGCGGCTGCCGAATGGCGACATGAGCGCCTCCCCTTTGAGGCGGTGACGCGACCGCCCCTCCCCGATGACCGGCAGGCATGACGGTCAGCCTTACCGTCACAGGATTGATCAGGAAAGCTAGCGTCAACATTGAGCTGTAGCAACGCCAAAAAAGCGCATTTGGCGGCCCCATCTGCTCCCTTGGCTTCCGGCGAATGACGAGTCCGCCGTGATCGACCGCCGCGATCGCGCTCAGTTCATCACCAATCCCGGCGATCGGTTGCGCCCCCCGGACGCCGGCGGCGGCGCAATATGGTCGCTCTCGCCAACCCATGCTAGCAAGTCTCACAGCGGGACTGGTCCTACAGACCGGGCGGAGCAGCCGCTGCGCGCCGCGGCCGGACGAGCCTGCGTAAGACGCGACGATGGAGGGACGATGCCAAGGCGGAACCCGGTCTGGCGGCCGAGCCAGGAACAGATGCGCCACTGGCCCCCCGTATCGGGCAACGCGATCAATGGCGTCGGAGACGATACCCCGCGCCGTCCGTCGCCGATCTACTGGCACCCCGCGGATTCGATTCCGCACGGCCCTCTGCAGGGATGGTTCTACCAGCGCACCGGAAGCGATGAAACGTTGGCGGAAGCGCGTCGCGAGCGGCAGCACGCGATCGACGAGCCGCTCGTTCCCGTCGCCGCGCATCGGGACGAGGGCGCCGCGACGACGATGTCCGAGGCGATGAAGACCGCGGCGGCGCAATGCGGCGCCGACGACGTCGGCGTCGCGCCCATGCGCCCCGACTATGTGTTCGCAGGTCACGACGTGCCGAAATATCCGTGGATGATCGTCCTCGCGGTCGAGCAGAACTACGACGCGATGGCGGAAGCCCCCTCGATGCGGGCGCTGGTCGAGGTCACCCGGCAGTACGCACGCGGCACGCGCGCGGCCAAAGCGGTCGCCAATTGGCTGCGCGCCAAGGGTTTCGACGCCTTTCCCTACGGCGGACCGATGGCCGGCTCCTTCCTCCTCATCCCTGCGGCGATCGAGGCGGGGCTCGGCGAACTCGGCAAGCACGGATCGATAATTCATCCGAGGTTCGGCGCAAACTTCCGGCTGGCCTGCGTGCTTACCGACGCGCCGCTGATCGCGGACGCCCGCAGCGCTTTCGGGGCGGACGACTTCTGTCTCCACTGCCGCGTGTGTTCGGACGCCTGTCCGCCCGACGCCATCCACCCTCAAAAGACGATGGTGCGCGGAGAACGGCGCTGGTACGTCGACTTCGACAAATGCCTTCCCTACTTCAACGAAGCGATGAGTTGCGCGATTTGCCTCGCCGTCTGTCCGTTCAGCCGACCCGAGGTCGGCGTCAACCTCGTCGCGAAACTGGCGGCAAGGCGCGTGCGACGAGAGACGCCGTAGCCGGCTAACCGACCCGTCAATGAAACGTCTGCTCGTCCTGATGGTTCTCGCGCTCGCCGGATGCGACGACGCTCCGGGCGAGTGGTCTGCGATTGTCTATCCCGACCGAACCGACCGCGCAAAGTTCGATGTGACTCCCCGCTTCAAGACGCTGCACTATTGCCTGGAGGCCGCGATCGAGCGGATGAAGGCCATACAGATCAAGGCGGGCGGCGACTACGAGTGCGGGTTTCAATGCGAATTGTCGGGCGATCCGCACAGAATGAACGTCTGTCGGGAGATCCACAAGTAGGCGGGAGTCGGCCGGCGGCTGCGTGTTTCGATCCCTCTTGAGCGGCAAGGAGCAAAGACGTTGAAACTTCTGGTGCTGGCGATCATGGGCTTCGTCGCAACGACGCCGGCGGACGCTTGCGACCAGGCGATCCGTCTTTCGAACTGGAGCTCGTGCGCAATCGGGCCGCTGAGCGAAAGCGGAGGGGAGGCCGATTGGGCTGCGGTTCCCGCCTGGACCCGCGACCCGGCAATTCGCCCCTATTTCTTCAACGACCCGCGTTTGCTGGCCAACCATGGCCTCTGCAACGCCAAATTCCACCGCGTCGTCCTCTGTCCCGCGGGATGGCAGGAGAGCGACGACAAGGACGCCTGCTGGTACTTGATCTGCAGCGGCTTTGCGGCGCGTCAGCGTTAGGACTGTAAACGACGAGACGAGAGTGATAATAATCGCCCCAAGCAAGGGCCACTGGCGGACCCAGCGGCCAATGGGAGGGGTCCCGTGAAGTTCTATGGTCTCGTCGGTCTTCTCATTCTGACGATCGCGTCGCCGGCGCTTGCCGACGGAATGCCAAAGCGCATCGGCCAGTGCGTGACCACCACGGTCAGGAAGGTCGAGACGCGTCTCATCGATGGGTCGACCGGCCAGCCGATATTGGGGTCGGGAAGCGCAATCGAATTCGAAAACGGAGGCTACCAGGTCTCATACGATCAGGAGCGAGCCGTGGACCGGTCGAAACCTGGAGATCCGGTGAAGGTGTGCCTGGTGTCCGTTCCGGAGAATTGTCCCCCGGGAGACAAGCGAGGCCGGATGTACCGGGCCACGAATTTGCGCACCCGCGGGACTTGGACGCTTCCCGATTCCGAGCATGCCTGCGGCGGCGCATAACGCGGTTTTCGACCACGCGGACTCGCCATTGCGAGAAGCAAAGCGGCTCCATACCGCGATTCGATCCCCGCAAGTCACGGTCGCGATGGGCGCCGAGCCCGACACCGCCGGGCGGCCGAACTGGCGCCGAATGACGCCGGCGCCGAAGCGCGCGCGAACGGCGCCCATGCGGCGGTTTCGGCTACCGTCCCGCCTCCGCCACGTCGACCACCCGGAGCTGCGCCCGCTCCCGCCCGCCGTAGCGGTTGATCGCCAGCGTTCCGGCGAGATGGACGGACGCGCCCTTGAGCCGGGTCAGCGCCTCGCCGATCTTCTTTCCGACCGAACGGAACGCGATGGCGTCGAGGCCGGCGCCGTCCATGGCGACCGCACGGACCTTGAGATGGTCGGCGCCGACCGGGAAGACCTCGGCGAGCCGATGGCGCGGCAGCACGAACATTGGCTCGGGGTTGCCGCTGCCATAGGGCCCGGCGGCCTCGAGCCGGCGCACGAGCTCGGCCGTGGCGCCGGTCGCGGTCAGCGCGGCGTCGACCGAGAGGCTCGCCGCCGCCCTCGCGGTGGCGACCGGCGCGGCGAGCCGGTCCTCGAGGAAGGCGCGCAACTCGCCGAGCCGGCCCTTTTCCAGCGTCACGCCCGCCGCCATGGCGTGGCCGCCGCCCTTGAGGAGGAGGCCCGCCTCGACCGCCGCCCGCACCGTCCGGCCCAGATCGACGCCGGCGATCGACCGCCCCGAACCGATCGCGTGCCCGCCCGCGAACGTCAGGGCGAAAGCCGGACGATCGAAGCGCTCCTTGAGCCGCGCCGCGATCAGGCCGACGACGCCGGCCGGCCAGGCTTCGCCCGCGACCACGACCGCCGCGCCCCGTTCCTCGAGGCCGAGCGCAAACAGCGCTTCCGCCTCGGCCTCGGCGAGCGCGGCGATCTCGATCTCGCGCCGGGCGCGGTTCAGCCGGTCGAGTTCGGCGGCGATCGCCCGCGCCTCGAGTTCGTCGGTCGTGGCGAGGAGACGCGCGCCGAGCGCGGCGTCGCCGATGCGCCCGCCGGCGTTGATCCTGGGCCCGATCAGGAAGCCCAGGTGATAGGGCCGCGGCGGACCGTCGGCGCCGGCGACGTCGAACAGCGCCGCGAGCCCCGGCCGGCGGCGCTGGCGCATCACCTGCAGCCCCTTGACCACGAAGGCGCGGTTGAGCCCGGTCAGCGGTACGACGTCGGCGACGGTGGCGAGCGCGACGAGGTCGAGGCTAGCCAGGAGATCGGGCGGCTGCCGGCCCCTCCAGAACCCGGTCTCGCGCAGCGCCCGGTTGAGGGCGACCAGCGCCAGGAACGCAACCCCGGCCGCCGAGAGGTGGCCGAGGCCGGAGAGATCGTCCTCGCGATTGGGATCGACGACCACGACCGCGTCCGGCAGCGTCGGCGGCGCCTGATGGTGATCGAACACCACCACCTCGAGGCCGAGCTTTCGCGCCTCGGCGAACGGCCCATGGCTGACCGCGCCGCAATCGACCGTGACGACCAGCGTCGCGCCGGCGGCGGCGAAGGCGGCCATCGCCTCGACATTCGGGCCATAGCCTTCGGTGACGCGGTCTGGGATGTGGACGATCGTCTCGCAGCCGCAGGCCTTCAGGTACTCGCTGACCAGCGCCGCGCTGCAGGCGCCGTCGACGTCGTAGTCGCCGAAGATCGCGACCCGCTCGGCGCGCTCGACCGCCACGCGCAGGCGGTTGGTCGCCGCCTCCATGCCGGTCAGCGCGAACGGATCCGGCATCAGGTCGCGCAAGGTCGGATCGAGGTAGCGCTCGACCGCCTCCGGCGCGACGCCGCGCCCGGCGAGGACGCGCGCGATCAATTCATCGTGTCCGCCGACCTGGCGAATTGCGAGGGCGCGCATTTCCCCCGCCCCGTCGAGCCGCGCCCGCCAGGGCCGCCCGAGCGCGGAGGTCTCGACGTCGAGGAAGAAACTGGTTGCCGACAACGCCCCAGACCCTCATCCGGTGGGCAGCGCCCACCACCTTCTCCCCGAGGGAGAAGGGAACCGCGCGAACCCCGGCGGTGATCCGGCGCGCCGGGCGAGGGTTTCGCCTACCCCGCGAATTGCCGCATCGCCGCGCCGAAGAATACCATGCCAGAGAGCGCGGTGATCCAGAAGCTGGTCGGCCAGTCGGTATAATAGGCGAGCGTCAGGCCGCCCCACGCCTCGGCGAGCGCCAGCGCCGCCGAGAGCGCGATCCCGAGGGCCAAGCGGCGGGTGAGGTTCATCGCCGCCGCCGCCGGTCCGACCATCAGCGTGAACACCAGCAATACCCCGACGATCTGGGCGCATTCGGCGACCGCGACTGCGACGATGGCGAGGAAGGCCGAGGCGACGAAGCGCAGCGGCACGCCGCGTGCCTCGGCAAGCTCGGGCTGGATCGAGGCGAAGACCAGCGGCCGGCCGATCGCGGCCAGCGCCGCCAGGCTCAGCACCGCCAGGATGACGAGGCTCAGGAGCGCGGACGGATCGACGCCGAGCACGTTGCCGAACAGGAGCGCCGCCGCCTGCGTCGCCGCGCGGGTGTAGAAGTGCAGGAACAAAAGCCCGAGGCCGAGCGCCAGCGACAGCGTCATGCCGATGGCGACGTCGCGCTCCGCCAGTTTTTCGCCGAAGAGGCCCATGCCGACGCCCGCAACCAGCGTGAAGCCGACGAGTTCGGCGAGCGGAGAGAGGCCGAACAGCAGCGCCCCGGTCGCGCCGGTGAAGCCGACATGGGAGAGCGCATGTCCCGCGAAGGTCTGGCCGCGCAGGACCAGGAAGAACCCGACCGTGCCCGCCAGCACCGCCGCCACGCCGGAGGCGGCGAAGGCCGAGCGCATGAAGTCGTACTCAAGCATGGGCGTCGTCGTTGCCGTGGGCGTGGCCGTGCGCATCGTGGCGGTGCGCGTCGCGCTCGACGTCGACGTCGCCGGCCATCACGAAAAAGCGATCCCTGACCCGCACGACCTCGATCTCCGCGCCATAGAGCCGCGACAGCACCGGGCCGGTCACCACCTCCTCGACCGGGCCGATCACCGCGGCCCCGCCGCCGAGATAGAGCACCCGGTCGATCGCGTTGACGAGCGGGTTGAGCTCGTGCGCGCTGAACACGATCGCGATCTTGAGGTCGTCGCAGACGCGGCGGGCGATCTCGACCACGCTCTTCTGATGGGCGGGATCGAGCGAGATCAGCGGCTCGTCGAGCAACAGCAGCTTTGGGTGTCCGAGCAGCGCCTGGCTGAGCAGCACCCGCTGCCGCTCGCCGCCCGAGAGCTCGCCGATCGAGCGCTCGGCAAGCTCGCGCGCGCCGACCTCGTCGAGCGCCCAGTCGATCTCTCGCCGCGCGGCCTTGTCGAGCGTCGCGAAGCCAAAGCGCCGGCCGAGGGCCGCGCTGGCCACGACGTCCCAGCCGGTGAGGCGGAGAGCGGCGATTGCGCCGCGGTTCTGCGGCATGTAGCCGATCGCCGGGTTGCCTCGCCGGACCGGCGCATCCAGCACGGCGATGGCGCCGGAAACGACGGGAACGAGACCGAGGGCGGCGCGCATCAGCGTCGTCTTGCCGGCCCCGTTGGCGCCCAGCATGCCGACGAATTCGCCCTCGCGCACAGCGAAGCTCGCCGCCGAGAGGATCTCCCGGCGGCCGAGCCTGATCGTCGCGGCGTCGAAGCGAAGGACGGTCACGGCGTCGGCTGTCACTGCGTCGGGCTGAGCGCCTTGTCGAGCGCATCGAGTTGCCCGAGCATCCAGGTCTGGTAGGTGGCGTTCGGCGGCTCGGTCTCCGAGACGCCGACGACCGGAATTCCGTTGTCCTTGGCCATTTGCACCAGCCGCTGCACTGAGGGTTCGCTCGCCTGCGCGTTATAGAGCATCGCTTTGACTTTGTGGCCCTTGAGGTCGGTCTCGAACGCCGCGACCTCGGAGGGCGTCGGCTCGGCGTTGTTCATCACCGCCATCGCGAACTTCTCGTTGTGGACATCGAGCCCGATCAGGTCCGCCTGATAGCCGAACACCGGCTCCGAGGCGGTCACCGGCTGACCGGCGAAGGCGGACTTCATCGCGGCGATCTTCTGGTCGAGGGGTTTCAGCGAGTTGTCGAACTTCGCCAAGCCCTGCTGATAGTCCGCCTTGTGGGCCGGGTCGATCGTCGCCAGCGCCATGGCCAGCGCCTTGGCCGCAATGTGCATGTACCCCGGTTCGTACCACAAGTGCGGATTGTCGCCCGGCGCGTGGCCGGTGAGCGCCCCGACGACGATCTCCTTGCGGGCGGGCGACGGGTGGGCGGCGAGCAGCTTCTCCATCCAGGGGTCGTAGTCGACGCCATTGACCACCACCACCTTGGCGTCGGCGAGCGCCTTCGCCGTCGCCGGGCTCGCCTCGAACAGGTGCGGGTCATCGTCCGGACTGCTGAGGATGCTGGTGACCGCGACGTCGGCGCCGCCGATCTGCCGCGCCATGTCGCCGTAGACATTCTCGGCCGCCACTACCTTGACCGGGTCGGCCAGGGCCGGCGCCGACAACGCCGAGACGGCGACAGCCGCAACGAGCGAAAGCTTGCTAAGCACGGGGAGGCCTCCGATTGCGTCCGACACCGTCAATTGTTATGTTATAACGGTGCGAGAGGCAACCCCAGTCCGCGCCCAAGGCGACAGCCGGAGGCTGTCATGGTATCGGGAGGCGATGTTGGAGACGAACGCGGACCCAGCTTGCGATTGCGCCTACGACCCCGCGACCTGGGCAGCCCGGGTCGAGGCGACTTGCGCGCGCGACGGCCTTCAACTCACGCCGCTACGCCGCCGAGTGCTCGACGTCTTTTCCGGCAGGGCGGCGCCGCTCGGCGCCTACGCGATCCTGGAGGAGCTTTCCCGGCGGGAGGGCAAGCAGGTCGCGCCCCCGACGGTCTACCGGACGCTCGACTTTCTCCTCGAGCACGGTTTCGTTCACAAGATCGAGAGCCTGAACGCGTTCACCCCTTGCGAGCACCTCGGACACGCCCACCATGGCATGCTTGTCGTGTGCGAGGTCTGTGGAGGCAGCGAGGAAATCGAAGACGACGCCGTCATGAAGGCCGTCGCGCTTGCATCGAGCCGCTCTGGTTTCCGTCCGCGACAGGTCATGGTCGAAGCCAAGGGCGTCTGCCGGCGGTGCGCGGATGACGCCGTGCAGCCGCCGACACGATGAGCGCGCCCGCTTGGGCCGCGAGCGCGCGAAACCTACGGGATATTATGGTCCGCAGACGTTGACCGCCTGGTTGCCGACATAGTTCCCGTAAGGATCGTAGACCGCTTGGTACTGGATGCAGTTGTTGTTGTAATACGATCCGGCCAGCGCGCCGGCGGCCAAGCCGCCGGCGATACCGAGTCCGACGGCGGGGCCCCATCCCCATCCGCCGCCATGATGCCAGCCGCCGCCATGCCAGCCGCCGCCATGCCCCCCGTGCCAGCCGCCGCCGTGCCAGCCGCCGTGGATGCCGCCAGCGCGGGGAAGCGCGAACGAGGCGCTCGCGCTCGCGCTCGTCAGAAGCGCCGCAATCGATGTGGCGGCGATCGCCTTGATGAAAGTGCGCATTTCAAACTCCTGTAAACTGGAGCGGGAGGCGGCCATGTCGTCGATAGCCGGAGCCGCTCCGAGCCGGGAGCAGGCGGCGCTCGACGCCAAGAGCCCACCCTCGTCGCAAGGACAACGCCGGAGTACGGGGCGCTGTTCCATCGCCGCCGGCCGCGGCGCAGGCCGCTCACCACCAGAGGCCCGGCGTCGCCAGTTCGACCAGCGCGCCGTCGGGATCACGGAAATAGAGACTCGTTCCGCCGCGCGGCCAGCGGTACTCGCCGGCGAGAGCGATCTCGCGGCCAGCAAGTCGCGCTCGCCAGGTCTCGAGGTCCGCGGCCGCGATCGACAGCGCCAGATGCAGCCGTCCGGCCCCATCATGGCCCGGAATGGTTCCGCGCGCGTCGGCGACGTCGGCTTCGGTCGCACCCCGCTGGAAAATCAGCAGAACGTGGCGGTCAGCCACCTCGAAAGCGACCAGACGCGAACTCTCCACCAACGCCCTGAGGCCGAAGAGATCGCGATAGAAGGCCGCGGTCCGCTCTACGTCCTCGGCATAGACCGAAGTTTCCAGGAGCCCGGTGATCGGGGGCGCCGGATCGGGCATGTCGCTCCTCCGCAGACCATGACGCTTTCACGAGCATGATCTCGAGCGTCAGGTCTGGCAACCGGCGCCAGGAGCGGTCGATGAAGGTCTCGCCCTTTCATTGCGGGTCAGGCGAGCGGGAGGCGCGCCCGCAGCCTGGGCGGCAATGGATGTGGCGCGACTAGGACGTCATGGGGTCTCGGGTTCGGGCGTTGCGTCGGCCGGACCTTCGGCAGCCGGTTCGACACGTTTGCGGGAGCGCCCGCGAGCCTTGGCGGCAAGCATGATGTCCCGCTCCATGCGGGGCGCAGGAGGACCTTCCGGGTAGACGAAGCCGAGTTTCTTGCCGCCGGTCTCGTCGCCCGTGACCACCACCTTGACCACGCCGCCGCTCTTCAGCCGGCCGAACAGAACCTCGTCGGCCAGCGGCGTCTTGATCTGCGTCTGGATCACCCGAGCCATCGGCCGTGCGCCCATGGAATCGTCGTAGCCGTTCTTGATCAGCCAGCTGCGGGCCTCATCGGTCAGCTCGATCGTCACGTTGCGGTCGGCAAGCTGCGCCTCGAGCTGGAGGATGAACTTGTCGACCACGCGCGCAATCACATCCTCCGGCAACCGAGCGAACGGGATGATCGCGTCCAGACGATTGCGGAACTCGGGCGCGAACAGGCGGTCGATGGCCTCCTTGTCGTCCCCTTCCCGCTTCGCCTGGTGGAACCCGAAGGCCGCCCGCGCCATGTCCTGAGCGCCGGCGTTCGTCGTCATGATCATGATGACGTTGCGGAAATCGATCGCCTTGCCGGAATGGTCGGTCAGCTTGCCGTGGTCCATGACCTGCAGCAGGATGTTGAACAGGTCCGGATGCGCCTTCTCGATCTCGTCGAGCAGCAGGACGCAGTGCGGATGCTGATCGATCGCGTCGGTCAGGAGGCCGCCCTGGTCGAAGCCGACGTAACCGGGGGGCGCGCCGATCAACCGGGAGACGGTGTGTCGCTCCATATACTCGGACATATCGAAGCGGATCAGTTCGAGGCCGAGACTGAGCGCGAGTTGACGCGCCGCCTCGGTCTTGCCGACGCCGGTCGGGCCCGAGAACAGGTAGCAGCCGATCGGCTTCTCCGGTTCGCGCAGGCCGGCTCTCGCGAGCTTGATCGCCGAGGCGAGCGCAGCCACGGCCACGTCCTGCCCATAGACGGCGCGCCTGAGCGTGTCCTCGAGGTGCTGCAGCACCTCAGTGTCATCCTTCGACACGGATTTCGGCGGGATGCGCGCCATCGACGCAATCGTCGCCTCGATCTCCTTGACGCCGATCGTCTTCTTCCTCTTGGCCTCCGGCAGGAGCATCTGCGAGGCGCCGGTCTCGTCGATCACGTCGATCGCCTTGTCGGGCAGCTTGCGGTCGTGAATGTAGCGCGATGACAGCTCGACCGCCGCCTTCACGGCATCGCCCGTGTAGCGCAGTTTGTGGAACTCCTCGAAATAGGGCTTGAGTCCCTTGAGGATCTCAATGGCGTCGGCGACGCTCGGCTCCTTGACGTCGATCTTCTGGAAGCGCCGCACGAGCGCGCGGTCCTTCTCGAAATACTGGCGGTATTCCTTGTAGGTGGTCGATCCGATGCAGCGCAGCGTCCCTTGCGCCAAAGCCGGCTTCAAGAGGTTCGACGCGTCCATCGCGCCGCCCGAGGTCGCCCCGGCGCCGATCACGGTATGGATCTCGTCAATGAACAGAATTGCGTCCTTGTGCTGCTCGATCTCCTTCATCACCTGCTTGAGTCGTTCCTCGAAGTCGCCGCGATAGCGCGTGCCGGCGAGCAGCGCCCCCATGTCGAGCGCGAACACGGTCGCGCCCTCGAGCACCTCGGGCACGTCGGAATTGACGATCTTGCGGGCGAGGCCCTCGGCGATCGCGGTCTTGCCGACGCCCGGATCGCCGACCAGCAGCGGATTGTTCTTCTGTCGCCGGCAAAGGACCTGGATTGTGCGCTGCACCTCCGCCTCGCGGCCGATCAGCGGATCGATGCGCCCTTCGCGGGCCTTGCGGTTGAGATTAACGCAATAGGCATCCAAGGCGCCTTCCTTCTTCTTGGATTCTCCGCTGTCTTTCGCATCCTTCGCCTCGCGCGCCTCGGGCTCCTCGTCGGCGCCCCGCGGCAGGCGGGAGCCATCCGAATGGCCGGGGCGCTTGGCGATTCCGTGGCTGATGTAATTGACCGCGTCGTAGCGGGTCATGTCCTGCTCTTGCAGGAAGAATGCGGCGTGGGTCTCGCGTTCGGCGAAGATCGCGACCAGGACGTTCGCTCCGGTCACCTCCTCCCGCCCCGAAGATTGCACATGGAAGGCCGCGCGCTGCACGACGCGCTGGAAGCCGTTGGTCGCCTTCGCCTCCTCCTGGCTGTCCACCACCAGGTTTTCGAGTTCCGTGTCGAGGTAATTGACGACGGTCTTGCGCAAGACCTCGAGATCGACGCTGCAGGCGCGCATCACTGCAGCCGCATCGGTGTCGTCGATCAGGGCGAGCAGCAAGTGCTCGAGGGTCGCGTATTCGTGATGGCGCTCGTTGGCGAGCGAAAGCGCCTTCCGGAGGGTCTTCTCTAGCGTTCGGGAGAATATCGGCATGAGGCGTCTTTCACTTCTTTTCCATGATGCACTGGAGCGGGTGCTGATTTTTCCGCGCGTGATCCATCACCTGCGAGACCTTGGTTTCCGCCACCTCGTAGGTGAAAACCCCGCATTCCCCGACGCCGGTATGGTGCACCTGCAGCATGATCTGGGTCGCCTCCTGTGCGTCCTTGTTGAAGAACGCCTGCAGAATCGAGATCACGAACTCCATCGGAGTGTAATCGTCGTTCAACAGCAACACCCGATACATGTTCGGGCGTTTTGTCTGGGTGCGGGTGCGGGTGATGACCGCCGCCCCTGCTCCTGGATTGTCTCCTCCCCGTTTCGGCTCTCGGGGGCCGGCCGCGCGTACTGGCGTCGGCGTCGCGCCGCCGAAGCCGGGCGCAAACCAGCGCGCAAGCCGCGCCATCCCGGCTCTGAGACGAAGGACAAACGGTTTTGAGGCGCCTGCCACCAACGGACCCCGTCTTTGAAGTTTTTCTACGGCGCTACCAACTAACGCACGTGAACCAGACTTAATGTGGGCGCCGGCCGACGTTCCCGCCAGAGCGCCAAGAGGAAAGCATTGCGAATTTGCGCGTCACGCGCAAGAGCCGTTTGGCGATAACCGCGCGCGGCGCAGAAACGCGCAAGGTTCGAGAGAGGCGCAAGAAACGCGCGCGGCGTAAGCTTCGTTCCCGCGAAAACGAGACGAACAGGGACAGCAATGCGGCCCAATCAGACCTGGCGGCGGGGGCCGGCGCACGGAAAAAGCCGACGCCCCGGGGCGCCGGCTGATGCGACAATGTCGTTGAATGGCTTGCCGCAGAAGCGCCGCGGCTTGCCGCGTCGTTATTTGGTCTGCAGGATGGCGTAAGCCGATGTGACAGGCTTCAGGGCGTCCGCGGCGACCTTGGCGTAGAGCTCGGAGACCTTGCTGGCCTGCGCGACGAAGCCCTCATACGCCTGTTTGGCGAAGTCGGACTGAATCTGGACCGCGGCCTCGACGCTGCGGGCGCCGAGCAGCTTCTCGAACGTGGCCGAGCCGGCCTCGAAGGCCTTCTTCGAATAGTCGGTCGATTCGGCGGCGAGGTCCTGTAGGCCCTTCGCCCACAGCGATGAGGCCGAAGTCATCGCCTCGAGCTGCTTCTTGGAGAAATCCTGGAGATCTGCGAAATTCGGGGTGGTAGCCATGGGGAACTCCTTTTCTTGACCACGGTCGTCCGCCCTTGGCCGGCCGACCTATCGTCTATGAGTGATTATGTGCACTGCACAATAAAAGTCAAGCGTTTTTTGCACTGCAACATAACCGCCCGCGCCACGCCTGACGCCGCGTCACCCGAAAAGAGGATTTTACTCGTCTTCGTCAGGCTTTATCCATTGCGCCTCACAGTCGACGCGAGCGCAGGTCGGCTTGCGAGCGCGGCGCAGCCCCTGATTGATCAGGGGCTTGGAGCGAATTCGCTGCACATCGGCGACGTCGCGTTAACTGGCTCGTAACCGCATCGCCATATCGTTCGCGTGTGTTCGCCGGGCCACTTGCCCGACGACCGGTGTGTAAAATTGGGGCGCGTATATGGCGTGGCGTGTTCGAAACCCGCATCTCGGTTCTGTCGCGCGCGCCGTCGTCGCGGCGCTCATGGCGGCCTCGGCGCTGACCCTCGTCGCGGCCCCGGCCGACGCCCATCTCCATCGCCACGCGCGCCATGTCCACTACGCCCATGCGCGTGTCCGTCATGTCTCAGAGGCGCGGCGCGGCTCGACCGTGCGCGTTCCCTCCTCGCCGGCGTTTTCCGCCATCGTCGTCGACGCCAACAGCGGCCGCACGATCTACGCGGCCGACCCCGACGGCCTTCGCCATCCCGCCTCGATCACCAAGGTGATGACGCTCTACCTGCTGTTCGAGCAGCTCGACAGCGGCAAGATGACGCTTCAGTCGCGCATCCCGATTTCCGAGCACGCAGCCGCCCAGGAGCCCTCGAAACTGGGTCTGGAACCGGGCGAGACGATCAGCGTCGACGACGCGATCAAGGCGGTCGTCACCCGCTCGGCCAACGATATCGCGGTGGCGATCGCCGAGGCGATCGGCGGCGACGAGAGCGCGTTCGCCGCGATGATGACCCGCAAGGCGCATGAGATCGGCATGTCGAACACCACCTATCGCAACGCCTCCGGTCTGCCCAACGACGACCAGATCACCACGGCGCGCGACCTGACCATTCTGGCGCGCTCGCTCGAGGACCGGTTCCCCCGCTACTTCAAATATTTCTCGACGGAGGAGTTTGAATATGACGGGCGGACGATCGGAAATCACAATCACCTGCTCGGCCGGGTCGACGGCGTCGACGGCATCAAGACCGGCTATACCCGCGCCTCGGGCTTCAATCTCCTGACGTCGGTCCATCGGGACGGACGATCGTTGCTCGCCGTGGTGATGGGCGGCCGCACGCGCGGCGGCGCGCGATCGGGTGATGGAGAACCTGATCGACGATCATCTCGCCCAGTGCTCCACCGTCCGCACCGCGACCCGGGTCGCGGACGTCTCGGATGAAGAGGAGCAGGCGGCCAAGGCCGCCGTCGCTCCGGCGCCGGCCCGGCCGCGGCCGATCCCGGTCGCCGTGCCGTCGCATGCCGCGGTCGCGCAGGCGCTCGATGGCGAAGGGCGACGGCGCGCGAGAACGACGACCAGCCGACGATCAGCGTCGCCGCGGTTCGTAAGGTCAGCTTGTCCTCCGGCTCGGACGGCGCGCCCTTTCCGCCGCGCGCAATCGGCCAACGCCAAGCCGCGGTCGCGCCGGCCCTGGCGTCCCCTCCCCCTGCGAAGGCGCCGGGTTCAGGCGTAAGCCGCCTCGTCTGGACGAAGGGCCCGGACCCGGCAGACGCGGCGCCGCCAGCCAAGCCCAAAGGCGACGCCGACCGCGCTGGCGTCAAGACGGCGCAGGGAACGACCGTCGCCGGCCGCTCCGACGACGAGTCCGACGACAGCTCCCCGAAGGCGAGCGAGAAGAGCTGGATCATCCAGGTCGGCGCCACCGACGACCCGGCCAAGGCGCGTGCGCTGCTCGACAGGGCGCGCCAGCAAGGCCGCGCTATGCTCGCGGGGGCGAAGCCCGTCACGGAGAAGGTGCGCAGGCGCGAAGGCACGCTTTACCGCGCCCGCTTCACGGGTTTCGACTTCGGCCTCCGCCGAAACCGCCTGCCGGTCGCTGAAGAGGAGCGGCTTCGCCTGCTTCGCCTCCCGTGACTGACCTCGCGCCTCCCAATCCGACCCAACGCCCTCGCCAGGAGAGCGCTTTAGCCGTGCCGCTGCATCAAAACATCCTTGGCCTGATTGACCCGCGCGGCAAGCGCGGTCGTACCGCCGTGATCTGGATGAAGCTTCTTCATCAAAGCGCGATGCGCGCGAATAATCTCCTCGGCGGCCGCGCCTTCCTGCAGCCCCAGAATTTCGTAGGCTTCGCGACGGGACAACGCGCCGCTGGAGCCGGCAGTCCCCCGCCGCTGACCCTGACCCTCGTCTGCCTCACGCCAGCCGGCAAACCGGCGGTCGAGATAAGTCTCTAGCAGCGCGACGCCGTCGGGATCGTCGAGGCGAAGCTCTTCACGGAGGCTCAGAAGTTCGGGACGCGACAGCGTCTCCAGCGATCGGCCGGCAAAGGTTCCCGCCAGCGCGGCGCCCGTCATCACCCCGCTGTCGTGGTCGAGCCGCATCTCGAGCATCGCCGAACGGGCCGTCGTGACCCTTCCTGCGCTGGGCGCGGCGCCGGTCGCGGGCCAACGGAATGACGCCCACTGCCCAAGTTTTCGCCAGCCCGCGAAGCTTGCCGCCATTCCCGCCAGGGCCGCCGCGATGACGACCTGGCCCCGCAGGAGAAGCAGCGCGGCGACGATCAAGCCCAGAACGCCGCCGCCCATGCGGACGGTACGGCGCCAAATCGGCGGGGTTCATGCGCGCAAATCGCCTGATCGCTGACAGGACAAGAATCAGCAAAATCAGACCGATAACGAAATTCATTCAAGCAATGCCTTCATGTCGTCGCGCCCGATCGCACGGCCAAGGCGGGGACAACCCGCGCGCGACGCTACGCCAGTTTCACGATCCCTGCATCTGCGAGAGCAGGAGCCTCGCCGCCTCGTCGGACCGGGCTTCGAGCGCGAGCGCCTTGTGTCCGCCCGCCGCATAGGCGGCCGCCGCGCGCAGGAGCGCCTCGAGCCGCGACGTAGCCCCCGCATCGAACGCGCTGTAGGCGCCGCCGGTGAGCCGGGCGATCTCGGCGAAGACGCGCCGCGCCGATGGGTCCCTTCCCTCCTGGAACATGAAGGCCTTCACCCCTTGCAGGGCGAGTTCGCCGGCGAGTGCGGCGAGCGCGTCCGGGTTCTCCTCCATCGCGTCGCCGACGAAGACCAGCGCGCCGACCTTGACCCGCTTGGCTTCATTGCGCGCGTGCGCCAGCACCCGGCCGATCTGGGTCTCGCCGCCGCGCACCTCGATCCGGCTCATCAGTTCGGCGAGGCCGCGTCCTTCCGACACGAATTGCGACGCTTTGCACTCGCTCAGGCCGCGATAATAGACGAGCTGCACCTCGAGGCCCCCGAACCCTGCGGCGACCTGAAACATCCGCGCCTGGAGGCGCTGGGCCGAGTCCCAGGTCGGTTGCCGGCTCATGGTGGCGTCCAGCGCAAAGATCAGCCGTCCCCGCCCCGACGACTCCGGAGTGGGCGTCCGCTTGGCGGCCTCGACGAAGGCGGCGACGCTGTCGCTGTTTCCTGGTTGGGGGACGGGGGCGTTTCTGGACTTGTCCATTGCGGGTTCAACAGCTCGTCGACGGATACCCAGATTGTGCGCCGAGCGCGCTTCGGCAAGCGGAAACTGAAAGAAATCGCCCTTTTTGTCCGCGGTTAGACCCCTTATCCCGCGAGAGCGCCTGCGGCTTGCGCTCATTTCAATTCGGGGGCGGACTCCTCTCCGGATTCGCCGCGGCTTTGCCCGGGAAAGGACGCCGCATGAAGCGAGGCGAGACGGTCCGTCTCCCGACGGGCTAAGCCTCCTGACTGGGCCCCCTGCGCGCGCAATCGCCAGCCCCCCGCCCGGCGCGCGAAGTCAGGGCGGAGGGAGAAGGCGCTTATGCGAAAGGCAATGGCGTGGCGGCCATCGCAATGCGGTGGTCTCGCAATCTAAGCACGCGTTGCAAGACGGATCAGCCGACGGCCGAGACGCCCTCCTTGCCGGCCCTTCGGAAGGCGCCATAGCCGAGGCTTGCGAATCCAATCAGCATCAACGCCCACATCGCGGGCTCCGGAATGGCCGATATCTTGATTCCAAGATCCTGGAAATCGTGATCAGGGTATGGCATGTCGGTCAGGGCGATATAGGCGAGCCTCGAGTTGACCCCAAACAGCCCATAAGCCAAGTTTTGGTTCGGAGAGACGTCGCCATCGGCGATCGACTGGCCCGTCGTCAAGTTGGTGTAGACGAACGGAACCACGCCGGCAGCGCCGACTGTATAGATGAAGGAGGCGCCAACTGCATCGTTCCAGTGGATGACGTTCGAACCCACGGCGATGGTGAACGTGTTGTGAGCCGCCGCATCGCCGTTTCCCAGGTATGTGAACCTGTACTCGCCCGGGGTAACGATGAGTTGCGGGGCTGTCTGTCCGATCCCCACTCCGCCGCTGATGTAGCCGCTGGATAGCAGCGGGACACATCCAGCCGGGCCGCACCCGCCCGTGTCGGTTATGGTGAACGCCACCCCATCCTTAGCGTCAATGCTGATCGAGCCCGCGGTGACTGACGACGAGGCCGCTATCGCGACTCCGGCAGCCATGATGCCTATTGTTATTGAGTTTTTCATCGGATGCCCCTGCACCGAAGCGTCCGTTCCCCCAAGAATTGGTTTAGCACTAAACGTCTCTTCATTCAATATAAATTCCGTGGCCGTTAGGCTAATCGACCGAAGTTGCGCGCGACACGTTCGCGCCACGCTCTCAATGTCCAAAGCATGTCTATGTGCTCGGCATAAGCGACGCAGACTTCAGCGGGACGCGAGCGGCTAGTCCGTTCAAGCGACATTTCCTCGTGGGAAAGCGCGACCGCGCGGTTGCGGATCTGATCGTCGGCGACATGGCGGACCATGAAGTCCGCGACATCGGCGCACGAGATCGCCCCGCCGTCGGGTAGATTACCTTCCGTGCCGATGCGCTAACGCTGCGTGAGCGGGTCGTTGACGAGTTGCGCCGGCCATACGATCGTGAAGTCGAGACCCGATCCGTGGATCACTTCCTCCATTCGACGCATGTCGGCATATTTGTGCCGCGGTCGAACGATCGCCACGACCGGTCACAGCAGTCCCAGCGACGCAAGTTCCCGTCGCAGCGTTTCCGGCATCTCTGCGAAACCCGCCTGCGACTCGTCGAGATCAGGCGGCGCGTCCTTCGGCTCGTAATAGCGCCACCCTTGGAAGGCGCGCATCGGGCGGGGCGCGACCGGCGTCACCTCGCCGTCGAGCCAGAGCTTGCAGCGGCCGATCCCGTCGGCGTCCCGGAACGGCTCGACGCCGACGAGCGTCTGTCGCGCCCCGATCTGGCCCTTGATCACCCAGTAAAGCGAGCCGCCGTCGATCAGCTCGTCCGCCCGCCTCGGCGTCATGCGCGTGACATGGGCATGGCGGGCCGGCGCTCCGCGCTGCTTCGCCTCGCGCATCCGCGAGGCCATCCAGCTGCGCAGGTCTTCGAGCGAATCCGCGCCGACGCAAAGTTTGATCAGGTGCAGGGCCATGCAGCGGACTTATAGCATCGGGCGGCGCCCGCGCCGCCCCTCCGCCCCGACAATCCCCAGATGATCGGCTCGGGGATTCGGACCTCGAAAGACAGCGCGCGCTACGTCGCGCCCTGCTCGGCCCGCACGATTCGCGCGCCCTCGACCATCGCCTTCATCTTGCCGAACGCGGAATCGCGCGGCAGGTATTTGAGGCCGCAGTCGGGCGCGACGATGATGTCTTCGGCCTTGCGGTAGGCGAGCGCCCGGCGGATGCGGGCCGCGACCGTCTCCGGCGTTTCGACCTCGGGCGTCGAGAGGTCGAGCACGCCGAGAATGATCTTGTGGTCGGGCAGATCCTCGAGGACCGAGCAGTCGAGACCCGACTGCGCGGTCTCGATCGAGATCTGCCGGCAGCGGCAGCCCTTGAGCTGGGGCAGGAACGAGTACGCGCTCGGCCGCTGATGGATGATCGCCGCGTAGCCGAAGCAGATGTGCACCGCCGTCGTCCCGTTCACGCCTTCGAGCGCGCGGTTGAGCGCGGCGAGGCCGTAGTCCTCGGCCGGCTTCGGCCGCGCCT
Organism: uncultured Alphaproteobacteria bacterium; assembly: GCA_963816065.1. GTDB lineage: Bacteria > Pseudomonadota > Alphaproteobacteria > Rhizobiales > Beijerinckiaceae > Roseiarcus. The sequence continues at coordinate 717,757 of CAWFJG010000030.1, read as the reverse complement.
GCATATAGGGCTCGTCGATCTGGACGATGTCGGCGCCGGCGGCGAACAGGTCCTTGATCTCCGCGTTGACCGCCTCGGCGTAGTCCATCGCGGCTTCGGCGGGCGACGGATAGAAGTCGTTCTGCGCCTGCTGGCTCATGGTGAACGGGCCCGGCACGGTCATCTTCACCATGCGCGTCGTGTGGCGGCGCAGGAACTCGAGGTCCTCGACCTCGACGGGACGCCTGCGGCGGATCTTGCCGACGATGCGGGGAACCGGATTGGGATGGCCGGACCGGTCGAGGGCGACGCCCGGATTGTCGATGTCGATCCCCTCCAGCGCGGTCGCGAACCGGTTGGAGTAGCTCTCGCGCCGGATCTCGCCGTCGGTGACGATGTCGAGCCCCGCCTCTTCCTGCAGTTTGATGGCGACCACGGTGGCGTCGTCCTGCGCTTCGGCAAGATAGGGCTCCGGGACGCGCCACAGCTCCTTCGCCCGCACCCGCGGCGGAAAGCGGCCGGCGAGCTTCGCCCGGTCGATCAGCCATTCCGGCTGGGCGTAGGAACCGACAAGCGTCGTGGGCAAGAGCATCGGTTGTCCTCCGGCTGGCGGCCTCTCGATGCGCCGCTCCATGCGATCCTGCGTCCGCTTCCGCCGACTTGGCAAGACCGGACGCCCGTCGTTGCGCAGCGCTAACCTCGGTCACTCCGACTTCGCGCGCTCGATCCGCGACCAAACCCGATCGGGGATCTTGACGCCGGGCTGGCGGTTAGCGGCGCCGGTCGGAGCCCATGCGTCTCCCAGGACCGGCGCCGCTGCTGTGTCGGCGCGCCTCGCGGCTCCGACCATTCTCATCATGGACGACCCTGGACGCTTAGGGCGCGCCCGGCGCCGCCGTGACGGCGCCGGCTCTGGCGGAAAGCGTACGGGCGACCCGGAACCCGAGATTGTTGTTCCGGTTGTCTGTGTTGGCCCTGTTGCGGTTCGCGGAGCGGAGGTTGTCTGGATTGTTGTTCCAGGAACCGCCGCGGACGACGCGGCGACAAGGGGCCGTCCAGGCTTCGGGGGCTTTGGCCGGATCGAACCGACCGCCCCGGAAGATCGCGTGGCGCAAGCGCCACGTGTCGGCGTGCTCGGCGTGCGCGATCCAGGCGCGCACGCGGGCATCGACGTCCTCGATGTCGATCGCACCGGCGCGCCATTGATCGCGCAGGCCGCGGAGGCGGTTGCGGAAACGCCGCACATTGTCCTCCGGAAGGCGGCGCCCACCGTCGAAAAGCACCAGCCCGAGAAACTGCGCAGGGTCGCGACAGGACGCGACGAGGTCTTACGCGGGTGAAGGACGAGCCGCCGGCCGGCGAGGTATTGCTCGATCCGCGATCGCCAATCGACAAGACGTGCGGGATCGTCGTGGAACAACGCAAAGTCGTCCACGTAGCGGACGTAAGGCGCCTGAAGCACCTCGGTCACGAAGTGATCGAAGCCGTCCAGATACAGATTGGCGAAGAATTGGCTGGTCAGATTGCCGATCGGCAGGCCGCGACGCCGCTGGAATGGCGCGAACAATCGTCGCCGTCGAAATAGAGTTTCACCGGCTCCTGCGGGTTCGAGCGATCGACAATCAGGTCCAGCAGCGCCAGTGTAAGCCGGCAGCCGATCCGGCGGCGGAAGTCCGATTTCAGGATCGCGTGGTCGATCGCGGGGAAATAGCGATAGATGTCGCAGCGCAGAACGTGCCATGTCGATCGCGATAATGCTCGTAGGCCTCGATTGCCCGATGCGTTCCCTTGCCGACCCGATTGGCGAACGTATGATCGATGAATCCGCGCTCGAAGATCGGCTCCACCACGGCGCAGAGCGCATGATGGACGACGCGGTCGCGAAACGGCGCCGCCGAGACGAATCGCTCTTTGGATCTTTCACCTCGAAGGCGACGTAACGGCCCGGCCGATATTCACCGGCTCGCAGTTGCGCTCCAGGGCGAGAATCTCACCCTCCAGATTGGCGAGGAACGCGGCCGCGCCCGGCTTCTTGCGCTTGCCTTTAGCCGCACGGCGCACGGCCGCATGCAGCGCCGGGAAACAGGCGATACGGGTGAACAATTGGTCATGTCGCCGCGGCATCGCCGACGTCCGTTTCCGCGCCGCTGCTGACGACACGATGCGCCTTCATCCAGCCGCCAATCAGGCGTCCGGTGTCGTCGAGCGTGCGCGCCGCATGCTCGTAGCGGCGCCGGTCCAGCACTCTCAGGTCAGTCGCGAGTTCGGATCAAGAACCGAAGCTTCTCGATCCCCAGGTTTCCACGGCGCAAAGCGTCCGCGCGGTCCCTCGTGTAGGTCGCTTCGATCAGGGCTTCGAGCACATCGAGCGCGATGATCTCGATGCGATCGCCGAGCGGTGAACTTGTGGCTTCTCGGAAATTTCTCGACCGTGGGGAGAAGCCACTCAGGAACTGATAGTGCGCCTCCAGCGCGGCGCCAGTGCGTTTCGAATTGTCCGTCATGGTGAGCCATGTGGATAAAATTGACTAGGGGCTTCGCCCCTGGACCCCGAGGTACAGAGCTAAAGATCTAAGGGGTAAGCGTCCGGGCGACCCGGAACCCGAGATCGTCGTCCCGGACGTCTGTGTCGGCCCCGCCGCGGTACGCGGAGCGGAGGTCGCCTGGATCGCGCCCCAGGAACCGCCGCGGACGACGCGGCGACCGCAATCGCCGCGGTCCACGCCGAGCCGTCGCCAGGCGCTCCTCGTAGCTCTCGTGCCAGCAATCCTCCGCCCACTCCCAGACGTTGCCGACCATATCATAGAGACCGAACGCGTTCGCGGGAAACGAGCCGACCGGCGCCGTCTGCCTCCCAGCCCATTGGCCGCCGCAGCCATTGCAATTGGCCATCGCCTTGCCGTCGAGCTGGATGTCGTCGCCCCAGGGATACTTCGTCCCGGCTCCGGCGCGCGCCGCATATTCGTATTCGGCCTCGGAGAGCAGCCGATAGGCTTGCCGGTGATCCGGAGAGCCATTTCACGTAAGCCTGCGCATCGTCCCAGCCTACGTTGATCGCCGGCTGCCGGCCTCGCCCCCACCCGCTGTCGCCGACATGGGAGTAGCAGTCGCCCTGAGCGGCGCACGCGTCCCATTCGTCGAAAGTCAGCTCGAACCTCGCGACCGCGAAAGGCTTCGCGATTGTCAACATCGTGCTGTGGGCGCTCGTTGTCGATGCCCTGGCCTTCCGGCGAACCCATCGTGAAATGGCCCACCGGGACAACGACCATGTCCGGGCAATCGCTGCACTCCTTGAACGAGTTGCCCGGCTTCAGCGCGCGTTCCTGTGTCATCGAGAGGGCGCGCGCGTTCGCCAGCCTGTACGCGAATCCCTTGATCTGATGGCTCCACAGCGCGAAGGCGGCGACGATGAGCGCCGCGCCGACGGAAACGAGCGCGACGGCCAGCCAGCTGCGCTGCGCGCTCTGTCGAGCAAGGAGCTCGGACTTCTTGGCCAGCAGTTCGGCTTGCTCGGCCTCGCGACGGCGCAGCCGCTCATATTCGACTTCCTCCCGGCGACGCGCCTCCCTCTCTTCCGCCTCCCTCTTCCATTGCTCGAGACTCGCCCGGATCATCGCCTCGACCTTCAGCCATCCGCCGCCATAGCGTTCGGTCCAGGCCTGATTAAGCCCGCAAAGCAAGATTTCGCCCTCTCTGCTGGCCAAGTTGGACAGGATATTCGTGCTGGAGGGGGCGAAGCTCTCCGCCTGAAACAGCATCGTCCGCCAGCGCAAACCCGCTCGGATTTCCTTCTGCAGCCAGCCGTCCGGCTTGTCGCCGATCTTGCGCCAGCAGCGGATCAGCGCCTCGTGGCTGATGTCGACGATCGTCTCGTCGTCGATCGGCGCCGGAGCGTAAGGCGTGAGAAAGGAGACGCCCGGCGCGCGGAAGGCGTCGAGTATCGGACGCAGGAGTGCGCCCGCGCCCCGGCGGCCCGGCAGAGCGCCTTGAACGCAAGCGGCCGGCGGGTCGCCGAGCCCTCGGCGTTGACGTCGGTCAGCGCCCGGAACGCGCCCTCGACGATCCGCCTGGCCCGCTGATGCGGCGCGGCCTTCGCCATGACGGCGTCTGCGTGGCGCGACAGTAGCTCGGCGAGCCCTCCCGCCTCATCGACGATCCGCCCGTCGAGTATTGCGTGTCCGTCGACCGCGGCGCGCCGATCCGCGTCCTCCCACATCAGCATGAGGCCGTGTTGCAAGAGTGGCAGCTCGTCCTCGCGGCCGCGCACCGAGGCGATCAGCCGCTTGGCGAGCGCCTCGTCGAATTCGCGGCCGTACATCCGAGCCGGACGCCTCACCGCGCGCATGAGCCCCTGTTCGTCAACGCGCGGCACCAGATATTGGGTGCGGTTGATCGTCTCGGCGAAGCCCTCAAAGCGGGCGCATTCGCCGAGGAATTCCGAGCGCATGGTGACGATGACGTGAAGATCGACCGCCGCTGGCTCAGTTTGGACCTCTGGCTCAGTCGCCGCCCGCTCGATCAGCTTGATGAACAGCTCAGCTTCGTCGCGGCTCGACTCCTTCTCGTAACGGAACAGCTCCTCGAACTGATCGACCAGAATGCAGAGGCTTTTGCCCCGCAGGCCTTCGAACGAGCCCGCGACCGAGGCGAGCGTCGCGGAACGGGCGTCGAATTGCGCGGCGATCTCCGAGATGCGCTCGAGGTCCCGCTCGCTCCCTTCGAGCCGGGCGAATTCGGCGGCGAGGTTCCATAAAGGGCCGCCGGACGGACGCATCGCGCAGGTCAGCCACGGCGCGCCGTGGCGCCGGCATTGGAGGGCGAGCTTCGGCAGAGCGCCCGCGCGCACCAGCGACGACTTGCCCGAACCCGACACGCCGTGGATCAGCACCAACCGGCTTTCGGCCAGGCGGCCGATGACGTCGTCGATCATCCGCTCCCGTCCGAAGAAGATCATCCATTCCTTGTCGTCGAACGGGCGCAGCCCAGGATAGGGCCGCTCCGGCAGCGTGGTCGCGATGAGGGGCGCGGCGGTCACAGCGCGGCTCCGGCCGGCGCAACGCGGGACGCGTCGAGCCAAGCGCGGAACTGACTGCGCCAGTCGCTCAGCCTGAGGTCGAAATGTTTGATCGCATGACGCGCCACGTCCAGCGGCAGGGGCTCGCCGGTCTTGTCGAACACGGCGCAAGGCAGCGGCGCTCCACGTTCCGCTTCGATGCGTTCGCGCTCGTCGACGCCGATGTCAAACAGGTCGCCGATGAAGCGTCCTTCGTCCGCGACACGCAGCAGAGTCAGCGCTACGCAGCGCTTGGCCGTTTCGAGACGAAGCGCGCGGGCCTCGCGCTGCCAGTCCGCAAGGCTTTTTCCCGCGCCGACGAGCGGCGCGACGGGCGCAAAACCGTCGCTGATCAGCGCCGTGTCGACCTCTGCGCGCAGGGCTTCGGTGTCCGGGGGCGCGTGGATGAAAACGCGTCTGCGGCCCATCCGGGCGGTCGGCGCCGCTGCGGTCGCCCTCGCCTGCGCCTCCACTGCTGCGCGGTCGCGCAGCTCGCGCAGCCGCGTGGTGAGCCAAAGACGCAAGCGGCCGAGTTCCTTGTAGTATTCCTCGTCGCTGGGCCGCGGCTGTTGAAAGCCCCGAGGCTCGCCAGTGACCGGGTCGGAAAACGGGAAGCCCTTCATCGCGTGGCCGCGATCGTCCCGCAGGAAGTCCGGCCACAGGTTCGTGTCGGTCTGCTGCGCCCTGATGACGAACACCCGACCGTCCGGGCCGGCGCGGTCACGGATCTGCGCCTTGAACCATTCCAGTTCGTCGCGGCACCAGCGCGACTCGAGGTAGCGCTCGGACATCACGATCATCAAGACGCCGCAACCACCGGCCTTCATTCGGAGGTCGTCGGTTAATAAGACGGTCGGGTCGATGTCGGGATCCATCCAGACTTCGAGACCATCGAATTCGCTCTTGAGCGACCGAATTCCGGCTTTCAGTCTATCGACCAGATCCCAGCTCCAGTCCCGCAGCGGGGCCAGGCCGCCTTTCGGCGCGCCGTGCGAGTAGCTGACGAAGACGTCCGGAGCGAAATGAGGCGCGAGGTAAGACACCGGCGATCCAACGACGGATGAGCGTGGGTCGGAAAGCGTAGTGACTCTGCGGCCTTTGTCGAGTCCGCGGGCTGCGGTACGCGAGGGAAGAGACGGCTGGGCAGCACGGCCCGGGGCCCATTTGCAGGATTCAAAGTTGGGCGCGAACCGCAATCTCGCCGTAACCAATTGAAATCGTTGAGTTGCTCGGCGGGTTGAAGACCGATTCTAATCGTATCCTATTGATTTTATTGAGGTCTGGTCAGAAATCGACGGTCATGGACCCTGCCGCCGCGCCGACGGCGCAGCGGAGGACAGGCGCCTGCTGTCACGTCACCCGCACGAGGCGGGTGAGCTCGAACGGCAGGTCGTAGCCGTCCCAGACCGAGTCGAAATCGAGCGCCGCCCCGGCTGGAGCGAGTCGGGAGACGCCGGAATCGGCGACGGCCGCGGCAAGCTCGAGAAGCTCGTCGGCGCCAAAGCCGAAATGGGTCACCGTCTGGTCGCGCTCCTGCGCCATGGCGCCGACCGCGCCGATCGACGGAACGAAGTCCACCCAGAGGAAGCCGCCGCCGACACGGGCTTGGTGGCGCTGGCTCGGCGACGAAACGACGCTCGTCAGGGCCGGATTGCGCCAGTCGAGCGAGGTGACGCCGCCGCTCGCCGCCGCCTGGTACGCGGCGACCATCTTGCGCATGAAATGACCGGTTCCTGCAGTCTCGCCCGCAGCCAGCGCGACCCGGGCGAGGCTCGTCATCAGCGCCGCGACCGCTGCCTCGTCGCGCCCCTGATCTCCGACCACGAACAGGACATGCGGCGACGAGCACGCCATTTGATCGAAGATGAAGACGTCGTTGTAGAGCCGGCGCGCCAGCGTCTCGCGCGCCGCGTCGTCGAGGGCCCGCAGCGCCTCGCCCTTCATCACCGAGAACGACGATCGGTCGCCGAACCAGATCGCCTTGCCCCCATTGCGCAAGGGAAGCGGGGCGAACGCCGCCACCTTGGCGTCGCCGCCCCAGACGACGCGGGCGTCGCTCTCGGCGGAGATGACCGCGCTCAGCGCGCTGCTCGAATCGTAATGGACGAAGACCTGCGTATCGTCGCCGGCCGCCTGCAGTCGTTCGAGGAACAATTCGCACACCGAGCGGATTGCGTCGCTGAAATCGGTCGGCACGCGCGTGATATTGGCGTTGCCGACCAGATAGGAGAGAACCCAGGAGTAAAGAAAGACTGTCTCGACATTTTGCGGCGGCAGATGGAAGACGAGGCCGCGCGGACGCGCCAGCGATTGCGGCGGCAGCCGCTTGTCGAAATTGGCCGCGAGCCTCTGCAAGGCGCCGCGCCGGATCCAGAACGCGAAATGCTTGACGAACGACGAGGTCGCCCCGCCGTCGCGGCCAAGCAGCCTTTCGCTAACCCGCGCAACAAGGTCGACCCTCGTGTCGGCGAAAGGCGCGACAACCGCGCGACGGGCGGCGGCGAGCCGGGTCAGCAGGTCGCCCTGGGATATCGTCCCGCCCGATCCGTTGGGGCCGAGGATCGTCAGGTTCGATGGGTCATGGATCGTCATGCAGCCATGGCTCCAATCACATCGCTGCAGCCGCGGAGCTCCGTCTTCTTGACCCGGCCGACGATGCGAACGGCCTTGCCGAGCCGCCCATCGACGCCCGCGTCCACGGCGACCACCGCGCCCATGTCCTCGGTCAGGACGCTGTGGCCGGGATAGGACGTCGGCAGCAGCGAGATCGCCTGGATGATCCCTTCCTCGCCCATTTCGGCTGGCTCGAGCGTATCCGGACGGCGGATGATGACATCGACGAAGTTGGGCGGATAGAGTAGGCCGTCGCTCGCCTCGACGAACATCGAACCCATCTGTTCGACGAAGCCGTAGAAATTGAAGATCCGCTTGAGCCGGAACCGGCGCTCGAGGGCGGCGCGAAACTCCTTGTTCGACACCGCTTCGGCTTCGAGCTTCTTCCAGCCCCCGGAATGAATCAGGCAGCCGTTCGACAGGTCCAGTTCGCCGTCCGCGAATTCGTTGTAGAGGCGCGACCAGACTAGGAACGTGAAGCCGAATAGCAAGAACGGCGCGCCGCCGTTGGCCTTGACGAAGGACTCGATGACCGACCGGTCGGCGGTGAGATCCGAACGCAGCGCGAAAGCCGCCTTGGCCCCGAACTTCATCATGCCGAGAACGCCGCCGCCGCGCGCCGTCAGCGTCCCCGCCCGGATGACGTCCTGCGTGTCGATCGCGAGAAACGGCTGCCGGCGATCGCCGAGGATGGGACGGAAGGTCGAAATCAGGGCGCGCGACTGTCGCTGCGAAGTCTCGTTGTCGACGATGATGCGGCTCGGCCGCTGTCCGGTGGTGCCGCTCGAATTGAGCACCATGGCCTGGGCTGACGTGCTCTTGAGGTCCAACTCCTTGAAGAGGCCGACCGGGAGAAAGGGCGCCTCGGCTAACGACCGGTATTCGCGGGGGCCTCCCCACGCGAGATCCACGATGCGGGCGTATTCGGCGCAGCCGTCGTAGTGATGGCGGGCAAGGAGGTTCAGGCCATCGAGCAGCATCGCCTCCTTCCTGGCCTGCGGCAAGGCGTAAGGCTGGGCGCTGATCAGTTCGTCAAACACCGGCGTTTTCCTTGAGCTGACCGTAATTGATCTTCCCGCCCGTCGTGCGCGGGATCGCCGCGATCCGCTTGAGGGCGAAGGACATCGAAGGGATCTTGTACTCGATCGCGATCGCTCGGACGCGGTCCTTGAGCACGCTTTCCGCCGCGTCGTCGTAATAGACGAGGATCTTGTCTCCGCCGTCGACACAGGCGACCGTCGCCGCCGAGACGAACTCCTTCTCCATCTGATCGAGGCCGAGGCGCAGCCCGGCGATTTTCGCGAACCGCTTCGTCCGCCCGGTCAGATACAGGAAGCCGTCGGCGTCGACGTAGCCGACGTCGCCGGTTTCGAGCCGGCCGTGCATCTCGTCGCCCAACGCCAAGTCCTCGCGGCATGACGCATAGCCCAGCATGACGTTGGGCCCGGTATAGACGATGTCGCCGGATTCGCCGGCGGCGACCGGGTCGCCGTCGCGCTCGACTCCGATCCGGCCGCCCGGCAGGGCGACCCCGACGGACCCGGTCTTCGCCGCGAAGGCGGCGTGCGGCAACGTCGTCATGCGCGGCGCCGCCTCCGTCTGACCATACATCACGAAGAATTTTGCGCCCCGCCCGTCCGCGAATTCGTGCATTAGGGCCTGGGTTTTGAGGTCCAGTCCGCCGCCCGCCTGGGTGAAAGTCGTCACGCACTTGGGAATCGAATTCAGGCCGAGCCGCGCGATGGTCGTATAGTGGAACGGGACCCCGGGAAAATGGGTCCCGCCCGCCTTCGCAATCGTTTCCCAAAAGGTCTTCGACATCAACGAATCGTCGACCGTGACCACCGCCGCGCCGACGGCGAAATGCGAGCACGCGATCGACCAGCCGTAGGAATAGTGTACGGGCAGATGGGCGACGCCGACACTGTCGCCCCCGATTTGGAGCGCATTGGCGATCTGGTTCGCGTTCGCCAGCACCGCGGCGCGCGAGAGGCGGACAAAGCGGGGAATGCCGGTCGTGCCCGACGTCGCCAAAAGGAGGAGCAACTCCGGATGGATGTCCGTCTCGGGCTGCGCCTCAACGGCCCGCTCGATCAGGAGGACGCCTTCGCCCAGATCCTTCGGCGCGCCGTAGCCTTCGTCGCCAAGCCACGCCAGGCCTCCGGCGTCGGCCGCGAGCACAAGCTCCGGCCCATAGGACTCGATCAGACCGGCAATTTTCGGCTGCGCCATCGAGGCGTCGATCAAGGCGACCGCATGACCGGCGGAAGCCGCCGCGAGGATCGAAACGATCGCAGCGGGTCCGGGCGCGACGACGACGAAGACGAGGCGCTTCCGAGGGGAATGAAGCGACTTCCCAACTCGCAACGCTTGCTCGCGTAAATCCGCTCGCGTCCGCCAGGCGCCGGTTGCTCCGTCGCAGAGCGCCGGGCTCCCTTCGCGTTCGGGCAGGTGAGGCAGCAGCCCCCAGCAATCGCCAAGCGCGTCGGCTGGATCCACGTTCCGTCACCCTCCGATCTCGACAGGCGGCCAAGCCCGTCTCCAGAAACCTCGCCCTCAAGCGTTCGCGTATTTGGTCATGATCTCGACGGCGCGGTCGTACGAGCTCATGGCCAGAATATCGTCAGTGTCGAGCATCGTATCGAACTCCGCCTCCAGCGCCGCCACCAGCAACATGTGGCCTACTGACGTCCACTCGGGATACTCCTGATATTTGAGTTTAGAAACGTCGGTTCCCTCTTGGATATCAAAGCTCTCCTGAAAAGCCTTAAAGACTCTGTCACTTACGTTCATTTGAATTCTCTTCCCTCTTGCGGACGATGGTTCCCTGAAGATCGTTCTGGATACCCTGACCGCGGAGTTAATCTATGTTGAGCCTGTTTCGCAGGTTCATCGTTGCTCGTTCATCCTTGCTCGCTTGAAGCACGAACGCCCGCCGTGACCGACGGCCGTTTAGATAACGAGGCCGCCGTCCACACCGATGACCTGACCGGTTATGTAACCGGAGAGATCCGACGCGAGGAACAGTATCGTTGCGGCAACGTCTTCAGGGCGTCCTATCCTGCACATCGCGATGCCCGATTCAATTCGCCGCCGATCGTTGTCTGGAACGTGTTGCAGCAACGCCGTTTCGATCAAGCCCGGTGCGACTGCATTTACGCGAATGTTCATCGCCGCGAGCTCCTTGGCGGCGGAATACGTCGCGCCAATGACGGCGGCCTTGGACGCCGCATAGACAAGTTCGCCGACGTTGCCCCGCCGTCCGACAATCGACGCAACATTGATGATCGAGCCGCTCTTGCGGCGCGTCATGATCCGCGCAGCAACCTGGGTCAGCCGAAGGAGGCCAAAGACGTTAACATCGAAAACCTCCACCATTTCGGAGTCCGGTATCATACCGATCAAGCGGTCGCGCAGCACACCCGCGTTGTTGACCAACGCGTCCAATCGTTTGTATTTCGACATGACGTGCTGCCCGATCGCCGTCGCCGTGGCGCCGTCGGCTACCGAGCCGAATATTACCGATGTTCGTCCCGGATGGTCGGCCTCAAGTCTTGAGAATGCGGCCACGGCCTCTTCGGTATCCTTGCGAGCGTTCAGGACAACGCGACTACCGGCCCGAAGCAGTGCGTCGGCGGTCGCAAACCCAATGCCGCGCGACGCGCCCGTGACCACGGCGACCCGTTCGGTCAGATCGATTGGGATCATGAGGTCGGCTCGGACTGCGTCGCGCGGGCTCCCGCGGCCGGCGCTGCCGCTGTGTCCTCGGGTTTTTCAATCGGGTCTCGGAGGAGAAAGCCCCAACGACCTGTGCGGATGCCTTTTTCCATGACACGCGCTGGGTTGCCCGCAACGAGACAGTTGGATGGCACATCCTTCATGACCACGCTGGCAGGGGCGACGATGCAATTGTCTCCGATAGTCACCCCGGGCAGAATGATGCTACACGCGCCTATCTGACAGTCTTTGCCGATGCGTGTGTCGACGAGTAACCGGCGTGTATAATCATGAGACATGATGCAGGCCCGGAAGCTAACCGCCGTACTATCTCCAATATAGATTCCAGTAGGGTTTGTCTTATCAAGGATAGCCGAAAAAGAAATTTGGCAATCTCGACCGATATGCATCCCCCATACCCGGTTTAAGTAGTAACGGCGGGCGGCCGTGGCATATGGGCGAATCTCGCTGCGTATCGCGACAATCAATCCCCATTGCCGCAATCGTTCTCCGAACAACGAGCGATCTTTAATCATGGAGAACCTCTTCAGCGAAGTCTTTGAATTGGGGCGGGGAATTCTTTTAAATCCCTTGCAGAACTCCGCTTGCACCAAAGTGAACCCTGCTCGTGGGAACGCGCCCAGCGTGGCCCATCTTGCTTATCACCCAGTTCCACGCTTATTGCAACTCGCCGGCCTGGTCCCCCATCAGGGATAGGACATGGTAAGTATAAAGGACTTGTCTGCCTGGCAGCTCCTCCGTCCGTTTTACGCTCACGCTCAGGGGACTTGCCTCGCCGACGGTGAGGCATGGGACGCGTCAAAGCGGGCATATGCATGGCTGGGAGCGTCGCCTATGTTGAGCCGATTGCTCGCAAGCGCTCTAATCCCGAATGCCGCCTTTGTTTCGATTGTCATATCCGGCCCTAGCGCTGACAGCCTTCAGCTTCGCGTGCATCGTTGCAGCGATCATGGTCGGCCTTTGGCTTCGGCATGCCTGGATCGAGCAGAAGATCGCCGCCCTGACCAATTCGCCGGTCGCGAGGTTCACGATCGCGAACGCCAATCTGCCGGCGAAGGACGGCCGCCCGAGGGTGGTGCTGATCGGCGACTCGAGCTTTGCGCGATGGCCGGCGGACGAACTCAGCCCACGTTGGCAATTCGTCAATCGCGGCGTTGGCGGCGAGACGGTCAGACAGGTCGCGCAGCGCTTCGAGGCCGACGCGCTGAACCTTTCTCCGGACGTGATCGTCGTCAGCGCGGGAGGGAACGATCTCGTCGCGGCCGGCTTTCTGGACCCCGCGTCCCGAAACAAAATCGTCGCCGAGACCGCTGACATCCTGATCGAACTGGCCGAACAAGCCCGACAACGAGGCGTGAGGATCCTGATCGCGACGCTCGCCCAACCGGGGAAGCCCGAGTTCCTGCGGCTTCCGGTCTGGAGCGAGTCGGTTCGCGACTCCGTTGCGGAGGTCACCCGGAAGCTCCGGCAATTCAGCGCGCAGTCCGGCGTCGAGCTCGTCGACTTCGCGGCGGCGCTGGCGAGCGACGACGGTCGCATGCCCAAGGCCTACCGGGCGGACACGGCGCATCTGAACGCAGCCGGATACCGGAAGGCGGCTGAGACGCTGGAGCGCGCCCTTGGTGATTGAGCCGTCCGCGATTCAGGCTCGAGGTCAAGCCCGCGCCGATCCGTGCGGACCGCAATGAGCGGATCCCGCCGACCAGCCGCCCGAGACAGGCGTATCGGCGCCTGCTCGCCGAGGTAATTTCTGCGCTTGTCGAAAATTTCTTTGAGAATCCTGGTTTCTGTGCTATACTTATCCCCACGGAACGCCGGCCGCTGCCTGCGCCACCTCTGCGGTCGCGCGCCTCGCCCGGAGAATTCGCTCCAAGCCCTTGAAAAGGCTCAAAATACGCCCGAGGCGAGCGGGACGCCGCGGGCTGCAGCCCGAAGGCGGAGGCTTGGGCGTTGATTTGCGACATTGTGACAGATTTGTGCGCTTAAGGCATTGATATCATGCGAAGCTTGCCAGGGCTGCATCATCCGGGCGGGGCCTCGACCTGCATGATCCGCTCGCCCATGTCGACCTGTTCGCCAACGGCTGCGACGAGGTCGCGGATCACGCCTGCGAACGGCGCGCTCAGGGCGTGCTCCATCTTCATCGCCTCGACCACGGCGAGCCGCTGACCAGCCTCGACCGTATCTCCCTCCACGACAAACAGCGCGGCGACCCGACCGTTCATCGGGGACCGCACGCCGCCGTCACCCTCCTCGGGGCCTCCGGCCGGCCGCTCGAGCGGATCGATCAGCTGGACATAGGCCTGCCGGCCGCCGGCGAAGGCGTACACCCCGTCGCCTGTCTCAAACAGGGTCGGCGGCAGGGACTCTTCGGCTGCCAGCACGGAGCGCCTCGTCCCTTCGAGCACATGGCCCATCTCCTCCACAACATGCAGGCGGGTGGGCTTGCCGTCGATCAGCACGTCGAGCCCCACATGGCGCGGGCCCAGGAGTTCGAACGAATCGGCGATCGCCCATGGATCGAACTTCAGGCTCGGCGACGGCCGCCCGACGTCGCGCCGGTCAAGCAGCTGGCGCGCCGCGGCGAGCACGGCGCGCTCGTCCGGCGGATGGGGAGTCGCACCAAGGATTGCAAGGTGCGCATCGATGAAGCCGGTGTCGAACGCGACGACCGCGACCTCGGGGCTTCGCATCAGCGCGCGCAGGAAGGAGAGATTGGTCTTCGGCCCAATGACGACCGCCCGGTCGAGCGCGCGGTTCAGCGCGGCGAGCGCCTCGGTGCGCGTCGGCGCATGCACAATGAGCTTGGCGATCATCAAGTCGTAGAAGGGGGTTACGCTATCGCCGGCCTCGACGCCCGTATCGACGCGCACGTCGCCCTGCCCCGCCTCCTCGCCGAGAACCCATTGCCAGGATCTGGCCGGGCGACGGCAGGAAGTTGTGCTCCGGGTCCTCCGCGTAAATCCGCGCCTCGATCGCCGCGCCGCTACGCGCGATCCGCCTCCTGCCGCAACGGCAGCGGCTCGCCCGCGGCGACCCGGAACTGCCATTCGACGAGATCGAGGCCGGTCACCGCCTCGGTGACTGGATGCTCGACCTGTAGCCGGGTGTTCATCTCGAGGAAGTAGAAGTCGTTCGGCCCCAGGCCGCGCGAGGCGTCGGCGATGAATTCGACCGTGCCCGCGCCCTGTGTAGCCCGAAGCCAGGGCCGCGTCGGTCGCCGCTTTCGCCATCGCCGCGCGGGTCGCGTCCGGCAATCCCGGCGACGGGGCATTCCTCGATCACCTTCTGGTGGCGTCGCTGCAGCGAGCAGTCGCGCTCGAACAGGTGGACGCAGTTCCCGCTGCTGTCGGCGAACACCTGCATTTCGATGTGCCGCGGCGATGCGACATATTTCTCGATCAGCACCCTTCCATCGCCGAAGGCCGCTTGCGCCTCGCGGCTCGCGCTCTCGAGCGCCGCCTCGAAATCGACGTGGGCGTCGACCCTGCGCATGCCGCGGCCGCCTCCGCCGGCGATCGCCTTGATCAGGACCGGGTAGCCGATCTCGTAGGCCTTCTCGCGCAGGAACTTCGGGGACTGGTTGTCGCCGTGGTAACCCGGAACAACCGGAACCCCGGCCTTCTGCATCAGCGCTTTGGCCGAATTCTTGAGCCCCATCGCCCGCATCGCCGCCGGCGGCGGCCCGACGAAGACGACGCCGGCCGCGGCGCACGCCTCGGCGAACTCCGCGTTCTCCGACAGAAAGCCGTAGCCCGGATGCAGGCACTCGGCCCCGATCCGCCGCGCCAGCGCGACGATCGCCGGGCCGTCGAGATAACCACTCGGGGCCCTCCCCGATCTCAAAGGCCTCGTCGGCCATGCGCGCGAACCGGGCCCCGCGATCGGCCGGCGTATGCAAGACAATCGGCTTCATCCCCAGGCGCCGGGCGGTATGGATGATCCGGCAGGCGATCTCGCCGCGGTTGGCGATCAGGACGTTTGCGAACATGGGTGGCCTCCCGAGCGGACCTGTCTACCGAACCGGCGCCGGCATGGCGAGGCGCATGGCGCCATTGGGCATGATCTGGCCGCAAAATTTCGTTACGTCGCGCCCTGCGGAATTGGGCTGGCGGGGCCGCCCTTACTTTTCAATGTTGTGGCGGCCAGCGTGATCGCGATTGCGCGTGCAGTTGACTCGGGTCATTGCGCAGCCTTTCCGGCTCGCGCCCCCTGGTTCCAATCTCCACGACGCGACCTGCGTCGGCAAATCGAGGGTAAGGACATGAGGATACGGAGACTGCTTTCATTCACCGCAGCGTCGGCGCTTCTCGCGGCGTCGCCAGCGCCGGCTCAGGACACTGTGCAGGTCGGCAAGCTGTCGTGTGACGTATCGGCTGGCGTTGGCATGATCCTCATGCAGAAGCAGACGATGCGTTGCCTCTACACTCCGATTAACGGCGGCGCGCCGGACCCCTATTTCGGGCGCATCGATGAATTCGGCGTCGCGCTCGGCGCCGTCGGCCAGGGCCATCTGGTTTGGGGCGTGATCGCGCCGGCCTCAGGCGTCCCACGCGGCGCCCTGTCGGGGACCTACGTCGGCGTTGGAGCCCAAGCCACTGCGGGCGCCGGCGTCGGAGCGAATGTCCTCGTTGGCGGGACCGGGCGCGCGTTTTCGTTGCAGCCGGTTTCCGTAGAAGGCCAAGTCGGCCTCAATGTCGCTGGCGGCGTAACCACTGTAACGCTGCTGCCGCCGCCACAGTGAGGGTCCGAAAGCCGGGAATGGATCGAACAACCCGGTGATGAACACCGTCGATGTCCATTTTCAAAATTGCGCCCGTCTCCGCCGAGTCGGCCAGAGGGCAACGAATGGCGCTTGTCGAATGAGGCAAACTCGGGCAATTGTCGATCGAGCGGAAGCCTGTCCGCCCGCGGCGGCCCACTGAGTTCGCTGCGGTCTGGCAACCGGAGGGATCCCGATGTCCAGCAACGACAACTCCGGGAATGCGGCGCCGGACGAGCCGCGGTCCGGCGCCGCAAAGCGAGCTCAGGAAGCGTTGGAGGCCGCAAGGGGTCTGGTAACCGGAGCCGATCTCGATCAACTCCGGAAGAAGGCGACTGACGCGGCCACGGCCGTTTACCAGGAGAGCCGGAACTTGGTTTCCAACAGTCCGGACTTAGCCAAAGCCAAGGACGACCTGCGGGATTCCATTCGCAAAAATCCGCTCGCCGCGATCGGGATCGCCTTCACCGCCGGCCTCTTGCTGGCGCTGCTCACCCGCGGCTAGCGCGGATGTCGAACGAGATCGTCGAGCTTGTCCGGCAGGAGGCGATGGCGGCGGTGCGCCGCACCGTTACGCCGATAGCCTACGTGACGGCCGGAGCGATTTTCGCGCTTTTCGCCGTCGCCGGCCTGTTTACCGCTCTCTTCTTTCGGCTCGCCCCGGATTACGGGCCGATCGAAGCCGCGCTGGTCTGTACAGGCGTGGCTTTGGTCCTTGCTGTCGTTGCCGTTATTCCCCTCCTCTTCAAACGGAAGAAACCTCCGCGTCCGTCAAACGATGGGGTAGTGCCGCAGTTCGTCGCCCTCATCGCCAGGTCCACGCCAAATCCCGGGCCACGGCAATTGATGGTGGCGGCGGCCCTCATCGGGGTCGCCTTGCTGCTGTCGGCGCGAAGCGCCAAGAAGTGAAAGCCCTGTCGCAGTCCGGCTCTACATGCGGAAGACGCCGAACCGGGTCGCCTCGGCCGGCGCGTTCAGCGTCGCCGACAACGCCAGTGACAAGACGCGCCGCAGTCTCCTGCGGCGTGACGACGCCATCGTCCCAAAGCCGGGCCGTCGCGTAGTACGGCGACCCCTCCGTCTCGTACTTCGCCCGGATAGGCGCCTTGAAGCGCTCCTCGTCGTCCGTGGTCCATTCCCGCCCCTCCGCCTCCATCGATTCCCGCCGAAGCGTTGCAAGCACGCTCGCCGCCTGTTCTCCCCCCATCACGCTGATGCGCGCGTTCGGCCACGTGAAAAGAAACCGCGGACCGTAGGCGCGGCCCGCCATGCCGTAATTTCCCGCCCCAAACGAGCCGCCGACAATCAAGGTGATCTTCGGCACATTGGCGCACGCCACGGCGGTGACGAGCTTTGCGCCATCCTTTGCAATTCCGCCGGCTTCGTAACGCTGCCCCACCATGAAGCCCGAGATGTTCTGCAGGAAAAGAAGCGGAATCCCGCGCTGCGCGCACAGTTCTATGAAGTGCGCGCCCTTGAGCGCGCTGTCGGAAAACAGAACGCCATTGTTTGCGAGAATGCCGACCAGCATTCCTGACAGCCGGGCAAAGCCGGCCACCAGCGTTACCCCGTATCTGGGCTTGAAGGCGTCGAACTCCGAACCGTCGACGAGCCGCGCGACGATCTCGTGCGCGTCGACCTGCTTGCGCAGATCGAGCGGCGCGATCCGCATCAGTTCCTCCGTTGGATAGAGCGGTTCGACCGGCTCAACCCAATCGACGCCGCGCTTAGGCGCGCGGTTGAGGTTTCCCACCATCCGCCGCGCCAGCGCCAGCGCGTGCGCGTCGTCGCGCGCCAGCGTATCGGCCACCCCGGAGACGCGAGTGTGCAGATCGCCGCCGCCGAGGTCCTCCGCGCTCACCGTCTCGCCCGTCGCGGCCTTCACCAAAGGCGGCCCGCCGAGAAAGATCGTCCCTTGCTTCTCGACGATGATCGTCTCGTCCGACATCGCCGGGACATAGGCGCCGCCCGCCGTGCACGAGCCCATGACGACCGCGATCTGGGCGATCCCCGACGCGGACATGCGGGCCTGATTGAAGAAGATGCGGCCGAAATGCTCCCGGTCCGGAAACACCTCGGCCTGATGCGGCAAGTTGGCGCCGCCCGAGTCCACGAGATAGACGCAAGGCAAGCAGTTCTCGGCGGCGATTTCTTGCGCCCGCAGATGCTTC
This sequence comes from uncultured Alphaproteobacteria bacterium, assembly GCA_963816065.1. Lineage (GTDB taxonomy): Bacteria > Pseudomonadota > Alphaproteobacteria > Rhizobiales > Beijerinckiaceae > Roseiarcus. The sequence continues at coordinate 699,441 of CAWFJG010000030.1, read as the reverse complement.
TTGACCGTCATGGGGTAATAGGCGCCGCCCTTGATCGTCGGATCGTTGGCGATGATCATCGTTTCACGGCCATGAATGAGACCGATCCCGGCAATGAGCCCGGCGCCGTGGACGTCGCCCTCGTACATGCCGGCAGCCGCAAGCGCGCCGATCTCGAGAAACGCGGAGCCAGGATCGACGAGGCGGCCGACGCGCTCCCGGGGGAGCAGCTTGCCTCGACCTACATGGCGTTCGCGCGCCCTCGCCGAACCGCCCGCCGACGCAGTGCGGCGCCGGGTCTGCAACTCGTCGATGAGGGCGCGCCAACCGGCGACATTCGCCTCGTCCTCATCCGTCGCTGCGCCAAGACCGCTTTTCAATCTCGTCATTGTGGCCCGCCCTCCGGGTCGAACGTTACGCTGAGTTTGCTTCGACGACTTCGTTTGCGTCGTCATCCCAGGCCCATGCATGCGCCAGACCGTCGATCGAGCCGTCACGGAGCTCAAACGGCTTCGTATTCCTCGATCCGCCAGGGCTCCGCCTCGCCGCCGGCAATCCATGCCTTCCAGGCCGGAAGCGCCATCACGGCGTCCATATAGGCGCGCGTCGCCGGCGCGACCGGGATTGCGTAGGCATGAAAGCGGTTCACGACCGGGGCGAACATCGCGTCGGCGGCGCAAAACCGGCCGAACAGGAACGGTCCCGCCTTGCCGTATGTATCGCGGGCATGCGCCCAGGCGGCTTCGATTCGAGCGACATCGCTCTTGACCGCATCGCTGAGCGAGATTGCTCTGGGGACGCGGCGGAAGTTCGTCGGACACGCCTGGCGCAGCGGCAAGAAGCCGGCATGCATCTCGTTGGCGAGCGAACGGGCGTGGGCGCGCGCCGCCTTGCCGCGCGGCCAGATCGCCTTCTCCGGATAGAGTTCAGAAATGTATTCGATGATGGCAAGCAACTCCCACACCGCGATCCGGCCGTCGTGGAGCGACGGACACTTGCCGGTCGGGGCGTATTTCCGCATCTCTTCCAACGATCCCATCGGGATGACGATCTCCTCGAACCGGATCTTGAAATGGGCGAGCAGGATCCAGGGCCTGAGCGACCAGGACGAATAGGCCTTGTTGGCGAGGACGAGCGTGAGCGGCATTCGGTAACCCCAGCTTTCGGACCGCGTTTGATCCAGCCTGGCCGAAGGCAAGTCAAGCCGGCCAATTCATGGCGGCCAAACTACGGCGGCATTGACGCAAACCGCGCGACGCTCCAAACAACCCATCCCCTACCGGAGGCTATCCTTGTCTTCTCCGTCCGTCGCCCTCGTCGTCGTCGCGGCCGGCCGCGGCGTCCGGCTCGGCGGCGAGCGGCCGAAGCAATATCTGCCCTGCGCCGGCTGGCCGCTGATCGCGCACACGCTCGAGGCGCTGCTCGCCGCCCGGGCGTTCGAGGCGACGACGGTCGTCATCCATCCTGACGACCGGGCGCTCTACGACGACGCGCTCGCGAGCCTGACGCCGGAGACGCGCGCATCGCTCGGGCCGCCCTCGATCGGCGGCGCCAGCCGGCAGGAGAGCGTCCGCGCCGGCCTCGAGGCGCTCGTCGCAGCTGAGCCGGACCTTGTGCTCATTCACGACGCCGCCCGGCCCTTTCCTTCACCCGATCTCATCGCGCGGGCGGTCGATGCGGCCGGGGCGCACGGGGCGGCGGCGCCCGGCCTGAAGCTTGTCGACACGGTCAAGCAGGTGGACACGGAGGACATGGTGCTCGGGACCCCGGCGCGCGCCGCCCTGAGGGCCGTGCAGACGCCTCAGGCGTTCCGCTTTCCGCTCATTCTCGACGCGCACAGGCGGGCGGCCGAAGCCAGAGTGGCCGACCTCACCGACGATGTCGCGATCGCCGAATGGGCGGGGGCGCCGGCCCATGTATTCGAAGGCGACCCGCAGAACTTCAAGGTGACGACGATCGCGGACCTCACCGCTGCGGAAACAAAGCTCATGGGCGGGGCGAACGAGACCCGCGTCGGCCAGGGCTTCGACGTTCACGCCTTCGCGCCCGGCGACCATATCTGGCTCTGCGGCGTGCGCCTGCCCCACACCCACGCCCTCAGCGGTCATTCCGACGCCGACGTCGCCCTGCACGCGCTCGCCGACGCAATCTACGGGGCGCTGGCGGACGGCGACATCGGCGCCCATTTCCCGCCGTCGGACCCGCAATGGAAGGGCGCGCCCTCGCACGTCTTCCTCGCCCACGCGGTCGAGCGGGTCCGCGCCCGCCGTGGCTTCATCGCCTTCCTCGACGCGACGCTGATCTGCGAAGCCCCCAAAGTCGGCCCGCATCGGGAGGCGATGCGCGCCAGGGTCGCCGAGATCGCCGGGCTGGATGTCGCGCGGGTGGCGGTCAAGGCGACCACTACCGAGCGGCTCGGATTCACCGGGCGGGGCGAGGGAATCGCCTGCCTCGCCACGGCGACCCTTCGGCTGCCCTGAACCGGCGGAGCCGCCTGCCAGCAGGCGGTTTTTCAAGCCTTGCCGCGCACTCCAGGCCGGCAATCATCGTACTTTCAATTGTATAGCCGATTACAATCCGAAGGCTGCGTTGGGAAAGCCTCAGGAAAACAGGCGATTGACAGGCGCAATAACAGGTCATTATCAGGTGCATAACAGGTCGGTATCAGGCTGGAACAGGCCGCTCAAAAAGCGATCGCGAAAGCGCCGCGGCCGGGTTGCATCGAGTTCCGGGACGGGGCGCCGGATCCGGAGGCCAGGGCGCCCTTCTTCCGCTCGGGGCGGGCGCGGCGTCGCGCACGCCGAAGCGGCAGCGAGATGACCTTCCCGCCTTACGCCGCGCTCGCCTCCCGCACGAGCCAGTCGCGCAGCGCGGCGACATTTTTCCCGCGCAGGGCCTGCTGCGTAGCGACGAGCCGGTAGGCGCCGAACGGCCTCCGCCCGAACCCCGGCCATTCGACGAGACGGCCGCTCGCGAGATAGGGCTGGACGAGCGGATGCGCTCCCGGCGCGAGCCCCAGGCCCGAGGCGGCGGCCTCGTACATCGCCTGCAGTCCGTCGAATGCGAGGGCGGCGCGCGCGCCAGGTATCCGGTCGGGCCAGAACCTCGGCTGGCCGGTGAGCTCGATCAGCGGAACCGAAGTCGTTCTCACGTCCTCGGGCGTTCGCCCGCCGTCGAGTTGCGGCGCGCCGACGACTGCGATCTCGACCGGCAGCAGGATCTCCGCCCTCGCCTGCGGCGTCGGCCCGGGATCGAAAAAAATCCCGAGATCGGCGCCGCCGCCAAGAACAGGCTTCGAGCGTCAGGTCGGACCGCAAGTCCAGCGCCATCCCCTCGGGCAGGCGCTCGAGCCGCGGGGCGAGCCACAGCCCGGCGAACGAGCGCGACGTGCGCAGGCGAACAGGCCGCCCCGCATCGTCGGGCGAGCCCAGCGCCGCCCTGAGTTCGTCGAGCGCCGGGCCCAAGCGTACGGCTAGCTCTCGCCCTGCCTCGGTCAGTGCGACACCGCCCGCCCTTCGCTCGAACAGCGCCGCGCCCGCGTGGCGCTCGAGCGCCTGGATGCGGCGCGTGACCGCGGCCGCGCTGAGACACAGCCGGTCTGCGGCCGCCCGAAAGCTGCCGCGCTCGGCGGCGGCGAGAAACGCTTCGATGGTCGATAGCGACGGCGCTCTTGGCATCACGCGCTCGGCAAGACGGGGTCCAGCATAGACGGCGCTCCGGATGGTCGGGCGGCCCAGCCCGAGCCATGAATCCCATTTCGACGGACTGGAGTCGACGGCAAGCTACCGTTGCCGATCGGGGCCGCGCACGGCAAGTGGGCGGTTCAGCGTGTCTTTTGCCTCCGAGCGCATTCTCCGCCCGGAGGCCTTCGCCGAGCACGGCGTTCACGGGCGTTATCCGGCGTCTCGGACGCACTCGAAGATAGCGCCGCATCGAGCGGTGAATGTGTTGCCGGCGACGGCGCGCGTTCAGTCGAAAAGGCGCCGGACCTGACTTGAGGGAATTGCCAAATCACTGCGCAAGGTGCGTCTCAACTCGACGATTCTCCGGGCTGTACGGGTTGGCGACCCGCGGCTGCGCCGGGCCGAAACCTTTCGCGATCAGCAGAGAAGGATCAGCGCCCTTGGAAGCCAAATAGGAGACGACCGCCGCAGCTCTCCGTTCGGAAAGCCCCTGATTGTAAAGTTCACTTCCGACGGCGTCGGTGTGCCCGTCGATTTCGAACTTCTCGCCATTGAGTTGCGGATCTTTGAGCGCGGCAGCGAACTGGTCGAGATTTTCCTTCGCAGGGGGCGTCAGCTGGTCCGAAATCGAACGCAAAATTGACCAGCAAGTCGAAATGCGCTTGCGCGGACGACGGGGCTGCGGCCGCTTCCTGCTTCTTGCAGTCCTCGGCGGTGCCGACGCAGAGGCTGCGTGTCTTTTGTTTATGCCCAGCGAAGAACTTGATCACTCCGTCTGCGCTATAAGCGGGATCGGCGTTGGCGTAGGGAATGACCGCCATATGCGCAGCCAGACCGATCGCTGCGCCGACAATCAATGTCGAGCACGCGCGCATAAGCGTTTCCGTCAGCAACCTGCATAAGCGCGGGCTTTCGCTAAAGTACACCCGTCCTTCGGCCCTCGTCAAACGCCTGTCGCAAGCAATAGAACCGATGCGGAGGAAATTCGCCGGAGAGATCCGTTCCCAGCGATGCGTTTCGGCGCTAAGGTGCCAGGCGGCAAATAGCGCGCTGCGGCATTGGTCTGAATACGCACACATTGCGACTCTGGAGCGTCGGTTGTGGAGGATCGGACCGTTATCCGAAATCCGGTCGCCGGCAGCCTCCGGCCCGGCACCCAGCTTAACCGCGTCTACGAAATTGAGAGACTGATCGCCAACGGCGGAATGGGCGAAGTCTACCGCGGCTTCAACATCGTGACGCGCGATCCGGTGGCGATCAAATTGATCCGACCCGAGTTCGCAACCGACCCGGATATATTCGAATTATTCCGGCGCGAGGCGTCGGCGCTCCATAATCTGCCGCACGAAGCGATCGTGCGCTATTTCGTCTTTTCGATCGATCCGGACCTGGGGCGAGCCTATCTGGCGATGGAGTTCGTCGATGGCCCGTCGCTGACGGACCGGTTTGCAGCCGGTCCGATGGCGCTGGACGACGTCAGGGTCTTGCAGCAGCGGATGGCGTCCGCCCTCGACGTCGCGCATCGGCACGGCATTGTTCATCGCGACATCTCGCCGGACAACATCATCCTTCCCAACCGGGACGTGCGCCTCGCCAAAATCATAGATTTTGGAATCGCGCGTTCGCTCGAGGGAAAGGACGTCTCGATCATCGGCGGCCGCTTCGCGGGCAAGTACAATTTTGCGTCGCCTGAGCAGTTTGGTTTGTATGGCGGCGAAGTGACGCCCAGGTCCGACATTTACAGTTTCGGGCTGGTGCTGGCGGCGGCGATGCGCGGACGCCCGATCGACATGCGCGGCTCGGAGGCGGATGCGATCGCGAAGCGCTCCGCCGTTCCGGATCTTTCCGATATAGACGCGACGTTTCGCCCGCTCCTCCAATCGATGTTGCAGCCCCTTCCCGCAAATCGACCCGGCAGCATGGCGGAGGTTTCAGCTTGGGCGACTGCAGGCAAGACACCGCGAGCAATTGCACGTGCTCTCCTTCCGCCTTCGATGCACGAGCCGTCCGGAAATCGGAACGCATTGCTGATCGGTATGGTGGCCGCGCTCGCTGTGATAGTCTCGATGGCCTACGTCCTCCGGAACGATATTGCGCAGGTCACACAGTCTTTCATTGCGCCAGCCCCGCCGGCGCCGAGCAAGCTGCCGCCGCTCGCAGGAGCCAATCTGTCTGCGCCGGCGGCGCCGACCCGAGACTCACTCTGCGCAGAGCGGGTCGAATGCGCGTCCTCCACCGAGTGACGAAGGGACGAACCAAACCAATCTCGCAAAAGCGGAGGAAGAGTCGCCGAAGCTGTCGAGCCCGCCGCCGCGAGCGCCGAGCGCGGACGATGTTGTCGACGCGCTTCCGCCGTCCGCCGCGCAGCCGGACATCGACCTTCCTTCGGCGGTCGTCGGCGCGCATTACACCGAGGTTTTGTCAGCCTTTCTCGACCGGGCCGGCAAGGGATTGCGTTTGACCGCGTCAGGCCTGCCGGACGGCCTGAGCTTCATGGACAGGGGTCAGGGGACCGGTGTTATTGAGGGCGATCCGCTGCACCCTGGCCAAGCGACCATCCAGATTGTCGCGACCGACCACGACAATAGAACAGCGCATATGACCGCGAGGCTCGCAATCGCCGACCGGACCCTGCCGGCGTCCCCGGACGTGGCGACTACGTCCAAGGAAGCTCCGACACCGAATCTGGTCGCGCGCGCGAAAGACGCTCCGCCGGCCACAGAAGAGGAGACCGCGCATCCGGCGGGCTTGAACGGGCGGGAGACGAACGGCGACTCGTCGCCACATCACGACGCATTGAGTCTCCCGTCGTCCGCAGTCAACGTCTCGGTCGCCGATCGGGCGAAGACGTTCATCGCCGGCTTCGATGGCGGCGAATGCTTCTTCATCACCCGCATCGGGACATTGGACGGCAAAGAGAGATACCTTGGCCTGGGCCGAACTCCGGAGCCATTCGAACGTTTCGACTCTGGTTACCAGGCGGCGGTGGGCGCCGAGGCGGCCATCCGTCTAGGACAACTGACGCCCGAGCAGTGTCCGGCGCTCGACCTCCTTCGCCTCGACGGAGCGGAAGGCTCGGCGAGACCCCAGCTGGACATCAAAGTTCAAAACATCAGCCGCGGCGTTCCGCTGGCAGGGACTGTTTCACACCTCGCCGGGCGACATCTCTATCTTCTCCACATCGACGACGACGGCGTGATCCACCGTCTCCCGACGGCTATGCAGCCCGGCAGCGCCACGGCGACGTTCAGCGTTTCGATCAAGCCGCAGGGCGGCTTCCCCGACGCGTATCAGCTCCTGGTCGCGGTTGTGTCGCCAACGCCTTTTCCGCTCCTTGAAGGGACGCGTACGGAGCCTTTGAGATTGATTGCCGGCCGGATGGTCGAGGATGCGCGCAAATCCGCCGCGTCCTCGGCCGCCGACTATTTCAAGTTCGTCAACTGAGCCTGGACATCTCGACAGGCCTGTCTTCCAGGTCAGAACTCTACCACCCGAACGGCCGGCCGACCGGAGGCGCGTCACTGTCGACCGGCAGACCGGCCTTCCTGCACCATTCCGGAGCGCCATTGCAGCGCGGGGCGGCGGCGGTGGATTCTTGCGCGTCGGCGCGAGGCAAAGACGGGTGTCCGGCCGAATGCTGGCGCGGGGTCTTCGTGGGCTCCTGGGCCGCTCGCTTATGGATCACCGGCGCTCGCGCGGCCGGCGCCCGGACCGCCGCCCTCGCCTTTGCCCCGCGCGGCTCGGGTTTCACGCTCTCGGCCTTTGGCTTCGGAGCCGACTGGGCGGCGCCAGATTTCTGGTATGCGTCCTCGCTTTCCTGGCGCAGCTCCGCCAATTGCATCGGGCCGAGGTAGGCGCTCGACGCGGCGCCTCTGCTCTTCTGCCACTCGGCAATTGCCCGGCGGGTCGGCGGATCGAGCAAGCCCGTGACCGGCCCCTTATAGAGATCGAGGGCGATCAGGCGCTGCTGGATCTCCTTCTCCTCGGCGGCCGTCAGGTTGAGCGCCTTCTCGGTCTCAGCGGTTGCGATCTCGGCCCGCCAGTCCTTCCTTTCCGGCTCCTTCCCCGATTCCGACGCCTGTCCGGACCGCGCGACGCCCGAGTTTTCGAGAGCGGCGATTTGGTTCATCGCCATCCTGGCGAAAAAGCCGGCGGGAAAGGCCTCGAGATAGGCCTGGTAGTCGGCGCGCAAGTTGGAATGCTGCGCCGATTCCCAAAGCAGATCCTCCCTACTCTGCCGTTCGGGCAGGCTGGCCTGCGCCTCAACCTTCGCGACCTCCGCCGCTCCGTTCAGCGCTCCTCCCGGGGCGGCCTGCCGGTTGAGAATATAATTGCCGATCAGCGAGGTGTTTACCCAAGGCAACTGGTTGTGGTCGGTCTTCTCCCACACTTCGGTGCGCACCCGGCTCATGACCGTGTCGATCGGCACTTCCGGGTCGAACACGTGATCCAGGAACGCCGCGGTGAATGGGCTGTGGCCGCCCGGCGGCCCGTCGAGCGCGGTGCTCTTGGGATCGCTGGCGAAAGCGATCAGCGTCCCGCGCGCAAGATCGCCATCGATCCGGCTCAGCCCCCGCTCGCCTACGATCGACCGGGTCTTGCTTCTCGCCAGCGCCTCAGCGAACGGATTGTCGCGGCATGCGTCGAGGATCACGACGTTGACCCGGTCGTCGCGCTTCATCTGCTTGAGAACGAGCGAAACGCTGATCGCGCCGAGGTCCAAGTCGGTCGGGCCCCTCAGCGCAATGTCGGTCGGGATGAGATAGTTCTCCTCGTCGACCGAAATGCCGTGCCCGGCATAGTAGATCACCGCCGATTTCGCGCCCGGAAGATCCGCCGAAAACTCGCCCACCTTCGCCCTCATCCCGGCGATGTCGAGGTCGTAACCGTCGACCACCTCGAATCCGAGCTTGCGAAACGCGTTCGCGACCGCCCTCGCGTCCAGGACCGCGTTGTCCAGCCGCGGCGCATTCTGGTAGGCGCCGTTGCCGATAACGAGGGCGACGCGCTTTTCGGTCTGCACGTCTGCGAGCGCCGGCGAAACTCGCGAAAGAAGAATGGCGGCAATCGCCACGGCGCATGCCAAAGTTCCGAAGGGTCCGACAAGACGCGCAAGATAACGCGACGCCGTCGAGAGGATAAGGTCCATTCGCACCGTTCGCTCTCCATTGGGTGGTCGACACCCCCGTCACGCCCCGCAAGCCGCCGCCGCCGTCACATTACAATGTCTTAGCACGGCTTCGCCACGCCCCTCAGCGAACGACCGAGATGGCGCCCCATTCCGCAACGGACATTCCGAATTGCGCATTAAAGCCGCGCCTGTCCGATGAAATCGATTTCCCTTCTCCGGCCCAAAGCAACGGCCGGGCTTCCCATCCGCTTGCGCGGGCGCCGGGGCGCCGCCCTCACACCCCCGTCGGGTGGTAGTTCGGGCTCTCTCGGGTGATTGCGACATCGTGGACGTGACTTTCGCGCAGAGCTGCATTGGTGATCCGCATGAACTGGGCCTTGCGCTGGAAGACAGGGATCGTCTCGGCCCCGACATAGCCCATCGCCGCCCTTAGGCCCCCGGCGAGCTGGTGGAGGATCGCCTCGACAGGCCCGCGGTAGGGGACCTGCCCCTCGACGCCCTCGGGCACGAGCTTCATCTGGTCCTTGACGTCCTGCTGGAAGTAGCGGTCGGCCGATCCCGCGCCCATCGCGCCGAGCGAGCCCATGCCGCGGTAGCTCTTGTACGAGCGGCCCTGGTAGAGGAACACTTCGCCGGGGCTCTCGTCGGTGCCTGCGAGCAGCGACCCGATCATGGCGCAATCCGCGCCGGCCGCGATCGCCTTGGCGAGGTCGCCGGAATACTTGATGCCGCCGTCGGCGATCACCGGCACGTCCGCCGCCCGCCCCGCCTCGGCCGCCTCGAGGACGGCGGTGAGTTGCGGCACGCCGACGCCGGCCACGATCCGGGTGGTGCAGATCGAGCCCGGCCCGATGCCGATCTTGATCGCATCGGCCCCGGCGTCGATCAGCGCCTGCGCGCCTTCGCGGGTCGCGACGTTGCCGGCGATGATGGCGACCTTGTTGGTCGCCCGCTGGATGCGGCGGACCTGTTCCAGCACCTGCTCGGAATGGCCGTGAGCGGTGTCCACCACCAGGCAGTCGACGCCCGCCGCCATCAGGAGCTCGGCGCGCGCGAAGCCTTTGTCGCCGACCGTGGTGGCCGCGGCGACCCGGAGGCGCCCGTCCGCGTCCTTGGCGGCGTTCGGATGCGCAGTCGCCTTCTCGATGTCCTTGACGGTGATCAGGCCGACGCAGCGGCCGGCCTCGTCGACCACCACCAGCTTCTCGATCCGGTGCTGGTGCAGGAGCCGGCGCGCTTCCTCGCGGCCGACCCCCTCGCCGACGGTGATCACCTTGCGCGTCATCAGTTCGGTCACCGGCTGGCGCGGATCGTCGGCGAAACGGACGTCGCGGTTGGTCAGGATGCCGACGAGCCTGCCGGGCTTGCCGTCCGGGCCGCGGCTCGACCACCGGAATGCCCGAGATCGAGGCGCGCTTCATCACCGCCAGCGCGTCGGCCAGCGTCGCGTCGGGAAAGATGGTGATCGGATCGACGACCATGCCGCTCTCGAAGCGCTTGACCTTGCGCACCTCCTCGGCCTGGTCGGCGGGCTCGAGGTTGCGGTGGATGACGCCGATCCCGCCGGCCTGCGCCATGGCGATGGCGAGCCGCGCCTCGGTGACCGTGTCCATCGCCGAGGAGATGATCGGCAGGTTGAGCGCGATCGTGCGGGTGAGACGGGTCGCGACGCTGACTTCGCCCGGCATGACGGTCGAATGGCCGGGCCGAAGCAGGACGTCGTCGAACGCCAGCCCCTCGGGAAAGCCGCTGTCCCCATTCGCCATCGGGTTTCGTCCTTTGTCCGGTTGCGGCGCGCCGGCCGCCTGATGGCGGGCTGCCTACCATGGCGAAGACGGAAGTTCCTAGGGCGCTGACTGTGTACGGGCTGTGTGCGGGGCCGCCTTGTAGACGCGATCGTTGATTGCGTCGGCCGCGCTCAGCGAGCGCGGCTACAGGACTGCCAGCCCGCGATGTCGTGCAGCAGGCGCAGAAAGACCTGCGCACCGATCCCGATCAGCGCATCGGGAAAATCGTAGTCCGGATTGTGCAGCCCCGGTGAGCTTTCTCCGGCCCCAGCAGCATAAGGGCGGACGGGGCGACGCGGCCGAACACGCCGAAATCCTCCGAGGCCAGCATCGGCTGTCCGGCCTCGCCGCGCGGCAAAAAAAATGCAAGCGCCGACGGCGTCGGCCGGCCGCCGCATTCGAGCCATACGGGACGAAGGCGCGTGAGCGCCTTTGCGCCAGTCTCGACCGCGCCGTCCGCAAACTTCTGCAGGCCTGACGCCGGCGCGGAGCTCGCGCGAACCACGCCAAAACCAAGGCCGGCACCCAACCTGCCGCCAAGTCCTTGAAATCACACAGAGTTGGGATCGAATCTCGGCCAAAATTGGGCGTAAGTCATTGATAACAAACGACTTCGGTCGGAAAACCGCGGTCCTCGCCGGTCACGAATTCGAGGCGTCCCCGATCAGTCCGGCCGTGCGCGCAACAGCATGCCGTAGAGGTCGCGCGGTTCGTCCGGGTCGGCGAGCAGGTCGAGATGGACGAAATGCCCGGTCCGGTCGAGCTGGTCGCGGATGTAGCGCAGGGCGGAAAAGTCCTCGATCGCGAAGCCGACGCCGTCGAACAGGGTGATCTGCCGCGCGTCGCGCCGCCCGGGGGCCTGACCGGTCAGGACCTGCCAGAGCTCGGTCACCGGATGGGCGCGGTCGAGCTGCTGGATCTCGCCCTCGATCCGGGTCTGCGGCGCGTATTCGACGAAGATCTCCGAGCGCCGGAGGATGTCCGAGTGCAGCTCCGTCTTGCCGGGACAGTCGCCGCCGATCGCATTGAGGTGCACGCCCGCCCCGATCATGTTGTCGGTCAGGATGGTGGCGTTGCGCTTGTCGGCGGTGCAGGTGGTGACGATCTCGGCCCCGAGGATCGCCTCCTCGCTCGAGCGGCAAGCGACGACCGCCGAGGCCCGACCCCGAAAGGTTGGCGGCGGCCTTGCGCGTCGCACGCGGGTCGATGTCGTAGAGCCGCACCGCCTCAACGCCGCACAACGCCTTGAAGCCAAGGGCCTGGAACTCGCATTGTGCGCCGTTGCCGATGATCGCCATCGTTCGGGCGCCGGGCGGCGCCAAGGCCCGGCCAGCCAGCGCCGAGGTCGCCGCGGTGCGCAGCGCCGTCAGGATTGTCATTTCCGAAATCAGCAGGGGATAGCCGTTGTCGACGTGCGAGAGCACGCCGAACGCCGTGACCGTCTGCAGGCCCGCCGCCACGTTCTTCGGATGGCCGTTGACGTATTTGAAGCCGTAGGTCGCTCCGTCGCTGGTCGGCATCAGTTCGATCACGCCCTCGGCCGAGTGGGCGGCGATGCGCGGGGTCTTGTCGAACAGGTCCCAGCGCCGGAAATCCTCCTCGATCGTGGCGGCGAGTTCGACCAGCATCCGCTCCACGCCGATGTCCAACACGATCCGCATCATGTGGTCGACACTGACGAACGGAACGAGGCTCAACAGCCCCGGCCCCGGCGAACCCATGCGACGCTCCTGCTCAAGGCTTGCGCGCGGCGCGAGGCGGGCACAAACTGACCCTACGCCTCTCGCCGTCCGCGGCCATTGCGTCCCCCTATATAGGAGCCGATCGCCGACATGAACGCCCCCGTCAGCAACTCCATCGCCGCGATGATCCCCGAACTCACCGAATGGCGGCGTGACCTCCATCGCCACCCGGAGCTGAGCTACGACCTGCCGCGCACCGCCCGCCTGGTCGCCGAGCGGCTCGGCGCCTTCGGCTTCGACCAGGTGATCGAGGGGGTGGGGAGGACGGGCGTTCTCGGCGTGCTGCATGGCGCCGCCGGCCCGGCCGGCGGGCCCGAGAAGCGCGTGCTCTTCCGCGCCGACATGGACGCTTTGCCGATCCGCGAAGCCACCGGCGCTCCATACGCCTCCGAGACGCCCGGACGCATGCACGCCTGCGGCCACGACGGCCACACCACGATGCTGCTCGGGGCGGCGCGACGCCTGGCGGAGACGCGCGGTTTCGACGGAACGATCGTCTTCTGCTTCCAACCGGCGGAGGAAGGCGATGCAGGCGCCCAGGCGATGATCGACGACGGTATGCTCACGCGCTTTCCGGTCAAAGGCGCCTACGCCGTTCACAATTGGCCGGGCATTCCGATCGGCTCGTTCGGCGTGGTGCGCGGACCGGCGCTGGCGTCGACCGGAAAATTCCACGTCACGGTCGACGGCGTGGGCGGCCACGCCGCATTTCCGCACCGAGCCCGCGACTTCGATCGTCGCCGCGGCGGCGATCGTGACGGCTGCGCAGACCATCGTCTCGCGCGTCGTCGACCCGCTCGATCCCGCCGTGGTGTCGATCACCTCGATCCACGGCGGCGACGCCTTCAACGTCATCCCCGACCGGGTCGAGATGAAGTGCAACATTCGCTGCTTCTCGGACGCGGTCGGCAAGGCGATCGAGACCGAACTCCGCCGCATCTGCGGCGAGACGGCCGCGGCGCTCGGTGTCCGCGCGACCGTTGAGACCGGGACCGGCGTTCCCTACCCGCCGACGGTCAACCATCCGGCGGAAACCGAGATCGCGCTCGAAGCGATGCGCGCGGTCGCCGGGACCGACAATGTGCGCGACGATCTGAAGCCCGTCATGGGCGCAGAGGACTTCGCCTTCGTGCTGCGCCAGGTCCCCGGCGCCTACATATTTGTTGGCAACGGCGATTTCGCGATGCTGCACAACCCGAAATACGACTTCGATGACGCCGCAATCGCCCCCGGCGTCGCCTATTGGGTGGAGCTCGCGCGGCGCGTCCTGCCGGTCTGAGCGCCAGTGGTCTTGGGTAATAGTCTTTACGCCATCGTAACCACGATCCAAGTCGGCCGCGCGCCGCCGCTCCTTAGGGGAACCGGCGCAGGCCCCTGCGGCTTTGACGTAGGGTCCGGTCTGCTTCATGTATGGCCGATCGGCCGGCAATGGCCGGGTTGCGTCGGGTAAAGGCGTACGCGTTTGATGGACCGGGCTTCCCGAAACCGATCCGAGAGCTGGGGCGCGCGCCTGATCGTCGCGGCTGCAGCGGCGGTGACCCTGTTCAGCGGGCCCGAAGGCGCTCATGCCTTCAGTTTCTTCGGCTTTTTCGGCTCCGAAGAAACGCCGCCTCCGGTCTCGGGCACGGCGATCTCCTATTCCGTGACGATCGACGTCGGCGGCGGCGACAGTGGGATCGAGGCCGCGGTAATGAACGCCTCATCGCTTTACAAGCTGATCAAGGATCCGCCGCCGGACGGCGATGCGCTGGCGCGCCGCGCGACCAACGATTTCGGTTCGATCGTCGACGCGTTGTGGGGCCTCGGCTACTACAACGGGACGGTCGCCGTCGCGGTCGGCGGCGCGAGCCTGACCATTCTTTCGCCCAACGCCGCCGCCTTCATTCGCGCCGCCGAAAGCTACCGCAACCGTGCCGTCGCGCCGGTGACCATTCGCGTCGATCCTGGGCCGCTTTTTCGCCTGAACACGATCCGCGTCGTCAACGGCGCAGGCGAAACGTTGCCGCCCGAGACGCTGCCAGACCGGATTGCCGGCCTAAAAGTCGGCGATCCGGCGACGGCGAGCAGCCTGCGCGCGGCCTCCGCCCGCATCGTCGACTATTTCCGCAAACAGGGCCGGCCGCTGGCGAAGGTCCTGTCGATCGCGCCGGTGGTGAACCACGAAACGCAGACCATGGACGTCGCGTTTGTCGCCGCGCCGGGCCCCGTCGCGCCGTTCGGCGAGGCGACGCTAGTCGGCCCGAACAGCTTCAGCCCAGCTATTGCGCGCTCGTTTCTCTATATCCAGCCGGGCGATCCCTATTCGCCGCGCGCGATCGACGACGCCCGCGCGAGCCTGCGCGAAATCCCGGCGGTCGGCGGCGTGCGGATCGTCGAGAACAAGACGCTCGACGCTCTGGGACGCCTGCCCTATGAGGTCGACATCACGGACCGCGCCCGTTACGCGGTCGGCGCCTCTGCCAATTATTCCACGTATAACGGGCCGGCCGGACAGGTCTATTGGGAGGACCGCAACGTGTTCGGCGGCGCCGAGCGGCTGCGGCTGCAGGCGGACATCTTCGAGGCGCCGCCGTGGTACGTTTCGTCGACAACCCTCAGGAGCTTTTCGATCCACGATCTCGGCGGCCGCCTCTCGGCGAACTTTCTCAAGCCCGCCCTGTGGGGAACGCCGAACGATTTCCTGCTGAACGCGCTCGGCGAGAAGGTCAGCACCTCGGGCGCGGGCTTCGTCGGCTATCAGGCCGAGGACGCCGACGTCACCGCGGCCCTGCGCCACCGCTTCGGCGAGAACTTCTGGGTCCAGGCCGGCATCGAGGGCCAGACGGGCGTCGCCACGGACTCGCTCGGCCGGGTCAATTACACACTTGTCGGCGTGCCGGCCTCGGTCAACTACGACACGACCGACAGCAAGCTCGATCCGACCACCGGCGTACGGCTCAACGCCTCGGTTGCCGGCTACGGCGAATTCCTCGGCTCGACCCTCAATCTCGCCGATTTCAAGGCGCGCGGCTCGGCCTATTACTCGATCGATCCCGACTCGCGCTTCGTGCTCGCCGGCCGCATCGAGCTCGGCGGCCTCGCCGGCGCGCCGCTGGACGACATCCCGGCCAACTGGCGCTTCTACGCAGGCGGCGGCGGTTCGGTGCGCGGCTACGCCTACCAGAGCCTGGGACCGAGAGACATTTTTGGCGTCACCGGCGGCCGCAGCGAGTTCGACGCGTCGGCGGAGCTCAGAATCAAGATCACCGACACGATCGGGATCGTCCCGTTCTTCGACGCGGGCAACGCCTTCGTCACCAACTTCCCCAACTTCGGCGAGCCGCTCTACATGGCGGCCGGACTCGGTCTTCGCTATTACACCGCGATCGGTCCGATCCGGCTCGATGTCGCCTTTCCCTTCCAGCGCGTCCCCGGCAACGGGCCGGTAGCCGTCTACGCCAGCATCGGGCAGGCCTTCTGATGGCGGAACGTCTCGCATGGGTTCTGTCCGAGACCGGGGTCGCCCTCGAGAGTGCGCGCTCATGACCCGGTCGCATCGATCGGCCGCCCTCACGGCCTTCATCGCCCTGGTCCTCGTCCTCTTCGCGCCGGCGCGGGCCGATCAGTCCGACAAGGGCGTGATCGCCGACCTCATCTCCCGCGCGCTGTCCTCGCCGTCGATGACCGTGTCGATCGGGGCGGTGAACGGCGTGCTCAGCTCCGACGTTTCGATTCATCGACATCGTGCTGTCCGACCGCGACGGCGCCTGGCTCAAGGTCGACACGGTCCGGCTGATCTGGAACCGGCTGGCCTTGCTCAGCCGCCGACTGGACGTCGATCAGCTGACGATCGGCCATATCGACGTCCTGCGCCGACCCATGCCCTCGGAGGCGCCGCCGGCCGAAAGCGGCGGCTCGGCGCAGCCGGTCGCGACGCAGCCGATCCTGCCGGAGCTGCCGCTCAAGGTGATCGTCAAGCAGTTGGCGGTCGAGCAGCTTGCGCTCGGCGAGCCGGTGATCGGGCTCGCCGCGCGGCTCGGCGTCACTGGGCGAGCGACCTTGGGGCCGCCGTCCGAGGGGCTCGACCTTCGCCTCCACGCGCGGCGGCTCGACGCGCCCGGCGAACTGAGCGCGGTTTTGAGCTACGTCCCGGCGACCGATCAGCTGACGGTGAACGTGAAGTCCTCCGAACCGGCGGGCGGCGTGTTCGCCCATCTCGTCAATCTTCCGGAGTTGCCGGCGGCGAATTTCCGTTTCGAGGGCGCGGGGCCGCTCGACAGGTTCGACGCCAAGCTCGACTTCGCGGCCGGCGCTGACATCTGGGCGAAGGGCGACGTTGTCGTCGCCCGCGAAGGGGCCGCCCGGCGCTTGACCCTCGACCTCAACTCGCGGATCGAAGGCCTTACGCCCCAGGTGATACGGCCGGTGTTCGCCGGCGAGACCACGTTCAAGGGCGACGTGCTGTTCAACGACGATTCCAGCGTCTCGACGCCGGGCCTCCACCTCGTGTCGGCCAATGCGCGGCTCGACATCGAGGGGACGAAATCGGCCGACGACACGCTCAACGTCAAGGTTCACGCCGGCGCGATCCCGGGCGCGACCGAAATCGGCAAACTCGACCTCAATACGACGATCGCCGGGCCCATCGCCGCGCCGGCGATCGACGGCGCCTTCGACGCCGGAAACATCCATGCGGCGGACGCCGCGCTCGAGCGGATCACCGCGTCTTTCCACGTGCGCCCGAGCGCCGCGCTGACCCAGCGCGATTCGAGGATCCTGTTCGAGGCGCAGGGCCAAGCGATGGGCCTCGCGCTTGCCGACCCTGCCCTCGGGCAGGCGGTCGGCAGCAAGGTCGCGGTCTCGATGCGCGGTTCGTCCACGAGCGGCGGTGTCGCGACATTCGACGCGCTGGACCTCGTCGCGCCGCATCTCGAGGCGCATTATACCGGCCTTCTTGGGCCGGCCCGGATGCGCGGCCGGCTCACCCTCGCGGCCAAGGATCTCAGCCGGTTCTCCGGGTTCACTGGCGGCAGCCTCGCAGGCGAGGCGCGCGCAACGGCCGATCTCGACGGAGCGCCGAGCTACGGCCTCGTCAATGCAGCGATAGACGCGCACGCGGCCAAACTTGTCACGCCCTATCCGATCCTTGACCGGGCGCTCGGCGGCGCGCTCGCGCTGACCGGCGGCGTCCGGACGACGCCGGGCGGGGGCTTCGGCTTCTCGAACCTCGAGGCCGTCGGCCAGAACGCCTCGGCCCGGCTCGACGGCGACTACCGGCAAGGCAAGGCGAACGTCAGCGCGACGGTCAATATCCCCGACGCGAAGGCGCTCGATTCGCGCGTCGAGGGCGAGGTTCAGCTCCTCGCCAGCCTGACCGGGGCGCCCGACGATCTCGGCGCCGAGGTGAAGGCGACGCTCGGCGCCGGGCGGCTGCTCGACCGCAAGACGACCGGCGTCGCGTTCACGGCCAGGGCGGTCCACCTCACTGGAGCCGTCGAGGCCGGCGCGAAGCTTACCGGCGACGTCGACGGCCAGCCGCTCACCGGCTCGGGCTTTGTCGCCAGACACGCCGACGGCGGATGGACAATCGACAATCTGGCCCTGAGTCTCGCCTCGGCCAGCCTCAGCGGCGGCCTCTCGATCGCCCCCGACCACATCGTCACCGGCGACGTGAGCTTCGGAGCAAAGAACCTCGATGATCTCTCGCCCCTCGTGCTCGTAAAGCTCGGCGGGACGCTGCAGGCCAAGCTCACCGCCTCTGGCGGGGAGGGCCGGCAGTCGGTCGCGATCGTCGCCGGCAGCGACCGGATGAGCGTCGGCGACAACCGCCTCGAAGGGCTCGAGATCCACGGCGCCGTCGCCGATCTCTGGGGCGCTCGGGCGGCCTCCGGGTCCGCCCGCCTCGCGCGCGCGACCGTCGCCGGCCAGTCGGTCGCCGACGTGAGATTGACGGCCACGCCCGGCGCCGACTTCAGCGACATCGACGCCAGCGGCGTCGCGCGCGGGCTTGCGTTCAAAGCGCGCGGACGCCTGTTCGGCGGGTCGCCGGTCCGCCTCGATCTGGCGAACCTGTCCGCCGCCTGCTTCGGACATCGGATCGCGCTCGCCGGACCTGCGAGCCTCGTGTTCGATTCCGGCCTGGAATTCCGAAATTTCACCCTGGTGGTCGATTCCGGCCGCCTGTCGCTCGCCGGGCGCATCGGCTCGTCGCTCGACCTCCGGGCGAGGGCGACCGCCGTTCCGCTCGCCGCGCTCGATCTGGCCTCCCCGGGTCTCGGCCTGTCGGGCGCCGCGGAGGGCGAAGCCACGATCTCGGGGCCGTCAAACGCTCCGGCGGGCGACTGGCGCGTGCGCGTGACGGGGCTCAGCGCGCTGCAGGTTCGCAGCGCCGGCCTGCCCGCGCTCGACCTCGCCGGTTCGGGCCGGCTCGGCGGCGGACGCAGCACGGTCGATCTCACGGTGAAGGTTGGGGCGGCCTCGTCTCTGCGCGTCTCCGGCTCGGCGCCGCTTTCGGTCGGGGGCGCGCTCGACCTCGGGATCGACGGACGACTCGACGCCGGGCTCGCCAATGTCATGCTCTCGACCGGTGGACGGAGCGTCAGCGGCGCGGTCACGGTCGCGATGCGGGCGCTCGGGACGCCGACAAAGCCCGAGGCGCGGGGCACGATCACGCTCGCCAACGGCGCTTTCCGCGACGAGCAGACCGGCTTCAAGGCTTCGGCGGTCAGCGCGCAACTGTCGGCGAGCGGCGATACGATCCGAATCGACCACATGACGGGAGCGACGCCGAACGGCGGCACGATCGGGGCGAGCGGCGAGGTGAAACTCGATCCGGCGGCCGGCTTCCCCGGGACCGTCCGGATCGTCGGCCGCCGCGCCAGGGTCGTCGACAACGACATCGTGGCGGCGACTGCCGATCTCGCCGTCGACATCGCCGGCAAGCTCTCGCAGAAGCCGACGGTCGGCGGCAGGATCACGATCGACGCGATGGACATCACCATTCCCGGCAGCTTCGGCGGCGTCGCGGCCCCAATTCCCGGCACGAAGCATCTCAACCCGACGCCGACCGCGCGGGCGCGCCTGGCCCAGCGCGCCAAAGCCAAGGCCCGCGCGCGCGGACTGCTGTTCGACGCGACGCTCGCGCTGACGATCTCGGCGGCCAACCGGGTATACGTGCGCGGGCGCGGGCTCAACGCCGAGTTCGGCGGCGACCTGCGCCTGACGGGTTCCGCCCGCGATCCGCAGGTGACGGGCGGCTTCGACCTCTTGGGCGGCACGCTGTCGCTGCTCAGCGCGCGGCTGAACTTCACCCGAGGGCAGGTGCGCTTCCACGGCGACGCGATCCCCGACCTGGACATGGTCGCCGAGGCGAGCGCCGGCGACGTCACCGCGCGCATCAAAGTGACCGGGCCCGCCAATCAGCCGGCGTTCGCGATCACCTCCGTGCCGAGCCTGCCGCAGGACGAGGTCCTGTCGCGCCTCTTGTTCCAGAAGCCGTCGGGCAGCCTGTCCGCTTTCCAGGCGCTCGAACTCGCCAACGCCGCCGCCACCCTCAGCGGGCGCGGCGACCTCCTCGAAGGCGTGCGCAAGTCGCTCGGCCTCAGCAACCTCGGCCTCGGAGCGGGCGGGTCGGGAGGCGGCTTCCTCGGCCTCGGCCGCGCGATCAACGACCGGATCAGCGTCGATGTCACGACCGGAGCGCTTCCGCACGACAACGGGGTGAACGTCAACCTCGACGTCACGCGCCATATCCGCCTGCAGGCGGGCGTCGACGCGACCGGCGGGACCGACGTCGGCGTCGGGGCGCAGTGGGAGTACAAGTAGCGCCTCAACCGCGCGGAGCGGCTTCCGCCCCCGCCGCGAGCGCGTTCGGCGCCCGCTCGGACGTCGTCCAGCACGCATTCAGCGTCGTTCGGCACCGGAAAAAGACCTCTTTATCCACCCGTGAATCCAATCTTATCAGGCGCTTGAAACGGAGTTTGTGAGAAAGCGTAACTGCCAACGTTGTCAGGCCCGAGAACGCGGGCATCCATGGCGGCGAGCGTCACAATTGGCGATCGGGCGCGCGGGCCGCGCCCGGACGCTGGATCCCCGCTTTCGCGGGATGACAGGAGGGGATGCGTCGAGCGCTTCAGGGCATCCTGCTTGGCGGCCACAAAAAAATGAGCGCCGCGGTCTCGAATCCTTCGGTCGTGTCGCCCGGAAGGCGGCCGGGCTGAAGGCAAGACGCGTCGCAGAGTCCTGTTCCATTGGAGGTCTGGTATGCATACGGTCGCCCTGAACGTCGTCGAGTGACCTGGCGAAATCATAGCGGTTGTCACCACGGCGCGCGACAGTCGTCCGCTTCGCCGTTGCGACGAGCGCCCCTGCAGGTCGCCGGAGGCGCTGATTGGTTCCCCAAGCTGGACCGCGTCGCGGCCTGTTCCACCACCCCATGGGCGTCGAAAGACGGGCGTCCTTCGACGCCTTATACGGGTTTTCCCCTTCCAACGCTTCGCTGGGCTACCCGGGGAAGGAGATGTCGCCGCGCCTCTCCCCCTGCGCATCCGCGTGGGGAAGGGACCATGGAAGCATGAGGGTGGGGGTGCTGGCCGTGCGGCGTGTTCATTGGCGGTTGCGCGCCAATTTCCGACGAGGAAAGCATGTCGCATGCGTGCCTTGCGACGTCCGAACGAGCTCCGAACCCGCTCAGGGCAGCGCTGATTGGTCGGTCCTTGACCTAGCGTTAGGCCTAAATATACACTTGTGCGGTTGCGTCGTGGACTGTCGACTCCCCTTCTTTTGCAGGCATGTTCCGGCTGCAATGGTCGTGCGCAAGCGCAGTCCCTTGCTAGCCACAGGGGGAATCGATGAATGAGCAACATTGCATTGGTTACGCAGTCTTATTGGCGGGACTGTTGGGCTCCAGCGCGCCCTATGCAGGGACCATCGCCACAACGTCCTCATCAGCCTTCGGCGCCTCGACCATGGGCGTCGTCAATGGAGGTTTTTCCGACGTCCCGACCCCCAACTCCGGTGATCCCGGCCAGGGGACCTACGGCGGCGGTAACCCTCTATCCGGCTACGCCAGCCTTCAGGGCGTCTCTTTCAGCACCCCGAATTCGGGGGGCAGCGTCAACGTCAACTCGGCGCTCTTCTACAGCGCTAGCGATCTGCCGGCGCCCTACGCCGTCAATTCGGTTTATAGCGGGACTGCGCCCGACATTTTGACCATTACGCTGCCCGCCGCCGAGACGGCATTCTATCTCGATTTCACAACGCTCTTTACTTCAACGACAGCCACTTTTGACGTGTCCAATGGCTTCTCGACAACGGTCAGCCCGACCGTTACGTATCCAAGCACCCCGGAGTTTCTTGGCTTCGTTTCCAGCGAGCCGTTTACGACCATTACCTTAACCGTGCCGAGCCAGCAGTCCTGGGTCGTTGCGGATTTCGGTTACGGGAGTTGGAACGGCGTCTCGCCAGTCCCCGAGCCTTCGACCTGGGTGATGCTCCTCGCCGGCTTCGCAGGCCTCGGCTTTGCCGCGCGTCGTCGCCTGACGGCGGGGCCTCTCGCCTAGCAGGCGAACCGGATCGGCGCCTGACCGAGTGAGGTTTTTGAGCGGAGTCACCGGAACGCAGCCTCGAGCGCCCTCCGGACCTTTTGCGGCTCCTCGAACCGCAGCGTCACCGGGAGGGTCGCGACCGAGCGCGCCGCTTTGGCCCCTAGGCGGGCGGCGTCCTTCTCGGTCGTTGCCAGAATGGCCCGGCGCTTCGCCGCCTCCTCGATCAGCGCCGCGATCTCGCGCGGCGTAAAAATGTGGTGATCGGGAAAGTCGCGGGTGGCGACGATTTGCGCCCCCACCCTGCGCAGGGTCGCATAGAACTTCTGCGGCCGGGCGATGCCGGCGAAGGCGACCACCTCGCGGCCGATCAGAGAGGCGGCGGCGAGCGCGTCCGGCTCGAGGCTCGCCGCGAACACCGGGCGGCCGGGAACGGCGGCCGAAATCGTCCGCCGCGTCGCCTCGTCGCCCCCGACCGTGACGAGCGCGCCGACGAGCGGCGCCTGGGCCGCAAGCGGCGCACGCAACGGACCGGCGGGAAGGCATAGACCGTTGCCGAAGCCGGACTGGCCGTCGACCACGGCGAAGGCGAAATCCTTGACGAGCGCCGGGCTCTGCAGCCCGTCGTCGAGCAGCAGGATGTCGGCGCCCGCGTCGATCGCGCGTCCGGCGCTCGCGACGCGATCCGCGCCGACCCAGCACGGCGCGACGCGCGCGAGCAGCAGCGGCTCGTCGCCGACCGCGGCGGCGTCGTGGCTCGCCAGATCGACCTGAACCGGCTCGGCACGGCGCGCCCCGCCATAGCCGCGCGACAGGAAGGCGACGCGGCGCCCGTCGGCGATCAGCATGCGCGCCAGCGCCAGCGCGGTCGGCGTCTTGCCGGCCCCGCCCGCGACGAAATTGCCGACGCAGACGACCGGCGCGCTGACCCGCGCGCCCGGCTTCAACATGCGGCGCGCCGCGATCGACCCGTACAGCGCCCCGGCCGGCTGAAGCAGGCGGGCGAGCGCCGTCGGCTTCCGCGACTCCCAGAAGCCAGGCGCCCTCAAGGGGCCCCTCCCGCGACGGACAGCATCGGCGCCAAGGCCTTCATCGAGCGCTCGACCGCCCCGGACTGGCGCTCGACGGTGTCGCCGGCGGCGCGCGCCATGGCCCTGAGCTTCGCCGCGTCGGCAAAAAGCGCAATCAGCGCAGTGCCCAGCCGCTCCGGCTCGGCGATCTCGAGCGCCCCGCCGGCGGCGTCGAGGGCCGCATAGGCGTCGGTGAAATTGCCCACCATGGGCCCGTGCAGGATGGCCGAGGCAAGCCGGGCAGGCTCGATGGGATTTTGGCCGCCTCCGCCTGCGAAGGACTTGCCGACGAACACGACTTCGGCGAGCCGATAGAAGAGGCCGAGTTCGCCGATCGTGTCGCAGACATAAACCGCCGTTCCGCGATCCGGCCGCTCGCCTCGCGAGCGCAGGGCGCAGACGAGGCCTTCCGCCTCGACTTCGTTCAGGATCGATTGGCCGCGCTCGGGATGGCGCGGAACGATCAGCGTCAGGGCGTCTGGAAACACCTCGGCGAGCCGCTTGTGCGCCTCCGCGGCGATCCGCTCCTCGCCGGCGTGGGTCGACGCGGCGATCCAGATCTGGCGGCCCGACGTCAGGCCGGAGAGCTCGGCGAGTTCGCGCCGGTCGGCCGGCAAGGCCGGCGTATCGTATTTGATGTCGCCGGCGACAAGCACGCGCGGCGCGCCGAGCGCGAGAAGCCGCTCGCCGTCCGCCTCGCTGCGGGCGAGGCACAGGTCGTACTGCGCAGCAGCGCGCCGATGAAATCGAGGCGCCCGCCGCCAGCGGTTGAACGAACGTTCGCTGATCCGTCCGTTGATCATCGCGAGCGACAGAGCCGGCTCTCTTCGTCTCGACGATCATGTTCGGCCACAGCTCCGACTCTCGGCAACCAGCGCCGCGTCCGGGCGCCAGTGGAGCAGGAAGCGGCGAAGAAAGAACGGATTGTCGATCGGGGCATACTGATGCAGCGCGCCCGCCGGCAGCCGTGGGCGAGCAGCGCAGCCGACGTCACCGTGCCGGTCGTCACCAGCGCGGTCGCGCCGGCCCGCGCGATGCGCTCGACGAACGGCAGGAGCGACACGGCCTCGCCGACGCTCGCGCCGTGCAGCCAGACGAGCCGGCCCGAGCGGACGGCGGAATTCCGGCGCGGCCACGCCGCTCGCCGATCCGCTCGCGGTCCTCCTTGCCGCGTCTGAGGCGCAGCGCAAGGAAGGGGACGGCGAGCGGCGTCCCGAGCGCCGTCAGCGCGCGATAGACATGCAGCGAGAGCGGCGCCGTCATACAGTTCTCAGATTTGCGCCCGGATCGGACGCGCCGACCATCGCATAGGCGCGCCGGTGCGCTTCGTCGAGGCCATGCTGCACGGCGAGGCGGGCCGCCTCGATCGCCGCGTCGTCGGCGTCCGGCGCCACGCGCACGAAATCGCCGCACAGCACTACGGCCCGGCTGAACGGCAGGCCGAGGGAGGCGCGGTCCCAGGTGTCGAACTGGATCCGCCGGCTCGTCACCACGGCCGTCGGCAGGATCGGCCGGCCCGAGAGTTTCGCCAGCGTGACGATGCCGAGCCCGCAAACCCGCGCCCGCTTCGGCACGTCGGCGGTCATCGCCACCGAGGCGCCCGATTCGAGCTGACGCAGAAGCTCGCGCATCGCCGGAACGCCGCCTTTATAGTGAGCGCGGTCGGCCGGTCCGCCGGAGCCGCGCACCGGCGTCACGCCCAGATGTTCGAGCGCCACCGCCTGCGCGCCGGCGTCCTCATGGCGCGAGATGAGCGCGGCGAAGCGGTCGATCGTGTCCGGCCATGCGAACGAAACCATCAGATGCTGGCCGTGCCACATCGCGCAAATAATCGGCGTCTCGCCCGCGATCGCCTTGCCGATGTCCTCCGGAACTGTCGTGATTCGGCTGGTGGTCTGGACGAAACGCACGTATTTCGCGAGCAGGAAACCGATGGCTTCCTGCCAAAATGGCGACCGGCCTACACGTCTGGCCATTGATCGCTCAAGCGGTCCGCGTCGGGGGCGCGAGATCCGGCTCGATCAGCCGATGCAGATGGGCGATGAAATAGCGCGTGTGGGCGCTGTCGACGGTCTGCTGCGCCTTGGCCCGCCAGGCCCGCTCGGCGCTGGCGTAGTCGGGGAACAGGCCGACGACGTCGATCTTGGAAACGTCCATGAACTCGTGGGTCTCGAGCGACTTCAGTTCGCCGCCGAACACAAGGTGGAGAAGCTGCCGCTTCTCTTCGGAAGGGGAAGTGGTCATCGTGGAATGTCCTCGAGAATCCTGGCGCGAGGGCTGCGTGGCGCGGACTTGCCCTCGCTCGGGCCTAAACGCAAGCCTTCGAAGGTCGCAAGCGGCTTATTCCGGTTGTCCCCCGTCGGTTGCGGCGCGAAACGCCTCGAGCAAGCGCGGCGCCAACCCCGCCGGAGCGCCGAGAAGGGCGCCGCGACGGATGCGGGGGCGATTGTACTGCAGCCGTTCGCCGTCCTTCTCCGTCAGGCGTCCGCCCGCCTCTTCGATGAGGAGATCGGCTGCGGCGATGTCCCAATCGTACGAATTCGGCCCGGCCAAGGCGAAATCGAGCGCCCCGCTGGCGGCCATGCACATCCGGTAGGCGAGCGAGGGCACGAACGGACGGATATCCATGGCGCCGCCCAGCCGGTCGCCCATGGCCTTGAGGAGCGGCTTCGGGCCGGCGGCTCTGTAATCGTTCGCCACGAGAGGGGGTCTGAACGCCAGCGGCGCGCCGTTCAACTCGGCGCCCGCCCCGCGCGCCGCCACATAGGTCTCTTTAAGCGCCGGTGCATGCACCACGCCGGCGAGCGGCCGGCCGTCGACGATCAGCGCCACCGCGACCGTCCAGCGCGGATCGCCCTCGATGAAGGCCCGGGTGCCGTCGATCGGATCGACCACGATCAGCGCGCGCCGGTCGAGCCGCGCGTCCGAGTCGAGCGTCTCCTCGGACAGCCAGCCGGCCTCCGGGAAAGCCTCGCCGAGCCGGCGCCTCAGGAAAGCGTCCGCGGCGAAATCGGCCTCGGTGACGGGGGAGCCGCCGGCCTTCGACTGGACGGCGGCGGTGGTCCTCCCGCCCGGCCGAAACCAGGCGAACGCGACATCGCCGGCCTCGCGCGCGGCGGCGGCCAGGAGATCGCGCGCGCCAAGCGCGTTCCATTTCGTTTCGACGCTCAAAGGGAACATCCCGTGCGCAAATGGAGGTTGCGCTGGTGGCTTTAGCCGTCAGCGCCCGCGCGCGCAATCGTCATTGCGGACGCCTCGTATCGCCAGCCGATCCATGCTTGAGTGAGGACGATGAGAAGGGAGCGGGTAGCATGGATTGGCCTGCGGAGCAGAAATTCGGCGTCGCGGCAAAGGAGGAGGTGGCGAAGCTTACCGGCCGCCAGTTCCTGCAGGCGGTGATCGACGGCCGTCTGCCCATCCCCACCATGGCTCGGGCGCTTTCGATGCGGCCGGTCGAGGTCGGCGACGCTTTCGCCGTCTTCGAGGGCGAGCCGGATCCCGACCTGCTCAATGCGCTGGGCAGCGTCCACGCCGGCTTTGCCCTGGCGCTGATCGAAAGCGTGACGGCCTGGGCGACCCATTCGACGCTGCCCGCCGGCGCGAGCTACGCGACGATCGAAACCAAGGCCAATTTCTCCCGGCTCATTCTGCCCGACACGGGGGTCGTCCGGGCGGAGGGCCGCGTCGTCAACGCCGGCCACACCATCGTCTCGGCCGAGGGCCGCATCGTCGACGCGCGCGGCCGGTTGATGGCGCACGGCGCGTCCACGATCATGATTTTCCGCGACGTCCGGGAGTGAGCCGCTTCGCCCGGAGGCCACGCGCCGCCAAGACCGAAGGGCAAATGGCGGGGGGCCTCGGCCGGCCTACTCGGGCCGCGCCGGTCGCTGGGCGAGGGCCTCCAGCTTGGCGACCATGGCGTCGCTGTCCCAGTCGGCCGCCCCCTCGCGATAGGCGACCGGGGCGCCGTCCCGATCGAGGATCAGCGTCGTTGGGAAGCCGCGCGCCTCGATCGCGCTCGCGAGCTTGCCCTCCGGGTCGAGATAGAGCTTGAGGCGTTTCAGCCCCATCCGGTCGAAGGTCCGCCTCGATGGCGAATTACCGACCGGGTCCTTGGTCACCGCGACCACCGCGAAGTCGGCGCCCGGCAGGCGGGCGGCGAGCCTGTCGAGCGACGGCATCTCCTGAAGGCAGGGCGCGCACCAGGGCGCCCAGAGGTTGAGGATCACCGTCTTGCCGCGGAACGCGTCGATCGGCTTCGCCGCGCCGGTGTCGGTCAGGATGGCGCCAAACTCGGCCGGGCGCTGGCCATGGAGTTCGACGAGACCGGGAGCGGTCGGCGTCCGCCGGGCCTGCATGATCGCCATCGCAACGAGGCCCACGACCATCAGCGCCGCAAGCCCCACCCACTTGCCCGGCCGCGCGGGCGCCCCAGACGCCGCGCTCATCGCACCCTGTCGAGCATCGGCCGGGCGAGCGCCCGGATAGCGATCACGACGAAGGTCGCGCCGCCGAGGATGGTGAAGATCGAGGCCATCCCGTGCACCGCCATGCCGGCCGCCGCCACCGGATCGAGCGCGCCGACCCCGCTCGGCGTCTTGCGCATCGCGCCATAGCCGCCGGCGACGAACATGCCGATCGAGGCGACGAACTGGCCGCCGGCGTACAGGCCGATCAGCCAGCGGACCCAGCGCGCCGGGGCGGGCGGAAGCGACAGCGCGTCGAGGCCGAACGTCAAGAGCATGCCGGCGCTCGACACGCTGACCGCCGTGATCACGGCGTGATAATGCGCCGGCGTGCGGGTGTCGGAACCGGTGATCAGGAAGCCCATGACGCCGCCGAGCGCAAACAGGGCGAGCGAAGCAGCAAGCGTGAAAAAGGCGGGGTCGCGCCACGGCCAGCCTGCGGCGCCCCGCGCGGCGCGAGCCTTTTGCAGGAGCGCGACGGCGAACACGAGCGTCGGAACCGCAACACCGAACTGCAGGAAGCGGAAGGCCGCATGCTGCGCCTCCGAGAAGGGCGGAAGGACGGCGTAAAAGAGCGGCCCCGGGATCGCCAAGAGGCCCATGAAGCTGACGGCGGCGAGGAAGGCGCGGTCGGAAACGGCCGCCTCGCCGAGGCTCCTGAGCGCCAGAAGCCGCCAGTTGGTCAGGAGCACGACGGCGTAGACGAATTGCAGCAGGTGGCCGCCGCCCCAGAACAAAAGCTCGCGCTCCGACCCCAGCGCTCCCCTTTCGGCGAGCAGCGCGCCGGAGGCCACGAACGAAACCAGCGCCAGCCCGTAGACAAAGCCGCCGACCGCCATCGCCAGCGTCAGCGGCGGAGAGGGGTCGCGAGCTTCTCAGATTGAGGAAGAGGCGGACGACCGGCGCGAGCGTCCCGAGCGCCAGGAGCACAAGGCCGAGCTCATAGGCCGGATGGCGCAGGATCGGGACGTAGTTGGTCAGCTCGGGCTGGGTCGCATCGAAGAAGGCCGGCGCGAACAGGCAGGGAAAGGCGATGAGCACGAGCCCCTGGCCGATCCGGCCGAGCGGCCGGGCGCGCGGCGTCTCCCCCGCCGCCTCGCGAGTTGCGACCGTCGTCAGGAAGGCGAACACGCCCGTGAGCCAGATCACCAGCGAGAAAATGACGTGGATCACCAGCCCCTTATAGAAGAAGTCGATCGGCCACAGCGGGGCCTTGTCCATGCCCGGCACGCGCGACAGCGCCAGCAGGAAGGCGAAGACGCCCGCCACCGCCAGCGCGCCGACGGCGATCCACGCCCAGCCACGCAGTTCCCCGGAGACAGCCCGGATCGCGCCGGCTTCGCGTACGGAGACGGCGGGCGACGAGGCCGAATGAGCGAGGCCGCTCATCGGTCAGCTCGCCGGCAGTGGATAAAGATGCACCGCCATGACGTACACCACGAGCCCCGAGACGGCGACGAACATCCAGATCGGAAAGGTCACCCGGGCGAAGCGCCTATGGGTCGCGAAGCGTCCCTTGAGGGCGTTGTAGACCGTGAGCGGCACAAGCCCCGCCACCGCGGATGCCATGGCGACGTGAATGGCCAGCAAGGTGAAATAGATCGGCCGGATCGGGCCGACGCCGCCGAACTTCGCCAGGCCGGCGAAGGCGTGATAGACGAGATAGACCGCCAGAAACGCCGCGCCGATGGCGATCGCGACCAGCATGGCGCGCCTGTGGCCGTTGCGGTCCCCGGCGCGAATGCGCGTATAGGCGTACAGCAGCACCACGATCGTCGCCGCGTTCAGAACGGCGAGCACGTGCGTGAGGTCATGGATTTGAATCATCAGGAAGCGTACTTCCACTTGATGAACATGCTGGCGTAGAGGGCCAGCGCCACCGCGACGAGCACGACGAACACGAGCCAGTTGGCGCGTCTTGCGCCTGGATCACGCGACTTGTCGATCATCGGGTTGGTCTCGGGCAGGATCGGAGTGCGCGCCATAAGTCGGCGCGCGTGGGGCACACCTAATGCCTCAGCAGCACCTCGGCAAGCAGCGCCGCATAGACCAGGAACATGTAGAGGATCGTATAGCCGAACAGCGCCATCGCCGCCTTGCGGCGCGGGGACTCCTCGCCGTCGCGCAGCCGGAAGAGCGCATAGACCGCGCCAGAGCAGCAGGCCGTTCAGGACCAGGGCGACCGCGGCGTAAGGGAGTCCGACGCCCGGGATCAGCGAGCGGCCCGAACGAGGCCGCCACCAGCAGGAGCGAATAGAGGGCGATCTGCCGGCACGTTTCGACTGGCCCGACGACGTTGGGCAGCATCGGCACGCCAACGCGCTCGTAGTCGCCGCTGCGGCAGAGCGCCAGCGCCCAGAAGTGCGGCGGCGTCCACAAGAATATGAACAAGAACAGCGCGATCGCCCCGGCCGAGAGCGTACCCGTCGCCGCAGCCCAGCCGATCACGGGCGGCAACGCGCCCGCCGCGCCGCCGATCACGATGTTCTGCGGCGTGCTGCGCTTCAGGACCATGGTGTAGAGCGGAATGTAGATCGCGATCGTCAGTCCGAGCAGAGCCGCGGCGAGCCAGTTCACCTGCAGGCCGAGCGCCGCGATCGAGACGATCGCGAGCAGAACGCCGATCGCCAGCGCTTGCGCCGGCGGCACGACGCCGCGCGGGATCGGCCGCATCGCCGTGCGCGCCATCTTCGCGTCGATGTCCGCGTCCCACCACATGTTGAGCGCGCCGCAGGCGCCGGCCCCGCCGCCATGGCAGAAACGGTCGCCAGGAGCCGCATCCAGTCGATCGTCCCCGGCGCGAGCACGAATCCGACCGCCCCGGTGAAAACCACCAGCGACATGACGCGCGGTTTGAGTAGGACGAGATGATCGACGACGCCGCCACTGCGCAGCGCTTCGCGGCGACCGCCTTCCACCCGGTTTCTGCTGGCTACCGTTTTCAACCGCTCTGCCGCCTCTCCCGAAGCCGGTCCCTCCGCAGCGCATTCGGGTCCGCGCCGCCCCATGGTGCCGTCGCAATGCGACGCGTTGTCGCACTAGAGAGCCGACGATCGGCGCCATTGTCAAGCAATTCACGAATTCGAGCTGGCTGGCAGGCCGCCCGGGCGCTATCCGAGCGCAGCTGCGCCCTGCTCGAACTGGAGTCGCGCGAGGCGCGCGTAGACGCCGCCCTTGGCGACAAGGACGGCGTGCGCCCTCCTCGACGATCCGGCCGGCCTCCATCACGAGAATCCGATCCGCCTTCTGCACGGTGGCCAGCCGGTGGGCGATCACCAGCGTGGTGCGGCCGGTCATCACGTCGTCGAGCGCCGCCTGGACCTGCGCCTCGTTGTGGGCGTCGAGCGCCGAGGTCGCCTCGTCGAGCAGCAGGATCGGCGCATCCTTGAGGATAGCCCGGGCGATCGCGAGGCGCTGCTTCTGCCCGCCCGACAAGGTCACGCCGCGCTCGCCGAGCTCGGTCGCGTAGCCGTTGACGAGCTCGCGTATGAATCCGTCCGCCGCCGCCCGGCGCGCCGCGGCCTCGATCGCCTCCTCGCTCGCCTCCGGGCGGCCGTAAGCGATGTTTTCCGACACGCTGCCGCCGAAGATCGAGGGATCCTGCGGCACCGGCGCGATGCGGGCGCGAAGGTCGCGTGGGTCGACCGCATTGACGGCGACTCCATCCACGACGACCCTGCCCTGCTGACAGTCGTAGAAGCGCATGATGAGCTGGAAAACGGTGGATTTGCCGGCCCCCGAGACGCCGACGATGGCCACGCGTTCGCCCGGCGCGATCGAAAAGCTCAAGTCGTCGATCACCCGCTGGTCCGGCGCCCCGTCATAGGCGAAGGTCACGTGTTCGAACGCGATTGCGCCCCTTGGCGGCGGCATCGAGACCGGATGGGCGGGCGCGACAATGGTCGGGACGACGGAAAGGAGTTCCGAAATCCGCGCCCGCCGCTCCGGCCGCCGCCGCCGCCTCGTTCCACACCTGCGACAGTTCGCCGAGCGAGGTCGCGGCGAGCACGGCGAACAGCACGAATTGCGAAAGCAGGCCCCCGCTCATCCGACCCGCGAGCACGTCGCGCGCTCCGAGCCAGAGGACGAACACGACGCTGCAAAAAGCAAGCGACACCGCAACTGCGATCAGAATCGCCCGCGTCGCCGCGGCTTGGCGGGCGGCGTCGTAGGCGCTTTCGACCGCCCGTGCAAACCGGCTGCCGCTCGCCGCCTCAGCCCCGAACGCCTGCATCGTGCGCACCGCCCCCAGACTCTCGGAAGCGAAGGCGGTCGCGTCGGCGAGCGTGTCCTGGGCATGGCGCGACCGGCGCCGCACGATCCGGCCCGAGGCGATGAGCGGCGCGGCGATGACAGGAATGGCGACGAGGACGAGCGCCGAAAGCTTCGGGCTCGTATAGACCATCAGCGCGGTCGCGCCGACAAACATGAAGAGATTGCGCAGCGCGATCGAGGCCGAGGCGCCGAAGGCCGCCTTGATCTGGGTCGTGTCGGCGGTCAGGCGGGAGACGAGCTCACCGGTGCGGGCGCGATCGTAGAAGGCGGCGTCGAGCACGGTCAGGTGGGCGAAGACGTCGCGCCTCAAGTCGGCGACAACGCGTTCGCCGAGCGTCGTGACAAGATAGTAGCGCGCGGCCGCCGCCAGCGCGATGACGATCACCACGGCGCCCATCGCCAGGAAATAGGCGTCGACGGCGCCCCCGCGATCCTTCGAGAAGCCGAAATCGATCATGCGCCGAAGCGCGAACGGCACCGCAAGGGTGGCGACCGCCGACACGGTGAGGGCGGCCAGCGCGGCCAGCGCCCGCCCCGTGTAGCGGCGGCCGTATCGGAAAAGCGGGAGGAGCGCGCGGAAGGAGGCGCTGGTCGGCCTTTGCGCCGCGTCAGTCATGCACGATTCCCTAAGGCTTTGGGGGCGCCCAGTCGCGAGCGATCGCGCGAAACCGAATTCACGCGCTCCGCGTCCACTCGACCATCGTCACGCCGTCGTCGAACCGTTGAGCGAGACCCGCCCTCAGCCCCGCGGCGGCGAGAACGTCCTCGGCCGCGCGCCCATTCCGCTGCTCGTGGAAGACCGGGACACCGCCGGGCAGCCGGACACCCGGCGCATGGCTCAAATGGAAGGCGTCGTAGCCAAGCCCGAGAAAGAGGCTGAAGACAAAGGGGCCGCCGATCACCGCGATCGTCCCCCGATCGACGTTAAGCGCTGCGCAGGCCGCCTCGAGCGAAGCGCCGGCCGGGTTCCAAAGACGCGCGTTCGGATTGTCCGGGTCCGGCGCCAGCCCGACCACGCCTCGGGTCAGCACCAGCCGCAGCCGGCGGGGCGACTCCGCCTGCCCTTCGTATGACAGCCTGCCGTTCGCGATGACCGTCGCGGCCTCCAGCGCCTGCTCGTACAGCTTTTGGTCGGAGGGGAATTTCAGCGAATTGGGCATCAATCCATCGGCCGCCGCGATCATGCCGTCCTCGGACGCGATCGCATGGCCCTCGATACGAAACAATCTCAACATACGCCGATCTCCGACCGCCGACGCGATAGCTCAGGAACTCAGCGCCTGAATTGTCTCGAACATGGCGCCCGGCGGAACCTTGAACAACCCGGAGTACGGCCGCGACAGCTCGATGATGATAAAGATCGCGCTGGCGACAGCAATCGCGCCGAGCGCAAGCGAGGCGACGACGGTGGCGTTGACCGGCGACACCAGTCCGTAGCCGCAGAACAGGAGCAGGGACCAGCAGACCACGATCGCCAGCATCGGCCAGGATATGCCCCCGGCCAGTTGCAGCGTCATCAGGACCCGCGTCTGTTCGATCTGCCCAGCAGCGAGGTTGGCGGTCGCCAGCACCTGTTTCTGGGCGTCGGTCTTGGGCGTCAGCGACATCAGGAACCGGTCGAGGATCTGGCCGCCGGCCACCACCGACTTCACGTCCAACCCGTTGAGGTCGGCGGTTTTTTGGCCCCAGATCTGGTTGTAGCTTTGGGTGATCGCCTTTCTGAGACCGTCGCGGCCGGGTTGCGCCTCCGGTCCGAAGGCCGCCAGCGCCGAGTTGAGTTGCAGGGTTCGGGCGGCAAGGGTCTCGAGTTCCGACTTTTGCGTGGCGTAGATAGTGTAGGCCGAGCCGACCAGCGTCCCGAGCACGAGGGCCAGAAGAAGGCTGAGCATGCCGGTCATCGCGCCGATCATTTCGCGGGAGCGGTCCGGGGCGTGCCTTTCGGGAAGCCACCCGTGCAGCATCAGACCGAGAATGCCCGCGCAGAAGGCGAGCACGGCCACCGAAATCGCAAATAGAAAGGCGTCCACCAAACCGCTCCTCGTCCCGCCCGGCGTGGCGCCGGCTTTACACGAGCGCTGCGGTTTAGGCCTTCGGCGGCCGCCATTTCAAGCCGCCGGACTGTTCAGGCGCGGGAATTTCGCCTAAGCCCGCCGCCTCAAGACCGAACCGCCGGACGCCCTCCTCATGAACGGACGCAGATTGTTGCCGGGAAAGCCCGTGCCGGCTTCGGAAATCCCCGATTACACGATCGCGCGCGACACCCTAGACGAGATTCTGTCGTCCGCGTTCCGCGACCGGCTGGCGCGCCTCAACGCCATTGTCGTGCAAGCCGGCGAGCCGTTGGAAGGCAATGTCTTTTACCCGGATCTCGACGAAACCTTCGCGGACGCTCTCCCGGCCGCCTCGCTCGCGCCGGCTCGCCGCAACGTGTGGCGCGCCGTCCGGTTCAAGCGGCGGTTCCTCGAGGTCGGAGTCAACGCCGGCCATAGCGCGCTGCTCGCCCTCTCGGCCAATCCGAAGCTCGAATACACCGGCGTCGACATCCTCGCGCACCGCTACACCGTCGCGTGCGTCGATTTCCTCAAGGGCGAGTTTCCGGGCCGGGTCCATCTCTTCCCGGGCGATTCGCGCGAGGTGCTGCCCTGGCTCGCCAACCGCGCCGAGGAGCCGAACTTCGATCTCTACGGCGTCGACGGCGGGCACACGGACGAGGTCTGCCTCTCCGACATGACCCATTGCATCCGCATGGCGGGACAGGAGAAGGGCCGGCATCTACTGCTCGACGACGTCCACGCCAGCTGGATCTTCGACATCTATTGCGAATTCGCAGCGCGCGGCGACCTGACGGCGGAGACCTTCTTCGGCGACTGGGAGGACGCGGGCCGCAACCTGCTGGCGAGGATCGGGTGACGGCGAGCGTCGGCGACTTCGCCTCATTCTGGCACGGCGGGCCGCTCCATCCCTTCGCGTGGGCGTGCCTGGCCTCGTTCCCGGACGAGGGGGCGACGCTCAGCCTGTTCAGCTACGACCTCGGGCTCGAAACGCCCCCCGGCGTGCGGCTCCTCGACGCTCGGACGATCGCGCCCGACGAGACGCTGGTTTCGCGCTACCTCGCCAACGGCAAGCCGTCGATCGCCACCTTCGCCGACATGTTCCGTTACCGAGATGATCCGCGAGACGGGGGCCTGCTGGGTCGACACCGACCTTATCTGCTTGAAATCGCCAGGCTTTTCCAAGGAGCCCTACATCTACGGGCGGCAGGCCGACGCGGTCAGCGCGCTCCTCGTCAACAACGCGGTGCTGAGGCTGCCGCGCGCCGAGCCGGCGCTCGCCGAGCTCGTCGCGACGGCGGAAGCCGCCGTGGACGCCGACGGCCGCTGGGGCGCGCTGGGGCCGTTCCTGCTGACGCCGGTCCTGGAGAAGCACGGCCTCTATCAAAAGGCGCTCGACCCGCGCGTCTGCTATCCGGTCGAGCCCGAGCAGTTCTGGCGGCCGTTCCTGCCCGCCTGGCGCGATCGGGTCGCCGAAGCGGTCGAGGGCGCGACCTTTCTGCATCTCTGGAGCGAGGCGATCCGCTGGTGCGGCTACCCCTTCGACCTCCGCCCGCCGGTAGGCTCCTACCTGTGGGAGCGCTTTGGCAAGGTGGGCGCGCTCGGACGCTTTCCCCGCGCCTGCGACGACGAGGAGGTCAGGCGGCTGATGGGCAAGGCGATGGCGGAGGGCAAGAAGCCCGCATCCGCAAGCTGAGCGCCGTCAAGGCGGCGCGAAGAAATCCCTGCGACAAGCCAAGCCGGCGCCAAGCCGACGCGGCGCCGACGCCAAGCCCGCGCCAACTTTTTGCAAGAGTTGCCCATTGCCGTTTTGAGCTATTTCAAGACCTTGCAGCGTGCAAGGGCGCTGTTTTCTCAATTCCCTTGCAAGGGGTCGTCCACGTTCCGCTGCAGGCCAGAGCCCGCCGCGCGCCAGGCCGCAGATTTCCCTCTCAATGACCGAGCATAGCCTGATTTCCTGCAAATGTACATCATTTGTTCGCGCCTCGGCTCGGCGCTGGAGGGGACTCCAAGTCGATGCGGCGCCGAACAGGCGCCGTCGAGTGAGCGACGCCGAGGCGGCGGCGACCGGGGCGCGTGCAAAGCAGGGATGGCGGCGCCGAGGAACAGAAGATCCGTCGTCAGAAACAAGGAGAGTTAACGGCCGGAACAGGCGCCGATCAGGGCGCGAACAGGCGCCGATCAGCGGCCGAACAGGAAACGCCGCGATGCGACGGCCGCCCTCGCCCGCCGCGACGATCGGCCTTCCGGCGACTCCGACGCTCCCGCAGTCCGCAGGGGCGACGAACCGCCGGCCATGATCGACGCCCGGCTCCGCCCGACCGCGATGACGCGACGTCACATCATTGGGGCGCGGCCCAACCCACGCGGTCTCGGCCGCGCAAGCGTCCCGATCTCGCCGCAATCACGCGCCGTGGCGGTGGGCGCCGGCGCCGGTGGGGCGACGGTTCTGGCCTCTCGGCGCCGGGGCCGGAGCCTG
Source organism: uncultured Alphaproteobacteria bacterium (assembly GCA_963816065.1). Classification (GTDB taxonomy): domain Bacteria; phylum Pseudomonadota; class Alphaproteobacteria; order Rhizobiales; family Beijerinckiaceae; genus Roseiarcus. Next base: position 663,257 of record CAWFJG010000030.1, on the reverse strand, counting down.
GGCCGCGCGCCCCGTGTTCTGCCCCCGTCCATCGCGCGGATCCGCGCGACGCTGCGGTTGCGGTCCGCCGCGGCGACCGCCATCGCCGTGTCCGCCTCGACCGCGCGTCGCCGGCCGCGCCGCCTCGCGCTCCTCGTCGCGGGCGCCGCCCGCCGTGCGTCGGTCGGTGAAGGCCAGCGTCTGGCGGGTCAGTTTTTCGATCTGGCGCAGAAGCGGCCGCTCGCCGTTGTCGCACAGCGAAATGGCGCGGCCGGACGCGCCGGCGCGCGCCGTGCGGCCGATGCGGTGGACATAGGCCTCCGGCACCTCCGGCAGCTCGTAGTTCACCACGTGGCTGACGTTGTCGACGTCGATGCCGCGCGCGGCGATGTCGGTGGCGACCAGAATGCGCGTCGCTCCGCTCTTGAAGGCGTCGAGCGCCCGGACCCGCTGGTTCTGGCTCTTGTTGCCGTGGATTGCCTGCGCTCCTACGCCGGCGGCGTCGAGGTGCTGCGCCACCCGGTCGGCGCCGCGCTTGGTGCGGGTGAAGACGATGGCGCGCGAGACGTCGGCGCCCCGCATCAGTTCCAAGAGCACGTCGCGCTTGGCGGCGCCGTCGACCAGGAAGACGTGCTGGTCGACGCGCTCGACGGTGGCGCCGGCCGGCGCCACGCGGACCTCCACCGGATTCCTCAGCATGTCGTCGGCGAGGCCGGCGATCTCCCTCGGCATGGTGGCGGAGAAGAGCAGCGTCTGGCGCGCCTTCGGCAGCTTCGCCACGATCCGGCGGATCGGCACGATGAAGCCGAGGTCGAGCATGTGGTCGGCCTCGTCGAGCACCAAAACCTCGGTCGCGCCGAGGTTCAGCTTGCCGCTCCCCATATGGTCCAGCAATCGGCCGGGGGTCGCGACCAGCACGTCGAGGCCACGCGCCAGCAAGTCGACCTGCGGGCGCGCCGACACGCCGCCGACGACGACGGCGAGGCTCAAGCGCAGGCCTGAGGAACCGGGCGTAGGCGCGAAAGCTGTCGCCGATCTGAGCCGCGAGTTCGCGGGTCGGAGCGAGAACGAGCACGCGGGCGGTGAACGGCGCCGGCCGGCGACGGTCGCCGATCAGGCGAGCGAGGATCGGCAGGGCGAAGGCCGCCGTCTTGCCGGTTCCCGTCTGGGCGATGCCGAGCAGGTCCCGGCCTTGCAGGAGATGCGGAACAGCCTGGGTTTGGATGGAGGTGGGGGTCTTGTAGCCTTCGGTCTCGAGGGCGCGAAGGAGCGTCTCGGGCAGGCCGAGACCGGAAAAGTCAGTCACTGAGATCTTTCATCGATTGAGATCGCGCGCCGCCGCCTTGCAAGGCGCGGCCGGCCGATCGGAATGTTGGGGACTGGCCCCGCGTAACGGGCCGTCAATGGAAGGGTCGGGAGGCTCGACAGCGCTTCAGTCGCCCTATTCGGGCAGGGACCGATCTACGCGGCTGGAGCGCCTCATGCTGCGGCGCAGCGAGGGTCTGATACAGGCTCAGCGCGTCGTGGTCAATGCCCGTTCGGCCGAACGCTCGCCGATGCGGATCGACGAACGCCGGCCAGCCGGGAGCGTCCACCCGGCGCGCTCGGCATAGGCCTCTGCGTCGGAGGTTCGATCCGACGCGCGATTGGCTATCAGAGCCGGCGTGGTGTGCTGCACGATCTCCATGCCGAAATCAAAGCTGTCGTCGCGCGGTCGCTCGCAGATCGTCGGCTGGAGGAGGTAGGGGACCGAGAAACGCAACTCCGTCTTGCGTGCAATGGCCTCCTGAACCTTGAGCCAGTACCGCATCGTCCAGAAATCATTGGCCTCACGGACGAGACGGGCGGCGGCGGCGTGGGCTTGCAAGCCCATCAGATCGATCAGCCGGTCCGCCTCGGCGTCCCTCTGCGCCAACCGTTGGCGTCGTCGATGAAAAAGCGAGAGCACTTCACACTCCCATTTCGCATTGTATAAATGGAAAAATTAATCTAAGCGCTTCGCCCAACAAAACTTTGCGTGAGCAATATTGCCGAACTCGCTAGCACCCAAAACCATGCGGGCTCCACGATAGCCCAGCGTCGAACGCAATACAATACAAACCACAATAGATTTCGAATAATTAGTTTCGGTTGACGAACTTACCGTCAGTCTCGTCACGAGCCTGTTGTCGTCGCGGATTTGCGACGCGGAATGGCGTCGGCGTAACCTGCCGATCGCCGGCGCTCGCGTTCTCAGGACTCTCCACCCGCCGACTTCGCCGCCGCCGCCAAAAACGTTCGGCGGCAGTCGGGCAACGGCTCGCCGCGGGCGGCGAACACGTCGCGGGCCAAAAAGAACCCCGTCATGCGGAAGGCGTCGGCAATGGCCTCCCCGCTTGGACGCGTCGCGAGCCCGGCGCCCTCGAGCAGGAAGGACGGCAACGGCAAAAGCCGGTCGCGCCAAGGCTCGCCGGCTTCGCGGCTGACCGCCCGGCCCGACTTCGGCGAGACGTATGCGAGGTCCTCGGTCGCTCCGGTCGCCGCGCAACGCGACAGATCGAGCTGGAACCCGCATTCGGCCAGGATCTGCGCCTCGAACCGGGCGACGAGCGAAGGAGCGAGCGCCGCGTCGTCGAGCAGGCCGGCGGTCAGCGTCAGCGCTTCGTATATCGTTTCGTTCGGATCGCGCTCAGGCATGAGCCGGATCAGCGCGCCGAGCCAGGCGAGGCCGGCGAGCGCCAGCGCGCTGCCGATCAATCGCCCGGCGCGCAGTTCCAGCGGCTCGATGGCGAAGGCGCCCAGGTGCTCGTCGAGCCGCGCGCGCCAGACGAGGCCGACCGTGTTGCCGGGCTGCAGGACCGCGCTCATGCGCGCCGAGCGGCCGCCGCGAACAAGGCCGAGATGACGGCCGTGCGCGCGCGTCATCGCCTCGACGATCGCCGAATGCTCGCCGTGGCGGCGCACGCCGACAATGAGCCCTTCGTCGCGCCACTCCATCCTCACCGCTCCTGACGGCGCTTTGTAGCACAGCGGGCGGGACGCTGATCTGGCGCGAACGGAGGGATTGCGGTGCTTCGCAGCCGACACAGGAGCGACTCCCAGAAGGCGCCTTCCTGTCCGACGGTCACGGACGGCGGCCGAGCGGGCCAGGCGACCGAGACGACACGGACTCCATGAGAAGACGAGCTTGCACGCAGCGGGCTTGTTTCCGAGTATCGATGATCGAGCGGAGGAACAGATGGACGGCTCTCTCGCGACCTGGCCCGACCTGACGTACGCGCACTGGCGGGAGACCGCCGCGACCTTGCATCTTTGGACCCAGATCGTGGGCAAGATCCGGTTGACCCTGACGCCCTGGGTCAACCACGGCTGGCAGGCGCCCCTCTACGTGACCGCCCGCGGACTGGGGACGTCGCCGATACCCTTCGGCAGCGAGATCTTCGAAATCGAGTTCGATTTTTGCAGCCATCGCCTCGTCATTCGAACGAGCAAAGGCGATGACGCAAGCCTGTCGCTCAGGCCGCAATCGGTCGCCGATTTCTATCATCGAACTTTCGATCTCCTCAGCGGCCTGGGAGTCCGCGTGGCCATCCGCGAGACGCCGAATGAGATCCCGAACCCCGTCCGCTTTTCGCAGGATCAGACCCATTCCGCTTATGATGCGGCGGCGGCCCAGCGCTTCTGGCGGGCGCTCGTGAACGTGGATCGTGTGTTCAAGCTGTTCCGCAGCGGTTTCGTCGGAAAGGTCAGTCCGGTCCATTTCTTCTGGGGCAGCTTCGATCTGGCGGCGACTCGCTTTTCCGGCCGCCCCGCGCCCCGTCATCCGGGCGGCGTGCCGGGACTGCCCGACGAAGTGACCCGCGAAGCGTACTCGCACGAGGTGAGCAGCGCGGGGTTTTGGCCGGGCGCCGACGCGTTCCCGCGCGCGGCCTTTTACGCCTACGCCTATCCCGAGCCGGCGCGTTTTCGCGATCAGACCGCGACGCCCGGCTCGTATTTCGACACGACGCTCGGCGAGTTCATCCTCCCCTACGACATGGTGGCCGCCGCGGACGACCCGGACGCTCTTTTGCTCGACTTTCTGACGATGACCTACGCCGCCGCCGCCGAGACGGGAGGTTGGGACCGAGCCGCGCTCGAATGCCCGATCGGCGTTCCGGGACGGGTGCGTCCGCTGTAACGGTCTGGCTTCGATGAAACGCCGCCGCCGGCCAACGCCGCCTCGAGGGCGGCGTTTTCCATATCGAACAGCGGCCGCGCTCGCCGGCGCCGCTACTGATGCGAGTACATCGGCAGCGACTTGGCGAAGCCCTTGGCGTGGAAGATCTGCGATCCTTGTCCGCTGTCCCAGTCGTTGGTCACAATATAAATATCGTTTGTGCCCGGCTTGAACGCCATGCTCGTCGAGCGCAAGTTGTGTCCAGTCTCCCGGCCAGGAATGAGAATTTGACCGATGGGCTGGCCATTTGGATTGAACACCAGAACCCTGCCCTGGCTGTAGATGGCCACATAGACATTGCCATCGGCGTCGACACGCAGGGAATCGGGGCCGAAGCCGGTGAAATGATACGTAATCGCGGCCCCGAATGGAGCGATTGTCGTCGGATTGGCAAGCTCGACCCGATACAAGAGTCCTTGCGCCACCGAGGTGACCCACAGGATCTTGCCGTCCGGGCTCAGTCCGAGGCCATTGGCGATCGCGACATGCGGAAGCACAGGCGTGATCGACTTGAAGTCTGGCGAAACGTAGTAGACGCCCCCGGCAGGATCGTTGGCCTCGCCGCGGAAATCGGTGAAGTAGAACCCGCCGAACTTGTCGAAGACAAGATCATCGACCAGATAGCCGTCCGTCTTCGGAACGATGGTCTGCATGTCCGATCCGTCGGCCTTGATCGAGACGACCGAACCTGTGCTCACGAAGTCTCCCAGGCCCGCGACGAAGATTCGCCCGTCCTTATGAATTCCCAGGCCGGCCGAAGCGCGATCGTTCGCCGGCATGATCGTGGTCAGTTTCATATCCGGCGACAGACGAAAAACGCTTCCGCCAAACACCTCGACGAAGATCAGATTGCCGTCACGATCGAAGGAAGCGCCTTCCAACTGCAGTCCCTTGTCGGACACCTTGAACCAGGGCTCGGCGGTGATCGTCTGCAGCCCTTTTTCCGATTGAGGAATTGGGTTGGGCGCACGGATATCGTCGGTGTAGACCAAGGCCGGCGCCTGCTGGACCGGCTGAGCCAGCCCCGGGGAAACCGCCGCTGCGAGCACGCTCGTCGCGGCGATCGCAAGAATAGATAATCTTTGCATTCATCCCTCCGTTATTGCGACATCTGTAGCCGAATTCGCCGATCCAGCCATTTTATCTCCCTGGACCAATCCTTTCCGCTCGGCGAGCAAGTCGAGCGCAGCAGCACGAGCGCCAGGGTCACGCTCATGACCATCAGTTCAAGCCGTCTGTATTTCGGTTTTCTCAAAAATGTCGGTGGATGCGCAGGCCGCGGAAGAGGACGTGACCCTCGCAAGTCGTCGCACCGAACTCACGACTCGGAAGTCGTCGCGATGACCGATGACGATTTTTCGAGAAGGATGCGGATCCCGGGCGCCTGTCGCCAGAACTGAAGCGCATTCGACTTGCGGCGGCGTCGCGCCTGTCCCCCCTGCACGGATCGACCGCCACAATGATTGTCGAGGGCGCAATTCTTCCCAACAACGCCGCGATCGGAGCATAGCTGGCGCTTCTATTTGACATCCGTCCGCGAGAGTTCGTCTCGGACTGTTGTTGAGAGGCTATATTCGCCGTACAAGTTGGCCAAGATCCTGACAGGACATATCCGAGGTGGCTGGAGGACATTTCCAGCCGCCAACGGCCCAGGACCAGCGGCGCTCCGGTTGACGAGCCGCGTCGCAGGGCGACCGCCGCTCACGGGACCAGATGCTTGGCGTCGTCTTCGATCGGCATGGCGTACACACGCTCGTCGGGCGGCGCGCGCCGGGCGAGGGCGACCGCGTCGTCCGCCGGCGGGGCGGTCGTTTGCGCCGTGCGGATGCCGCTCCTTGCGGCGGCCGCTTCCAATGGCCGCTTGCGAAGCCTTGCGCCTTTGGAGACCTTTCGAGGACGCGAGTTGTGGTAGTCTCGTCGAGGGCAAGGAACGCGATCCCACCATGCGCAACGACGTTGACTTCAATCTTGCGGGACGCCTCGATTTGTTCGTCGAGAACGCGCCAAACGCCATCGCCATGTTCGACCGCGACATGCGTTACCTCGCGGCAAGTCCGGCCTGGCTCAGGGACTACGGGATCGAGGGTCCGCTCGTCGGTCGCAGCCACTACGATGTGTTTCCAGAAATTCCGGAGCGCTGGAGGACGATCCATCGGCGCGCGCTCGACGGCGAGACGTTCGCCGAAGCGGGGGAAACGTTCGAACGCGCCGACGGCTCGATCCAGTGGCTGAGCTGGGAAGTCAGACCCTGGCGCCTTCCGGGCGGCGAGATCGGCGGCATCGTCATCTTCACTCAGGACGTCACCGAGATGAAGGCCGCGGAAACGGAATTGGCCGAGCGCGAGGCGCATCTGCGCTCGATTCTCGCGACTGTCCCCGAAGCGATGATCACGATCGACGAGCGGGGTCTCGTCACATCGTTCAGCGCGACGGCGGCGGCCCTGTTCGGCTATTGTCCCGAAGAGGTTGTCGGCCGGAACGTGAGGATGCTGATGCCAGAGCCCTACCGGGCCGAACATGACGGCTACCTCGACAATTACCTGAGAACCGGCGAGGCCCGCATCATCGGCTACGGCCGGCTCGTGAAGGCCCTCACCAAGGACGGAACCGTCGTGCCGGTCGAACTTTCGGTCGGCGAAGCGATTGGGAACGGCCGGCGCATCTTCACCGGCTTCGTCCGCGACCTCTCCAGCCGGCAAAAGATGGAGCAGGAGCTCCGCCAGTCGCAGAAGATGGAAGCGGTCGGACAGCTCACGGGCGGCATTGCTCACGACTTCAACAACATCCTGACGGCGATCATCGCCAATCTGGAGTTGCTCGCTCCGCAGCTCAGCGATCCCGATCAGCGAGAGCTCGCAGACGAGGCCCACGCCGCAGCGCAGGACGCCGGCAAGCTCGCCGCGCAGCTGCTGGCGTTCGGCCGCCGCCAGCCGCTCAATTCCGAGCCGACCGACGTGGGCGCGCTGATCTCGAACTTTTCCCCATTGCTGCGCCGGACCCTCGGCGAAACGATCAAGCTCGCGATCGTGGCGCCGCCGTCGTCGCCTCTGACGATCGTCGACGCCGTCCAGCTTCAAAACGCTCTGCTCAACCTCGCGATCAACGGCCGGGACGCCATGGCGCGCGGCGGGCGATTGACGATCGAGGTCTCGGCCACGAGACTCGATGCGGACTATGCGCAGATGTACCCGGAGGTGCGAACCGGCCGCTACGTCCTGATCGCGGTCTCGGACACCGGAGTCGGCATGCCGGAAGCGGTGCGACGCCGCGCGTTCGAACCGTTCTTCACGACCAAGCCCGTCGGCGCCGGCACGGGTCTCGGCCTCAGCATGGTCTACGGTTTCGTCAAGCAGTCCGGGGGCCACATCCAGATCTACAGCGAGATCGGGCGCGGGACGAGCGTACGGGTCTTTCTGCCTGTCGCGGACGCGGCGACCGCGGTTGAAGAGGAGCAAGGCATGCAGACGCCGGAGCTAGCGAGAGGTTCGGAAACCATCCTGCTTGTCGAGGACGACCCGCGCCTGCGCAAGGTGCTCGCCCGGCGGCTGAGAAGCCTGGGCTATCACGTTTTCGAGGCGGAGACCGGCGCCGCGGCCTTGGCTCAGCTCGCGGAGCCGCCGGAGATCGCGCTTCTGTTTACCGACATGGTGATGCCCGGCGGCATGACCGGCCTCGAGCTCGCCGAAGCCGCGCTCGCGCTGAAGCCGGGGCTGAGGGTCCTCTTCACCTCCGGCTACGCCGAGCCGGGGATCGCTCGCGCCGGTCAGCAGAAAGGCGCCTGGCTGAAGAAGCCCTATACCGCCGAGGAGCTAGCCGAAACGCTCCGCACAGTTTTGCAGGAAAAGACGCAGTGAGAGCGGGACCTGGCCGTCGCCGCACGCCGTCGAACAGGAGCCAGGCCCGGGGCGCGCGCCCTACCCGATAGCCCGTCAGCGCGGCGCCGCCGACAGCGCGCCGCAGGCCGGGGCACAATATTTTGCCCGTCATTCAACTAGCTGGTTGACTTTTGGCGGCGGCATTTTATATTCAACCTCATGGTTGATCTTCAGGCGCCCGAATTGGATTCCGTCTTTCATGCGTTGGGCGACGCGACGCGGCGGCGGATGCTGCGCGCACTGGCGGACGGGGCGCGCACGGTCGGCCAGCTCGCCCAGCCCTTCTCGATCTCGCTCGCGGCGGCCTCGAAGCACATCAAGGCGCTCGAGCAGGCCGGGCTCATCCGCCGGGAGGTGCGCGGCCGCACTCACTGGTGCCGTCTCGATCCCGGACCGCTGGCGAGCGCCAGCGAATGGCTGAGGTTCTACGAGCGCTTCTGGACCGGGCGGCTCGACGTTCTCGAGCGCCTGCTGCGCGAGGAGGGCGCCCGCAATCGCGATCCGCCCGACGCGTCCCCATCCCCTCCCCCTGTCCCACCCCCGCCGAAAGGAGACGACCAATGACGATGCTTGCCACTCCCGACGACTACGGCGCGCTGATCGAGCCGGCGACCGTGAAGATCGAGCGCCTGCTGCCCGCGCCGATCGAACGCGTCTGGGCCTATCTCACCAACTCGAACCTGCGCAGCCGCTGGCTGGCGGCGGGCGCGATGGAACTGAAGGCCGGCGCCCCGTTCGAACTCGTGTGGCGCAACGACAAGCTGACCGATCCTCCCGGCGAGCGCCCTCAGGGCTTCGGCGAGGAACATCGACTGCAGAGCCGGATCATCGAAGTCGATCCGCCGCGCAAGCTGGTGTTCGCCTGGCACGACGAGGGCGAGGTGTCGATGACGCTCGAGCCGAAGGGCGTCGACACGCTCCTGACCGTGATCCATCGCCGCCTGCCCAACCGCGCCAACATCGTCGGCGTCAGCGCCGGATGGCACGCGCACCTCGACCTCCTGGCCGATCTCCTGAGCAACCGCAGGCCCGATCCGTTCTGGGGCGAGCTCGCGCGCCTCAGGGCCGAATACGACCGGCGTGTGCCCAACTGAAGACAGTCGGCGAACCCAACCCACACCTTGATCTGAAACTCCCGCCTCAACAGGAGGTCCCCCATGACCAATCCCGTCGTTTCCCGCGATGAATGGCTCGAGGCGCGCGTCGCGCTGCTCGAGGACGAAAAGGAGCTCACCCGCCGAAGCGACGCGGTGGCCGAGCGACGCCGGGAACTTCCCTGGGTCCGGATCGACAAGGCCTACCGGTTCGACACCGACGACGGCGCGGCTTGTCTCGCCGACCTCTTCAAGGGGCGCTCGCAACTGCTCGTCTATCACTTCATGTTCGGGCCCGACTTCAAGGCCGGCTGCCCGTCGTGCTCCGCCGTCGCCGACGGCTTCGACGGGTTCGCCATCCATCTCGCCCATCACGACGTGATGCTGTGGGCGGTTTCGCGGGCGCCGCTGGCCAAGCTCGCCGAATACAAGAAGCGCATGGGCTGGTCGTTCCCCTGGGCGTCGTCGAACGGCTCCGATTTCAACGCCGACTTCGCCGTCTCGATCACCGAGCGGCAGCAGCGCGAGGGCGGCTTCGATTACAACTACCGCGTCGAGGCGCCCTTCAGGACCGGCGCCGCAACGGGGCCGGTCAGCGAGTTTGCGGCGGCGACGGGCGCTGACGCGGCGACGTTCATGCGCGAGCGCCCGGGCATGAGCGCCTTCGCCCTCGAGGACGGCGTCGTCTACCACACCTATTCGGCCTACGCGCGCGGCCTCGATGGCCTCTGGGGCATGTACCAGTGGCTCGATCGCGCGCCGAAGGGACGCAACGAGCACGGTCTCTGGTGGCGCCGCCACGACGAGTACCAGCGCGCCTGAGGAAGCGTCCTCAAAGTTGGAGCCAGGGCGATGAGCCTCGCATCCGCCTGCGCGCGCGCCGGCCGCGCGATCCGCATCGAAAACCTCGTGAGCGCCGGCGCGTTCGGCATGGCCGACGGCCTGCGCTTCGCGGCCGCGCCGACCTTCGCGGTCATGGCGCTGGTGAACGGCCTCGACGGCGGCGGCTCGTCGCCTTGGCTCTGCTCGTCCGCGCACGCCGCCTCGCCGCCCGGCGGGATGGCCCTGATGTACGGACTGATGGCCCTGGTCCATGCGCCGCCCTGGCTGAAGGCGGTCGCCGGCCCAATACCGCGGCGATAGGCCTCGCAAACCCGAAGCGGCCAACGCCTCGGGACGCCGATCGGGCGCAAAATCCGCTCGCTCCCGGTCCGCGGCCGACGATCCGGCGCCTGCTAGCAGGGCGTTTTCTTTTGCCTGTTCCTCCCTCTCGTCCAGAAAACCATGAAATACCAATGATTTACTGGCGTTACAACCCAGTCGTTGCGGGCCGAACGGCGTGGAAACAGGCGTCATAACAGGCATCATAACAGGCTCGGAACAGGCCGTTATCAGGCCGGAACAGGCGGGCGGACTCGAGCGCGAGGCCGGGCGCTTCCCGGGTTGTATGGCGCCCACGCATATTCCCATTGGCCGCGCGCAATTCATCCAAAGCCTTTGTTCTCATCCCGCTTTTCCCACACCCGCATCGCGTCCGGCCCGTAGGCGGCCTGTTCGATCAGCCGGTAGCGCCGGGGATCGGCGAGCGCCGCGCGCGCCGCTTCGGAGAGCGACGGCAGGCCGGGACGGCCGAGCGGCTTCTTGGCGGTGAAGGTCACGACCAGGTCGGCCAGGCCAAGGTCGATCAGCCGCGCAGCCGACGCGCGGGCCGCCCTCGCTGAACACCCGGGTTATCCCCCGCGCCGAAAGCACGCCGAGCGCCGCGCCGAGGTCGACGTGACCGCCGGCGTCGAGGGACACGCGCGCGACGTGAACCCCGCAATCGGCGAGCCGCGCTTCCGCCTCGTCCGGCGCGCCCTCGGCGGCGATGACCAGGGTCGGCAGGCGGCGCGCCAGGGCCGCAAGCCGCGACCGCGGCGGCAGGCTGAGATGGGTGTCGAGGACGACCCGCCACAGCTTGCGGTCGAGGCCGGGCAGGCGCACCGTCAGCACCGGATCGTCCGCCAGCGCCGTCTCGACGCCGACCATGATCGCCTCGTGCGTCGCCCGCATGATCTGCACGCGCGCGTTGGCGATCGGACCGGTGATCTTCAGGCGCTGATCGTGCGGCCCGCCGGCGGCGTAGCCGTCTCCCGTCTCGGCGAGCTTCAAGGTCACGCTCGGCCGGCCTTCCGTCACCCGGCGAATGTGGCCCAGGTGATCGCGCCGCGCCTGATCGGCCCCCGGCCCGACCGTGACCGCGACGCCCGCCGCGGCGAGCCGGGCGAGTGCCCCGGCCCGCCGACCAGCGGGTTGGGGTCCTCGATCGCCGCCACGACCCGCGCGACGCCAGCCTCGATGATCGCGTCGACGCAGGGCGGCGACGCGCCGACATGCGAGCAGGGCTCGAGCGTGACATAGAGCGTCGCGCCGCGCGCCGCCGTCTCCGGCTTCCGCGAGCGCGATCGGCTCGGCGTGCGGCCGCCCGCCCGGCGCGGTGACGCCCCGCCCGACCACCACGCCGTCCTTGACCAGAATCGCGCCGACCGAAGGATTGGGCGCGGCAAGGCCGAGCGACCGCGCCCCCGAGCTCGAGCGCAGCCGCATCCAGCGCCGGTCCTCGTCGTCCGCGGCGGTGGACGCGGCCGCGGCTCATCGTCGCCGTGCGACTCCTTCGGCCGCGCGCCGCCGACGCCTGGGCCGACCCTCGGGCTCCGCCTCAAGTTCGCCGACGATCGCGTTGAAATCGCGCGCTTCGCGGAAATTGCGATAGACCGAGGCGAAGCGCACATAGGCGACGTCGTCGATGGCCTTCAGCCCCTCCATCACCAGTTCGCCGATCCGTTCGGTCGGGATGTCGCCGTCGCTCTGGCTCTCGAGCTGGCGCACGACGCCGTTGACCATGCGCTCGATCCGCTCCGGCTCGACCGTGCGCTTGCGCAACGCGACCTGAACCGAGCGCATGAGCTTGTCGCGGTCGAACGGCGCGCGGCGGCCGCTCTTCTTCACCACCATCAGTTCGCGCAACTGGACGCGCTCGAAGGTGGTGAACCGGCCGCCGCAATCCGGGCACACCCGCCGGCGGCGGATCGACGACGAATCGTCGGTCGGCCGCGAATCCTTCACCTGGGTGTCGAGACCGCCGCAATAGGGGCACCGCATGACGAGCCGCCTCTCCCCTTGTCAGCGCCGCCCTCAGTAGATCGGGAAGCGGCGCGTCAACTCCGCGACCTCCGCGCGCACTTTCGCCTCGATCGCCGCATTGCCCGCCTCGCCGTTCGCCGCCAGGCCGTCGAGCGTCTCGACAATCAGCCGCCGACCTTGGCGAACTCGGCGACGCCGAAGCCGCGCGAGGTGGCGGCCGGCGAGCCGAGCCGGACGCCCGAGGTCACGATCGGCTTTTCCGGATCGAACGGGATGCCGTTCTTGTTGCAGGTGATGTGGGCGCGCCCGAGCGCCGCCTCGGCCGCCTTGCCGGTGAGGCCCTTGGGCGTCAGGTCGACCAGCATCAAATGGTTGTCGGTGCCGCCGGTGACCAGCTTGTAGCCGCCGGCGAGGATCTCTGCGGCCAGCGCCTGGGCGTTGTCGACCACGGCGTGGGCGTAGTTGCGGAACTCCGGCGTCAGCGCCTCATGGAAGGCGACCGCCTTGGCGGCGATGACGTGCATCAGCGGGCCGCCCTGCAGGCCCGGGAAGATCGCCGAATTGATCTTTTTGGCGAGGTCCTCGTCGTTGGTCAGGATCATGCCGCCGCGCGGTCCGCGCAGCGTCTTGTGGGTCGTGGTGGTGACGACATGGGCGTGCGGGAACGGCGACGGATGCGCCCCGCCCGCCACCAGCCCGGCAAAATGAGCGATATCGACGACGAAATACGCGCCGACCTCGTCGCAGATCGCCCGGAAGCGGGCAAAGTCCCAGAAGCGGGCGTAGGCCGAGCCGCCGGCGATGATGAGCTTGGGCTTTACCTCGCGCGCGAGTCTCTCGACCTGATCCATATCGATGCGGTGGGTTTCGCGGTCGACGCCGTAGGGACGCCGGATGGAACCAGCGGCCCGACAGGTTGACCGGCGAGCCGTGAGTCAGGTGGCCGCCCGCGGCCAGATCGAGGCCCATGAACGTGTCGCCCGGCTGCATCAGCGCAAGGAACACGCCCTGGTTGGCTTGGCTGCCCGAGTTCGGCTGGACGTTGGCGAAGCGGCAGTCGAACAGTTTGCAGGCCCGTTCGATCGCGAGTCTTTCGGCGATGTCGACGAACTGGCAGCCGCCGTAATAGCGCCGTCCCGGATAGCCCTCGGCATATTTGTTCGTCATCACCGAACCCTGCGCCTCGAGCACGGCGCGGGAGACGATGTTCTCCGAGGCGATCAGCTCGATCTCGTCGCGCTGCCGGCCGAGTTCGAGCTCGACGGCGCGGGCGATCTCCGGGTCGGCCGCGGCGAGCGGGGCGGAGAAGAACGAGTTCGAGCGGATCGGTGGGCTGGCGGTGACGTTCATGGGGGATCTGCCGAGTTGAAAAAACGGGAAAGCGCCCATAGCACGCGGCCGCCTTAAGAACCAGACAAAGCGTTCCCGTCTTGTCCCGTCGCGGCGAGCAGCGTTCCGTTTGGTATCTCCGCCATGGGATTGCAGGGAGTTCAAATCGACGCTGGGGGCGGGGGAGATCTCAAGGAGGGCGTTCCTGCGAGTTTGCCGCCGGTTGAATTACGGTCGTCGCACGACCCGAGAGCGTCGCGGCGACCCAAACACCTCAAAAAGAGAAAGTTCTCGATGGACGCCCGCAACCCCGTTGTCGGTCTCGTTTCGAGCCCATGCGAAAGGTCGCCCGAAGGCGGCCTTCCTGGTTGTCGCAGCGGCGTTTCGATCAGGCGATGGAAATCGTCGGCCGGGCCCTCCGAAACGCGGCGAAGCCAAGTCCCGCGAAGCCAACCGCCATCATTGCCCAAGTCGAGAGTTCGGGAATGCTGCTGATATGCTCCGTGGAGAGGGCCTGCCCCGCTCCGGAGGCAGTAATCACATACATCTCGGTCAGCGAGAACGGCGAACTCGTGAAGATCGTCTTCACACCCCATACATCGAAGTCCGTGCTGGCGCTGTACGAAAGAAGCAAATTCGCCATGCCATACGGGGTATTGCTGTTATCCTGAAAAGTTGTCTCCGTTATGCTCCATCCCGGCGACAACTCGTTCTCCGTGAGCGTAGACTTGAAGGTGAGAGACGATTTTGACGTCGTGAGGTCGGTTTCTGTGACGTAGACATAAATCGGACCCGCGGCGCCCGTCGTCGATTTCGAGTTTAGCGACGTGCTTCCGAAATCGATCGGGCTGACGTCCGAGCCTGAGACGACGTTGAAGTCGAAGCCGCCAAGCGACCCTGTCCACGAAATGCCGGAACCCGTTCCGGTCGCGAGGGTCGAAATGCCCAGGAGACCCGGGACCGTATTCCAGCCGATTTGAAGCGTGCTTGCGTCTGCCGAGGCGACGCACATCGCGCATGCGCCAGCTGCCAACGCCCCCGCTAACATTCTCTTTGTCATGATAACCTCCAAACCTGCCGTACAAGCCTGCGCTGGATGACGCAGGATCAGGACGCCTGCTCGGCGCCCGGGCTTCGGCGGAAGAGACGGCGAACGACATCGGCCCACCCTCCGCCGAAGCCAATTCGCGCTACGCGAACGCCTCGGCGAGACGTCCCTTGCGCCGATGGCCGGCGACCAGCCCGAGACCGGTCAGGCCCGCGAGCATCATCACCCAAGTCGCTGGCTCGGGGACGTTGGTGACAGTGATCGTGTCCCACTCCGTCGCTATGACGCCGCCGTCGACCAGCGCATTGACCTGGAACTTATGCTCGCCGACGGTCAGCCCCGTGAAGGTCAAGCCGAAATCGAAGTCGCGATCGATCGACCGGTCATAAATCCCGTCATAAGGCGCCGTGAAGCTGACCGAGACGCCTGAGGCGCCGACGACCTGCAGGGTTACGGTCGTGTAGTTGGCGAACGCGCTGCCGATGGCCGCTTGGATCGTATCCACCAACGTCGAGGAGTCGGGGTTGACAAAGTATTTCCCCGACACGCCTATATCATAGAGGCTGCCCACTCCGCTGTACTGCCCGTAATAATTCAAGGAGCCGACGTCGATTGATTCGAGAGTGATTGCAGCGGAATTCAGAGCCGCCGCAGCGTCGGCGACCGTCGTTAGATCGGTATGCGAGGGGGCGTCGCCCGCGATCAGGACGATGCGCTTCGAACCGGCGCGAAAGTTCGTTCCCGGGTCGGTAGCGACTTGTTTGAGCGCATAGAGGCTCTGCTCGGGGAAGTCGCCTCCGCCGTCTGCATACAAGGCGTTCAACGCCGTCTGCACGTCTGCTTGGCTCGTCGTGACCGGCTGGTTGAGCTGGTAAATCCACGGATCGCCTTCGTCTTTGTAGTTTCCCACTCCGAACGCGAAGTTGCCAGTCAGCGAGCCGGCGATCGTCCCGAAATTCGACTTCACCGAGTCGATCGTCCCGCCCATGCTTCCAGTGGAGTCGGTCAGGAAGAAAACGTCTGCCTGCGGGCTCGTTGGAGCCCCAGCGGTCACACTGACAAGCTTGTCAAGGGTAAGCACCCCTCCGACTTTGGTCGTCCCGCTCCACACGCTCGGACTGATCGAGTTGGCTGAGGCCACTTGCGGCGCCACGATCATCCCCAGGATCGTGCTCGTCAACAATATCGATCTACGCATTGCCTTCCTCCGATCTCGGAGGCGGCCAGACCCCGCTTTCCCCCTTCACTCCGCTAAACGGAGGATGACTTCCCCCGCTTCCCTAGATGAGGGCCTTCCCTTTCTCTTCAGCCCATATGTTAACGCTTATCAAGCAAATGCCGCTATTATTAAGGCCAACACCCGATGCACTGGCGCGGCAAAATGACGCTGGGGAATGGCGCAGGAAATGCGTCACCCCGGCGATCGCGCGCCGGGAGGCCGCTTGGCCTCGCTCGAGGGTTTCTCCGCCGCGTAGCGCAGCGACACGCACAAAACCGTGCCTTCGCGCTTCGTGGTCATGGCAAGGCCGCTTCGCTCGAACACTTTCATCATTGGCGTATTGTCGGCGAGCACCTCCGCAACGAGTTCCTCGAGGCCCGCTTCGCGACCGATTGCCGCGAGGCGCCGCATGAGCGCCGTACCAATGCCCTTCTTCTGATAGGCGTCTATCACCGTGAAGGCCAGTTCGGCCCGCGCCGGCTCGACGACAATGTAGCGGCCGCCGCCCACGATAACCGTCCGGCCGTCCTCGATCGCCTCCGCCACCAGTGCAACATGGCTGACGTAATCGATGTCGAGGAAGAAATGCAGTTCCTGCTCGGAAAAGTCGCGCTTCACGCCGAAGAAACGGCGATAGAAGGACTCGGCGCTCACCCGACCGACGGCTGCCAGTAGCGCTTCTCGATCCTCGGACCGCTGCGCCCGGATCTCCACCTTGCTCCCGTCGTTCAGCAACTCCGATACGTGGTAGCTGACCGGATCGAACATGATCGATCCCCCCGCCGCCACGGCTAGCGTGAACGTCTAGGCTTCGCCACCTACGGAGGCCCGGCGCACATTACCTCGACGCCGCCAAAGCCTTCGAGGGTTCCGAGACTGTGACCAAAGGGAAAGACTTCGGAATTCGCGGGACCGCTTGCGCGCCAGGCTCGCCGTGCAACGTCAAGCTATTTTATGCATCTCCCGCTCGATATCGTCGTCAGAGATAGGCCGTTTCCTGGCGTATACGCACCACCCATGGTAGGCTAGCCCGAGGCCCCAGCCCAGAAACGGCCAGATCGGCCAGAAGTATGAGGGCGGTCCTGTCAAGAGCCAGCCCACGACGAACACGAGGTTGGCGACCGCGAAAACGGCCACGTGGATTTTGAAGTCCCGCTTGGCGGTGATCCGGTCGATTGCAACCTGGCGTTTCCGATCGGCATCGATCATTTGATCCTCCTTCCGGAGCCAGCGCACCGGCGGGTTCATCTGGCGCTGCATATTACCTTATGCTCTTGGTGTTCCCCAGGCTTGAGGCAAATCAAACTGAACGGCAATCTCGCGCAGAAACGTCCGCTCTCCGCGCAACACGGCGGGCCAGCGCTGGTTCGTTATGTCCACACGAGGTTATGACCGGAAATCCGGCTGAAAGCCGATCTCGTCTGGAGGCCGGGCGTTCGCGATAACGGCGGGCGCTTCAGCGCGCCGGGCGCGGCGCGGTAAAGACCACCACCTCGTCCTTATAGGCCCGGTCGAGCTGGACATGCGCCTCCTCCTCCAGCAGGTCGCGGTCGACGCTGTCGGGACGCAACGCCGTCACCTTATGCTGCCAGCGGGCGCGTTCGTCCTTAAGGGCGGAAAGCTCAGTCTGAAGCGCAGCGGCCTCGGCGGCGTCCTTCTCCGCCGCCTTCAGTCCGTGCGCGCCGTTCGACGCGCCCGAGACGAGGTAGCCGGTCGCGACCCCGAGCACGAGATAGAAAAGGATCGGCACGACGATCGAGCGCAGGCGGGTTCTGACGACCATGCGCCGATCGTGGCCGAGCTATGGTTAAGGTCGCGTTACGCTCGCAAGCCTTTGATCGACGAACGGCCGGCGAAGCGCGCCTGCTCGCCGAGCTCCTCCTCGATGCGGATCAGCTGGTTGTACTTGGCCAGGCGATCGGATCGCGACATCGATCCGGTCTTGATCTGTCCGCAGTTGGTCGCCACGGCAAGGTCGGCGATGGTCGAAGTCCTCGGTCTCGCCAGAACGGTGCGACATGACCGCGGAGTAGCCCGCCCGATGGGCCATGTCGACGGCGGCGAGGGTCTCGCTCAGCGAGCCGATCTGGTTGACCTTGATCAGGATCGAGTTGCAGACGCCTTCCTTGATGCCGCGGCTCAGGATCTCCGTATTGGTCACGAAGATGTCGTCGCCAACGAGCTGCCGGCGCGAACCGATCTTGTCGGTGAGGAGCTTCCAGCCGGTCCAGTCCTGCTCCGCCATGCCATCCTCGATCGAGACGATCGGATAGGTGTCGAACAGCTTGACCAGATAATCGACCTGTTCCTCGACCGAACGCGTCTTCTTCTCGCCGGCATAGACGTACATGCCGTCCTCGAAAAACTCCGACGCCGCCGGGTCGAGGGCGAGCGCGACGTCGTCGCCGGGCTTGAAGCCCGCCGCCTCGATCGCCTTCATGCAGAAGTCGAGCGCGGCCTCGGCGGAGGGAA
This sequence comes from uncultured Alphaproteobacteria bacterium, assembly GCA_963816065.1. Classification (GTDB taxonomy): domain Bacteria; phylum Pseudomonadota; class Alphaproteobacteria; order Rhizobiales; family Beijerinckiaceae; genus Roseiarcus. Next base: position 644,920 of record CAWFJG010000030.1, on the reverse strand, counting down.
GGTTGGGCGCGAAGCCGCCTTCGTCGCCGACATTGGTGTTGTGGCCCGCCTTCTTGAGCGCGCTTTTCAGCGCATGAAACGTCTCGGCGCCCCAACGCACGGCGTCGGCGATCGACGGCGCGCCGACAGGCATGATCATGAATTCCTGGAAATCGATCGGATTGTCGGCGTGGGCGCCGCCATTGACGACATTCATCATCGGGGTCGGCAGGACGCGCGCCGTCGTGCCGCCGACATAGCGGTAAAGCGGCAGGCCTGACGCATCCGCCGCCGCCTTGGCGACCGCCAGCGATACGCCGAGAACGGCGTTGGCGCCGAGCCGCGACTTGTTCGGCGTGCCATCGAGGGCGATCATGGTCTCGTCGATCCTGAGCTGATCTTCGGCGTCAAGCCCGGACACCGCGTCGAAGATGTCGCGGTTGACGGCCTCGACCGCACGGAGAACGCCCTTCCCGCCGAACCGGCCCTTGTCGCCGTCGCGCAACTCCACGGCTTCGCGCGTGCCGGTCGAGGCGCCCGACGGAACGGCGGCCCGGCCCATGGAGCCGTCCTCGAGAACCACATCGACCTCGACCGTCGGATTCCCGCGGCTGTCGAGGATTTCACGGGCGACGACGTTGACGATTGCAGTCATAACCGGGCTTCCTTGCTGGCGTGTTCTCGTCGGCTTCTACGCCAATCTGTTGAAGCGCGGAAGACGGGCGAATTGCCTCACCTGGCACATTGCCGGCACATTTGCTCCTATGAGAGAGACATTTGACCAAAAGAGCGATTGGCAGACATTTTTTGCATGGCAGGCCCGCCAAGGCCCGTGACAGCGCCGAAAAAGTGGACTAGCAATGACCTCGCGAAAAGGAGGCCGCTGCCAAAACTTTTGGCGCCGGACGCCGCAAAGTCTGTGGGAGGACGACACGTTTTGCCGCCTCGAACCGGAGCCACGTTGTTCCGGGAACAGCAAAAAATAATCGAAAAGGCAAGGCGATTTTGAGGATGGACACGGGGCGAGGCGCCCGCAAGCGCCTCGCCCTTTGATTGTTTTGGAGGCGCCCTAGGCGCTCTCGCCTTCCGCCCAGCCGCGGCGCGTGTCCTCGATGTAGGCGTCGAGCCGTCCCTCGCCGATCGCCTCGCGCGCGCCCGCCATCAGCTCCTGGTAATAGGCGAGATTGATCTCGGTCAGCCCCATCATCGCCAGGATCTCGCCCGATTTGACGAGATGGCGCCAGTAGGCGCGCGAATAGTCGCGCGCCATCGCCGAGGTCGAGAGCGGATCGATCGGGCGGGGATCATCGGCGAAGCGGGCGTTGCGCAGGTTCATCCGGCCGCGCCGGGTGAAGACCATGCCGTGCCGTCCGGCCCGTGTCGGCATGACGCAGTCGAACATGTCGACGCCGCGCCGAAGCGCCTGCATGAGATCGTCCGGCGTGCCGACCCCCATCAGGTAACGCGGCCGGTCCTCGGGCAGATGCGGGACGACCGTCTCGATCATCGCGAGCATGTCGGCCTGCGGTTCGCCGACCGCAAGGCCGCCGATGGCGTATCCGTCAAAGCCCATGCCGACCAGCGCCCTGGCGCTCTCGATCCTGAGCGCCGTCTCGACCCCGCCCTGCACGATGCCGAACAACGCCCGGCCCGGCTGCTCGCCGAACGCCGTCTTCGACCGCTCGGCCCAGCGCAGCGATAGCCGCATGGCGCGCTTGGCCTCCTCGGGCGGGCACGGCAGCTTCACGCATTCGTCGAGCTGCATCTGGATGTCGGAACCGAGCAGGCGCTGGATTTCCATCGAGCGCTCAGGCGTCAGCTCGTGGCGCGACCCGTCGATGTGCGACTGGAAGGTCACGCCCCGCTCGCTCATCTTGCGCAGCTTGGCGAGGCTCATCACCTGGAAGCCGCCAGAGTCGGTCAGGATCGGAAAGGGCCAGTTCATGAACCGGTGCAGGCCGCCGAGCGCGGCGATCCGCTCCGGGCCCGGGGCCAGCATCAGGTGGTAGGTGTTGGACAACACGATGTCGGCGCCGGTCGCGCGCACGTCCTCGGGCCGCATCGCCTTCACGGTCGCCGCCGTCCCGACCGGCATGAACGCCGGCGTGCGGATCTTTCCACGCGGCGTCGACAGTTCGCCGACGCGGGCGCGCCCGTCGCGGGCCGTCAGCGCCAGGCGGACGGCGTCCGTCATGCGCGGCGCGGGCTGGCGTTGCGCCCACGGATGAGCAGGCAGGCGTCGCCGTAGGAATAGAAGCGATAGCCCGACGCGATCGCATGCGCATAGGCGGCTTTCATCGACTCGAGACCGCTGAAGGCGCTGACCAGCATGAACAGCGTCGAGCGCGGCAGGTGGAAGTTGGTCATCAGAACGTCGACGGCGCGAAAGCGGTAGCCGGGCGTTATGAAGATCGCCGTCTCGCCGGCGAAGGGACCGATGCGGCCGCTGTCGTCGGAGGCGCTTTCGAGAATGCGGGCCGAGGTCGTGCCGACCGCAACGATGCGCCCGCCGGCGGCGCGCGCGCCGTTCAGCGCCTCGGCGGTGGCGGAGTCGACGGCGCCCCACTCGCTGTGCATGACGTGGCTATCGGTGTCCTCCGCCTTTACCGGCAGGAAGGTCCCTGCCCCGACGTGAAGCGTGACCCGATGCAGCGTCACGCCGCGCGCCGCGATCCGCTCGATCAGTCCGGGCGTGAAATGAAGCCCGGCGGTCGGCGCGGCGACCGCGCCGTCGCGCTCGGCGAACATCGTCTGGTAGTCGAAGCGATCCTTCTCGACCGGCGGCCGGCGGGCGGAGATGTAGGGCGGCAGCGGCGCGGCGCCGATGCGGTCGATCGCCTCGTCCAGGGCGGCGCCGGTGAATTCGAACCGCAGAGTCGCCTCGCCGGCCTCGCCCTTCTCCTCGACCTCGGCGTCGAGGGCGGCGAGCAGGCAGGCCATGCTCTCGCGCGTCTCGCCGAAGCGGATGCGCTCGCCGACCAAAAGCTTCTTGGCGGGCCTGACGAGGGCGCGCCAGCGGCAATCGTCGATCCGCTTGATCAGCGTCGCTTCTATGCCTGCGACCGCCTCGCCCCGCACGCGGATCCCGTCGAGCCGCGCCGCGATCACCTTGGTGTCGTTGACCACCAGCGCGTCGCCGGGCCGCAGGTGATCCGGCAGGTCCGAAACGCGCGCGTCCGCAAGTTGGCCGTCCGGCGCGACCACGAGCATCCGCGCGCTGTCGCGCGGCCACGCCGGCGCGAGCGCAATGCGGTCGGGCGGGAGGTCAAAATCGAAAGTGTCGACGCGCATTGGCTTTCATGAATAAGCGAGCGTCGGCGCATCGTAGAGCCGGGTCGCAGATCCGGCCGGGCGCGGTCGTCGACCGCGCCCTACAAAGCGAAACGCCGTCAGCTCAGGCTCGCCTTGACGATCTTGTCGGGGTCGCGCACGGGCTCGCCGCGCTTGATCTTGTCGACGTTCTCCATGCCGGAGACGACGTTGCCCCACGCCGTGTACTGGCGATCGAGGAAGCGGGCGTCGTCGAAGCAGATGAAGAATTGCGAATTGGCCGAATCCGGGCTTTGCGCGCGCGCCATCGACACTGTGCCGCGCACATGCGGTTCGCTCGTTGAACTCCTGCTTGAGGTTCGGGTACTTGGAGCCGCCCGTGCCGGTGCCGTTCGGGCAGCCGGTCTGGGCCATGAAGCCGTCGATCACCCGATGGAAGACGACGCCGTCGTAAAAGCCCTCGTTGACGAGCTTCTTGATGTGGGCGACGTGGTTCGGCGCGATGGCCGGGTTCATCTCGATCACGACCGGGCCCTTGGTCGTCTCGAGGGTCAGCGTATTGCCTTCGCTCATATCGGATCTCCTATTTCGACGAACCCGCCATCTTCATGGAGACGATCTTGTCCGGATTCGTCACCATGCCGTTGTTGGCTTCCGTGCCCGCCTTGATCTTGTCGACCGCGTCCATCCCCGACACGACCTCGCCGAAGGCCGTGTATTGGCCATCGAGGAAGTCCGAATCCTTGGTCACGATGAAGAACTGCGAATTGGCGGAATCCGGCTCCCCGGCGCGGGCCATGCCGACGACGCCGCGCTTGAATTGGGTCTGATTGAACTCCGCCGGAATGTTGGGGAGGTCGGAGCGGCCCGAGCCGGTTCCGGTCGGGTCGCCGGTCTGGGCCATGAAGCCCGGAATCACGCGATGGAATACGAGGCCGTCGTAGAAGCCGCGCTTCACCAGCGTCTCGATCTGGGCGACGTGCTTGGGCGCCCAGTCGGGCCGGAGCCGGATGACGACCTTGCCGCCGTTCTTGAAGAGTCATGACGACGGTATTGCCGGCGTCGGCCGCCGCCCAGGCGGTCCCCGCGGCGAGGAGAGAGAACGCAAGCGCCGCGCGGCGGCTGAAAATCAACATGCAAGGCCTCGGGATGATGCGGCCGATCGCCGCGCGCGGCGCTCCATAGCAGGTTGAAGGCCCATTGCAACCGCCCTGAACGAGAGCGTGGCGGGCGGAATTGACCCAGCGTTTTTATTTATCGGGCTTGGGAACAATCCCGATCTTGCCCTTTTCGCGCGATGCCGCCAAGATGATCTCGCGAGGGGCAATGGCTTCCGAGCGGGCGGGCGGGCCTTTCCAAGAGCGTCCGAGGTTTGATGAACAGCATCCGTTTTGCCGTCTTGGGATTTGTCGCGCTGCTGGCGACGCCGGTCGCAGCAGAGCCAGTGACGCGCAGTTGCGACTATGCCGGCCTGGGAAAGCTCGGGCCGCTCACCATCGACTTCGACGCAGCCGCCCGATCGGTGCGGGTGACGACCCAGGACGGGCGCACGTACCGTTACCAGGACGGCGTGACCGGACGGATCGCCCCGGCGGCGGCCGACGACGGCCTGGGACCGGTCCAGCAGTTCGTCAACTTGCGCCCGGACCGGGTCGAGGTCGGCTTCCGATGGCTCGACGACGGCTCGACCGGCCACCTCGCGTACTTCGACCCGCTCGCGTTCAAGAATCCAGCCAAGCCGTGCGTGTGGCGGTCGCTTTGGGTCTTCGCGACCGGCTGAAGCCGGTGGCCGCCATCCCGTCGATCGGAATCCGGCTTGGGACTCTCGACAGCCACTGAGCCGGTTCCCCTCTGTCCCGTCACCGGCCGTCCGGCGGTTCGGCTGGCGCAGTGGGTCACGGCGCAACTCCTGACGGACCTGTGGCGCATCGAGTTTGGCGTGGACGTGCGTCCGAGCTTCGCCGGAGTGGACCGCTTCGGCTTATGGGAGTCGCCGACCGGGCTCTATTTCTTCGACCCGCCTTGCGCCGGCGAGAGCACGTTCTACGGCGGCATGTCCGCCTGGCAGAAGCGTCAACGCCTGATCGCCAAGCGGGCGCTTCGCCAAGAATTCGACATCGCGGCGAAGGCGATCCCGGAAGGCGCCCGCGTGCTGGACGTCGGGTGCGGCTTGGGCCTATTCCGCTGCGTCGTTCCTCACGCCGACTACACCGGCGTCGACCCGCACCTCGCCGACGGCGCTGCGGGCCCGGGTCTCACAAGGGAGACGCTCAGCGCGCATCTCGCCGAGCGCGCCGGAACCTACGACGCCGTCTGCTGCTTCGAGGTGCTCGAACACGTTCGCGACCCGACCCGGCTGTTCGCCGAGATGGTTGCGGCGGCGAAGCCGAACGGCCTCCTGTGCCTTGGCGTCCCGCATGTCCCCTCGGCGCTCAGCCGGATTCCGAACTATCTCATGAACGCGCCGCCGCACCACCTGACCTGGTGGACCGAGGCTGCGCTGGTTGAACTCGCCACAGGCGCCGGCGCGGTCGTCGAGCGCGTCGAACATGCGCCGTGGGGGGAAGCCGAATTCCGTCCTCTACTGGATCGAGCGTTGCTCGCCCCTCAAGTGCCGGGACGTCTTTTTTCGGGGGGCCGTCACATGGCACGCCGCGGCGCTGATCGGCCTTGCGCTCGGGGCCCTCGCCAACCGGGTGCTCGGGCCGCCGAAGCCAGCGAGCGACGAAGGCGCGGGGCTGGTGATGTTCGCCCGGGCGCCGTCGGCGCAAGTCCGTCGAGTGGGGTGACAACCCTCCGGCGGGCGACGAGAACGGCGCGAATGGGTTCGGTCTGCCTCCGACTCGGGCCTAGTTGACGCGCCCTCGGGTCCGCCGCCGAGCCTTGCGCCGGCCTGCCAGCAGGGCCTTTTTTCCCGCCGGTCGTCGATCCTCTTCCAGGAACTCCTGCAATATCAGCGCATTGCGATCTACACAACCCTACGGTTGCGGGATGGATGCGAGCGGGAAACAGGCGCGTTAACAGGCGCGGAACAGGCACTTAACAGGCACGGAACAGGCACGGAACAGGCAGCCGAGAACGGGGCTCGGGACCGGCGCCGCCGAGTTGTAGGCCGCGACTACGATTCCCTCCCAGCGCCTGTGTGAGGCGGCGGCCGTGAGCGGTCGGACGAGGGGACGCGGCGCAATGCGTCCAATCGTCATCGTGCTGCAAATCAGCCCACAGGGCTCCGGCGCGTGACGACGATGTCCTGCGGAGCGTTGACGCGATAGCGGATCCCCGCCCAGTCGATCGTTCGCGACAGCGGCGCGCCCGCGGCGGAAAGCGCATGCACAAGATGCCAGACCGGCCGGAGAAGGCGCTCCGCCCGCCATCGCTTGTCGTCGCGCGGACCGTCGAGCCCGTCCCACAATGCTGTCTGGAGGCTGCGCCGCAGGGCGGTCCGGACTTCGGCGAGGCCGACCAGCGCAACGAGCGACGACCAGGCCCAGATCGCGCCAGCCGCGAGGCTCGGCGCGATCAGGAGGAGCGCGACGATCGGGATCCAAAGCACGACCACCGCGACCGCCCAGTCCCGCCAATTATGCAAATAAACGATACGGTACTGGCGCACGCCGAATTCGAGGAACCCGCGCCAGCTGCAGGCGATCGGCGACAGGACGAGGCCCTGGCGCGGCGCATGGGCGAGGAAACCGGCTCGCCGCAGCGCGATGGACATCTGCTCGTCGTCGCTGATCGCGCCGCGCCAATAGTCCGCGAGGCGGATCGCCTCCAGCGTCGCACGGCGCATGGCGACGCTTCCCCCCAAACGATGGTCAGCGCCAGGGCGCCGCGCGGCAAGGCCGCGAGCGCGTTGTTGGCCGCGGCGAGCGCGGCCGAGCTCCAGCGGTCGTCGACCGGCGTCATCCAGCGGTAGCCGGTCGCCACCGGCCGGCCGGAATTGACCAGAACGGCGACGAGCCTCGGCAGCCAAAGCGGCGTCGGCAGCGTGTCGGCGTCGATGAAGGCGACGACCTCGTCGTCCGGCCTCAGGCGCCCGAGCGCGGCGAGCTGGTTCCACACCTTCTGCCCGGCGTTTTCGGCGACGCCGGCGACCGTCACCTCGAGCGGCGGCCCGTCGCCAGCCGCCGCCGCCGTGAGAACGGCGAAAGCCGGATCCTCCTGGCTTTCGACGGCCGCAATGATCCGGTACCGCCGATAGCTCTGCGCCCGCAGGCGCGGGATGAGCGCGGCCAGATGGGCCGCCCCGCGGACCGGGAGAATGACGGCGACATTCGGCTCATCGCCCGGGTCCTCCGGCCGCGGCAGGCCCCAGCGGAACGCTGCGACGGCGAAGGTCGAGACCAGGCTTTGCAAGCCCCACAGGGCGAGCGCCGCTCCGGCGGCGAGGACCGACACGCTGGCGCAGGCCGCCCTATTCCGCCGCCACCTTCGGCAGATGGGCGAGCGAGGCTTCGAGCTCCTTCGGGTCGTAGTCGATGTCCTTGAGCTGGCCGGCGAAGTAATCGGTGTAAGCCTGCATGTCGAAATGACCGTGGCCGCTGAGATTGAACAGGATCGTGGTCGGCTTGCCCTCCTCGCGCGCCTTCAGCGCCTCGTCGACCGCGGCGCGGACCGCATGAGTCGATTCCGGCGCCGGCACGATCCCCTCGGTGCGGGCGAACAGAACGCCGGCCTCGAAGCACGGGTTCTGATGATATGCGCGCGCCTCGATCAGGCCGAGCTCCTTGCAGTGGCTGACCAGCGGCGACATGCCGTGATAGCGCAGACCGCCCGCGTGGAACCCCGGCGGGATGAACTCGGATCCGAGCGTATGCATCTTGACCAGGGGGGTCAGATGCGCAGTGTCGCCGAAGTCGAAGGCGTAGACGCCCCGCGTCAGCGACGGGCAGGCGGCGGGTTCGACCGCGATCACCCGGACGTCCTTCTTGTCGCGCAGCTTCCGGCCGATGAACGGGAAGGCGATGCCGGCGAAATTGGAGCCGCCGCCGGCGCAGCCGATCACCACGTCGGGATAGGCGTCGGCCTGCTCCATCTGCTCGATCGCCTCGATGCCGATCACCGTCTGGTGCAGAAGCACGTGGTTCAGCACGGAGCCCAGCGCGTATTTCGTGTCCGGGTTCTTGGCTGCGACTTCGACCGCCTCCGAAATGGCGATGCCCAGGCTGCCGGGCGAATTGGGATGCGCGGCGCGAATGGCGCGGCCGGCCTCGGTCTCCTCGCTCGGGCTCGCGACGCACTTCGCCCCATAGGTTTCCATCAGCGCCCGTCGATACGGCTTTTGCTGATAGGAGATGTTGACCATGTAGACTTTGACCTCGAGCCCGAAAAGCGCGCCGGCGAAGGCGAGCGACGAGCCCCACTGCCCCGCCCCGGTCTCGGTCGAGAGCTTGGTCACGCCTTCCTGCTTGTTGTAGAAGGCCTGGGCGACCGCGGTGTTCGGCTTGTGGCTGCCCGCCGGGCTCACCCCCTCGTATTTGTAGTAGATGCGCGCGGTCGTCCCGAGCGCCTTTTCGAGACCGCGGGCGCGATAGAGCGGCGTCGGGCGCCACATGCGATAGATGTCGCGCACCGGCTTCGGGATCTCGATGTGCCGCTCCGCCGAAACCTCCTGTCCGATCAGCGCCATGGGGAACAACGGGGCGAGATCGTCGGGCCCGATGGGACCGCCGTGGCCGGGATGCAGCACCGGCGGAGGCGGCGCGGGGAGATCGGCCACGATATTGTACCAGGCGTGCGGAATCCGGTCCTCGCCCATCGTATACTTGCTTTGCTCGCTCATACCGCCTCCCGCGGGAATAACTGTCTGATCACACGGCGCGGGACGCTACATGAGGCGCGGGCAGGGGCGAAAGACCTTTTTTTGTCGCGGACGCGTCGCTTGACAGGGGGGCGAACCCTGTTCCATCAGGCGCGGTCGGCTGGGGAGCCGAGGGCTGGCCCAAGAGCGACTTTTTCCAAGGCATGACGTTTTCAACAGATCTGCGCCACCGGCTGGAATATGCCGGCTTTCGCCTCGCCGAGGGCGTGACGCGCGCGCTGCCGGTGGAAATCGCCTCGTGGGGGTCGGGGCTGGCGTGGCGTCTGGTCGCCCCCCATCTCTATCGGCAGGAGCGCGTCATGCGCAACCTCGCCCTCGCCTATCCCGAGATGACGGAGGCCGAGCGGAAGAAACTCGCCGCCAAAATGTGGGAGAACCTCGGCCGCACCTTCGCCGAATTCGTTCCGCCTCGACCGGATCACATCTGAGGGCCGGGTGACGTTCGAGTCCGAGGAGCAGGTGGACGCCCTCGCCCGTGGCGGCCCAAGCGTGGTGTGCGGTCTGCACCTCGGCAACTGGGAACTCCTCGCCTCCGCCGGAAAACGCCTGGGCGCGCCGCTGACGGGCGTCTATCAGCGCATCAGCAACCCCTACGTCGACGCCGAAACCCGCAGAATGCGGGCCTTCCTCTACGAGGGCGGCCTTCTGCCGAAGACTCCGGTGACGGCCCGCTCGCTCTTGAAAGCGATCAAGAACGGCAGCCATCCGGTCTTTCTCGCCGACCTGCGCGACGACCGAGGCGCGGCGGTGCCGTTCTTTGGCCACCCGGCGCGCTCGAACGTTTTCCCCGCCCTGCTCGCTCGCACCACCGGCCGGCCGCTCTACGCCGCCGCGGCCTACCGCCTCCCGGGCGTGCGCTTCCGCATCAAGGCCGCGCGCGTGCCGATCCCGGAGACCAACGACCGCGAAGCCGACGCGGTCGCCGCGACCGCAGCGCTCCAGGCCCAGTTCGAGGCCTTCATCCGCGAGGCGCCCGAACAATGGATGTGGGGCCACCGCAAGTGGGATTGACGATGCGCCCACCGCTCAGGTCGAAGGCGCGTCCAAGGACATTTCGCCGCGCGACGACCGCAGAGCCGCGATCGTCCTTCGAGACGTTGCGCTTCGCATCGCTCCTCAGGATGGCGGCCCTTCGCCGACCTCGTAGCGCTCCTTGAATTGCGGTTCGGTTCACCCTCACAGTAAGTCGCGCCATTGAAAGATAGCGAGACGGACTTCATCCGCCGGAATCACGCGGACCTCGAGCCCAACCAGGACCGTCGAGGACGGCGGCGCTTGAAGTGGCGTCCGCAAGTCGGCGGAGGAGGTCCGACAGGATGTCCTATTGTTCATCTGTTCGAAAAAAGCATGTAACCCATTTGTGATTATGAAAGTCCCACGATCTTGGATCGTTGCCGATTGTGGGGGAATTCCGTGTCGGGCAAATCCAATATGCCGCTGCCGCAGAGCCGGTCGAATGAGGGAACCAAGCCCCGGCCTGAGGAAGGACATCGACTCGTTTCGGCATTTTTGCAGATCGAAGACGCCATGACGCGACAGGCCCTTATCAAATTGACGGAGGCCTTGGTGCGGACGCGCGCCGCCTGCTGACAGGGCGGGAACAGGAAGGCGCAGCCGGAATTGCCTCCGCAAGGGGGAGACGAGCGTCCACAGCCTGGAGATTGGCGGTCCCTCGAGGCTGGCCGGCGGAGCCTGAGGACATCCAAACCCGTCCCGGCGGAGACGGTCGCTACATCCCGAACAGCGCCTCGCGGCTGTTCCCCCGCTTGAGGTTGCGGTAGCGAGCCAGCGCCCACAGCGGAAAGAACTTCGAATATCCGTGGTAACGGAGGTAGAACACTCGCGGAAAACCGGTCGCAGTGTGGAATGGCTCGCTCCAGAAGCCATCGTCGCCCTGACTGGCGGCCAGGTAGGCGACGCCGCGGGCGACGGCCGGATGGTCGGCCTCCCCCGCCGCCATCAGCGCGAGCAGCGCCCAAGCCGTCTGCGACGCCGTGCTCGGCGCCGGCTCGTAGCCCTGGTAACCGAGTTTGTAGCTGTCGCCGCCCTCCCCCCAGCCCCCGTCTGCGTTCTGGATCGCGACGAGCCAGCTGACCGCGCGCCGCACCGGTTCCGATCGCCGATCCTGACCCGCGATGGCGAGCGCGCACAATGCTGACCACGTCCCATAGATGTAATTCATTCCCCAGCGGCCGAACCAGCTGCCGTCGTTCTCCTGATCGTTGAGGAGCGCCTGAACCCCGCGAGCGAGCGTCCGGCTCGTCGCAGCGGTCTCGCCGAGTTGAGCCAACAGGGAGACGCAGCGCGCGGTAACGTCCGCGGTCGGCGGATCGAGCAGCGCGCCATGGTCGGCGAAGGGGATGTGATTGAGATAGGAATGGGTATTGTCCGCGTCGAACGCGGCCCAGTCGCCGTCGCGGCTCTGCAGACCCTCGATCCATTCGCGGGCGCGCGCAATTCTCGACGCATGCGCATCAGGCGCGCCGGAGAGGCCCGCGCGATCGGCGCGGTCCATGGCCATGGCCACGACCGCGGTGTCGTCGAGATCGGGATAGTGCGGGTTTGCGTACTGGAACGCCCACCCGCCGGGGCGGACATCGGGGCGCTTTGCCGTCCAGTCGCCCTTGACGTCGAGCACCTGCAGCGGCGCGAGCCAGTCGAGCCCCGCCCTCGCCGCGGCGGCGCTCGCCTCGTCGCCGGCTTCCATCAGAGTATGGGTCGCGAGCGCCGTGTCCCAGACCGGCGACAGGCAGGGCTGGCAATAGGCCTCGTCCGGCTTGATCACGAGCAGCCTGTCGATCGACCGCCGCGCCGCGACGAGATGGGGATGGTCGGCTGGAAGCCCGAGCGCATCATACATCAGCACCGCGTTCGCCATGGCCGGATAGATCGCGCCGAGGCCGTCTTCGCCATTGAGCCGCTCGGTCACGAAAGCCGCGGCCTGATCGATCGCCCGCTGTCGAAGCCCCGCCGGAAAGGCCGGCTCGACCCGCTTCAAGAGCCAGTCGATGCCGCCGAATATCTTCACGCCGAGCCACGCCTGATGCGCGCCGGTCGGCCAATGGCGAACGGTCTCCGGCGGCGCGACGAACAGCTCCTGGACCCTGACGCCGCGCGAATTGACGGGTTTCGGCTTCAGCGCCTGCAGCACCAGAAGCGGAACCAGCACCGTGCGCGCCCAGTAGGAAATCTTGTCGAGATGGAAGGGAAACCAGCGCGGCAGCAGCATGATCTCGACCGGCATCGTCGGCACGCCGCTCCACGGAATCTCGCCGTAGAGCGCGAGCAGGAAGCGGGTGAAGACATTGCTGCGAGCCGCGCCTCCATGCGCCAGGATCGCCTCGCGCGCGCGACGCATGTGCGGCGCGTCGATGTCGTCGCCGATCATCTTCAGCGCGAAGTAGGCCTTGACGCTGGCGCTGATGTCGAACGGGCCGGCGTGGACGAGCGGCCAGCCGCCGTGATCGCCCTGAATCCGGCGCAGATAGACGGCGATCAGGCGCTCGAGCTCGAGGTCGGGCGGCTCGCCGCGGAAGTGCCTGAGCAGCACATATTCGGCGGGAATGGTGGCGTCCGCCTCGAGTTCGAAGCACCAGTGACCGTCCTCGCGCTGCTCGGCGAGCAACGCCTTCGTGGCGCGGGAAATGTGACGCTCGAGGGCCTCCGCCGACGGCAGGTCCTGGGAATGGTCCAGAGCTACGTTCATGACAAGCACTCACGCGGCGGAGCGTCGGCGCCGCCGCGCCGGCTCGAGAAGGATCGCAGCCGCCTTATAGCCCGAACGCACCGCGCCTTCGATTGTCGCGGGAAGACCGGTCGCGGTCCAGTCGCCGGCGAGCGCGACATTGTCGAAGCGGGTGCGCGAAGGCGGACGCTTTGCTGTTTTGCTCCGGCGTCGCGGCGAAGGTCGCCCGCTTCTCCTTGACGATCCGCCAGGGAGGAAGCGGCTCGGACCGAAGGCCGGTCAGCGCGGCGACGTCCCGCCAGATCTCGGCCGCAAGCGTCTTCGCGCGGGCGGTCGATCAGTCGGTCGGCGCCGCTGATCGTCACCGACAGACGGTCCGGGATAAGAGAACAGCCATTCGATCAGCCCGTTGACGACGCCGAGAATCGCCGGCTGGCCCGGCGGCGGCGCGATGCGGAAATGCCCGTTGACGATCGCCCGAAATTCATCCGGCGCGACGAGGCCGGGAATGCAGATCCTGAGCCGCCGCAGGGCGGCGTGGCGAGCACGACGGAGTCGTCGTCGCCGAGCGGCTGCGCCGCGCCGTCGAACATCGAGGGCGACCGCGCGCCTCCCCTCGAAGCGAATGGCCTGCAGCCGCTCGCCGAGGCGCGTCTCGCCGCCGCGCGCGGCGAGGAAGGCCAGCGCCGGATCGATGAAGCTCTGCGACAGGCCGTTGGCCGCGACGAGCGGATGGCAGGCGTGTCCGCCGGCGCCGAGGGTCTCGCGCATGAGACCGGCCGCGAGCGCGGCCGACCCTTCCTTCGGCTCCGTGTTGAGCCCGGCGAGCAGGAGCGGACGCCACAGGCGCTCATAGAGCGGCCCTGCGCAGCGTCATCGCTTCGCCGACCGTCTCGGACCCAGGCGCGCGCAAGAATCATCGGGAGGGGCGCCAGATATTCGCGAAACGCGGTTCCGGGCGCTCGCCGGCTGCGGTCGAACAGCCACCACGGAAAGCGCCCCTCGTTGAACCTCAGCCGCCATCGCTCGCCGCTGCCGAGGTCGGCGAAGTCGAAGATTGCGGCGCCGGGGCCGGTCATGCGTGCCGCGCGAGCCGATCCGGTCGAGATAGTCGAGGGCGGAGCGGTTGCCCGAGAGCAAGAGATGATTGCCGTTGTCGATCGTCAGGCCCAGCGTCTGGTCGAAATAGGAGCGACAGCGGCCGCCCGCGGCCTGCGCCGCCTCGTGCACGATCACTCGAAGCCCCGCCTCGGCAAGGCGCACCGCCGCGCTCAAGCCCGCGACGCCGGCCCCGATGACATGGACGGCGCGAGCGGCTCATAGGACGCCGTAGCGCAGAAGCGCAGCGAGCACGCGCGGCCGGCTCGCTCTCGACCCGCCTGCGCGGCGGCGCGAAGCCTTCGGCGACCATCCGGTCGAGGATCGAGCCGTATGCGGCGGCCATGAGACGCGGCGCCTCACCGCAGCCTCGGGGCGCCGAGTCCATGATCGCTTCGGGCCTTGCTCAAATACTCCCGTGCGCGAGCGCCGCGACTTCGACGCAGGCCGCGGCGAGCTTCGGGTCCGCCGCGGCTTCGAGCGGATCGTCGGTCTCCACGCCGGCCGCCCGAAGCGCCTCACGCGGCAGATAGAGCCGACCGATCGCCGCATCCTCGTCGATGTCGCGCAGGATGTTGGTGAGCTGCAACGCGCGGCCCAGGTGATAGGCGAGCGCTTGCCCCTGCAGCTCCGGCAGGCCGAAGATGCGGACCGAGAGCCGACCGACCGCGCTCGCGACCCGGTCGCAGTAGAGGTCGAGAGTCCCCCAGTCCGGAGCCCGGATGTCCTCCGCGGCGTCCATCGCCATGCCGTCGATGACGGCGTCGAAGTCCTTGCGCTGCAGGTTAAAGTCCCGAACGGGCTGCGCGAGATCGGAAAGCACGCTGCGACGGCCGCCCGTCGATACATCGCGGCGATATCGGCGCGCCAGCGTTCGAGCTCGGCGAGACGCTCCGCAGGCGTCGCCGGGCCGGGCTCGTCGGCGACATCGTCGACGGCGCGGCAGAAGGCGTAAAGAGCGAACATGGCCTTGCGCTGCCGCTTCGGCAAAATGCGCATTGCGGAATAGAACGAGCTGCGCGCCACAGGCGCGGTCTGCGCAGTCATGGAAGACCTCTTGGCCGCGGACGGATTGATCGGATCATCGCCGAGGCGAGAAACTTGAGCGCTCCCAGTCCGCCGACAAGGGCGAGTCCCGCCTTGCCGAGGTGGACACGCTCGCTCAGCGGATCGCGACTCTCGAGATCGCGGGCGAGTCGGCGCGCCAGCGCGTGGATGGCGGCGATCTCGGCCCCGAGCCGCGCGTCCCGGATATTGGGGATCAGCGGCGCGCTGTCCGCGACGAGCTCGCTCGTGCGCCTGCCCAGCTCGGCCAGGGCGGCGCGCAGCGCCGGCGGCGCAGCGGGCGAGCTGTAGCATCGTCGACGGAGGCGCCATGGCGCCGCAGGATATCCTCGGGCAGATAGACGCGGTCGAGCTCGCGCGAAGTCCTTGGCGCAATCCTGCAGGTGATTGATCACCTGCAGCGCCGCGCACAAGGCGTCCGATCCCGGCCAGAGGCGCTCGTCCTCCTCGTGCACGTCGAGGACGAAGCGCCCGACGGGCGCCGCCGAAAGCCGGCAATAGTCCATGAGCTCGCCCCAGTCGGCGTAGCGGGTCTTGCGCACGTCCTGGCGGAAAGCGTCGAGCAATTCGAGGGCGTGTCGCGGGTTGAGGCCTCGCACGCTGAGCTGAATGCGCAGAGGCTCGGCCTCCGGGTCGGGACGGCCCGCGTCCGCGCAGCGCGTCGTCGAGTCGATCGAGGAGCGCAAGCTTCTCGTCCGGCCGGCAAATTCGGATGATCGGCGACGTCGTCGGCCGCCCGCGCGAAACGATAGTAAGCGAGGATCGGCGCGCGCCGCTCCTCGCTCAAAAGCCAGGAGGCGACCGGAAAATTCTCGTCGCGGCTGGTCTTGCCGGAAAGAGTCTCCGTCGCCGTCGTCATGATCGGCCCGCTCCCGCGCCGGCGCCTGGAAGCGGCCTTTCCAGTGACCGCCTCGACCACGCCGGTATTCCAGCGCGGATTCCAGCGTAAAGGCGACATAGGCCGCAGCGACCGCGGGCAGCGCGAAACCGGCGGCAAGCGGACGTCCGTAGAGGCGCAGGGTCGGCGCGATCGCGACGGCCATCATCGACCCAAGCCAGCGCTCCGGCGATCTGCGGGACGCCGCGGGCAAAAGACGACAAGAAGCGGCGGCGCGAGATAGACGAGCGCCATGCCGCCGACCGCTGCGACGAGGCGCAGCGGCGAATAGCGCAATTCCGCAAAGGCCGAGCGCACCACCATCCGGCGAAAGTCGGCGAAGGCGGGATAAGGGCGCATGCTGTGAACGTCCTCGGTGAGGCCGAGCCAGATCGGCCCCTGCCGCTTCATGATCCGGCCGAGGGCGCAATCATCGATCAAGGACGAGCGGAGCGCCTCGAGCCCGCCGGCCGCGCGAAGCGCCTCGCGTCTCACCAGCATGCAGCCGCCCGCGGCGGCGGCCGTGCGCCGACCAGGATCGTTCACCCACCGGAATGGATAGAGCATCTGGAAGAAGAAGACGAAGGGCGGCGCGAGCCAGCGCTCCGCCGCGCTTTCGCAATTGAGCTTGACCATCAGCGAGGTCAGAACGCTTCCCCTTGCGCGCGCAATCGTAACCAGGCGCGAAAGCACATGCGGCGCGTAACGGATGTCGGCGTCGCTGAACAACAACGCATTCCGGCGGGCCATCGCGCGCTTCGATCGTCGCGAGGCCCTGTCGCATCGCCCACAGTTTTCCCGTCCAGCCGGATGGCGGGCTGGTTCCCGCCACCACGCCGAAGGCGATCCTGCGCGCTGAGCGCGCTCGCGGCGGCTGAAGCGATCGCCGCCGTCCCATCCGCGCTCTGGTCGTCGACGAGCACGACCGAGAACTGGCCGCGATAGTCCTGCCGCAGAAGCGAGCCGACGCTGTGAGCGACCATATCGCTTTCGTCGCGGGCCGGGACGATCGCGACGACCGAAGGCCAGAACTCTTCCGTGCCGGCGTCCGCCGGCGGCGCCGCGCCCATCGTCGCGTTCGCGGCCGAGCCAAAACCCTCCCCTGCCCAGCAGCAGGTAGACCCAGGCGGCGAGCGCAAGACAAGACAGGCCGCGATCATTGCAGGCGACCGTGCGCGCGAAACCAGGCGATCGCGTCGGCAAGCCCCTCGCGATAGGGCCGCGAGACATAACCGAGTTCGCGACGCGCCTTGGCGTCGTCGAAGAACATGCGATGGCTGGCCATCCGCAATCCGTCGACCGTGGCGAAGGGCTCGCCGCCGCGCATCCTCGCCATCAACTCCGCTCCATAGGCGATCGGATACAGCATGCGGCGGGGAAGCTTCACCCTTGGCGGCCGCCGGCCGACCAGATTGGCGATGTCCGCCAGCATGTCGGCGAGGAGAACGTTCTCGCCTCCAAGGATATAGCGCTCCCCGATACGCCCTCGCTCGAGCGCGGCGAGATGGCCGGCTGCGACATCGTCGACGTGAACCAGATTGAGGCCGGTGTCGACGAAGCCGGGCATGCGCCCGGACGCCGCCTCGACGATGATGCGGCCGGTGGGCGTCGGCCGAACGTCGCGCGGACCGATCGGCGTCGATGGATTGACGATGACGGCGGGCAAGCCGTCCCTTTCGATCATCGCCTGCACGAGACGCTCGGCGACGACCTTGCTCCGTTTGTAGGCGCCGATCGCCGCACCCTCGGCGAGCGGATTGTCCTCCGTCGCCGGAGCGTCGTCCGCGATCTTCAGCGTCGCAACGCTGCTGGTATAGACGATGCGTTCGACGCCCGCCTTGAGCGCCTCCTCCATGACATGGCGCGTTCCTTCGACGTTGTTGCGCATGATCTCGTCCGGATCGCGCGCCCACAGGCGGTAGTCGGCCGCCGCGTGGAATAGAAATCGCACGCCCTTTCAAGGCCGCCGCGAGCGAAGCGCGATCGTTGAGGTCGCCCACGACGACGGCGTCGCTGGGGTCGAGATTTGTCCGCGGACTCGACGGACGCACGAACGCGACGACCTTGCCTCGTCCGCTCGCCCGCAGCGCCGCTGCGATCGCGGAGCCGACGAAGCCGCTGGCGCCGGTGACGAGCGCCACGGAAGACGATGAACCAGCCCTGTACCCCTTGACCTCGACGAGGTCGGCCCGGTCCAAGCTGTCTGATCCCCGCCGTCCGTCGTGCATCGCTGTGCTCGAATAGCGCTCAGCGTCCCGCCGCGCGCGCGGGCTCGGGCTTATCGAGGGCCTTGAACGCCGTGGCGACGATCCCCGCGGCGTCGAGCCCGGCGTTCGCATACATCTTTTCGGGCTGATCGTGGTCGAGAAAGACGTCGGGCAAGGTCATGACCCTGACGCGGAGCCCGTGATCCAGAGCGCCGTGGACGAGGAGCGTCTGGACGACCGCGCTGCCGAACCCGCCGGCCGACCCTTCCTCGATCGTGACGAGAACCTCATGCTCGCGCGCAAGCCTCAGGATGAGATCGACGTCGAGAGGCTTGGCGAAGCGCGCGTCGGCGACGGTGGTCGAGAGCCCCCGCGTTTCGAGGTCGTTCGCCGCCTTCAGCGCTTCGGATGAGCCGCGCCCCATAGGAAAGAATGGCGATCTTGGTCCCTTCGCGCAGGACGCGTCCGCGGCCGATCGGCAATGGCTCGCCAAATTCCGGCATCTCGACGCCGACGCCTTCCCCACGCGGAAAGCGGAAGGCGATCGGCCCCGCGTCATAGGCGGCGGCCGTCGCCACCATATGCACGAGCTCCGCTTCGTCGGCGGCGGCCATCAGCGTGAAATTCGGCAGGCAGCCGAGATAGGCGATGTCGAACGATCCCGCATGGGTCGGACCGTCCGCGCCGACGAGGCCGGCGCGGTCGATCGCGAAACGCACCGGCAGATTCTGGAGGGCCACGTCGTGCACGACCTGGTCGTAGGCGCGCTGCAGGAAGGTCGAATAGATGGCGCAGAAGGGCTTCAGGCCCTCGGTGGCGAGGCCGGCCGCGAAGGTCACGGCGTGCTGCTCGGCGATCCCGACGTCGAAAGCGCGCTCGGGGAATTCCTGCTTGAAGAGGTCGATTCCGGTGCCGGACGCCATCGCAGCGGTGATCCCGACGATTTTCTCGTCCTTGCGCGCCGCGGCGATCAGGCTTTTGCCGAACACCCCGGTATAGCTCGGCGCGTTCGGTTTCGGCTTCGCCTGCTTTCCGGACACGACGTCGAAGGGGTGGACGCCGTGGTACTTGTCGGCGGAAGCCTCCGCCGGCGGATAGCCCTTGCCTTTCTTGGTGATCACGTGGACGAGGATCGGGCCCTCTTTCGCCGCCTTTACGTTGCGGAGGACAGGCACGAGATGATCGAGGTTGTGGCCGTCGAGCGGGCCGACATAAAAGAAGCCCAACTCCTCGAACAGCGTACCGCCGGTCCAGAAACTTCGCGCGAATTCCTCGGCAAGTTGCGCCTTATCGTAGAAGAATTGCGGCAGGCGGGTCGCGACGAGCTTGCCGAGGCTCTTGAGTCGCCGATAGCCTTCTCCCGATACGAGGCGCGCAAGATGGGCGGACATCGCACCCGTTGGCGGCGAAATCGACATTTCGTTGTCGTTGAGGACGACGATCAGCCGCTCGTTGCGAGCGCCGGCGTTGTTCATCGCTTCATAAGCCATGCCGGCCGAGATGGCGCCGTCGCCGATTACCGCAACGACGTTGCGGTTCTCGTGTTTCAGATCCCGCGCCACCGCCATGCCGAGCGCGGCCGAGATCGAGGTCGAGGAATGCGCGGCGCCAAACGGGTCGTACTCGCTTTCGGAACGCTTGGTGAAGCCCGACAGACCCCCACCCTGCCGGAGCGTGCGCATGCGGTTGCCGGCGTCCGGTCAAAATCTTGTGCGGATAGGCCTGATGACCGACATCCCAAACGAGCCGGTCGTACGGAGTATCGAAGACATAGTGCAAAGCTATGGTGAGCTCGACAACGCCGAGACTCGCGCCCAGATGCCCGCCTGTCACGGACACGGAGTCGACGGTGTCCTGGCGCAACTCCTCGGCGAGTTGTCGTAAGCTGCTTTGCGGCAGTTTACGCAGATCATAAGTCGACGCAATTTGGTCAAGCACGCTCACGGGCTATTCACTCCTTCACCTCTTGCGTCTTGGCGGATTCGAAAGCACCGGGCTTGGGAACATGAATCGGCCAGGTCGACGGGAGTGTCCAACGAGCGGCAGCGAACCCCTGCAACGTTTCCTGCTCGGACGAACGTCGCCACGTTGAACGTTCCGGAAACGGGATTGTTCCCACACGCGGAACGCGTTTTGAAACGGAAAATGCGTAACGTCACCGACAGTGTCTTGTCGCATTTTGCCTTAAACGGTCAAGCGTTCTTGTTTCGAGCGGCAAGCCGCTGGTCGCGCTCGATGGTCTCGCACGCCTTCGCCGACCCCCGGCGCCGACACCTTCTCGGGGCGGAAATCCTCGCGTTCGTTTGACGGCGGCGCGATCGCGCGCTAGGTCCCGAGCGCGGCCCGTGAGCCCTGCTCGGGACGAGCGGCGTTGCGCTCGCCAGGCTTTCCGATCACGCCGGCTCTTCAAGGTCATGCCGTTCCCGCCGGCCGGTCGGGCGCAAGAAGCCGCAACAAGGACCCCTCCGGCATGAAGCGAGACCCGCATCCGTTCGCCCGCTTCGTCAATATCCTCGGCCGCGGCAAGACGCTGACCCGCTCGCTGACCGTCGACGAAGCCGAGGAGGCCATGGCGATGATCCTGGCCGGAAAGGTCCTGCCCGAGCAGCTCGGCGCCTTTCTGATGTTGCTGCGGGTGAAGGAGGAGAGTGCTGAGGAAATCGCCGGCTTCGTCCGCGCCGCCCGCGCGCGCCTCGCGCCTCCCGCGGGCGCGCCGCGCGTCGATCTCGACTGGTCGTCCTACGCGGGAAAAGGCCGGCAACTGCCGTGGTTCATCCTGACGGCGCTCGTCCTCGCGCGCAACGGCTGGCGCGTCTTCATGCACGGCGCGGAGGCCCACACCGAGGGGCGCATCTACACCGGCGAGGCGTTGCGGGCGCTCGGCGTCCCGGTCGTCGGCGAGCCTCGAACAGGCGGCGGAGCGCATCGACCAGGACGGCTTCGCCTATCTTGCCGATCAATTCGCTGAGCCCGCCGATCGCCGACATGCTGGACTTGCGCCCGATCCTCGGGCTTCGCTCGCCGGTCCACACCTTTGCGCGCATGCTCAATCCGTTCGAGGCGCCCCGCCATGCTCCAGGGCGTCTTCCACCCCGGCTACATGCGGATCCATCGGGATGCCGGATTGGTTCTCGGACAGCCCCGGCTCGCCGTGTTCCGTGGCGAGGGCGGCGAGATCGAACGGCGTCCGGGCAAACCCTGCGACGTGATGATGGTCGTCGACGGGAAGGCGGCTCGACGAACGCTGGCCTCCCATGATCGAGGAGCCGCGCCAGGCGCCCGACGAATCGATGGATCTTGCGCGCCTTGCCGCCTTGTGGCGCGGAGACCTCGAGGACGAATACGGCGAGGCCGCGGTTCTCGGCACGCTCGCGATCGCCTTGCGGACGCTCGGCGCCGCGGAGAACGCCGTTGACGCGGAGGCGAAGGCGGGCGCGATGTGGCGCGCGCGGGAGCGGAGCGGCCTCGCAGCGGCGGCCTGATCGATGGCGCGACGTTTGCGGAGCTCATGGGACGGACCTGATGCGCGATCTGCCAATTTTCGTGACCATGCGCGACCGCCCGACCGTCGTCGTCGGCTCGGGCGTCGTTGCGGCGCGGCGGGCCGAACTGGCGCTGCGCGCAGGCGCCCGGCTCACTGTTTTCGCGCCCGAACTCGGCGACGAATTCCTGGGGCTTAAGGATCTGCCGAACTTCCGCCACGCGCTGCGCGAACCGGCGCCCGAGGACTTCGCGCCGGCCGGCCTCTGCTTCATCGCGACCGAGGACGACGGCCTGATCGAGCGGGCGCGATTGGCGGCCATGAGCGCCGGCGCGCTGGTCAACGTCGCCGACCGGCCGAGACTCTCCGATTTCATCATGCCCTCGATCGTCGACCGCAGCCCGCTCATCATCGCCGTCTCGACCGGCGGCGCTTCGCCGATCCTCGGGCGCATGCTGAAGGCCCGGCTCGAGTCGCTGATCCCGTCCGCCTATGGCCGGCTCGCCGGGTTGATGAGCGGCTTCCGCGACCGGCTCGCGACGGCGATACCCTCGCAGACCATGCGGCGGCGGTTCTGGGAGACCGTGCTCGAAGGCCCGATCGCCGAGGCGGCGCTGGCGGGCAACCTTGACGCGGCGGAGACCCATCTTTCGGTCGAGATCGCGCGCTGGGCGTCGGAGCGCGCCTCGCCCGCGGGCGAGGTCTATCTGGTCGGCGCCGGCCCCGGCGACCCCGACCTCGTCACCTTCCGCGCCTTCCGCCTGATGCAGAAGGCCGACGTGGTGCTCTACGACCGCCTGACCGATGACCGGATCCTCAATCTCGTGCGGCGGGAAGCCAGGCGCGTCTACGTCGGCAAGCGGCCCGACCATCACGAACTGCCGCAGGAGGAGATCAGCGCGCTCCTGGTGCGTCTCGCCCAGGAGGGCCAGCGCGTGCTCCGCCTCAAGGGCGGCGATCCGTTCCTGTTCGGCCGCGGCGGCGAGGAGATCGAGACGCTGGCCGAGCATGGCGTGCCGTTCCAGGTGTGCCCGGGCGTGACGGCGGCGATCGGCGCCTCGTCCTACGCCGGCATTCCGCTGACCCACCGCGACCACGCCCAGGCCTGCGTGTTCGTGACCGGCCATGGCAAGGACGGGCGGATCGATCTCGACTTTGGGGCGCTGCTTCAGCCCCGCCAGACGGTGGCGATCTACATGGGTCTGCGCAATCTCGAACCGCTGATGCGCGAATTCCTCGCCCACGGCGCGAGCCCCGATTGTCCGGCCGCGATCGTCGACAACGCCACCCGCCCCAACCAGCGCGTCGTGTCGGCGACCCTCGGGACCCTGGCGGCCGAGGCCGCCGCGGCGGGATTGCGGGGTCCTTCGATCGTGATTGTGGGGACGGTCGTCGGCCTGCGCAAGAAGCTCGCATGGTACGCGCCGAAGCGGGGCCCGGAGGCGCCTGCGCCTTAGAGTCTGTCCGGTGACTTCATGAGGGATTACAGAGTTTTCTGAGCATGAGGCGGATTGAGGCAAGGCGGAGGAAGGCGAGGGCGTTGTGGTTGAGGTTTTCCCAGTCCTTGGCGAGGCGGCGGCAGCGACCCAGCCAACCGATGGTTCGTTCGACGATCAATCGCTTGTGCACGACGAGAAAGCCTTTGGCCCGATCGGAACGGCGCACGATTTCAGTGGCGAGGCCCGGCGTGATGCGCGCCAAGCCGTCATGGAAGACCGGTCCGGCGTAGGCGCTGTCGGCGAACAGCTTCCCGAGGAACGGGAACTGTCCGAACATTTTTGACATTACGACATTGTAGAGTCGAGGAAGGGCGCGGTGGCGTTGAGGCTTGGCCAATGGCTCCGTTTCCCTTCCCCGCTCATCAAACCGGACGTGCGGATTTGCCGCATCCGGCTTTCCGACAGAGTTCATGTCAGGCTCACGGCCGGCGCGGCCGGTCTGTCGCGGGTTAGACGGCTGCACGCCGAGCCTCCCGAAGATTTCGCTCCAGGAGTAGCTCACGCGCGCCGCGTCCGCCGCGCTTTGCTTCGCCGATTGAGGAAGCGCCGGACCCGATCGCCGACATGTCGATCGACGCTCCTGTAGGCCGCGTTCAAGGTTCCGTAGCCGAAGTACGCCGACCATCCGCCAAGAAGGCGGTTCAGTCGGCTTGCGCACGCTCGGCCAGGCGCCCGTCTTGCCGGGTCTCAACAGTTCGCCGATCTTGCCTTTGATCCGCCTCAGGCTCTTCATCGAAGGACGCGCGCCGAGATAGCGCTCGCCGTTCGCGGCCGTATCTCGGCCCGAACGTATAGCCGAGGAAGTCGAAGCCATCCGCACGGGCGTTCTTCAACGAAGTCTTGGCCTCGTTGAGCGTGAGCCCGAGCCTGGTCATGACCGCCCGCGTCCACGCCAGGGCCTCGGCCGCGTCGGCCGCGGCTGAGGATGACGAAGTCGTCGGCGTAATTGACCAGATGCGCGCGGAACGTCTTGCTCGCATTCCTTCAGACGCCAAAACTTCAGGAAACGGTTCATGTAGAGGTTGGCCAGCAATGGACTGATCACGCCGCCCTGCGGCGTGCCCTCGCCGGTTGCTCTTGCCTCCCGCTCACGCGCCGCCTCCCTGCGCCATCCCGCTCTTCCACCGGCGACGCTCAGCCACAGCTTGATCAGCCGCAGCACTTTTCCGGTCGACGATGCGCCGGGCCACGCTCTTGAGGAGCTCCGACGTGCGGAATTGTGTCGAAATATTTCGACAAGTCGGCGTCTACGACGTCGGCGTAGCCCTGGCGGATGAACCGGTGGGTCGCCGCGATGGCGTCGCCCGCGCTTCGTTTGGGTCTGTAGCCGTACGCGCTGTCCTCAAAGTCCGCCTCGAAGATCGGCTCCAACACCAGCTTGGCGGCGGTCTGCGCCACCCGGTCGCGGATCGTGGGAATGCCCAACGGGCGCTCCCCGCCTCCGGCTTCGGGATCATCACCCGCCGCACCGGCTCAGGCCGATATCGTCATCGAGGCGAGGTCCTCCCGTAGAGCCTCGAGCCACGCTTCCAATCCCGCCCGCTCGATGTCCTCGAACGTCACCCCGTCCACGCCCGCAGCGCCGGCGTTGTGACGGGCCAGCGCATAGGCGTGGGCGAGGATGTCCGCCCGACATATCTTGTCGTGCAGAAGATAGAAACGGAACGCGGGCTCCGCCTTCGCCTTCACATAAAGCTTCCTCTGAAGGGTCCTGATCTTATCCGGCGTTTCCAGGCTCATCGCCAATCGCCGCTCCTTCCCCTCTTCGAAAGCGTGTCTGAAGTGAGGGGCCTTTCCTCCGCCGGAGTTACCCGGCCTCGACGGTCCTACGCCCCTCTCCGACTCCCGCTTCCGGCCGGCGTCCCTATGACGCCGTCGAGGCCTGATCCTCGCCGGACGCGGGTCTCCCCTGATTACCCGTTCCTCTCTTCCAGCCTGCCGCGCCCAATACCCCGGCGGACCGGACAGGTGCGCATGTCGATGCCTTCCCTGTCCGTGCTGCCTTCCCCGTCACCGTGGCGGGTCGGCGTCCGCATTGAACCTTTCGAGGCCTGCTCAGGCTATCACTCGCGTTGCGGCCGGCCGGATCGCTCAGTCGCCCAAGGCGACCTTTGTCGCGAGGCTCCGGCCCAGCCGGTTGCCCCGCCAAGCCGCTCGCCAGCTACCGGACCCATCGACAATTATCCGGGTGGAACCTCCCTCCACTAGAGAAACGCGCCGTCAGGGCGCACACGGTGACAGTGCATTTTACTATCGGATCAGAAGGTTGCTCAGACAGTGCGGCCTGTTGG
Source organism: uncultured Alphaproteobacteria bacterium (assembly GCA_963816065.1). Classification (GTDB taxonomy): domain Bacteria; phylum Pseudomonadota; class Alphaproteobacteria; order Rhizobiales; family Beijerinckiaceae; genus Roseiarcus. The sequence continues at coordinate 619,647 of CAWFJG010000030.1, read as the reverse complement.
GGCTACGGGCCTATGGGCCCGCGGTGGGAGGCGGAAATGAATGCACTGTCACCGGAACCGGTGCTGTCACCGGAACCGGTGCCGGAACCCGGAACCCAAGTATCCCCTCATTTTCTCGCGATGCCGAACGCCTCGGAGAAAGTTGGATTTTGGCGTAGGAGTTCTTGATATCGTTCGATGAGTGGCCGCAGGCGTTGTTCTGGCATGTTGGGGATGAGGTCGTAGAGCAGGCAGCCTTGGCGGAACAGGGAATGGACGCGGCGCTTGACGGTGCTGGTTCGGAGTTGACGATCCATTCCGAGGCTCTCGCCGGCTGCGCCCAAAATTGTCAACAGCAGGATGGCGAAGGCGTTCAGGAACAGGAGGCGATCGCGGCGTTGCGGATCGTTGATCCTCAGCGCGCTCATGCCCATTCCGAAGCGCAGGTCCTTGCTGTCGCGAAAGCTGGGTTCGATGGTCCAGCGTTTGGAATAGAGCTTGATGATCTGAGGGGCGGAGAGCGAGCCGTCGCTGGCGGCCAGATGCCAAGCCTCCTTCATGCCGGCCGCCTTGACGCACACGACCGCTCCGACCCTGTGGCGGCCGGCGGTGATTTCCGCGTCGCGCAAGATCCGCGCCCGCCCGCCTTTGCCGACCCAATCGGCGGCGAACCGGGTCTCGCCGTCGGCGGCGCTGACGTGGATGGCGCCGCGAAAGCGAATGACGTATCGGAAGCCCAGGCTCTCCAGGAATTCGAATAACTTGACGTCGCCGAAGCCGCGATCGGCCAGGATCGTCACGGCCACGCCCTCGGGCAGGAGCGCCTTCAGGCGGGTTAGGCACAGGTCCTCGAAATCATTGCGCTGGTTCTTCAATTCGTCCTTGTCGACCGTCAGCCAGAGGAGCGGGGTGGCCCTTCCGTGGCGGGTGATGAGATGCAGCGCGAGCGTGGACTGATTGTCGGCGTCGAAGTCGGTCCAGTCCATCGCCACGGTCCCCGGGCTTTGACCCGGGGATCTCGCGCCGCTCGCCCACGACCTCGCGAACCCACGAGGCGAACAAGTCCCAGGGAACCACGCCGGCGTTGCTCAGCAAGCGGTCGACCTGTTTGATCGCGGACTTGGCGAACAGTCCGCGCGCCCGTGCGAGCGCCTGCCCGATCAAGGAAACCGCAAGCGCCGCTCCGGTCATCACCCCAAGCGCTCCGTTGGCCAAAGACAGCACACGCTTGGCGTGCAAGTCGTCGATGAATACGCGGTTCAAAAATTGATGAACGAAATCAAACCGCTCCTTCGGCGCTCGCATCAATCCTTCGCCCACTGATTCTCCATCCGGGCACCGCGCAAGACTCCCGAATTCAGGCCCTTTCGAGTCCCTGTGAAAATGAGGGAATTTATGAACCGGAACCCGAAAGGCGGCGCTTGTGACACAGTAGAATTAGGGGGCAAAACTCAATCCGTTTGACGGCGACGACCGCCTTGGGCGGGGACCGGGCCTTTATGCACCTGATTTCTGCACCGCGTAGCCTATTGATTTCGTTGAGGTCGATTCGTGGTGCATAAATCTTGATTTCTGACCACCTATCCGTCAATGCTGTTGCCGTTTCGATCAGCAATCATAATTTTTTGTTCTTCTGACTGCTTAAGCTGCTCCCCCCAATCGCGCATGCTCAACAGCACGGGCGCTAGCGACTGCCCCAGTTCCGTTAATTCGTATTCCACCTTCGGCGGGACTTCGGGGAACACAGTTCGCTTGACGATCCCGTCCGCCTCAAGCTCGCGTAATTGTAAGGTGATCATCCGAGGCGTGGCCGAGGGCGTGATCCTACACAGCGCGTTGAATCGCAGCTTGCCGTGTAAGTATCCCCCGGCAAAGCCGGGGGCTTTAGGATTGGAGCCGCTCGAAGCGGCAGAAGGGGTCGCTGACGCGGCCCCTTGAATTTGCAGCCGCCCAAGGCGGCTTGTCAGCGCCAGAGGTTCATCTGCTCCAACCTCTGATCTTCCTTCTCCTGATTGCGGATGTAGGCGCGGATGGCTTCTTCGTCGCGCCCCACCGTGTTGACGAAGAATCCCCGGGCCCAAAAATGCTGCCCCACAAAATTGCGTTTGCGCTCTCCATAAACCCGGGCCATGTGGATCGCGCTCTTGCCCTTGATGAAACCCACCACCTGCGACACCGCGTATTTCGGCGGGATCGATAGCAGCATGTGCACGTGATCGGGCATCAGATGCCCTTCTTCGACCTTCGATTCCTTCTGAAGCGCAAGCCTGCGGAACACTTCGCCCAAATGCCGCCGCAGCTCCTGATACAAAGTCTTGCGGCGACATTTCGGGATGAAGACAACATGATATTTGCAGTCCCAAGTCGTGTGGCTTAGGCTTTCGTACTCGTCCATCGGCGGAGTTCCTTTCGTGTGAGTGGCTGCTCACGTTGGAACTTCGCTGATGGACTGCAGGAAACGTCAAACTGCTACTGCCACCCCGGCATAGCCGGGGGGTCTCCCGCTTACGCTAGGAGGTGAAAAACGAGAACCGGCTTCCAAACGCCGCCGATGACGGAGAGGGTAGCCTCGACCGCACAGCCGGTACGGCCCGCCTTTCGGTGCCTTGATCGGCGAGGGGCACTATCATCCATGACACTACCTGTTCTGTTTGTGCGTACTTCCTACATCCATAGTAGTCCGCTATCTTTCGTAGCCAAGCGGCAAAGTCGCCGTGAAGGCTTGTTGCCTCAGGGAGGCGGCCATGGACGGAATTGAATACCTCGGGCTCCTGGCCAGCAGCTTGGCGACGCTCGCGTTCCTGCCGCAGGTGGTGAAGACCTGGCGCACCCGCAGCGCGCACGATTTCAGCTTGGTTACGCTACTCATGCTGGAGACAGGAACAGCCTTTTGGATTGTTTATGGTCTGATGCGCGGCGCTCCTGCAATCTGGCTCGGTAACGGCGTCACACTCACGCTCGCCGGCTTCATCCTGGTGGTGAAGTTGCAGAATGACTGGTCCGGCAACAAATCCCGGACCGGGAACGCTAGCGCATGACGCAGGAAGACCTCCCGTCCCGGTACCGCGGCTACTTCGACTGCCTAAACCGGCGTTACTGGTCCCGTCTTGGCAACTTCGTCTCCGACGGGGTTCGGTACAACGGCGAGGTGATCGGCCTTGCGGGCTATAGGAGCATGCTGGAGCGCGATGTCGCGGCTATTCCCGATCTGGTGTTCAACATCGACTTCCTCGTCGCCGATCCGGCCGTAATCGGCGCGCGGTTGCTCTTCGACTGCACGCCGGTGGGCAAGTTGCTCGGCCTGCCCGTCCATGGGAAGCGCATCGCCTTCACCGAAGATGTTTTTTACCGGTTCGCAGACGGGAAGATCGACACCGTCTGGTCCGTAATCGACCAGGCGGCAATCAGGGCGCAGCTCTGATGCGCGGCCTGAAAACCGTCCAGACACGAGTCCTGAGAAATCGCCTTCCTAGAGCAGGGTCCGGCGAACGGGTGGCCAGTCGTCCTGGCGCATGGATTTCCCTATGATGTGCATGCCTTTGATGAGGTGGCACCACATCTGGCCCAGGCTGGAGCGCGTGTGATCGTGCCCTACCTGCGAGGCTTTGGACCGACGCGCTTCCTGTCCAAGGAAACGATGCGCAGCGGGCAGCAGGCCGCGCTCGGGCATGACCTCGTCGACCTCCTCGATGCCCTGGGCGTCGAGCGCGCGGTCTTGGCCGGCTACGATTGGGGCGGTTGCGGATCATGCGTCGCGTCCGCAATCTGGCCGGAGCGCGTGGCCGGCCTCGTCTCCTATGCCGGCTACGACGTCAACGACCTTGAGCGGAACGGGCATGCCTTCGCGCCGGCCCTGGAGCGGGTGATCTGGTACCAGAACCTTTTCCAGCTAGAACGAGGACGCGAGTGCCTGACGCTGCATCGCGGCGACCTGTGCCGTCTTCTTTGGGAGGAGTGGTCGCCGGGCTGGGCGTTCGACGATGCCACGTTCGAGAGGACAGCCGTCTCTTTCAACAACCCGGACTTCGTCGAGGTGGTCATCCATTGCTACCGCTTCCACTTCGGGTTGACGCCAGGCGAACCAAATCTCACGTCGCTGGAACAGCACTTGGCGAGCAAGCCCAAGATTGGCGTTCCCGCGATCACGCTGGACGGCACACGGGACCCACTAAAACCTGGCGGCACCGCCGACCATGCCAAGATGTTCACTGGCCGCCATGAGCATCGCGTCGTGGACTCTGGCCACAACCTTCCTTGGGAGGCTCCGCGCGAGTTTGCCGAAGCGATCCTTACCGTCCGAGGGTGGAGTACTGAGCCTTAAGAACGCCTCGCTAATTCAGCGCAAGGTTTAGTCAAAATTCTTGATCTCTGAGCGGCGCGAGCCGCAACCTCTCACATTTGCGAGTCCGGAGTAGGCGGCTTCGTCAAACACGTATGAGCCTTCGTCCTGTGTTCTCTCAAAAGTCACCGAATTTCAAGCAAAAAGCGCTTCGTCAAAATTCTTGATTTCTGCACCCACGGACAATGACCGCTTTGGATGGAAACCGGTCAACTGATTGGGTTTTCGCCCTCGGGACCGCAACCCTGCGTCCTAGTTGGCCTACGGACATCGCGGAAACGGTTGAACTATTGGACCGCCGCAGGCGTCGAAGTCGCCGCCATTTCGATTGACATATTCTAATATTCAAATAATATCGACATTTGAGAGGCGCCCCTTGTGAGGCGGACCGGCTACTTCGGAGGAATAAGGACGTGGCTGACATCGTGATCATGGGCGCCGGCCTCAGCGGCGCGATCATGGCCTACGAAATGAAGGGCCAGATGCGGCCCGAGGACAAGCTGACCGTGGTCACCAAGGACCCCCTCTATCACTTTGTCCCGTCGAACCCTTGGATCCCGGTCGGCTGGCGCAAGCGCGAAGCCGTGCAGATCGATCTCGCGCCGACCTTCGCCAAGCGCGGCATCGCTTCAAGCCGAGCCCGGTGACGAAGCTCTCCCCGAAGGACAACACGCTCGAAACCGCCGACGGGTCGAAGCTGCGTTACGACTATTTGATCATCGCGACCGGGCCCGAGCTCGCGTTCGACGAGATCGAAGGCCTCGGGCCGGAAGGCTTCACCACATCGATCTGCCACATCGACCACGCGGAGAAAGCCGGGGCCAAGTTCGAGGCGTTCTGCAAGACCCCCGGCCCGATCGTGATCGGCGCCGCGCAAGGCGCCTCCTGCTTCGGGCCGGCCTACGAGTTCATGTTCATCCTCGAAACGGAACTCAGGCGCCGCAAGATCCGCGACCGGGTTCCGATCACCTTCGTGACGTCGGAGCCCTATATCGGCCACCTCGGCCTCGATGGCGTCGGCGACACCAAAGGCCTGCTCGAGAGCGAAATGCGCGAGCACCACATCAAGTGGATCACCAGCGCGCGGATCAAGAGGGTCGAGGACGGCAAGATGACGGTCGAAGAGGTCGGCGACGACGGCGCCGTGAAGGCGACCAGGGAGCTGCCGTTCGGCTTCTCGATGATCCTGCCGGCCTTTCGCGGCGTCGCGCCCTTGCGCGGCCTCGATGGTCTCGTCAACCCGCGAGGCTTCGTCATCGTCGACAAGCATCAGCAGAATCCGACCTATCCCAATGTCTACTCGGTCGGGGTCTGCGTCGCGATCCCGCCGACCGGCCCGACGCCGGTGCCCTGCGGCGTGCCGAAGACCGGCTTCATGATCGAATCGATGGTCACGGCGACGGCGCGCAACATCGGCCAGGTCCTGCGCGGCGGGAAGCCGGGCTTTCAGGCGACCTGGAACGCGATCTGCCTCGCCGACTTCGGCGACAACGGCATCGCCTTCGTCGCCCAGCCGCAAATTCCGCCGCGCAACGTCAACTGGTCGTCGTCGGGCAAATGGGTGCATGCGGCGAAGATCGGATTCGAGAAGTATTTCATCCGCAAGATGCGCAAGGGCGAAAGCGAACCGTTCTATGAGTCGATGGCGCTCAACCTGCTCGGAATCGAGAAGCTGAAGGCCGTGCAGCCGGATGAGTTCGATCGCCGGCGGGCGCTAGCGGACCAGCGGAAAGGCGGAAGCGCGCGGCGAGCGCGCGGATCTTCGTCGACGCGCGCCACGGACGCGCGCCCAGCGGCTCCATGCCCTTCGCGGAGCCTGGCCATTCCGTCATTCCCGAAGGCTTTGGTTCGCTCTTATAGCGCTAGCTGTTTGTCAAAGCAGAAACCGTCCTCCTCGTCATGGCCGGGCTCGAACCGGCCATCCACGCGGCGCCGCCTCGAACTCTGGTTATCGTTGAACTCCGGGTTTGACATCAGAGGATTATAGCCAACCGGCAATGTTCTCGTGGATGGCCGGGTCGAGCCCGGCCATGACGGCCCGCAGAACTGCCAGACGCCTTCGACTTACCAATACGTAACGCGATAAGAGCCCCTTGGTTTGATTCCATGTTTACCAATTTTCTGTGAAAATTTTTCTGTTAGGCAGAATTTCGTGCTACCTTTTCGGCATCGGAAAGGAGCAAACTCGCCATGGAACACGTGCAAAAGCCCCGGCGCCGGCTGAACATTCTGACCCGCACCGCCCGCACCAAACGCATCTTTGCGAGGCTGCGCGAGGGATGGGCCTATGACGAGATCGCCAAGGAGGAGCGTCTCTCGGCCGAGCGGGTCCGCCAGATCGTCAGCCAGGTGCTTGAAAACCGCGTCCTCGACAGCGGCGACGATCACGCGCACATGCAGATCGAACGCCTGCGGCCGGCGTTGCGGATCGTCGGCCAGGCGGTGGCGCGCGGCGACCTCAAGGCCATCGGCCCGCTGATCAAGTTGATCGACCGGCTCGACAAGCATCAGGGCGTTCTGGTGAAGCCGTTCGCCTATACCGAGGACCACCGCAAGAAGTTGCTCGACAAGCTCAACTGGATGGCCGAGAATCTCGCGGCGGACGAAGAAGACCCCGTGCCCAGGAGCGAGCCGGGCGAGCCCGCTCAGCGAGGAAGCGCCTCAGCGCGGAAGCCGCGGGCCCGCAAGATTTTTTTTCGCCCCGACCCCGCCCGTAAGTCCTTGAAAAGGCTCGTTTCGGACGAGAGAATCCAAGGAATTCCAAGACGCTCCCGCCCCGCTCCGTCCTGCTTTTTGCGGAGATCCGATGCGCCGCTGCGGAGGCCTGAGGAAATCCAAATTAGGAGCGCGCTGAGGTGGCTCAGCGAGGTTGAGCCTTCGATACGACGATCACCAATCGGGCCGGCGACTTCCACGCGGTCGGCGCGACTCCGCCAACCGCCTGGGCCCAGCGGTCGACCGAAGCGTCGTCGGCTTAGCCCCGCTTCGGCGGAGGCGGCGCGGAGCCGTGACACTGCGCCGCCCAGGATACGATGCGGCCGCCGGGAACAAGGCCATTGAGCAGGGCTATGGCGGCCTCCGCGACTTTCGGCTCGTCGAAGAACTCGACGACGAGCGGAAGATCGACGTTCAGGCGCAGGACGTCGTCGGCCCGCACCTCTCCGCTCGCGCCCATGCCGGCAATGGCCCGGAACACCGTGACGCCCTGGACGGCATGCCGTTCCTGAAGCAGGGTGAGGATCTCCTGCATCAGGCGCTTGCGCTTCCCCTGATCGGCTTCGTGCAAATAGACGCGGACCATCAGGATGTCCTTGGTCATGAGCTTCCCTCCCGTCAGAGATTTCTGGCGATGTAGGCTCCTCCGAATGCGGCGGCCAAACCGAGGCCGACCGAGAGGCCGACATAGAGCGCGGCCTTCGCCAATTCCCCATCCTCGGCAAGCAACAGCGTCTCCATCTCGAACGTCGAAAACGTCGTGTAGCCGCCAAGAAATCCGGTCAGAACCCCGGTGCGGATCCACGGCGCCAGGGTCAGGCGCTCGAGCGTTTCGACGAACAGAAACCCCATGAGAAAGCTGCCCATGACGTTGATGGTCATCGTCGCATAGGGAAAGTCCCGGCCGTACACCGCCTGCACCAGGGTCGTCTGGGCAAACCGCGCCCAGCAGCCCAGCACGCCAAACACCGCGATCGCCCCATACGTCCAAATCACGTCGCGTCTTCCTTTGTCTTTAGAACAGCGTCAGCCCGAGGATCAGCACGAGAAGCAATCCGATCAGGCTGAGATAGAGGTTGAGCTGCCCCGACTGCAGCACCCGCAGCCTCTGAGCCAGCGCCTGCACGACGACGACGGCGGGCTGAAACAACAGGGGCCCGAAAATCGGGGCCACGTCGTGCTCGAAGCTCAGCTTGGTGACGAAATAGCCGCCGGCGTCCGCATCGCGCTCGGTGGCCGCCGTCGGCCGGTAGACGAAGCTATAGAAGGTTCGCATCGCGTTGGAGAAGGTCAACGCGGTCGTCGAAGCGCGCGCCCGGTCGGCGGAGAGCCCGCCGTACCAGACCGGCGTTCGCCGAACCGGCCTGCGCGAGGCGACGACCGCCAAACCAATCGGGATGAGCGCGAGGAGCGGCATCACGATCACGAGAAGGGTCGGCGAAATGAACGCGAATTTGGCGGTCAGCGGAACCAGCAACGCGCCGTCGTGCATCCGCGACGCGATCTGGCATCCCGAACAGGCCCATCGTGGCGCCGTCGAGCGCCCTCAGCCAGAGCGGCATTCCCGCGGCGAGCGCCAGCACCAGAAGGCCGAGGAGGCCGACCGCGCCGACATAGGGTCGCTCGATGGACCGTCTCCTCGGCGCCGTTTCGGGAGAGAACGCCCAGGCCCACCACCTTGGCGAAGGTGGCGAACGCCACCGCCGCCGTGAGAGCAAGGCCTGCGCCGGTCAGGGCGAGCGTCAGCCGGCCGGCGAGATAGGGAAGATGGAACCCCTGGAAGACGGTCTGGAAGACGAACCACTCGCTGACGAAGCCGGCGGTCGGCGGCATCGCGGCCAGGCTCATGCCCGCAAGCAGCGCGCCGACGCCGAACACCCAGTGCCTTCCGGCGCCCGCGTAGGCGATGTGGTAGCTGCCCGTCGCGCGCTGCAATCCGTCCGCCGCGAGGAAAAGCGCGCCCTTCGCCAGCGCGTGACCGGCAAGATGCAGGAGCGCCACCGTCCAGGCGAGACCGGCGAGGTCGTTCAGGCGCTCGTTGCGAAACAGCATCGCCGCGCCGAGAGCGGCGACCGCGATCGAGGCGTTTTCGGCCGACGAGAAGCTCAACAGGGTTCGCCAGTCGTTTTGCTGGAAGGCGTAAAGGATCGTCAGGATCGCGCTGACCGTGGCCACCGCGATGACCAGGATGGCGAGCGCGGGAAAAGCGCCCTGCGGCGCGACCGGCAGCCAGCTCATCAGAGCGCGCGCGAGCGCGAAGTAGGCCGCATTCATGACGACGCCGGACATGATCGCGCCGGACGCGCCGCTTGCAGCGCCATAGGCGCCCGGGAACCATTCGTAAAACGGCAGCAGGCCTAGCTTTGCGCCGAAGCCGAGGATGAGGAGAACGCCGAGGCCGATTTGCGCGGGCTGGGACAAGCCAGGCGCGGCGGCCTGGTACTGGTCGAACCCGAGACCTCCCGCGCGCAGCCCGAGAAGCGCGATGGCGAGGACCAGGGCCACCGCGCCGGCTTCGAGAAGCGCAAGCATGAACAGGACAGCCCGGCCGCTTGCCGGACCCGAATTATCGGAGAGGACCATGACCGCGCCGCCGAGGCTCATGGTCTCCCAGGCGATGAGGAGCGCGGCGCCGTTCTGCAGCCCGAACACGCCGACCGCGCCAAGCAGGCTGAGCGCGACGCCAAACGCCCAACCCCGCCCACCGCCGGTCATGGGCGACGCAAGCGAGCAGGCGAAGATCGCCGGGACGAGACCGAAGCCCATCAACCACAGTCCCTGCGGGGCGATGCGGAAATCGACGACCTCTCCGGCGAGCCGGCCGGGAAGCGTCACAGCCTCGCTTGCGTCGGCAACGCCCACCACAGCCGCGGCCACGCCGGCGGCGGCCCCGACCGCAAGGGCGACGCGACCGACCGTCAGCGCGCCGCCCAGGGCGAGGATCGCCGCGGCGAGCCAAAAGGCGACGGTGACAAGCAGCAGCGCGTTAGCCATCGATCCGCCCTCCGCGCACCCGCTGCGGGGCGCGGTCGAGGAACATCAAAAGGGCTTCCATGATCGCGGCCGGGTTCGGCGGACACCCGGGCAGATAGACGTCGACCGGGAGCACGCCCTCGAGACCCGTCCCGGAGGCGTAGTTGCCGCCGGAAATTCCGCCCGACACCGCGCATGTGCCGACCGCCATCACCCAGCGTGGCTCGGCCATCGCCTCATAGGCCGTCTTCAACGGCTCGCGCATCGCGTGGGTGACTGGGCCCGTGACCAGAAGGAGATCGGCGAAACGAGGAGACGCGGTGAAGAAGATCCCCAGACGGTGGAGATTGTAAAAGGGATTGTTCAGGGCCTGCAATTCCGATTCGCAGCCGTTGCACGAGCCCGCGTCGACATGACGGATGTGCAGGCTGCGGCGGAAGGCTTTTCGCTCGGGCGCTGCATTGCCGGAGGCGGGAGCGCTCTTCTCGGACCACCGCAGATCCTGCCGGTCCGTCACCCCGAAGGCCCAGTCCTCCGACGGAGTCATGGCGCCGGTCGGGCAGGCTTCGGTGCAAAGCTGGCAAACGACACAACGGCCATAGTCGACGGCGAGGCTGCCGTCGCGCGCCTCGATCGCCTGCGTCGGGCAGACGTCGGCGCATTCCCGGCACCCGTCGCGGCAGACGGCGGGATTGTAGCGGGGCATGCCGAGCACGCCCTGCTGCCCGGACTCTTCGCCGGTTCGTGGCCAGGGCGTCGTCGCCTTTCCGCTCGCCAGTCCGAAGAGGGTCCAGAGGGCCATGATCCGCTCCTACCGGTCACAGCCGGCGACGGTCAGACCGAAACTGGCTTCGTTGATCGCATAGTCCATCATGTTGGTGTCGTGCACGGTGAAGGGAAACGCGCGCCAGTTCGAGAAGGACGGCGACTTGATCTTGACCCGCGCCAGTTGGCCGTCGGCGCCGACGTGAACCGCGTAGTAGACCGCGCCGCGCGGCCCTTCCGACCATCCGAGCCCTTCGGCAAGAGGCGCGGGCTCGCACTGGGCGCGAACGGGACCGGGCTCGAGCAGCAGAAGGACGCGCTGGCACAGAACGAACGAGGCCTCGACTTCCGCCATGCGGACCCGCTCGCGGGCGTAAGCGTCGCCCTCGTCGAAAGCACGGACCGTCAGCGGCAGGCCCTCGTAGTGGGCGTACGGATGGTCGCGGCGCAGGTCGCGGTCGATCCCGGAGGCTCTCGCGACAGGTCCCGTCGCGCCCTGGTCGAACGCCACCCTTGCGGAAGAAGACCCGTGGTGATCAGGCGATCGAGATGACTCTCGGAGTTCTCGAGCTTGCCCACGTAAGTTGCGACCTCCTCTCTGAGGCTCTCGAGGCCGTCGCCAAGCCATTGCCCGGGGTGGAGGTCGCGGCGCAGGCCGCCAGGGACGAGGAGGCCGCGCAGGAAGCGGCTCCCGGTCAGCCGGGCGTTCAGTTGCTTCGCTGTCTCCTCCACAAGCTTTCCTTGCGCCTCTCCGACCTTGAGCGTGGTCGTGTGGCAAAGATGGCCGAGGTAGTGGAGGTGATTGTAGATACGCTCCATTTCCGCCAGCAGGACGCGCAACGCATTCGCCCGGACCGGGACGCTGCAGTTGGCGGCCCGCTCGACGGCTTCGCAATAGGAGAGCGCATGCGCGACCGATCCCACAGCGGACACGCGCTCGGCGGTGATCACCGAACGCCGAGGGTCCGCGCCCGCAAAGCAGCTCTCCATGCCTCGGTGCTTGAAGAAGAGCCGCGGCTGGTAATGGATGATGTGTTCGCCGACGTAGACGAACGTGAACTCGGCGGACTCGAGCACGTCGGCCCGGATCGGCCCGAACGGCAATTGCTGGACGTCGACCGCGTCGATGTCAGGAAGACGAACGCGACCGCTCGCGGCGGGGACGGCGTCCATCAACTCCTGCCGGCTGTCTTTCAAGACAAGCGGATAAGGCTCGGGATGATCGGCGAACCTGAGCCCGTTCAGGTCCATCATTTCCCGCTCGTACCAGCCGAGCGAGGGAAAGATCGCCGCAAGGCTCGGCAGCGCCGACGCGTCCTTCACGACCCACATTTCGAATACGCGCCGATCCGGAACCGACGCGATGTAACGCACTTCGACCTGGCCCTCGGCCGGCGACCAGGCGTAGGCGAACCGGACCCGGCCCCCCGCAGCCAGCAGCGCTTCGGCGGTCGAATGAAGGTCGCCCGGCGACAGGGTGCGCGCTTCCGTTCCGATCATGGCGTCGGCCCTGCCGCAGCCGAAGCGCCCAGGGACAGCGCGATCGTCTGAAAGTGATCCCAAAGCGCCTGCGGCCACCAGAGCCCCATGACGAAGAGCGGAACGATCGCCAAGCCCATCGGCGCGACCATCCATGGCGTGACCGTGCGGACGTCGGGGTCGCTCGCCTCGCCATCCTCGAAATACATGGTCCTGAACTGGTTCAGGAAGCCGACGAAGATGACGATCAGCAGCACCGCCATGAGACCGATCAGGATCGGCTGGGACGCCGCCAGCCCCGCGCGAATGATCGCGAGCTCGCTCAGGAACAGAGCGAACGGCGGCGCTCCCGTAATGGCGACAGCGCCCGCCAGCCATAGGCCTCCGAGGACGGGAAAATGCATGAGTACGCGCCGGATGCTCGGGATACGCTTCGTCTCGTAGGCGCGCATCACGGCGCCGGCGCCGAAGAACATCGCCGACTTGTTCAGCGAATGGTTCAGCATGTGGTAGAGCGCCCCCGCGATGCCCAGTGAACCGCCGAATCCGAAGCCCAGCGCGATGATCCCCATATGCTCGACGCTGGAATAGGCCATCAGGCGCTTGACCCCCTTCTGGCGCACGATGAAGAGCGCCGCGACGAACAGCGAGAAGGCGCCCAGCGCCAGCAGCGTTCCCCGCGCCAGCCCCGATATCCCGGCGGCGTCTGCGATGGCGAGATAGCGGACCACGCCAACCATGGCGGTATTGAGAAGCGCGCCCGACAGCAGCGCCGAGACGGGAGCTGGACCTTCGCTATGCGCGTCGGGCAGCCAAGTGTGCATCGGCGCGAGGCCGATCTTCGTGCCGTAGCCGATCAGAACGAGCAGGAACGCCAGCGACGCCAGCGCGGGATTGAGGCGCGGGGCAACCTCCTGCAAGGTTCGCCAGGTCATGTCGTAGGTCGGCCCGATCACGAAGGTGCCGGCCCAATAGAAGAGTACGGTGCCGAGCAGGGCCAGGCTGATGCCGGCCGAGACCACGATGATGTATTTCCATGCGGCCTCAATGCTTGTCGCGTCTTGCTCGAATGCGACCAGAAAGGTGCTGATCAGCGTGGTGAGTTCGATGGCGATCCAGTAAAGCCCCGCGTTGTTCATCATCGGAGCGATCAGGGTGCTGAGACCGAAGGCCGCAAACATCGCATAGAAGCGCGGCAGGCGGGCGTCCTCGCCGATGAGCCGCATGTAACCGACGGCGTAGAGGGACGCGAGACAATAAACGATCGCCGCGCAAAGGACCGCCCAGATTCCGAGCCCGTCGATGAGGACGTATCCGCCCCAGAACGTGGCCGCGGCGTCGGCGCGCGCCAGAATCGCGAGTACCGCCGCCAGCGAGACAGCGCTTGCGGCAAGGTTCAGCATCTCGGCTACGCGCGCCCGGTCGACCAGCAGGATGAGGACGATCGCCACGGCAGGCGCAAGGGCCAAGAGCAGCGCCAATATCCCGTTCACGACCATCATCCCACCAGCCGGTTAAGCCTCAGGGAACTGGTGGTTCCGACCCGGCTGAGCAAATAGCGCACAAGCACGCCGAAGCACGCGACGACGATGAGGAGATCGAACAGAATGACGATCTCGAGCAGGAGGGGCATGCCAGGGACGAGAATCTGCGCCCCGAGAAAGACCCCGTTCTCGAGCACGAGAAGACCGAGGATCTGGCTCAGCGCCTCGTGGCGAACGGAGAGCATGAGAAAGCCGATCAGCTTCATCGACAGCATCACGGTCAGCGCCAGCACCGCGATGGTCCCCCCCAGATTGAGCGCCGCGCCGATGCGGTAGGCGACGGCGAGGGCGAAGATGACCGCGAAGGCCCCGATGACCAGGGTCGAACTGACCTGAAGGATGACGAGGACCTCCCGATGCACGACCATCCGGCGAATGATCCGCAGGATCAGATAGGGAAGCAGGAGACCGCGGAAGGCCGCGGTCAGGATGGCGACAATGTAGAGTTCGGGGTAGCCGCCGTAATAGCCGATCGCAGCCGACAGGATCGCGATGAGCCAGGATTGCGCGGCGAAGGCGAAGAGATAGTGCCGGAGCCAACGAGAGCCGAGCATGACGAACGACAGAAGCAGGCTGCCGATGGCGAGCAGGCTGAAGAGAGCGGCCGGCAAGGGCTCGAGGTGGGCGACAAGCACGCGCGTCAGCTCAACTGAGTGCCGACGATCGCAAGGATCGCGAGCAGGAACGATAGGGCGAGCGGCTCCTGATAACGGTAGAAGCGCAGACGGGACTGGGTTGTGTCGACGACGACGACGACGCAAGCCACCAGGAGGAACTTCAGCGCGAGCGCGCCGATCGAGCCCAGCACGCCGAGCGACGTTCCCTCGGCGGAAAGACCCCAGGGCAGCAGCAGGACATTGCAGAAGATGGTGTAGAGGATGAACTGCTTCATCATCGAGGCCCAGCGCAGGATCGCCAGCATCGGCCCCGAAAATTCGAGGATGCGCGCCTCGTCGATCATGTAGACCTCGATATGCGTGCTCGAATGAATCGGCAGCCGATCGGTCTCGACCAGAAGCAGAATGAAGAAGGCGGCGACCAGGAAGAGATGCGTCGGGCCCCAGTAGAGGGGCGGTTCGGCCACCAGAAGATGGTTGACGACGAACGGCAGCATCGCCTTGGCGAGCAGCGTTATGCCGACGAAGACGAGGATCAGCGTGGGTTCGGACAAGATGCCGACCATGACCGCACGGCTCGATCCGATGCCGCCGTAGGCGCTGCGGGTATCGAGACCCGCCAGCGTGATCATGAAGGATCCAAGGGTCAGGATGAGCCCGCCGCCGAGGATGTCGCCCATGTCCGACAGCGGCAGGGGATAGTTGGTGAGAACCGGGATCAGGATCGGAACGGTCAGCGTCGTGGTGAAGGCGACGATCGGGGCCGCCCAATAGAGCCACGAGGCCGTTTCCGGGGCCACGATCTGTTTGTGAAAGAGCTTCCAGAGGTCGCGATAGGGCTGAAAGATCCCCGGCCCCTGCCCCCGCTGGACCCTCTCCTCGAACTGCTGGATCACGCCCTGGAGCAGCGGCGCAAGCAAGAGCGTGGTCAGAACCTGGGCGATTTGCAGGAGGACGTCGCGGAGACTCATCGCCGACCTCCTCGAACGGGGTCGCGCGCTGCGCCAATCCTCTCAAGGCATACCAACGGAAATTTCCGCAGCCCCACAGCCCCGCTCCGTCTGCCAGGTCGGCTCGACAGGAGTCATCAGCCCCGAGGGCGGTTACAAGGCGAACTCCATCGCCAGACTAAAGGTGGCCTTCCGCCATGCGGTTGTCAAGCGGCCAAGGTCTCAGCGGCCAAGGTCTCGCATGTTGCGTGACGAACAGCGCCCGGCAGGTCGGATAAAGCGCGAGATCCGCGACCATTGCTTCGCTCCTCGAAGCGGCCAGACCCGAACTCGCTCTCATGTCGCCTGATCCGCCTCGAACTCATCGCCTCGACGCCTATGGCCGCTCATCTCCGCCCCCGCATCGCGCGGGTATCCGAGGCACACCGGCGCGGCGAGCAACGAGATGGCGGTGACGACCAGGAACGCCGCCGAAAAGTCCCACACGCTCACATGCAGACGGCCGGCGAGGGTTTTCGAGAGGGTCAGCGCCAGCGCTCCGGTGCAGATGCCGAACGACAGCATCAACTGCTGGAACGTCGTGTAGAAGCTGTTGGCCGACGCCGTGCGTTCGGGGGGCACGTCGTCGTAGGCGACGGTATTGTAGGCGGTGAATTGCAGCGACATCGAGAAGCCGCAGACCGCCAGGACGAGGAACATCGACCAATGCGGCCAGCTTGGCCGGAAGGCGGCGCACGTCGCGTAGAGCAGGCTTGAGAAAACCCCGTTCCAGATCAAGGTCGAACGAAAGCCGAAACGACGCAGGATCGGCGGCGCGCCCGCCTTCATCAAGACGGCGCCGACAGCAGTGCCGAAGGTCATGAAGCCGCTCTCCGCCGCCGACATGCCGAAGGCGAGCTGCATCATCAGCGGCAACAGAAAGGGTTGCGCGCCCTGGGTGATGCGGGACAGCGAACCGGCGACGACCGACACCCAAAACGTCCTGATCCGCATCAGGCCGAGATCGAGGATCGGCGTCACGCCGCGGCGGCGGAGCGCATAGGCGATGTACGCCGTCCCGCTGACGAGGCCCGCGCCCACGAGCGCCAACGCGACCGAGGTCTGGCCCACGCCGCGGCTCGTCGTCTCGAAGCCGAACAACAGACAGGCGAGCGACATCCCGGACAGCAGGAAGCCCCAGACGTCGAAAGCGGTCCGCGTCGTCGAGCGCGAGTTCTCGATAAAGAGCCATGTCAGGACGACGCCGAGAAGGCCGATGGGCACGTTGACATAGAAGATCCATCGCCAGTCGAGATAGGTGACGATCAGCCCGCCGACGGGCGGCCCGAGGATCGGACCGATCAGGCCCGGCACCAGAAACCAGCTCATCGCGGAAACGAGATCGGCCCGATCGACGCTGCGCAGCAGCACGAGGCGGCCGACCGGGATCATCATCGCGCCGCCGGCGCCCTGCAGCAGCCGCGCGGCGACCAGCTCGGGAAGGCTATGCGCCTGTGCGCACAGGACGGAACTGAGGGTGAAGGCGACGATCGCGCTGGCAAACACGGTCCGTGCGCCGAGCCGGTCGGCAATCTGGCCGCTGGCCGGGATCAGCACCGCCAGGCTCAACAGATAGGACGTCAGCGCGACGCTCATGTGCGAGGGCGTGACGTCGAAGTAACGGGCCATCGTCGGCAGCGCCGTGGCGAGCACGGTCGAGTTCGAGCTGCTCCATGAAGAGCGCGCTCGCGATGATCAGCGCGGTTGTGCGGTAGTTCGGCTTGGAAAGTTCGAAAACCTGCGAGGACGTCAGTTCCGACATTATCGACGAGCGCTTTGTGCGGCTGCGGAACGCCCCGGCGACGTCCGGGACGCCCTTTCGCGATGCGGCGTTTGGCCAATTCGAGACCGATCGAGAAGGGCGACACCTTCCATATAGGACCATATCGCGACGCAACAATCTGCGAAATTGACCCGATGACGGAAAAGTGAAGGTGAGGCGGGCGCCAAGCCCCCCGCGGTCCCATAGGGCGCCGGCCGTGTGTTCGTCGCGGCAAGCTACAGCAGGGCGAGCCGCAGATCTCCGAGCAATTCGCTGAGGTGGCGAACGAAGCGGGCGGCCGCGGCGCCGTCGATGACGCGATGGTCGTATGAGAGGCACAGCGGCAGCATCAGACGCGGTTGAAACGCCGTTCCGTCCCAGATCGGCGCCATCGCGGCGCGCACCACGCCGAGGATCGCGACTTCCGGTCCATTGACGATCGGCGTGAACGCCGTGCCGCCGATCCCGCCGAGCGATGAGATCGTAAAGGTCGCGCCCTGCATTTCGGCCGGCGTCAGCTTTCCGTCTCGCGCCTTCGCCGACAGCGTCGCGAGTTCGCGCGCGATCTCCGTTACGCCCTTCCTGTCGGCGTCGCGGAGAACGGCGACGACGAGGCCGTCCGCGGTGTCGATGGCGACGCCGATATTCCAGTAATTGCGCTGAACCAGTTCGTCCTTGGCGGGGACGAGCGCCGAGTTGAACAGCGGGAACGCCTTGAGGGCCGCGACCGTGCACTTGACCACGAGAGGCAGCAGCGAGACGCGATAGGGCTCCCGGCTGTCGCTCCTGGCCTTCTCGTCGAGCGACTGGCGAAACGCCTCGAGGTCGGTGATGTCGGCTTCGTCGCAATGCGTGACATGCGGGATGTTGAGCCAGGAGGCATGCAGACGCGGCCCGGAAATCCGCTTGATGCGCGACAGCGGCGTGGTCACGACGGCGCCGAACTTCGCAAAGTCCACCACGGGGAGTTCCGGCAGCGTTGCGGCCGCCGGCGCGCCGCCGCGGAATGCGGCCTTGACGTCGTCCTTGGTGACGATGCCCTTCTCGCCCGTCCCTTTGAGTCCCTCGAGGTCGACGCCGAGTTCGGCTGCGAGCCGCCGCGCCGCGGGGCCCGCCTGAACGTCGGACGGCGCCGCCGGAGCGGAAAGGGGTTCCTTGCGCTTTGCCGCTTCCGCGATCACGTCGCTCGCCTGAATCCGGCCGCTCGGCCCGCTGCCGGAAACCTCGGTCAGCGGCAAACTGTTCTCACGCGCGAGTTGACGCGCCTTCGGCGTCGCTCGCTCGCCTCGCCCTACGTGTGGCTCGACAGACCGGGAAGTCCCAGCCTCCGCCACAGCATCCGTCTTCGCCGCGCCTGGCGCCGCCGCGTCCTGCGCAGCGACCCCGCTCGCCGCTGCCGGCTTCGGGTCGGCGAAGGTCTCGCCCGGAGCGACGATCCAACCCACCACCGTGCCGACGGCCAGTTCGTCTCCGGGACGGCCGGTGACGCCGCTCAACACGCCGGCGGCTGGCGCTTCGATTTCCATCGCGGCCTTGTCCGACTCGATTTCGAACAGGGCCTGCCCTTTCGCGACGGTCTCGCCCTCGACGGCGAACCACTTGGTGATCTTGCCCGTCGTCATGTCCATGTCGACGCGCGGAAGGATGACCTCGACCGCCATCTCAGACGCGTCCCAGCGCAAGCTTGCGGGCGGCGGCGACAACATCCGGGGTCTGCGGAACCGCGGCTTTCTCGAGGATCGGGCTGTAGGGAATCGGCAATTCCGCGCCGCCGAGCCGAACGATCGGAGCGTCGAGATAGTCGAACGCCTCGCTCTCGGCGATCGCAGCGCTGATTTCGGCGCCGATGCCGAGGGTCTTGACGCCCTCGTACACGCACAGGAGGCGCGAGGTTCTCTTCACGCTCTCGCTGATCGTCTTGAGATCGAGCGGGCGCAAGCGAGCGCGGGTCGATGACTTCCGCTTCGATCCCTTCCTTCGCCAGTTCGGCCGCCGCGTCCAGCGCCTTGCCGCACATGATGCCCGATGCGACGATCGTCAGGTCGCGGCCGGGCCGGCGAACCTCCGCCTGGTCGAGCGGCACGGTATAGTAGCCCGGAGGAACCGGCCCTTTGGTCTTGTAGAGCAGCTTGTGCTCATAGATCATCACCGGATCCGGATCGGCGATCGCCGCGAGCAGCAGTCCCTTGGCGTCGTACGGCGTCGCTCGGTTCGACAACTTTGAGGCCCGGGATGTGCGCGAGCCAGGCTTGCAGCGCCTGGCTGTGTTGCGCTGCTGCGCCCGTTCCTGAACCGGACGGCAGGCGGACGACCATGGGCACGGAGACCGATCCGCCGAGCATGAAGCGCAGTTTGGCCGCCTGGTTGACGATCTGCTCCATCGCCAGGGTGACAAAGTCGGAGAATTGCAGTTCGAAGATCGGACGCATTCCCGTCAGCGCCGCGCCAACCGCAACGCCTGCGCCGCCAAGCTCGGAGATCGGCGTGTCGATCACCCGATCGGCGCCGAAGCGGTTGACCAAGTCTCCGGTGACCTGGAACGCCCCGCCATAGACGCCGACGTCTTCCCCCATCAGGAAGACGCGGTCGTCGGCTTCCATTGCGATCGCCAGCGCCTCCTGGATGGCCTGCGCGTAGCTCAGCTCACGGGTCTGCGTGTCCATGGGGAGGGGGTCCTAGTTCGTATAGACGTCGCGCAGCAGGTCCTCGGCGAGCGGCACAGGACTTCGCCTCGGCGAAAGCGACGCCCTGCCTGATTTCTTCTTCGACCTCGCTGCGAATGGACTCGATTTCCGAACGCGTGAGCACGCCGAGGGACTCGAGTTCGCGCTCGAACGCCGCGATCGGGTCGCGCCCCTTCCAGGCTTCGATTTCTTCCTTTGTCCGATAGCGGTTGCGATCGGACTTCGAGTGGCCGCGGATCCTGTAGGTCAAGCATTCGATCAGGCTCGGACCTTCGCCCCGCCGGGCGCGATCGGCCGCGCCGAAAGAGGCCTCGGCGACTTCGGCGAAACTGTTGCCATCGACGGTCACGCCGGGCATCGAATAGGCGCTTGCGCGCTCGGCGATCCGCCTGACCGCGGTCGAGCGCTCGGTCGACATCGACATTCCATAGTTATTGTTCTCGCACACGAACACCACCGGCAGTTTCCAGATCGCCGCCATGTTCAAGCGAACTCGTGGAACGCGCCCTCGTTGTTCGCGCCATCGCCGAAGAAGCAGACGACCACCGCGCCCGTCTTCCGCATCTTGACGCTGAGCGCCGGCGCCGACGGCGATCGGGATGCCGCCGCCGACAATGCCGTTGGCCCCGAGATTTCCCTTGCTCGGATCGGCGATGTGCATGGAGCCGCCACGGCCGCGGCAATATCCGGTCTCGCGACCGAGGAACTCGGCGAACATCCGCTTCACCTCGGCGCCCTTGGCGATGCAGTGGCCGTGACCGCGATGGGTGGAGGTGATGTAGTCGGAGTCCGACAGGGGCGCGCAGGCGCCGACCGCGGTCGCCTCCTCGCCGATCGAGAGGTGCATCGTTCCGTAGCTTTGGCCGCGGACATAGGCGTCCTCGGCGCTCTCCTCGAAGCGGCGGATCAGTTGCATCTTATACAGCGCGTCACGCAGCCCGCTCCTGGTCAGCCGCTCGTAGATGCGGGGACGATTAGACTGCGACGACGGGGCGCTTTCGATGCTGGACGTGCTCATCAGAGTCGCTCGGCCTTTGCCAACGACGTTGAATACAGGCTCAGTGGGTCACGAACTGGCCGTCCGACTGATCGAGCCGCCGACGAATTTGGGTGACCACCAGCGAATCGTCCGGCGCGCAATTTGCGTAGGTCAGCTTCTCGCCCGCCTTGATCGGCTTCAGGACCTTCGAACGTTCCGCCAGACCGAGCGGGATCGCTTCCGCTTTGCGCGCCTCCAGCCACTCCATCGCAAACCCGCGATAGTCGTACTCGCCGATCTTGCCGAGGACCTGCCCGGGGACGAGGTCGCGCTTGGCCACCGACGCGCATTCGCCGACCGGACGATCGAGGGGCTGGAGGTCCGCGCTGCCCAGGCGCGCCGCGCGAATGGCGGAAAGCGTCACTTCCAGGCTCGTCAGATGATAGGGACGCAGCAGGCTGAAGCAGGGGCCGGGGCCGACTTTCAGGTCGATCATGCGCTCGAGCACGCGCGGATGGCGAGGTTTGACGACACAGAACACGCCGGGCGCGACGCCCTTGCCGATCGAATAATCAACGACGCCGGACTTATTGAGAATGCCGCCGTCCTCCTTGGTGCACAGCACCTGCGCGAGTTCGTCCCGCGTCGCCGCTCGGTCCGTGCATGCCCGGCACGTCCGGCACGAGGCCGGTGGCGTTCGCGACCGCGGTCATCTCGATCGCAGTCTTGGAGCCGTCGACGAACTCGACGAGCATGCGGGCGTTCATGTTGCGCTCGCGCGCTTCCTTTTCGAAGGCGTCGGGGGTCGCGTCGAACTGCAGCGCGTTGTTCTTGCCTTTTCCCGCCGCGACGATCTCGAATCCGAGCGCCTGGGCGAAACCGATCAGTTCGACGGTCGCCGCCGGCTCGTCGCCCGCCGCGCCGGTGAATATGACGCCGGCCTTGCGCGCCTCTTCCTTGAGAAAGCGGCCGATGGTGATGTCGGCCTCGACGTTCAGCATGACGATGTGCTTGCCCTGCTTCATCGCCTCGAGCGCGATCAGCGTTCCGATGCTGGGATTGCCGGTCGCATCGATGACGACGTCGATGCGGCCCGACCCGCACATGGCCTGATAGCTCTCGGTGATGGCGACGTTGCCCATCTCGATCGCACGGTCGACGTCAGCAGGCTTCGACGCGAGGACGACGCTGCCCTCGGCGTGGCCGGCCATGACCGCCGCGGCGCGCGCCGCGTCGATGAGGATTTCGGAAATCGCGCCGAGGCGGACGCCCGGCATCTGGGACAGCTCAACGACGATATCGGTGCCCATCTGGCCTGCGCCGGCGAGCCCAATCGTCAACGGCCCATGGGCCTTCGCATAACGTTCGAGATCGGCGGCGAGGCCTACTTTCGCGATATTCGACACAGGGCGTGCTCCCTCTAAGGTTTACGTTGCTCGATCGGCGCAATCGCCGCGGCTCGCTCGGCAGGCAAGGAATTGCCCAGACCCGCCTCTTTGTCGCCGCCGGACAGACGATCCAACGCGCCGAAACTGCCCTCGCCGATCGCCGCCTTTCGGCGCAATCACGTTGCGCTGCGCCCAAGATTCGGCGTTCCGCCGCGCTCGAGCCATGCGCCAGAGGTAGTGAACTTTTTTAAAAATGTCAAGTTGAATGTTCAGAGCTCTTCGAGCCCCGACGGCATGGATATTCAATCCCGAGCCTGGGCCCTGCGTCGGTTCACAGCGGTCATTCGTGCGCCGATTGCGCAATTGACAGCGCTTCAAATGCGCGGCATTGGAATCATCTGTTCAATGTCTCGATCCCAAGGCGCCCGACACGGCGACGCTTCTCGTCCACCGCAAATCCGAGGATTGAGTGAAGACGCAAGAGCGATCTCGTGGGGCGAAGGCGCCAAAATCCACGAAGATTGGCGAAGGTTCGGAGGACGTAGCGACAGAGGCGATCGCAGTTGGGCGCCGCGCGCCGCGCCTGCGTCAGCGCGTCGCATGGATGTATTACGTCGAAGAAATGACGCAGGGCGCAATCGCCGACACGCTCGGCATCGGACGGATTACCGTCGTGCGCCTGCTCGCGGAAGCCCGCGGCCTCAACGAAGTGCGCATGGCGCTGAGCCGCGACATTGCCGAGCTCTCGCGGCTAGAATTCGACGTGCAGAAGAAGTATGGGCTGCCCGAGGTTGTCGTCGCGCCGCTTTCGACCTCCTGGGCCGACCCGAGCAATGCGGTCGCCGCTGCGGCGGGCGAGTACATCTCGCAAATGCTGCGGCCCGACATGAAGCTCGGTCTGGGCTGGGGCAACACGCTCAACCGAACGCTGGGGTTCATTCAGGAGCGTCAGGTCCCGCACCTCTCCGTCGTTTCGATGCTCGGCGGCATCACCCGCGCCCGCCAGGCCAATCCGGCGGAATTCGCTTGGCAATTCTCGCGCATCTTCCTGGCTGATTGCTATCTGCTCGCGGCGCCGGCGGTCGTCGACAGCCCGGAGACCAAGCGCACGCTCATCGAGCGTTGCGGCCTTAAGGAAGTGTACGACTTCTCGAAGTCTCTCGACGCTGTCGTCGTCAGTGTCGGAACGACCGAGCCGCAGTCGACCACCAATTATTACGGCGTTATTTCCAATGCGGAGATCCGCGAACTGCGCGCCAGCGGCGCTGTCGGCGACATACTGTACAACTTTTTTGACGAACGCGGCCAGCTTGTCGACCATCCGATCAATGACCGCGTGATGTCCATACCGCTCTCGACGCTGGGCGCAACTCCGGTTCGCGTGCTCGTCTCCGGCGGCAAAGAAAAAATCAAGCCGCTCGTCGGCGCTTTCAAATTGCTGCGGCCGACTGCGCTGATCACAGATGAAGCGACCGCGGCCTTGTTGATCGACGAGAAAGAGCCCGGCGAAAAGACGGCCTGATCTTCACGGAAGAAACGGGATCATCGCCGCAAATTCGCGCGCTAACGCTGATGATGGGTTCGAGTTTCCGAGCGCAGCCGACAGTTCTGTGAACCGCGCATCGACCGCGAGGTCCGCCGAGACGATCAAGGTGTCGAGGTCGCAGGCGTTCGAGTTCGCTTTTCGAAGCCAGCGCCACGGCGAGCCCGACCATCAAGGCGCAATAGTCATTGGGCGCGCGAGCCAAATTCCTCGGGGCCGGTTCACGGCTCACGCTCGTCATCATCTCACGGATCGGGCGCGCCGCCGCGAGTTCGGCGGACAAGGCGGCGCAAAGCCGAACCGTCGCGTCCATGCGTTCGGAACTCGGACGAGAACCATCGAGAACGACGTCCACCATCGCGCCGCTGTGCGCCTTGAGAGCGTCCAACGCCTCGTCCACGGCCTGTTCCGAGACGAGAAAGACTTCCAGGCCGAAGCGACGCAGCAGACCCTTCAACACATAATAAATCTCGGGCGCCAAGGCGTTCGCCTCCTCCGCCTCGGGGCCGAAATAGGCGGAAACCGGCTGGGGGAACGCGAGAGCTCCCGACTGGTGTTCGTTCTCTGGCAGGAACGCGGTCGCGGCGGCCTCGACCTGTGAAAACACCGAGGCGGCGGCCAGCGCGACGGGGCGCGGGACATGCGGCGCAAAGCGATGGGCTCTTGCTCCGCCCCCTTCTGCGCTGCGCCGAATCTGATAACGCACATTGCGCAATTGATCCTTGACTGCCAAGACAAACTGGTCAGAAAGGTGCGTCTTCGTCACGTGAGCGCCTGTTTCCTTGGCATCGCCGCCGTTTTCCCTGGCATTGCCCGCGATACTATATCGAATTCGGGCCGTTTTCGAGAATGAAAGCGCCAATTATAGGCCCCAAATCACGCCGCGGGCGCGAGCTCCGGGCCCCGGCGAGCAATCTTGCAAAAGCACATCGCGGACGAACGAAAGCACGCCGAGAGAGGCGCTGCGCCTAAGCAGGTTCGTTTTCCGGCCCGGAGAATGGGCGGATCAGAGTTCGATATTCACCACAGAGGGCACGAAGGACACAAAAAACGACAGGGAGTCTTGGTGCGTCTTCGTGATTCTTCGTGTTTCTGGTGGCGAATTTGTCTCGCTTGTCCCGTTAGCCAGCCTGAGAATCTCTGCCTAGTCCGCCAGCGCTATGACCGCGTTTTCAACCGCGTCCCAATCGTGAACAGCGAAGTCTGCGCCCGCCTCCAGAAGGCGAACCCGGTGATCGGGTTCGACATGGGCGCCGCCGAGATAACCGATCGCATGCGCGCCCGCTGCTTTCGCACCCTGCACCCCCGGCACGGAATCCTCGATCACGACGACGTCGGCGGGCCGAGCCCCCATTCGCTCGGCCGCACGGAGGTAGACGTCCGGAGCCGGCTTGCCGCGCGCGACATCCTGCGTGGAAAAGATGGAGTCGCCAAAAAAGCCAGCCAGACCTGTCTTCTCGAGACTGAACCGAATGCGCTCCGGATCCGACGACGAGGCGACACAGCGACGCGTGGCCACCCGGCCGAGATAACCCATTACGCCAGGCGTCGGCTGCAACTCCGCCGCGAACAACGCGCGCGTGCGCGGCCAAAGTCGATTGCGGACGTCTTGCGCGATCGGCCGGCCGATTGCATGCTCGAGCACCGCAAAAATATCGTCCTGCTTCAGCCCGACGCATTGCGGCCAGAGCTTGGCGGGAATGTCGGCGCCGATATCGGCCAGGATGTCGACGTAGGCACGCATCGCCAGCGCTTCGCTGTCAACCAGAACGCCGTCGCAGTCGAACACGATGAGGGCGGGCCACACCCTCATAGCTCGATGACGCATTTCTTCGCGAGCGGAATGGAGGCCGCACTCATGCTGAGTTCGCTCACGCCAAGCTCCAGGAACTTGGCGATCATGTCGGGACGAGCCGCCGCCTCGCCGCAGACGCCGACCCAGATTCCCGCCGCGCGCGCCGCTTCGCAAATCATGCCGACCGCCTTGAGCACCGCCGGATGATCGGCGCGATTGAGATGGCCAACCCGAGGGTTCATCCGATCGGCGGCCATGACGTATTGCGTAAGATCGTTGGTGCCGATCGAAAAAAAGGCGACTTCGCCGGCAAGAGTTTCGGCCGCCAGCGCCGCAGCCGGAGTCTCGGCCATGACGCCGAGTTCGAACGTGTGATGGGCAACGCCCTCGGCCGCCAGTTCCGCGCGACATTCCTCGATGAGACGCTTGGTTGCACGCAGTTCCTCGACATCTGCGACCATGGGCATCATCACTTTGAGATTGCCACGCACCGCTGCGCGCAGCAGAGCGCGAAACTGCGGCTTGAAGATGTCGGGCTGATCGAGACAGAGGCGTATGCCGCGCCATCCCAGGAACGGATTGTCCTCGTGCGGCACAAAGATGCCCGGCGTCGACTTGTCCCCGCCGATGTCGAGCGTCCGGACAATCACGCTGCGGGGCGCGAAGGCTTCGGCGAGCGACGAGTAGACTTGCGCCTGCTCATTCTCCGTCGGCGGCCGCTTCCGCTCCATGAACAGGAGCTCGGTGCGAAACAGGCCTACCCCCATAGCGCCGGCCTTCAAGGCCGCCGCGATCTCCTTTAGCGAGCCGAGGTTGGCGCCAATTTCGATCAGACGTCCGTCCCGCGTATGCGGTTCAATTCCGGCGTAAGCCGCAAGCTCAGCCCTGCGCGCAGCCCTGGCGGCTACGCGCGCCCGGAACGCGGCTTCGGTCTGCGGCTCCGGATCGAGGGCGACCTCGCCGGTCGTCCCGTCGAGGGCGACGACTTTCGCTGCGCGCAGCCGATCGGGATCCACGTCGAGGCCGAGCACGGCCGGCACGCCGTAGGAACGCGCGATGATGGCGACGTGCGAAGTGGCCCCGCCCTTCAGGCTAACGAGGCCGCCGAACGTCTCGATCGCGGCGCCCGCGAGATCGAACGCGCTGATCTCGTCGGCGATGACGATCGAGCCCGGGGGGACTTCGCTGAGACTCGCCTCATGCTTGCCGAGGAGCGCCAGCGCAATCCGGCGCGAATAGGCCGAAACATCCTCGCCGCGCGCACGCAAGTAGGGATCCTCGAGGCTTTCGAATTCGCGCGCGAGTTCCGCCCCGCCGTCGAGCGCTGCGCTGACGGCGTCGAAGCCCGAGTTCACACGCGCTTCGATCCGCCCGACCAGTTCCTCGTCGCGTCCGATTTCCGCGAGAGCGGCGATGATATCGCCCTCCTGTGCGCCGGCAAAGGCGGCCGCCCCGCGGCTCTCGAGGTCGCCCTCGACTGCTGCCCTCGCGATGCGCAGCCGCTCGAGTTCGGCGGCAACTTCGGCCTCGGCGAGCACAAGCCGCGGCGGTTCGATTCGCTCGGGAAGAAACGCGAAAGCGGCCCCGATCGCGGCGCCTGCGCTTGCGGGCGCTCCCCTCGGAAGCGAAATGTCTGCGAGTTCAGGAGCGGCTGGATCGACCGCTTTTGAGCCCGCATCTTCAGGCGCCGCCTTCCGAGGCTCGCTGGCGGCCTCGTCGGGCGCGCTGCGCTTGACGAGATCGGCTGCGACGCCGCCAGGCGCGCCGATGGCGTCGGCGTCGGTCTGCGCCGCATATTGGCAAAGCGCCTCTATGGCCGCGGCCTCGTCGGCGCCGTCGGCGCGAACGACGATTTCTTCGTCTTCCTTCACGCTGAGCAGCATCAGCTTGACCGGGCTCTTCGCGTTGGCGCTCTTGTCGCCCCGCACGACCTCGATATTGGACGCAAAGCTGCGAGCCAGTTTCACGAACTGGGTCGCAGGCCGCGCATGCAGGCCGTCATTCAGGCGGACCGAAACTTTTCGCTCAAGCACTTCGCTTGTCTCCGTACCGACGCCCCCGCCATTTTCGGAACTCGACTCCCCCCGGCTCGCACGGCTCCCGCGCGGGAGCCGATCGCCGGTCCGATTTCGACGCGTAACGATGCTTATTGTCGCCGTTTCCCCGCGTTGCTGCTTCAGCCCTCGACCCAGATCTCCGCTCCGGGAGCAATCGCTTCGGCGAGGGCCTCCAGATCGAACTCTTTCGGCGCTGATCTCGCCCGGGCGGGGAGCGGCGCCCGCGCCATTGTAATTGATGACAACGTGCCCCATCTCGCCGATCTTCTGCCAGGCGTATTCGCCGATGGCGGTGATGCGGCTGGGACTCCGGCGACGCTAAGCGTAGCGCCGACAGCGGGCGACGCCGCTGTCGGCGCCATGTTGAACGCGATGCAATACCGACACTTCGGCCAGTTCCGGCGGCGCGCCTTCGGCAAACAGGATGAGCACGCCTTCGCTTCCACAAGTTCCCGCGCCTCGTCGCTGACGGCGGTGACGACTGTGCTGAAGCATCGCATCGCGACTGGTCCTTCGTTCACAGGAAGAAGCTGGCGACCCAGGCGATCAGCACGGATACCGGCCCCATGATCTGTCGACTGAAGAGAACCGCAGGCACGCCGATCTCGATTGTTTTCGGTTTCGCCTCCCCAAGCGCCAGTCCGACCGGCACGAAGTCGCAGCCGACCTGCGTGTTGTAAGCAAACAGCGCCGGCAGCGACATCGCCGGCGCGATCGTGCCGTTGGCGATTTGCGGACCGATGATCGCCACGCCGATCACCTGGGCGATGACCGCGCCCGGCCCGAGGATCGGAGACAGGAACGGCAGGCCGCAGATCGCCGAGATGACGAGCAGGCCGAAGATATTGTTGGCAAGCGGCCCCATCGGCCTGGCGAGCAGATCGCCGATGCCGGTGTAGAGAATGAGACCGATCAGCATGGTGACGAACGCCATGAACGGCAGGACGTTGCGCACCACCTGGTCGATGGTCTTGCGGCCGGCGTTGAAGAAGATGCCGACCACCTTGCCCATCCCGCGCCCGATCGTGGCGATGATGTCGACGAAGCCGCCGGCGCCGCCCGTCGGCGCTTCGGGCGCCCTGGCGGCGCTCGTCGCGGCTCTCGGACGCCGTGGCGGTCGCCCCCGCCCCGACCGCTATGGCCGGCTCGGAACCATCAGCGAGCGACGATCTGTCCATCCCACGCCCGAGACATAAATGTCCTCGGTGATGTATTGCGCCAACGGCCCGGCCTGGCCGACCGGCGTCAGATTGATCGGTCGGGATGCGCTTGCGCGGATAGACGCCGCAGCGCGCCGTGCCGCCACAGTCGACAACTACGCAGGCCATTTCGCTCTCCGGCCGGCGGAGCGCGGAAGCCGTCGACGACCGTTGCGCCGGTGAGTTCGGCGATCGCTGTAGGCGATGGGCGGGATCCCGCCGCCGGTGACCGCGACGATCTTGTCGCGCTCTTTCGTCGGCGTGATGACGAGCGGTCCGCCCCAGCCCTGCCGCCCGCGGGAGATCTTCACGGATTTGAATTGAACGTCGGTAGCCATGGAATTCTCCTCCCCCCTATCCTCAGAGTTCGACGCCCTGGCGGCGCGCCATGAACGCAGTGATGCGTTCGGTGAGCATGCCCTTGAGCAGGATGACGATCACGCCGACGATGAAGTAATAGATCGCGACCGTGACGTGATAGGAGGGCGGGACCTTTCCGGCCTTCTCGAGCTCGAGCAGCGCGACGAGAACGCCGCCCCAGACGAAATATTCGCCGGGGTTCGCGTGCGGAAACAAGCCGGTGATCGGGTGGCAGAACGACACCGCCGCATCATAGAAGGCGGGCTTGTGCTTTTCTTCGAGGAATGTCCCGAAGGTGTAGGCCATCGGATTGGTCAGGAAGAACATCGCAAGGACCGGAAGCACTGTATAGCGGGTCAAGGCCCATTTCCCCGCGGCGCGCGCCACGCCGTGCACACGGTCTTCGCCGACCAGGCCGATCAGGGCGTAAAAAGCGGTCATCAGCACGACGAGCGTCGGAATGATGCCGGTGACGAAGCCGGCGAACACCTCTCCGCCTTGCTGGAACACGCCGATGAAATGCTTTCCGATCGCCGTCAGCCAGCCGAGTTGTTCCTGCTGAGCGGCCGCCTTCACCTTTGCGGCAAAGTCAGCGGGGGCTTGGGCGAGGACGATCATATTGTGGCCGGCGTGCGCCAACTGATCCGGGGGCCCGGCCAAGGCCGCGTACTCGGCCAAATGCTGACCGTGAGTTATCAAATGTGCGACAAGCATGCTGTTCCTCCCTGCTCACTCCCATTGACCCCGCCGGCTAACAGAGTTCCGGCGAAGATCATGCCAACTTGAATGCGGCGCCAGAGGCCGCGCCGGTCACGCTCCCTTTTTGGGCTTCGACCTTCTCAATCTGTTCGATCGCCTTGGCGATGGCGACGCCGAGGGCGGAATCGAAGCCGGAGGCCTCGACCCGCGCCTTGAGCTCGCTGAGCGACAGACCGTTGAGGTCGTCGCGGGCCTTGAACTTGGCGAACACGCTGCGCCCTTGCATCACGCGCACCGTTCGGACGGTTCCGCCTGGATCGACAACAACCATGACGATCGCGCCCTTGCCCAGCTTGGCCGGCGCGGCCCCGACGCCAAGCATGCCGTCCGACCAGCCCTTGCGGAGTTCCTTGAACACCCCTTGATAATGCTGAGTTTGGCGCCAGACGCCATAGGCCTGCAGGGCCCAGGCTACGACTAGGGCGAGAAGCGCATATTGCCACCAGGCCATCCCTTCCTCCGCCGAACGGCCGCACCGCTTTTGCGAGCGGGTTCGCCATCATTTGTTCACCTTCATCCGAACACATGTATTTCGAATTGTCAACATGTATCATTTATGCGTTAGTCATCTGTTCTTTTGTGACGCTAGGGCCGGAGGGATCGAACGGGCTGTTCGTTTGCATGGACATCGGCCGGCGCAGAGGATGCGTCCGGAGTCGGGGCGCGCGAGGTCGCCGTTAACAGGGCCTGCAAGCCCCTGATTTTTCGGGTCGCGGTCGATAAAATGGCAAGTCCTGGCGGGTCACGGGCCCGCTAGGCTTGTCCGCGGCCGCCGCGGACATGCCGACCCCCTCTCAGTCCTTCCCCTTGACGGTCAGGATCGCGGCCTTCACGGCAGGGCGGCTGCTGAAATACTGCGGAAAACTCCAGTTCGGCTCGACGCCCATGAAGACGTCGAAAAATCCGATCGCCGTATCGGGATCCTGGCCGAAATTCTCCCGAAACGATTCCCACAGCCGGACGTCTTGCAAGTGGGGATTGTCCTCCACGCGGACGTCGAAATCCTGGGCGAGGATCGCCCGTACGAGCCTGAGACAATAGGTCGCGTATAAATATCCTTCAGGCCAGAACTCGCAGACCCTCGCCAACGGCTCCGGCGGGATCAGGTTGTCGAATTGCCCCTGTCCGACCTTGCTCGCCGGATTGGCCCGGCAAAGTTCGCGCAACATGAGACCGGCGGCGAAGATCGCGAAATCCCGCCGATTTCGCCCGGAATACGGACGCTCCCGTTCGAAGGCGGTCGCCCACCGGAAGAAAGCGGACACCAGCACGCGTTCGTCGACCAAATATCGAAAGTGAAAGCGGCGACCGAGTTCGTCGGCTTGCTGCTTAAAGGTCTCGCGAAACCAGCGCAGGCGGCGCACGCGGTGACGCAGATCCGAAATATCGGTTAGGTGAACTCATGACTGGCTCGGGCATCGCAGCTTCCCGATGGATTGGGCGAGCAACTTGCCCACCAACCCTTCTTACAGGTCGACGTGCTCAGAAAATAGTGCGGCGCCAGCTAGGAGTGAGCGGAAAGCGTTGAACGGGTAGAAGCGGCGGTTGAATTGAAACGTGAACTCGTTGAGATAGGCCAGTAGATGCCGCGCGCTGACCCCGTGGTGCGTTCCCGCCAGCGCCGTTTTCAGATTGGCGAAGGCGAGATGGCTGATCGGCAGGAACTCCTCGGAGATTTCGGGGTCACCGCATTCGGCGATGGCGCGATGATCATAGCTGCGCTTGCCCAGGTCCGCTTAACCGCTCCAATTGTCCGTGACGATCAACGTCCCGTTCGCCACCGCGCCCTCGACGAAGCCGCAGAGCGACTTTGCGCTTCGGTCGGCGGCGACGGCGAGTCGAATGCGTCCCACGTAGCGCACGTCCTTGCACATGTCTTGCGCGGTTCCCGGCGCGCGACCGACGCCATCGCGAGAAGCAACCCGTTCGCGGCGAGGCGTTGATATAGAGGACGGCTGCCGTCCCAGCGGCGCTTTGAACTCGATCAGAGCTCACCACGCAGCGCCGAATCCAGGCGGTCAGGAGAGCGCGCGGCTTTGATCACGACGCCGCCTGACGCGCTGCAGTGCAGGGCGAAGATAAGTGCCCGGAGCGACACCTCTCCTGTTCGGGATACTGTCCCGTCGTCCAGGACTTTATGTTCCTCAAACAGAATTCCCGTTTCTTCTTTGCCGATGCGGTGCTGGCGCGCGCTTCGTCCACATTTGGACTTATCGCCGGTCGCCATCGCTGCCGCTTCAGCAGCATCTGGACTGCCTTCAGTCAAGCGCTTCGAATAAGGCCGCCTGCGGATCGCCAGGGCTCAAGCCACAAAATCTTTGGCCCGCCGGTCAAACCCTCCGGCGAGCCCGGGTCGGCCGCCTTTTCAAACGGGGTTTCCCGGGCTAGGACCACGCTGGGCGCAATGACACGCAATCCCGGAGTTTTGCCTTTAAAATCACGCCAACCTGGTCACGCGGTAATGCGCTCTTCGTTCGGCGACGGCTCGCGCAGCACATAACCGCGTCCCCACACCGTTTCGATGTAGTTACGGCCGTTGGAGGCTATCGCCAGCTTCTTGCGAAGCTTGCAGATGAAGACGTCGATGATCTTGAGTTCCGGTTCGTCCATGCCGCCGTAGAGATGGTTGAGGAACATCTCTTTCGTCAGCGTCGTCCCCTTACGAAGCGAAAGTAGTTCCAGCATCTGGTATTCCTTACCGGTCAGATGCACCCTCGCCCCGTCGACTTCGACGGTCTTCTGGTCGAGATTGACGATCAGATCCCCGGTCACGATGATCGACTGGGCGTGCCCCTTCGAGCGCCGCACGATGGCGTGAATCCGCGCGATCAACTCGTCCTTATGGAACGGCTTGGTGAGATAGTCGTCCGCGCCGTGACCAAGGCCTTTGACCTTGTCCTCGATGCCCGCCATTCCGGAGAGAATAAGGATTGGAGTTTTAATCTTCGTCACGCGAAGAGACCGCAAGACTTCGTAACCAGACATATCCGGCAGGTTGAGATCAAGCAGAATGATGTCGTAATCATACAGCTTTCCGAGGTCTATTCCTTCCTCACCAAGATCCGTCGTGTAAACGTTAAAATTCTCGGACTTCAGCATGAGCTCGATGCTTTGAGCGGTTGCCGCATCGTCTTCGATTAACAAAACGCGCATTTTAGGCTCCCCGCCTCGCCTCTAGCTCTTTAACCGCGGTTTCGTACATCGCTTCTATACCCAACCCTCGCGGGCGCGCAGTCGGATCAAAATCCAAACTGATTCGAAACGAAGATGGCGGCCATTGGTTAACAAACTGTGTTTCCCTTTTACAACCCCTTTTTTCCTTCCCCGACACCCCCAGAACCTTCAGACAAGCCAATTGACGCATGAAGATCTGCGAAGGCGTTGCCTTAGCGATCCCCCGCAATAGATTCATCGGGCACGATATTCCACGACCGCTTTTCGCCGGTCCGAAGGTTCGAGCCCGGTGCGAGCGAAGAAGAACCTCCTCGATTTTCGCCAAGGCCCATAAACGAAACGCTAAGTGTCAGTCTGATGAGATGTTGAATCCTGTGAGTTGTTTGTGATTCTAAGGGAGACTGCCTGATTTGGGGGAGGAGCAGATGTGGACGACAAAGAATTGCTGCGTTATGATCGCAGTCATTTGCGCTATCCGAGCGATCTGACGGACGAGGAGTGGAAGGTCGTCGAGCCGTTGATTCCGCCGGCCAAGCGGGGTGGCGCCGCGACAGGCACAGATCTTCAAAGTCGTTGCGCTGGTCTTTCAACTCGTCCTTGTCGACGGTCAGCCAGAGGAGCGACGTAGTCCGGCCGTGACGCGTGACGAGATGCAGGACGAGCGTGGACTGATTGTCGGCGTCGAAGTCGGTCCAGTCCATCGCCACGACGAACTCGCGCCGCCCGCCCACCACCTCGCCAACCCACGAACCGAACAAGTCCCACGGGACCACGCCCGCGTTACTCAAGACCCGGTCGACCTGCTTGATCGCCGACTTCGACGCCAATCCTCGAGCCTGGGCGAGCGCCTGGCCGATCAACGAAACCCCCAGGGCCGCTCCCGTCATCACCCCAAGCGTTCCATTGGCCAGCGACAGGATGCGCTTGGCGTGCAAGTCGTCAGCAAACAGCCGATTACGAATTCATTAACAAAATCAAACCGTTTACCCGCCCCACGCATCGTTCCCTTCAAGCCGGCTGATGTCCTGTCAGCACGACCTCGGAATCTCAAAATCAGGCGTTTTCGAGTCCGGGAAAATGAGCGGATTCATGAGATCAAGGCCCGCTATTTCGCGCCGCCCGCAAGAAAATCATGGGTCAAGTCAACGTGGAGATCGTCAAGTGTTCCGATCAGGCGAAGACCTTCGTTGTCCTGCCGAGGCGATGGGTCGTCGAACGAACTTTCGCCTGGCTCGGGCGATGCCGAAGGCTCGCCAAGGATTGGGAAAATCTCAACAGAAGGGCGCTCGCTTTCCTGCGCCTCGCTCTATGCAATCCCGCATAAACTATTCGGACAGACTCTGACCACGGTTGGCGGGCAGACCGGCTGCCCCGGCGCCTGCCCCTCTCTTGGCTGGAACATCGGTAAGGAAAATGAAACCTTCCTGCGCCAATATACCAGCGTCTCGTGGTCGTGAGTTTGAGGGCTTAGACGCCCTTACAAGCAGTAGCGTAGGGGAGCGTTCTCAAATGAAGTCGCGAGACACGTTGTTTCGGCTGAAACGGTTTCAGCTCGAAGAGAAGCGCCGTCGCGTTCGCCAGATCGAGCTGATGATGGCCGAATTCGCGCGGATTTCGGCAGAACTCGACCGTGAGATCGCCAACGAGGAAAAACGCGCCGGCATCAGTGACCCGCGCCATTTCGCCTATCCGACCTATGCGCGCGCCGCCTCGACGCGGCGCGACAACCTCAAGAGTTCGATCGCGGAATTGACGACGCAGCTCGACGAAGCTAGGGCCGCGCAGGACGAAGCGCAGGCCGAACTCGTCAAGGTCGAAGCTCTCGAGAGCCGCGACAAAGGCCTCGATCGTCTGGTCGACGCCGCGATCCGCGCCTGAGCGCACCGCGGCGGACGGGGCATTCGACCGTGAAGGGCTGCGCGGTTTGTCGCGTTGCAGCAACCCGCGTGATGATCTAAGGCATGACCGGGCTGACGGATAAGGCCGCTTCCCAACCCGATGGAAGGTCCCGGGTTGGAGGGGCGCAGCCGCCAAACCGAGACGGTCGTGGGGAAGATTTCATGCTGATTGGAGTGGCCGCGGAGACGGACCCAGCCGAAACGCGAGTCGCGGCGACTCCGGAGACCGTCAAGAAATTCATCGGTCTCGGCGCTGAGGTGGCAGTCGAGCGCGGCGCCGGCGACAAGGCCGGCGTCCCCGATGGCGATTACGAATCCGCCGGCGCCCGAACTCGTCTCCGCTTCTGAGGCGCTCGGCGCCGACGTGGTGCTCAAGGTGCGCCGCCCCAACCGGGAGGAGATCGCCGCTCTGAAGACCGGCGCGCTGATCGTCGCGGCGATGGATCCCTATGGTCAGACAGACGCCATCGAGGCGATCGCTAAATCCGGCGCGTCAGCCTTTGCAATGGAGCTGATGCCGCGAATCACACGCGCGCAGGTGATGGACGTTCTGTCCAGCCAGGCCAATCTCGCGGGTTACCGCGCGGTCATCGACGCCGCGTCGGAATACAGTCGCGCCCTCCCGATGATGATGACTCCGGCGGGCACCGTGCCGGCGGCAAAGATGTTCATCATGGGCGTCGGGGTCGCGGGCCTGCAGGCGATCGCAACGGGGCGACGCCTGGGCGCGATCGTCACCGCCACCGACGTCCGCCCGGCGACGAAGGAGCAGGTCGAGTTGTTAGGCGCGAAGTTCGTGGCGGTCGAGGACGAGGAGTTCAAGCAGGCCGAGACGGCGGGCGGCTACGCCAAAGAGATGTCCGACGCCTACAAGGCCAAGCAGGCGGCCCTGGTCGCTTCGCACATCGCCAAACAGGACATCGTCATCACCACCGCGCTCATTCCAGGCCGGCCCGCGCCGCGCCTCGTCTCCGCCGAGATGCTCCGGTCGATGCGGCCGGGCTCGGTGATCGTCGACCTTGCGGTCGAGCGCGGCGGCAATGTCGAGCTCGCCAAGGCCGGCGAACTCGTGACGACCGAAAACGGCGTCAAGGTGGTCGGATTTTCCCACGTCACCCGGCTCGCGGCCACCGCCTCGGCTCTCTACGCGCGCAACCTGTTCGCCTTCGTCGAGACGATGATCGACAAGACCAACAAGGCGCTCGCCGTGAACTGGGACGATGAACTCGTCAAGGCGACCTGCCTCACCCGAGGCGGCGCGATCGTTCATCCCAACTTCCTGCCCAAATAGGCCCGGCCCGCGGCCTGCACCTGAATACCGGAGAACCGGATGGACACCCTCGACTCTGCAATCGCCAAGCTGAGAGCCGCCACGGACGCTGCTCAGCAGGCCGCTCAATCGGCGCACGCCTACGCCGACCAGATCGCCGCCGCGGGCCACGCGGCCTCGGGCGGCGCGATCGACCCGTTCGTGTTCCGGCTGGCGATTTTCGCCCTCGCCGTCTTCGTCGGCTATTACGTCGTCTGGTCGGTGACGCCCGCGCTCCATACTCCGCTGATGTCGGTCACCAACGCCATCTCGTCGGTCATCGTCGTGGGCGCTTTGCTTTCTGTGGGCGTCGCCGGGGTCGATAGCGGTTCGGGCTTCGCCAAGTTCGTCGGCTTCGTCGCCCTCATCCTCGCATCGGTCAACATCTTCGGCGGCTTCCTGGTCACCGAGCGCATGCTGGCGATGTACAAGAAGAAGGGCTGACGGTCGTGAACGCCAACTTCGCCGCCATCCTCTATCTCGTCGCAGGCGTCCTGTTCATCCTCGCGCTACGCGGTCTGTCGTCGCCCGCCTCCTCCCGGCAGGGCAACCGCTACGGCATGATCGGCATGGCGATCGCCATCCTGACCACGCTCGCGCTGAAGCCCCCGTCGGGCTTCCTCTCGTGGATGCTGGTCATTCTCGGCTTCGCCATCGGCGGGGGCCTCGGCGCGTGGCGCGCCCGCACCGTGCAGATGACGGCGATGCCGCAGCTTGTGGCGATGTTCCACTCGCTGGTGGGCCTCGCGGCGGTGCTGGTCGCCGCCGGCGCGCTCTATGCGCCCGAGGCCTTCGGCATCGCCGAGGGCGGCGGCATCCACCCTGCCAGCATCATCGAGATGTCGCTCGGCCTCGCCATCGGCGCGGTCACCTTCACCGGCTCGATCATCGCCTTCCTCAAGCTCGACGGGCGGATGTCCGGCGCGCCGATCCTGCTGCCGATGCGCCATGTCATCAACGGCGGCCTCGGCGTGCTGCTGGTTGTCTTCATCGTCCTCTTCTACGCCACCCAGGCGGCGATCTGGTTCTGGCTCATCGCCCTCGTTCGCTGGCGCTCGGCGTCCTCCTGATCGTCCCGATCGGCGGCGCGGACATGCCGGTCGTCATCTCGATGCTGAACTCCTATTCGGGCTGGGCGGCGGCGGGCATCGGCTTCACGCTCGGCAACCTGGCGCTGATCATCACCGGCGCGCTGGTCGGCTCCTCGGGCGCGATCCTGTCCTACATCATGTGCAAAGGCATGAACCGCTCGTTCGTCTCGGTCATCCTCGGCGGCTTCGGCGGCGAGACCGCGGGGCCGGCGGGCGCCAAGGAGGCGCGGCCGGTCAAGCAGGGTTCCGCGGAAGACGCGGCCTTCATGATGAAGAACGCCTCCAAGGTGATCATCGTGCCGGGCTACGGCATGGCGGTGGCGCAGGCGCAGCACTCGCTGCGCGAGATGGCGGACACCCTCAAGAAGGAGGGGGTCGAGGTCAAATACGCGATCCATCCGGTGGCGGGCCGGATGCCGGGCCACATGAACGTGCTGCTCGCCGAGGCCAACGTCCCCTATGACGAGGTGTTCGAGCTCGACGACATCAACAGCGAGTTCGCCCAAGCTGACGTCGCCTATGTCATCGGCGCCAACGATGTGACCAACCCGGCCGCCAAGACCGACCCGAAGTCGCCGATCGCCGGCATGCCGATCCTCGACGTCGAGAAGGCCAAGACGGTGCTGTTCGTCAAGCGCGGCATGGGCTCCGGCTACGCCGGGGTCGAGAACGAGCTGTTCTTCCGCGACAACACGCTGATGCTGTTCGGCGACGCCAAGAAGATGACTGACGCGATCGTCAAGGCGCTCTAGCGCGGGAAGGCGCAATGATGGCGGACCGCTTGGCGAGACGCGGCCTCGCCGTCCTCCTGGTCGCCGTCCCCCTGGTCGCCGCCGTTCCGCTGATCGGACAGGCCGGCGCGGCGCACGCTCAGCAGGCCTCCCCGCCCGCTGACGACATCGCGCCCGAGCCGCTGCAGGGACGGTTCCGCTGGCCGCTGCGCGGCCCGATCGTTCAAGCCTTCAAGGCCGGGACGAACGACGGGATCGACATCGGCGCGCACCCCGGCGAGGCGGTCCACGCCGCGGCCGACGGCGTCTGCATCGCCGCCGGCGAACCGATCAAGAGCTACGGCAAGCTCATCGTGCTCCGCCACGCCGACGGCTACGTCACCGTCTACGCCGGCAATTCCGAGCTCGAGATCAAGGAAGGCGACACGGTCCGGCGCGGCGAGATCATCGCCAAATCCGGCGACAGCGGCGCGGCGGCGCGCCCCGGCTGCATTTCGAGCTGCGCAAGGACGGCAAGGCGATCGACCCGATCCGCTACCTGGCGCCCCTCTGAGACGCTTTGCCATTTCCGAGTCCGCTTTTGAGCCTTTTCAAGGGCTTCCGGCGCCTTTTTCGATTTGCCCGACGTCTTCGGACGAGGTGGCGCCCGGCGACCCGGCCGCAGTCCATGGCATCCGGACTCCCTTGATTTCAAGGATTTGAGCGCGCAAATCTGTCACAGATTTAACCTTTTACACATATATCTGTTTCTGTTTTGTTTTTTTATCTCGTTCCTCGAGTTTCGTTTTTCCCCAAACCAGCGCCCGGGCGGATGGCCACGTTTCTTTGCTCTTCACTATTGGGTATTAGCCTACCCATCATTTTCTGCTTTTCCAGCAAAAGCGCTTTGCGCGGCAGACCGAAGAAAGGCCGTGCGTGCGCTTCAAAAGTGCGCGGCGGCTGCGAAAGATCGGTTTAAGGCATAAAGAACATATTCGGCTCTCGGTTTGTAGATAGGATAATCAGCGCATCAGGGAAGCACCGGCGAGCGCGCGAGTGCACCCCCCGCTCCAGGCAGGATAGCGTGCGATGGTCGCGGGCGGCCGGCGTCAACAAGCGGGACCTCAGCGAGATCGACATCTGCGACCTCTTCATCACGCCGAGCATTCAGCAGGCCGGGTGGGACCCGGTGACGCAAATCCGCCGCGAGGTGACGCTGACCCCCGGCCCGGTCGTGGTCCGCGGCAACGTGGCGAGCCGAAATAAGAAGAAAAAGAAATTCGCCGACTACGTTCTCTACAAGGAACTCGGCATCCCGATCGCCACCGTGGAGGCGAAGGACAATCATCATAGCGTCGGACAGGGCCTGCCGCAGGCGCTGGACTATGCGGGCCATCCTCAACGTCCCGAGCGCCTTCAGCTCCAATGGCGACGCCTTCGCCTGCTCATAACAAGACCGCGCGACCGCCGGAGGATCTCGAGACGCAGCTTCCGCTGCATCAAGTTTCCCGCCAGCCGGACAAGCTCTGGGAGCGGTACAAGATTTATCGCGGCATCAAGGACTCAGCGGAGCCTCTAACGCTTGAGCCGTACTACGAGGACGCAAGCGGCAAGGCGCCGGCTACTATCAGGCGGAGGCCGTCAATCGGACCGTCGAAGCGGTCGCCAAAGGGCAGCGCCGTGTTCTGCTGGTCATGGCGACTGGAACGGGCAAGACCTATACGACCTTTCAGATCATCTGGCGCCTATGGAAGGCCGGCCTCGTCAAACGCGCGCTGTTCCTCGCGGATCGCAACATCCTCATCGATCAGGCGCTGCTCAACGACTTCAAGCCGTTCGCAGCGGCCAGAACCAAGGTCACTGGCTAAAAGTTCGATCCGGCCTACGAAATCCAACTCGCGCTCTATCAGGCAATCACCGGGCGCGAGGAATTGGACAAGGCGTTCAAGACGCTGTCGCCCGAATTCTTCGATCTGATCGTCATCGACGAATGCCATCGCGGCAGCGCCGCCGACGACGCGCAGTGGCGCGAAATTCTCGACTACTTCTCGGGCGCAATCCAGATCGGCATGACCGCGACGCCGAAGGAGACGAAATACGTCTCCAATATCAATTACTTTGGCGACCCGGTGTACACATACTCTCTCAAGCAGGGCATCGAAGTCGGGTTTCTCGCCCCATACAAAGTGATCCGCATCGACATCGACAAGGACATCCAGGGCTGGACGCCGCCGCCGGGCATGATCGACGACCTCGGCCAGGCCGTGCCGGACCGAGAATACAATCAGGCCGACATGGACAGGGTGCTGGTCCTGAACCAGCGCACCCGCCTCGTGGCGCGTCGCGTCCTGCAATATCTCAACGCGACCGATCCGTTCGCCAAGACCATCGTCTTCTGCGAAGACATCGATCACGCCGAACGCATGCGCGCCGCGCTCGTCAACGAGGCGGGCCAGCGCGCCATCGAGCAGCCGAAATATGTGGTGCGAATCACCGGCGATAGCGCCTATGGCAAGGCGGAACTCGACAACTTCATCGACCCGGAAAGCCGATTTCCCGTGATCGCCACCACTTCCGAGCTGATGACCACGGGCGTCGACGCGAGGACCTGCAAGCTGATCGTGCTCGACAAGACGATCAATTCGATGACGACGTTCAAGCAGACGATCGGCCGAGGCACGCGCATCGCGGAAGAATACAACAAGTTCTTTTTCACGATCATGGACTTCAAGAAGGCTACCACGCTCTTCAGCGATCCGGAGTTCGATGGCGAGCCGGTCGTGGTCTATGAGCCCGGCGACGATGACCCGCCCGTCCCACCAGATCCGGACGGCGATGGCCTGGTCGAGGACGGCGAAGACTTCGAACCGGACGACTCCAGAACAAAGATCTATGTCAGCGGCGTCCCGGTCCGCATCCTCGCCGAGCGGGTCGAATACCTCGGCGCCGACGGCAAGCTGGTGATGGAGTTGCTATCTCGATTTCGCCAGGAAACAGATCACATCCGAGTTCGCCTCGCTCAACGATTTTCGTCGCCGTTGGAGCGAATCCGACCGTAAGCGCGCGGTCATGGATGAACTCGAAGAGCACGGCGTGGTCATCGAGAATTTGGCGGCCGAGGTTGGCAAGGATTTCGATCCGTTCGACCTCATCGTCCACGTCGCCTACGACCAGAAGCCGCTGACGCGCAAGGAACGGGCCGAGAAGGTCCGCAAGCGCAATTACTTCGCAAAATACGGCGATACGGCGCGCGCGGTGCTGCAGGCCCTGCTCGAAAAATACCAGGACGAAGGCGTCATCGATCTCGACGATCCCAAGGTCCTGAAGGTCGCGCCGTTCAACCGCATGGGCACGCCGATGCAGTTAGTCAAACAGTTCGGTTCGTACCCGAGATTCGAGGCCGCGGTGCACGAGCTTCAGGACGCGCTCTACAGGGATGCTGGGTGGGCGTTTACAGAGCTTAGGCATGTCGGTCAGGAACGTCGTCAAAACCATACAGGACATCATGCGCAAGGATGCAGGCGTCGATGGCGATGCCCAGCGCATTTCGCAGCTCTGCTGGATGTTCTTCCTCAAGATCGTCGACGACCAGGACCAGGAACACGAATTGTTCGACCAGGCCTATCGCTCGCCGATCCCCAAGGGCCGGCGATGGCGGGACTGGGCGGCTGACCCTGAGGGGATCACCGGCGACGCGCTGCTCGACTTCGTCAACGCGAACCTCTTTCCGACGCTGAAGACTCTGGACATCGGCGGCGCGGACGGACACGCGCGCGCGGTGGTGCGCGGGGTGTTCGAGGACGCCTACAACTACATGAAGTCCGGCCAGTTGATGCGGCAGGTGGTCAACACCATTCAGGAAATCGATTTCAACGACCTCGCCGACCGTCAGCACTTTGGCGACATCTACGAGCAGATCCTCAACGACCTGCAAAGCGCCGGCAACGCCGGCGAATATTACACGCCGCGCGCCGTGACCGCCTTCATGGCGGACCGGATCGACCCGCGGCCCGGCGAAATTTTGCTCGATCCGGCCTGCGGCACCGGCGGCTTCCTCACCTGCGCCATCCGCCACATGCGCGAGCATTACGTGCGCAAAGTCGAGGACGAGGAGCGGATGCAGGCGGCTGTGCGCGCCGTCGAGAAGAAGCAGTTGCCGCACATGCTGTGCGTCACCAACATGCTGCTGCACAACGTCAAGGACCCGAGCTTTGTCAAGCACGACAACACGCTTGCGCGGCCTTACGCGGACTATGGCCCGTCGGACCGCGTCGATATCGTGCTCACCAATCCGCCGTTCGGCGGTCAGGAGGAGCCGGGCGTCGAGAACAATTTTCCCACAAACTTCCGCACCCGCGAGACGGCGGACCTGTTTCTGGCGCTGATCGTGCGCCTCTTGAAGCCAGGCGGGCGCGCGGCCGTCGTCCTGCCCGACGGCTCGCTGTTCGGCGAGGGCGTCAAGACGCGGCTGAAAGAACATCTGATGGCGGAGTGCAACCTCCACACCATCGTGCGCCTGCCGAACTCCGTCTTCCGCCCCTACGCCTCGATCGGCACGAACCTGCTGTTCTTCGACAAGACCGGGCCGACCAGGGAAACGTGGTTCTGGGAACATCGCGTGCCCGACGGCCAGAAGGCCTATTCGATGACGCGGCCGATCCGCTTCGAGCATCTGCAAGGCTGCATCGACTGGTGGGGCGGCAAGACGCGCAAGGGCCGCGAGGACGGCCCGCTCGCTTGGCGGGTTTCGATCGACGACGTGAAGGCGCGCGGTTACAATCTCGACATCAAGAATCCGCATGCAGTCGTGGAAGACCACGGCGATCCGGAAACATTGCTGGCCGACCTCGCCGCCGCAGAGGCCGAGACGGCGTCGCTGCGCGATCAGTTGAAGGCGATCCTCGCGGAGGCGCTTCAGCGATGAACGCTGAACTGTTGCTGGCGCACTATGAGCAGATCGCGGAGGCGCCGGACGCAATCGCGCGGCTGCGGCGTTTCATTCGAAACTTGGCTCTGCGCGGCAAGCTTGTGGC
Organism: uncultured Alphaproteobacteria bacterium; assembly: GCA_963816065.1. Taxonomy (GTDB): domain Bacteria; phylum Pseudomonadota; class Alphaproteobacteria; order Rhizobiales; family Beijerinckiaceae; genus Roseiarcus. The sequence goes on along the minus strand of CAWFJG010000030.1, from coordinate 576,506 downwards.
GGAGGATCCCGGCGATGAGGTCGTGGCGATCACCCTCCGCCGACAAAAGATCGACTTACGAGTAGAGGGTGCGTTCGATGTCCCTCGGTCATGGGCGTGGGTCAAAGTGGGTTCGCGTCGCCGAAGCGCGGCTTGGCAAAATGCTGGACAAGACCAAGAACAGGGGCGTCCCGCGCCCTTACCTGCGTAACATCAACGTGCGGTGGTTCGACTTCGAGCTCGACGACTTGCTCGAGATGCCCTTCGAGGACGATGAGGTGCCTGAGTTCACGCTGCGGACTGGCGACGTTCTGATCTGCGAGGGCGGTGAACCTGGTCGGGCCGCAGTTTGGGACAATCGCAGGCAAGGCATCTTTTTTCAGAAGGCTATCCATCGCGTTCGTTTCAATGAATTTATCCTACCAAGCTTCTTCGTGAACGCGTTGAAAGAGAGCGCCGACGACGGGCGGTTGGTCCAGTCGTTTACGGGAACCGGGATCAAGCACTTCACCGGAAGAGGCCTTGATGCTTACCGGTTCCCACTCCCGCCCCTCGCCGAGCAGCGCCGCATCGTCGCCAAGGTCGATGAACTCATGGCGCTGTGCGACCGGTTGGAGGCGGCGCGAGCGGAGCGAGAGGCGACGCGCGATCGGCTGACGGCGGCGAGCCTCGCTCGTCTCAACGCACCCGATCCCGAAACCTTCGCCGCCGACGCCCGCTTCGCCCTCGACGCCCTCCCCGTTCTCGCAGCGCGTCCCGATCAGATCAAGCACCTCCGCCAGACCATCCTCAACCTCGCTGTGCGCGGCAAACTCGTGCCGCAAAACCCGAACGCCGAACCGGCGTCGCATTTGTTGAAACGTATCGCGAAAGAGATGGCGAGGCTCGTGAAAGAAGGGAAGGCCAAACGCAAGGACCCGCTTCCGGAAGCCAACTTGGATCGAGCGCCCTTTCAACTGCCGGGTTCTTGGACCTGGGCGCGATTTCCCGAACTTGGTACCTTTGGCCGGGGGAAGTCCAAGCACCGCCCACGAAATGATCCAGCACTTTTCGATGGTGGCGCACATTTGATGATTTAGACAGGCGACGTCGCCCGATCGCAAGGATTGATTGAGACTTACACGAGCAAATACAATGACTTTGGCTTGGCTCCTCGCTGTTTCGTGTGGGCAAGAGTGGAGCCGCGGTTGTCCACAGGTCCGTATCGGAACAGCGTAGGGCGAATGCCTCGCGGTTTGCCGCCAAGTCGGTTTCGGTGAGGCGAGCAGTGCCTCGCGAGTCCTCGCTGTTAGCGGCGCCATTGGAATGTAGGCGGAAAGCGCCCGCTGTTCCCCTGGTTCTAAGCCATCGACCTCCGAGGCGGCTATCCGACGCTTGCCGGCAAACGCCATCGGTTGGGATCACGTTGACGAATTTTCATTCTCAAGCTGTCATTCGAACTCCGCGACTTTACCCACTCGGAATAGCGAGGAGCCTTTGGCTTGTCTCAGAGTTTGAGATGGCCGAAGGGCACGCTCTGCATCACGATCGCTGCAAACATCGCGGATAGCGGGATTTTGAACTTCGACGCCTGCTTTCCCGATAGCGTTGTCGGGTTCATTCCCGTCTCGATCCTCGGGAACGCGAGATACTTTGAGTATTTCGTCCGAACCGCAAAGGCGAACCTATTGGAATTCGCGCCGGCGACCGCGCAAAAGAACATCAATTTGGAAATCCTGACGCAGGTTCTCATTCCCCTCCCACCCCTCGCCGAACTACACCGCATCGTCGCCAAGGTCGATGCGCTGATGGCGCTCTGCGACCAACTGGAAGCGAGCCTCGACGCCGCCGCCGCCACCCGCCGCCGCCTCCTCGGCGCCCTCCTCGCCGAAGCGCTCGAGCCTGCCGAGGCGCGCGAAATGGAAGCGGCGGAGTGACAGGCCGCTTACGCTCCTCGCGCCGAACGGCCCTCGCCAGACGCTACTTGTCTTTCACTCCGCCCTCCTCGGCGAACGGAGGAACTTCGACCAGCGTCCCGATCAACCGCAGCAACGCCTGATGTTCGGGCCCCGCCCCCTGCCTCAGGAACTCGCCCAGTTCGATATGAGACTTGCGGCCGCCGGACGGTGCGTTGGGCTGATGGATGACGAACGCGTGACCGTTCTGCGGTTCCCGGCCGAGGAACCAGGTATCGCCGTTCGGGCTGCGGTAGAGCTCTCGCCGTTCTGACATCTGCGTGGCCTTCCTCTTGCCGATCGGCATAGCACGAAACGGGGACCGGCAGCGAGCGCTGCGCCAGCGCGAGATGTGATCGGGTCGCGCCGTCTTGCCTTCACTCTGCACCCGAGTCCGTCGAAAGACGGACGTCTTCCAGGACGCCCTGTGGCGGCTTCCCTCTCGCGTTGGGACCTCCCCCAAGAGGGAGAAGGGCATCGCCCCTTTTCCCGTAGGGCGTTTGACAGGACGCCGCGAAGGGGCAGGGCGAAGGTTCGCTGGCGCGACCGTCGTTCTAGTTCCCTTGCACCCGGAATTCCTGGGCCTCGACCACCGTCGTTCCGATCATGGTGCGCACCGAGACGCGGAACGGCATCCAGACGTGGTCGGCTTCGATCGGCGCCAGCCAGACCTCGAGGTCCTTGTTTTCGGCCATGAACTTGGTGGCCGGGCGGTTCGGGCTATGGCCGGAGATCGGCACGTAGCGGGCGGCGCAGACGACGACCGGCCCGTCGTAGCCTTTCGCCTTGGCGTCGCGCTCGCCGACGTAGGTGAGGTCGATGTCGAACCGGGTGTAGCCGTCGAAGATCGGGATTTTTCGATTGCAGGCTTCGGGTGGGGCCATGGCGCCGGAGGCCGGGGCGGGAATCACCACCGCGCCGACCGGGTCGACGATGTTTTGCTCGTCGTGCGGACCGAGCGGAACGCGGTCCGGCTTCTCGTCGAACGGCGGAGCGATATCGATGCCTGTGACCGCATTGCCGGCGAGCGCCATGCGGATCGTGCGCGTCATTTGCGTGCTGGCGGCGGTGGTGGCGAACGTCGCCGGCGAAATGCGACCCTGGACGATGGTCCCATTCCCGGTCGAGGCGCCGCGCGCGTTAGCCAACAGGCGCGCAAGGCCGGTCAGCCTTGCGTCGGCGCGGATCGCATAGCTCGTGGGGGAGAGCTTGGCGTCGAGGACGGCCTGGCCAATCGGCAGGCCGACCAGCGACACGCGGTAGGTCGCGTGCAGCATATCGGCTTCGGCAGGCGGCGCGGCCAACGCCGCCGCCGCCACCCATAGGCCGAGGCCCAACCCCATCGATGGCGGCGTCATTACGGCTCCGGTTCCGAATCGCTCCAACTTTCCACTCGCGATTAAGCACAAAATCCGGCGTCATTGCGCCTGCCCGAAGGAAACGCGCGAGGAGCCAAAAAAGTCACGCGGCCAGCGTGTCAAGACCTTGCGGCGACGTCGCAGCCGGACATAACATCGACGCCATGGTCGAGACGGTCATCTCCATCCGCCCGGCGCGGCTCGGCGACGAAGTCGACATCGCCGGGGTGCACGACGAGGCGTGGCGTGAAGCCTATCGCGGCGTCATCCCCGGCCGCGAGCTCGAGCGCATGATCGCGCGCCGCGGTTCGTCGTGGTGGCGGATGGCGATTTCCCGGCGCACTCCGTTGCTGGTGCTGGAGTTTGGCGACTCCGTCGTCGGTTACGTCAGCTACGGACGCAACCGGGTGCCGGCGCTCGGCTACGGGGGAGAGATCTTCGAGCTCTACCTTTCGCCCGAATGCCAGGGTTGCGGTTTGGGCCGGCGCATGTTCGCAGCCGCACGCAAGGACCTCGAGGGCCACGGCTACGGGTCGTTCGTGGTCTGGGCGCTGGCCGACAACGAGCGGGCGGTCGACTTCTACAGCCATCTCGGCGGCCGGGTGGTGCGGCGCGCGCATGAGACTTTCGGCGGGCAGGAGCGGGAGCGGGTTGCTTTCGGCTTTGGTTGAGGCCGCTTCGCCGCTATAAGCCGTCAGCGCGGCATGCCGCAGAGCGCTGCGCCACTCTGGAGCAACGGCCTTGAACCTGAACGCTGTCACGATCGGCAAGAACGCGCCCCACGACGTCAACGTCGTGATCGAAGTGCCGATTGGCGGCGAGCCGATCAAATATGAGATGGACAAGGCGAGCGGCGCGCTGGTCGTCGACCGCTTCCTCTATACGTCCATGCGCTATCCCGGCAATTACGGCTTCATCCCGCATACGCTGTCAGGCGACGGCGACCCGTGCGACGTGATCGTCGCCAACACCCGGGCGATCGTGCCGGGCGCCATCATCAGCTGCAGGATCGTCGGCGTCCTCCTGATGGAGGATGAGGGCGGCGGCGATGAGAAACTGATCGCGGTGCCGTCGGAGAAGCTGACCAAACGCTACGCAGGCGTTCACAATTATTCGGATCTGCCGGAGATCACCATCCATCAGATCGAGCACTTCTTCGCCCACTACAAGGACCTCGAGCCGAACAAGTGGGTCAAGATCATTCGCTGGGGCGACGCGGAAGAGGCGCGCAAGCTCGTGCTCGAAGGCGTCGAGCGGGCCAAAGGGTCCAAGGACTGAGCGCGAAGCCGTCGGCGCGCGCTCTGGGAGGAAATGGATGAATCGCTCGTTCGTGGATGCGCGCATCGACGAGATGCAGGCGCTGTGCGACCGCTTTGGCGTCGCGCTTCCCGCCTTCGCCCGATGGGACAAGGCCGACTTCCTCGCAAATCCCGGCTCCGCCGCGTTCGTCCGTGCACGCGGCCTCGGCTGGAACGTCGTGGAATTCCGGCCCGGCGCCTTCGCCAAGGACGGGCTGACCCTGTTCACCCTGCGCATGGGCGACTGGCGGGACCTCGAGACGAAGCGCGGCCGCCTCTACGCGGAAAAGGCCATCATGAGCCTCGACGGACAGCGGGCGCCGCACCACTACCACGTGGTCAAGACTGAAGACATCGTCAACCGCGGCGGCGCCCGGTTCGTCGTCGAACTCTTCCGCGTGAACAGTCAGGGCGAGCCGACCAAGGACCGCTTCCGCGTCCTCAAGGACGTCAGCGTGCTCGACCTCGGCCCCGGCGACCAGGTGCGGCTCGAACCGGGCGAGAGCCTGACGCTCGACCCCTTTGTCGCGCACGCCTTTTGGGCGGAAGGCGGGACGGCGCTCGCCGGCGAAGTCTCGCTCGCCAACGACGACGGCGCCGACAACTATTTCGTCCCGCCACTCGCGCCGCCGGAGCCGATCGTGGAAGACGCGCCGGCGCGACGGGTGACGGTCAGGGACTACGGTCGGCTGTAATTCGGGCCGCCCGTTGACCCGTCCCTTCGACCTGCAAGGCCACCGCGGCGCGCGCGGCCTGTTTGCCGAGAACACGCTCGAGGGCTTTCGCGGCGCGCTGGCGGTCGGCTTGACCAGCGTCGAGCTCGACGTGGCGATGACGGCGGACGACGTCCTGGTCGTCACCCACGATCCGGTCCTGAACCCCGATCTCACGCGTAACGCCGACGGAGAATGGCTTCCGGCGCCCGGGCCAGCGGTGCGCAGCCTCCGCTTCGTCGAACTCGAGACCTACGACGTCGGCGCGGCCCGGCCCGGCGGAGCGGCGGCCCGCGCCCATCCGTTGCAGCGCGCCTTCGCGACGGCGCTGATCCCGACGCTCGAGGCGGTGCTGGAGGCGCTCGCCCCCTCGGGCGTCGTCGTCGACGTGGAGCTCAAGACCGATCCGCTCCAGCCCGAGCTGAGCCCGCCGCCGGCCGGGATGGCCGACGCAGTCGTTGCGCTGGCCCGCCGGCTCGGCGCGCTCGATCGCATGGCGATCCGCGCGTTCGACTGGCGCGGCCTCGTTCACCTGCGCGACCGCTGGCCTCGTGTCCCGCTCGGCTGGCTGACGGCGCCCGACACCGCGAACCCGACCTGGCGCGGCGGGGCCGCCCAATGCGGCGCGTCGGTCCCGGCGTCGGTGGCGGCGGCCGGGGGGGCCGGGGCAACATGGGCGCCGAATGTCCGCGAGCTCGACCCGGAGCGCATCGCCGAGGCCCACGCGCTGGGGCTCCGCGTCGTCCCCTGGACGGTCAACGACCCGGACACGATGGCCCGGCTGATCGGCTGGGGCGTCGACGGCCTGTGCACCGACCGGCCCGACCTCGCGCGGACCGCAATGGCGGAGGCGGGCCTCGAGCCGCCGCCCCCATACCCTCGGCCCTGACCGACAATCGTCGCCGCGCCCGCCCAATTCGCGGACCGCGCTTTTCGGACCAAGTCCCAGCGATTTCAACGGCTTAGGGGGTGAAACCAGCGGCTCTTGCTTCCATGACTCAATGTTTTCAAAGGGTTACGAGGAGGTTGGGGTGCGGGGACCTCGTCATCGACCGCCCGGCAGGGCGCGTTGCAGCCACGCGCTCGCCGAGCGCGGAACGCGGTCCATGGGGCGTTCCAAAGGACGCCCGTCAGTCGACGGGCTATGGACCGCGTCTGCAAAGCCGGACCATCGCCTCGAAGAACCGGGTGCGGAACCGTTCGGCGTCGACCGCGACCGCAATCTCGGCGTTGGCGAGCCGGCCCCAGCGGCCGTCCCAGTCGACCACGGTCGCCCCGACGGTGAGGCGTCCCGCGGTCTCGACGTCGACGCAGGCGCGGCGGGTCTCGATGAGCGTAGGATCGAGCGCGACGGCGACGGCGAGCGGGTCGTGCATGATCAGGAAGCGCCGCCCGGTCCGCCCCTCCATCCGCTCGAAGTAGAACCGCGCCGAGTCGGCGAGGAAGGTCGTCACGGCCTTTGCGCGGTCGCTATCGCCGCAGCGGGCGGCGAGCGCGTCGAGGTCGGCCCCGTCGATCGTGACCTGGTGGGTCACGTCCAGGCCGATCGCCTCGACCGCCGCCCCGCCCGGCCCACCGAAGGCGCGGAACACGATCCGCGCAGCCTCCGGATCGTGCCAGATGTTGAACTCCGCGCTCGGCGTCACGTTGCCGTGAACCGCGTAGGCGCCGCCCATGATGACGAAGCGCTTGACCAGGCGCGGCAGCTCGGGCTCGCGCATCGCCGCAAGGGCGATGTTGGTCAGCGGCCCTGTCGCGACCAGAACGAGCCGCCCGGCATGCGCGCGCGCCGCGGCGAGGATCGCATCGACCGCATGGCCGGGCTCGGCCGGCTCCGGCGGCTCGGCCAGGGTCGCATGCCCCAGCCCGGTCGCGCCGTGAACGGCGCGCGCGTCGTTCGGTTCAGGCGCGAGCGGGAACGCGGCGCCGGGCGACACCGGAACCTCCGCGAGGCCGGCGAGCGCGAGCACGGCGCGGGTGTTGCGGGTCGCGTTGGCGAGGCTCACGTTGCCGACGACGGTCGAGACGCCGACGAGGCGCGCGCTCGTCTCGGCGCAGGCGTAGAGGAGGGCGAAGGCGTCGTCGATGCCGGTGTCGACGTCGACGAACAGGGTCTCGGGCTCATGCGACATGGGATCCATGAGGGCCTCTCCGCGCGCGGCGCGTCCGATCTTGGTCAAGTCCGCCGCGCACTCTCGCGCAACCGGCGCGCCGGGGTCAAAGGCGGCCGCGCCCCGGCCGACGGCGCCGCGACGACGTGATCGGCGAACGGACGAATTCCAATTCCGCGCTGGCCGCCTGTCTCGCGCCGTAAATCACCGGCGCGGGAAAGAAACCGCGCCTCGCCTTGCCGATCCAGCGCGCGCCGAGCATCAGCGCGACGACGGCAAGGCCGGCTGCGAGCCCGATCCACACGCCGACGCCGCCGAGCGGCGTGGCGAAGCCGAGCGCGAGGCCGATCGGCGCCCCAACCCCCCAGTAGCCGACGAGCGCGATGACGAGCGGCCAGCGGGAATCGTGCAGGCCGCGCAGCATGTTGGCCAGAGTCGCCTGGGCGCCGTCGAAGACCTGGAAGATCGCCGCGACCCGCAAGAGGGCAATGGCGATCCCGACCGCCGCGGCGTTCTCCGGCGCGTCGACCGCCAGGAACGGCGCAATCAGGAGCCGCGGCGCGGCGATCATCAGGGCGGCCGACAGCAGGGCATAGACGAGCGTGACGCCGAATGCAGCCTCGCCGGCGCAGGCGATGGCGCCCTGGTCATGCGCGCCGTAGGCGCGACCGATCCGGACCGACACCGCCTGACCAAGCCCCAGCGGGATCATGAAGGCAAGGCCGGCAATCTGCAGCGCGATCGTATGCGCTTCGAGGGTGGCCGGTCCAAGAAGTCCCATCGCCAGGCTCGCGCCAGAAAAGATCCCGACCTCCGCCGTGATCATCAGGCCGATCGGCAGGCCGAGCCGCCACAGCGCGGCGAATTCGCCAAGGGCCGGCCGCCAGGGCAGGACGAACAGCTTGAGGCGGCGCAAGCGCGGATCGATCAGGGAGAAGGCGACGAGCAGCCCGAGCATGAGGGTCTGCGACAGCGTGGTCGCAAGGCCCGAGCCGGCGATGCCGAGCGCCGGCAGACCGAATTTGCCGAAGATGAGCGCGTAATTCCCGAGCGCGTTGAACACGACCGCCACCAGCCCGGCGAGCAGGGGCAGGCGCGGGCGCTCGAGCGCGGCGAAGACCGACCGCGCCGCAAAGAACATGAGGCTGGGCGCGAGCGCCCATTGGTACGCCCGCATGTAACGGCCGGCGTCGCGGGCGAGGTCGGGCGGCTCGCCGATCGCCGTCAGGATCGCGGTCGTCTGCGACAACAGGAGCCATCCGGCGGCCGCGATCAGGAGCGCCGAGAAAAACGCCTGATGGGTCGCTCGCCTCACCGCGTCGTGCCCCTCTCCCCCGCCGATCTTCTTCGCCGCAATCGGCGACAACGCCCCGACAACTCCGACGCCGAGCAGGAAGATCGGCTGGTAGAGATTGAAGCCGAGCGCGCCAGCGGCGAGCGCGCCCGGCGAGAGGAGGCCGAGCATCACGTAGTCGGTCGTCGTCATCACGGTGACCGCGAGGTTGGCGAGGATCAACGGCCACGCGAGCGTGAGCAACGCGCCGGCCTCGCGGGCGAGCCGGCCCTTCGCGGAGAGCGTTCCGGCCGTTCCAGGCGCGGCATACATGATCGACCCAGGGGCGAGCAAAGCCGGCGGTGATAGCCGACGGGGTCCCGAAGAGCAATGCGCAATCGACGCGCGGGAACGATCACGATCGGGATGGATTGCCGAACACAATGATCGCGTGGAATGAAACTCGAGTTGTCGCCAAATTGCGCGCGGGGAGGAATTGCTGGAAGGAAATAGGACGAGACGTTGCTTGTCGGCCATTGACGGTCTCGCTCAGCTGGCTACCCCAGCCGTCGCGGGACCCAATGCGCAACATCGGTTTTCCAGCCGTCGAACGGCGCAAATCGACATAGACCCGCCGTTGCAGATCGCGCCCGCGAACAGCGCTAATGGGCATGTAAGCGGGCTTTGCTCCTGCTAGTGTCAGTCCATAAACGTATGTTTTCGTTGGCGAATGCTGGCCGCGTAGGCCCCGAAAGGGCTGCGCGCGATGGCTTGGCGTGCGTATTCACTGTCAATGAGGGTGATTGGATCGAAGGGGCGCGGGAGATGCAAGCGTTCGATCGCCCGGCGGTCGGCCGGGTTCGGGGCGGCTCGGCGGATCGACGGCTCAGGCCGGGCGGAGTCGCGCGAAGAGCGCGAGATTGTAGGCGACGACCGACGACCAGACGTAGGCCTTGAAGTGGTCGAGCCCGCGCCAGAGACGCCGCCCGAGCCCATAGGCGCGCTTCAGGCACGGATGTCGGCTTCGATGCCGAGCCCGGAAGTTGCGCAGCTTGCGATAGACCCAGTTGCTCTTGACCATGTCTATGACGCGCAGGCCGGATTTCTTGTGGAAGGCCGCGTCGTGGACGCCGAGAGCCTTCGCCCTGGGCGAGATTGTCGCGGCTCGCGAAACCGCCGTCGGCGGCCGTCTGTCGGGCGCCTTGCCGTAGAAGGCGATCTGGCGTTCGAGCATGGGCAGGAACCGGTCGCTGTCCGCGGGATTGCCAGCTCGATGGCGAGGTCGAGGATTAAGCCGCTCCGGCCGGTGGTCAGGTTGAGCTTGTGGCCGTATTGAACGTCGCGGGCGCCCTTGACGATGATGTCGGCGTGCGGCTCGAACAGGCTGACGATCTTTTCGCTGGCGGGGACGGCCTCGCCGTGAAGGACGCGGCGTTCGGTCTGCCCGATGATCCGTTCGATCAGCGGACGATAGTGGCGGAACCCGGCTTGCCAGAGCGTGGCGGCGATTGGGTCCGCCGCCCGCGACACCTCTACCGCCGCCTGATCGGTGTCAGTCAGGGTCGACCGGGTCAGCCTGGCAATTCCCGATAATGCCGAAATCCGTTTCAGCCGGTCGCGGGCATATTGGATCGTGTGCGCGCGTTTCTTGGCCGCGCGCCGATGATCGCGCCACGCAAGACCAACGACAGAGCGTCGGCCCACCGCAACAGCCGGGCCAGTACACGCACCGCGTCCCGAGAGAGCTGTCGCTCGGCTCGTGATGAGCGCGGGCGGTGACCGTGCTGTCGAAGCGCACGACCTTGCCGGTCTCGATTGTCTCCCGACGCGCACTCATCAGCACCGCGCGATTGATCGCCTCCCAGGTCTCGGCCCGGATGGCGCTGATGGTCCTGTGCAGCACCGACTTCTTCGGCGTCCACGACATCGGCAGGCGGGCGAAGGCTCGGAACGAGGCGGAGTCCTCGAGATGAAATGCCAACTCCTCGTCAGCTCAGCTGGCGATGTTGCTTGAGAAGCGCGCAGCGCACGACCAACTCGACCGGCAGCCCCTCTCGCCCGGTCTCCTTGACGCCGCGCCGCCGCAGATCCTTCCGCCGCCAGCCCAATGAGGTCGCGATGCGCGTCCAGCCACTGCGACATCGTCTTCAACTCGCGACCGATCTCGTGATCGGCGCAGAGGTCAAACAGGCTGGCCTGGACGGTGCGTTCCTGACGCATTCTTCGGCTCCCGCGGTTGCGGTTTTGTCTCAAATCAGTGACTTGATCCAAAAGACTACCCGAAACCGGAGGGGCCCGCACTCACAAGAACAACTGTTCCACCAGCAAAATCAATAACTTAATGTTTATGGACAGACACTAGCTAGGCGCGTCTCCGCCCATAGCCGTCATCAAGGCTGGCTCAGCTTGCGCAACAACGAGAAGATCGACCGCGTCTACGGCAACAATAACCCGATGGCTACGGCGCCTCTCTCTCAGCCAAGGATACCGCGGGCCGCAACAAGGAGATCAAGCTCATTGTCGGCATCGACGACCCCCGACGAGCGTGTGAGACGTTTCTCGACGCAATCAACCGTCGCCTCAACCGCATCCTTACGTCCCGATATGGGAAAGCCAGCCCCATGCAGTCTCCTGACGCCGAGCAAAAATTAACGATGGCTGTACTCGTCATTCTGATAATTCCGATCGAGCCTGGAGGCGTTGAACCCGAACCGTCTTCTGTCATTCGCACTGCCGTCCACGGCATGGCGGCGGGGGAGGCTTCCCGCCCAAGTCAACGAAATCGGACGCAGATTGCCCTGCGAGCGAGGCTGTAATGACAACGCGCCTGGGCTTGGCCTTGTTGCCGAGCGGGGTGACGGCAAACTGCGCTGTGTGCGTGCCAGGGGCAACAGTCACGGTCGATGGCACTGTTGCGATGGATGGATCGCTGGATGATACCGTCACGGACGCGCCCCCGGCAGGCGCTGGTGTGTTGAGCGTAACGGTCGCGGCAAGGGACGCGCTGTTTATGTCCAAGACGATCGGCGGCCACGCGACGATGGGCACATTGACGCTCGCTGTACTGCCCTTGTAGCTTGCGGCAATGGTAACGCTTCCGCTCCTTGGCGTCGGTATGTAGGTTATGGGAAATATGGCTCCGGCGGCGCCGGAGTTTACCGTAACTACCGGCGGAACAATGAGCAGGGAAGGGTCAGAACTGGTCAGCGAGACGGGCGCGCCTTCATCGGGTGCGAAGCCATCCAGCACGACCGAGGCGCTCTCATTCTGTAGACTATTGAAGTTGATCGCTTTTATTCCGGGGAATTCCGTATAGTTGAATAAGTCGGACGCTCCCGGCGTGCTGGCAGCATCAAATATCTTGACGGTTACGTGAACGGGGCCGGCCATAAGCGCTTTCGGACTGCGAACGAAACACCTCGTCCTACTCTTCTCGCATAAGACATAGTTAGAATTGGCATCGCCAAATAAGACTTTCATCGCACCCGTATCGTTCGCATCAAAGCCGGAGCCAGTAATCGTAACTTCCGTGCCGCCGCTCACCGGGCCGGTCCGGACATCCATGTCTTGGATTGACGGCGAGAGATAGGAGAAGCGATCCGCGAGGGTCACCGCGCTGGTCGCATCGCCTGAGCCGGACGTCACGTCGACGTCGCCACTCCCGGGAGGGACTTTCACTGTGCATTGTCCGGGCGTACGCGGATCGCAGGACAATTCGGTTACCTTGAACGGACCGAAGCTAAAGGGGCTGTTAAGACCGGTTCCAAGAATGGTCACATCGTCGCCGACAAGGCCGCTACGCGGGCTAACGCCGGTGATCGTTGGCAGGTAGTTGAAGATCGAGTTGGGGCCTGCCGCGCTGCTTTGCCGAACTCGTCGGATTGTAGACGACCACATTGGCGCTGCCGTTGCCGGGCGGGCTGATTGCGGTACACTTGGTCGCATCTGTACAAGTCGCGTTCGCTTCGGTCAGACCAAAGAGAACCCAACTCTGTCCGGGCTCAAAGTTCTGTCCATGAAAGTCCACCGACGCGCCTCCTCGTGGCGGCCCCCACGGCGGAAAAAGAAGGGAAGTGATGCTCGGCGGGGGAGACGGCTGCTGCTGGTTTGCAATCGCCCCGCAAGATAATCCGGACGCCAAGTCAGGATTGCCGGAAAACGTCGTGGTAATCGACCCGCGGTTCGTGCCGCTCGGAATCGGCAAGCATTGAAATCCAATATTAACTGGCGCTTTGCCCCCGATATCGATTGCCGGTGGTATTATACTCGGTGGGAGCTGCAAGTAGAGGGGTGTAAGGTCATCACGATTTGAATTACCAAGATCTGGCGATAATACGAATTCAAGGGTATTTGGAAGCGTGTTGACCGCCTGGATAATCGGATGAAAGGCGCACTGGCTGGTCGCGTCGCACACGAAGTTATTTGGCTTGAGCGCTCGCGCCAAGTCAGCTCTGCCAATCGAGGTGAGACCTGCCGCAATCGTATTGAAACACTGCGTTGAAGACTGGGTTGTGGCGTGGGTCGTGCAGTCGCCATTTGGCGGAGGGGCAGGCGGGGAGCAGGTTAGATTGACGGCGCCGGCAAGATTTGGGAACAATTGACTGACCTGTTGTGTAAAAGCGGAATTAACTGAGTTCTCCATGTTCATCGCTGAACATTGGATGCTCGTATTGGCGTTCTGCTTGATACTTGGAGCAAACTCCGCAAATCCTGTGGCTACCACGGCGCGATCCAAAACATCCACCTGTAGGAGGCTATCTGAACGGATGCCCAAGTTGAACGCCGGATTGATGGACACTTGCCCACTGATCGGGCCAACGTTTGCGTTAAACAGCCCTTCGGTCAAAAAGCCGCCTTGGACATTCGAGCCCTGACTGCGGAAATGAGGTTGCATCACTACGAAGTAGTCAAGCTTAGCGCCGAACGGGTCAGGAATGGCGTTGTCCACGTCTTGTTTCACGTCCGCAAGCAATCGAGCTTGCGAGGTTTCGAACAACGGCGCCCATGGCACAGTGACCCGACATATTCCATCGTCATGCCGTACGACATGGTCGACTGTGACGTCGGCGGCGGCAACTCGTCGGTTAGCCAGACCCTGAATTGAAACGAAGTAAGTCAAGGAGCACGGCCAGTGCCCGGCCACGACATCGCTGACCGAGCGATCCCCACCCGGGTCGAACGGGCCAAAGCCGTAAGACAGGTCGTACACAATTGTCTGCTGGCTCGGCGGAAATGGCGACATCGTAAACGTGACTGTCATTGGATGACCTGGCCCGATGCCGAGATCGCCTACTCTGTGGCAAAGGCAAACGCACGATCTGTGGGAATGCTCGTCGAAATGGTGGCATTCGTCGTTTGGTCGCGGAATTCTAGAACGGACTGCGCAAGAGATTGCGTCGCGCCGATCACAAAAAGAAGAGAAAGGATGCAGGCTAAGTGAACTATCGAGGTGAGTGGAATAGGATCGGTTCTTGTGGCGCCATAGACGACGAGCGATCGGTGCGCCGTTTCTCTTGAACTAACTTGCCCCAATATTGACGGCGTTTTGAGCTCATTTCCTTTCACACTCACGACATTCCTCCCTGGCAAATTCGTGAGGCATAAGCGTCGCCGCTAGCATCTTGCGCAAAACTCGCGCCCGTTGGCCGCTCTTGTGTGTTCCTCTTATCCACTTCTTGACCGAAGTCGGCTGGACGGGCTCGTCGACAGCCTGATCCTGAGCCGATCTCCCGTCAAGCAGACCTCATGGTTTGCCTGTTTTAGTCCCGGGACCCGCATCGGTTAAGGGGATGTCAGACGAACGCCCGCTCGGGCGCCCTCCTTGCCGCACCAGAACGAACGGGAAGGGCGGCAAAGATGTCGGCGCCTTGGTCAAGCGCTCCTTCCAAGCCGACAATGGCTGAGACGGCGCCGGCGCACGGGTCCCTGCGCGTTTCCACCTGGGTCCGGTCATCCCTATCGTCCCGGAGCCGTCGACCTGGGCGACGCTCGGCGTCGGTTTCGCCAGTCTCGCGCTCGCCGCGTCCGGTCGGTCGGCCTCGGCGAGACGGTGCGCATAGCGGAACGGCGCGAGCAGGTTCGCGACGCCGGTCGCCGGCCTCAGCCCAATCGAAGGGAAGCGACATTCCCTCCCTCAAATCGAGGCGCCCACCCCTTCTCGAGCTTTGCTGGGGAAGGTGGCGCCACAGGACGGCGAAAGACGTCCGTCTTTCGCCGGGCTACGGCGCCGGGATGGGGTGTGGACCGTTTTCCGGACGGACGGAACCGGCCAGATAGCGGGCTACAAAGGTCGACGGGGAAGCCTGGCGTCGCCGTTAAGAGACGTTTCCTGCACCGATGCCGGACACACCTCGAACTCTTCCGGCGCTGTGGCCACCCGGCGTCGATCGCCGGCTCATCAGGCTCGAATTTTGAGCGCGTTCCGGAACTCCTCGCCGAAGAACATCGCCTGAAATTCGGCGGCGGGGACAGGGCGGGAATAGAGGAAACCTTGAGCGTAGTCGCACCCCGCAGCGGCAAGCAGGTCGTGCTGGGCTTCAGTTTCGACCCCCTCGGCGATGATGCGGATACCGAGCTTGTGCGCCATAGCGACCATGGCCTCGCAGACCGCATAATCGCGGCGGCGTTCAGTAAGGCCGGAGACAAAGGCGCGATCGGCCTTGAGGTAACTGATCTCGAAGTCCTTGAGGTACGCGAACGACGAATAGCCGGTGCCGAAGTCGTCGAGTGCGAGTTCCATTCCCGCCTTACGATAGCGGGCAAAATGGTTGCGCACGGTTTCCGTGGAGTCGATGAGGACGCTTTCGGTGATCTCGATGACCATCGCACTTGGCCCCAGGCCGGGCCGGGCGACGAGAAGGTCGAAATTGGCGGCCGCGCCGTCGGTCGCTGCGAGCTGAACGGCCGAGACATTGACGCTGATCTGGAACTCCGGATCGAAGGTCCGCCGCCAGCGCAACGCCTGAGCGGCCGCGCGTCGGAAAACCCGATCGCCGATCTCGACGATGAGCCCCGTCTCCTCCGCAATTGGGATGAATTCGCTCGGCGGCACGTAGCCGTGTTTGGGATGGCGCCAGCGGGCGAGCGCTTCGGCTTTTACGATGCGGCCCGTGGCGATCTCGACGATCGGCTGATAGTGGAGCTCGATCTCGTTGTTGGCGAGCGCTTCGTGCAGATCACTGACCAGGGCGGCGTGAGTCGCGGTCAAGACCTGAAGCATGGGAGCGAAAACTTGAACGCAATTCCGACCGGCGCGCTTGGCCGCGTACATCGCCTGGTCCGCGTTGCGCAGCAGGGTCTCGACGTCCGAGCCGTCGCGCGGATAAAGCGTGAGCCCGAGGCTCGCCGAATTGAAGGTCTGTTTGCCGGCAAGCTCATAGGGACGCGCAAGCGCAGCGACGATTTGTTCGGCGAGCCGCTCGACGTCCGCGAAATCAGCGATCCGGCGCAGCATGACGGTAAACTCGTCGCCCCCGAGCCGGGCCACCAGGTCGTCGGCGCCCGCACATGAGCGGATGCGCTCGGCCGCGTGGTGCAGTAGCTCATCGCCGACGGCATGGCCGAGGCGGTCGTTGACGTCCTTGAAGCGATCGAGATCGATGAAGATGACGGCGATCCGCGCGTTCGTCGGCGCCGATTTCAGGATTTCCCGGCGCAAGGAATCGCAGAAATGGCGGCGGTTCGGCAACTGCGTGACCATGTCGAAGTTGGCGTGGCGCCAAATCATTTCCTGGGCGCGCTTCTGTTCGGTGGCGTCGGCGAAAAGCGCCACGAATCGGGCGCCGGCGTTGACGGCGCTGACGCTCACACGCGCCAGGAAAGGCTCGCCCTCTTGGCGTTTCAGCCAGAGCTCCCCTGTCCACTGCCCGGTCGCGCGCAGCGAACGCGCCGCTGCGGCGAGCAGTCCCGCGTCACGCCGCGCCAAGATCCAGTGTCCGATCTTCTGGCCGCGCGCTTTATCGGCGGAAAATCCGGTGAGTTTGGTGAAGGAGCGGTTCACGTCGACGATCGAGCGCCCGGCGTCGAAGACCGCCATCCCTTCCGAACAGTTCTCATAGACCGAGACGGCAAGCTGGGACTGAACCTCCGCTTTCGCCTTCGTCGCCGATCGCGCGTAGACCAACAGGCCGCCAACGATGCTGGCGATGAGGAAAAGACCCGACACGACCGCGAGATGACCGGCGACCGTGCGCCACTCGGCGCCGTAGTCGGCGTCCGCCAGGCCGACGACAAGGTAAAGCGGGAATTGTCCGACCTTTCGCGCAGCGAATATTCTCGTCACGCCGTCGACGCCGCCGCGCTGGTGATAAAGACCGCTGTCGCGGCCGCCTTGATGAGCCGGACAAGCTCATGCGCGGGTCCGAGGATGAACGGCTGCTCACTGTGGCGGTTTTCGACGTTAGGGAAGCGAGCGATCAGAGCCGCGTCATCGCTCCATAGCGAGACGACGCCATGGGGACCGACGTCCAGCGTCGAAAACATCTGAGTGAGCTTCTCGAACTTGGTAGAGCGCTATGCACATCGCCCTGGAAGGTGCCGCCCGGGCCCGAGTGCCGGCGGGCGAAGAACAGCGTCCACGCCTTGTGGAGACTGCCAAATTCCTTGGAAATCACCAAGCCCGGATTTGGGTTGTCCCGGAGCTGGCGAAATAATTCCCGGTTGGCGTTGTTGACCGGGTATGTGACGTCATAGAGTGAAGAGTAGCGCAGGTCGCCGTTGGCGCCGGAGATGCGTATCGCATTGATTTGCATCAGCCGCGCCGCTTGCCGTGCGAGCGTTGCCTGGAGCTGCGCGGCTCGACGCCGCCCGCGTCAAGCTCGCGGTCGTATTCGTCCGCCACTGATTGAATGGCGAAATCGATCTGCGAGAATATGCCCTGGAGGACAGCGTCGAGATTCTTCCAGATTTCTCGGCGTCTTTGCTGGCGTCGCTGCTTACGTAGGATTTCAAACTCGACCGAAATGCGCCAACCAGCCCCGCCACTGCGAGGTTGAGACGATGACCCCCAGCGCGACGAGAACGCCCAGCGACCTGAGCGAGCGCGGCTCCTCGTTCGCCGGCAACGTTGGCCGGCGGGGGCCCTTAAATGGGATCAGCCGCGGAACGGTCACGGTTACGTCTGCCCGCAACGCGCCTCGCCACATTGATTGCGGCTCGCATCCGGGAGTCGGACTTGTCGGCTTCGCGCGCGCCGACGACGATGCATCTCGCCCAGGCGATCGTCGCAGTCGCAAATGAACGTCGGGTTACCGTGTTTGACTATGTCATAACGTTTCAATACGGCGAACTCGGGCGCAGGTCCAAGGGATGACACCCATCGGGCGTACGCGCTGCGAGGGCGTGCGTCAGCCGCGACAAATCGAGGCGCGCCACCCGCCGCCGCTCCAGCTTTGCCTGGGAAGGCGGCGTCGCGGGGCGGTGTGGCGCTTCAGAACGAGCGCGCACAGGATCGTTGGGATTTCGGCCGGCGCGCCGATGGATCTGTTCAGACGGGTCGCGGCGCAGCGGAAGGACAAGAGCGATGATCGAACTGTACACCTGGAGCACGCCGAACGGACGCAGGCTCCCGATCATGCTCGAGGAGATGGGGCTGCCGTGCACCGTGAAGCCTTTCAACCTCGGCAAGAACGAGCAGTTCGATCCGGCCTTCCTTCAAAATCGCGCCGAACAACCTTCGGTCCGGTGGTCGATCTTCTGGATCGCGGTCCCAGCAGCCGCGCTCGGGACACTGCTCGGCGGGCCATCATTTCCGAAGACGGCGAAGCGCTCGCCGGTAGCGAGGTGCTCGACGTCGTCGGCGCGCATTTGCTCGCGCCGGCGCTGACCGGGCTCTTGCGGAGATCCTTTCGCCTTTCAAATTCCGTGCAGAGCGCATGGGGCTCGGTTTCGTTGAGAAGCCGGTCCTGGACGACCACGCGGTTCCGTCTCCTCAAGGGACTGGCGCGATCGAGTTCGTGTCGGAATCGGACTGGCCGATGGGCTTGCTTTGCCGACAAGGCGCGTTGAACGCTGCGTCGATCGTCCACGCCCCGCGCAACCCGGCGGCCGAGCGCCCGAGACCGGAAAAGACCGCGCGAACGCGGCCTTTCCGTTGCTAGGATCGCAAAGGGTTTACGCGATCGAGAGCGCGGATTTGCGCCTGCGCAAGCCCGCGAACGCGAGACCCGCAAAGCCGAGGCCCATCATCGCCCAGGTCGACGCCTCGGGCACAGCCGCCATGTCGAACTCGAACGCCGCCTGCGTGGACGACACCGTAAAGCCGGTGAACGCGTTGCCCGGGTCCGAGATGCTGATCCAGCGCGTTCCTGCATTGTCGCCCGAGCCCGTGGGCACCAGGTTGAGGACATCCTGACCGAGGACAAAGTCGCCGTTGCTCAACGTCAAAGTATTGTAGGTGTCAGGCGACCCCCAGTAGATGGTGACGGAATCGACGGGCTTCGTCCAAGTCACCGTCGCGTCCGACCCCCCTGTGGCGAAGATATAGGTCGAAGGGTCGCCCAGGGGCTGAAGATACGCGTTTGTGAGCGACGAGGCCGTGGCGAAGCTTCCCGATCCGGTCGTCCACGAGACTGTGACCATGCCCAGCGCTTGCGACAGGAACGCGCCACTCGTGTCGCCAGGCAAGGCATTGTTGAACGCATTGAAGTTGGCGCCCGCGCCGATCGTAGGCGTTAGGTCCAAGCTGGCGTCAGCAACGGTGACGGCTCCCAGGGCGGTCAGCGCGACCGCCGCTCCCAATAAAACTTTCCCCATCTTATGCTCCTCTCGCTGCAAGACGTGGGCCGCTTCCGTTGCTTTCCACGCCGATCCGCAGGTGAACTGTCACATTTAGCGTCGGCTGACGCTACGGCATGTCTTACAGCGTTAACATTTTTTGGAATTGATCTGGGTCAAATTCAATCCGGGTTGCTTGGCGGCGGTTGCGGAGGACCGGAGCCGAAGTCCGAGCCGCGACCCGAATCCGGAAAATCTTCCGACTTGCAGCCCTGCGCTCGAATGCGCTTATTTCCGCCGCGTCAGGCGACGCGCTCCTTCCGCGAAACGCTCTCCTGCGCATGCCGGGCCATCCGGTCGGGCAGGAAGCTGAAGGCCTCGGTGAGGAGATGGGGCGTGTGGAGGCCGGGCGACTCGCGAAGCGCACGCTCGAAATAATCGTCGAGCGCCGGCCGGTAGGTCGGGTGGGCGCAATTCGCGATCACCGCCTCGGCGCGCCGCTTCGGCGACAGACCACGCAGATCGGCGAGCCCCTGTTCGGTGACGACCACTTGGACGTCATGCTCGGTATGGTCGACGTGGGTCACCATCGGGACGATGCAGGAAATCGCGCCGTTCTTGGCGGTCGAAGGCGTCATGAACATCGACAGATAGGCGTTGCGGGCGAAGTCGCCCGAGCCTCCGATGCCGTTCATGATCGACGTGCCGCGCACGTGGGTCGAATTGACGTTGCCGTAGATGTCGGCCTCGATCAGCCCGTTCATGGCGATCACCCCGATCCGACGGATGATTTCCGGATGATTGCTGATCTCCTGCGGGCGCAAAATCACCTTCTTGCGATAGAGCGCGACGTCGCGATTGAATTCGTGCGCCGCCTCGGGCGAGAGCGACACCGCGGTCGCCGAGGCGAATTCCATCTTGCCGGACTTGATCAGGTTCAGCATGCCGTCCTGCAACACCTCGGTGTAGGCCGACAGGTTCTCGAACGGCCCGCTTTGCAGCGCGTCCATCACCGCATTGGCGACATTGCCGACGCCCGACTGCAGCGGCAGCAGATTGGGCGGCAGCCTGCCCTTCTTCACTTCATGACCGAGGAATTCGAGGATGTGCCCCGCAATCGCGCGCGATGTCGCGTCCGTCGGGGCAAAAGCGCGAATTGCGGTCGGCCGAATTGGTTTCGACGACGGCGATGACCTTGTCGGGGTCACAGAAGAAATAGGGCTGGCCGATGCGGTCGTGGGCCGTGATGAGCGGGATCGGGCGACGGTGCGGCGGCAGGTCTGTGCCATAGTAGATGTCGTGCATCCCCTCGAGCGCGAGGTTCTGCCAGCTGTTGACCTCGAGAATGACCTTGTCGGCCTGGTCGAGCCAGGTCTTGTTGTTGCCGACCGACGACGACGGGATCAGCCGTCCGTCCTCGAGCGCGCCCGCGACCTCGACCACGGCGACGTCGAGCTTACCCAGAAAACCGAACCAGACGAACTGCGCGACGTGGGAAAGGTGAATGTCGACATAGTCGAGCTCGCCGTCGTTGATGCGCTTGCGGCAGTTCGGGTCCGACTGATAGGGCAGACGCAATTCGATGCCGTCTGCCTTGGCGAGCGCGCCGTCGAGCTCGGGGGCGGTCGAGGCGCCCGTCCAGACGCCGATCTTGAAACGTTCGCCCGCGGTGTGCTTGGCCTCCATCCGGGCGGCCAGCGCGACCGGCACGGCCTTCGGATAACCGGCGCCGGTGAATCCGGACATGCCGACGTGGTCCCCGTCGGATATCAGCGCCGCGGCCTCATCGGCGCACATGATTTTGGAACGCAAGGCGGCGCTGCGGATGCGGCTCTCGGTCATGATTGTGGATCGCTCTCTTTGGCGCGCGTGAGTCATCCCCGCACGGGCGCGCTCTGTGCATAGCAGCTACGGCGCGGCCGGGAATGCGACATTTGGTCTGCAGCGCCTCCCCCTCCCGTCCGCAGGGGAGCGCTCGGCGCCGGCCCGGTCCAACCATGGGGCTGAAGTCTCACGAATATGTCCCTATTGCTAAAATCATTTTAGTAATGACCAGACTTGGCCGCAGGGAATTCGGCTGCCGTTCCGTCATGCACTCTTCGCATGGCGCCAATTCGGAAATCGCTTGGACACTGGTATCGCCGCTTGACGCTCGCCCGCGTCGAGGCCACGTCCCCGCCGGCGCGAGTCCGAATTGAGCCTTTTCAGGGTGTTGTCGCGGGAAATGCGGGCACATGCGAAGTCCTGGCCCGAGGACAGCCCAACGGAGCGCCGCACTTCGAAGCCGGGCGGCCTGCGGGGCCTCGGCGTCGCGGGCGCGGCCGTTCTGAAAAAACGCGGAGGGCTTCGAGCGCCGCGCAGGCTTGAGCGTATGCGCCAGCGGCCCAGCTGTGCGCCTCCCGGCCCGAGAGGCGACCGCCGCCAATCGTCGCGGCGTCGCGATGCATCCCCAACGTCCCTCCGTTCGGTTTCCGGCGCTCCGCTTCACGCCGGCGTTTGTGGTCGCGACCGCAACGCAATCGGCTCTGCGCTTATGCCGCCGCTTCGGATTGGCCATCGACAGCAAACATAGCTCGGACGCCAACGTTTGTCCATGATTTGTTCTCAGTTGTTTGGCTGACCGGGATTGCCGAATGCCGAGGGGACGGCCCCTCGGCTCGGAGCCGGGCTCGGTCGGCCACCGCGAAGTTCGCGTGCGCATAGGCCTGCCTGGAGAAGAGCAATGACCGCCGGCCGCCGAATGGACAGACGAGATTGCCGGCCTTGGTCGGCTCGGCGCCTAGACGCGCGAAATTCGCTCCGGGAGGGGCTCGGCCCGTCTCACGAATGAAACACCCGACGCTTCCGAACTGGCGGCGCTCGCGGATGAGAACGATGCCGAGTGCTTCGCCCACTTATCCGACAGAGACCGCCGCGCCATACTGCGAATTCTGGAAGCGACGGTCACCCGGCTGGGCCTTACCGCCATAGCGATTGACTGACTAGGCCCGCGATCGAAAGGAGCCCGTAATGAACGACCGCCTTGCCAAGATTGCCCAAACGTGCCTCGACGGGGCTGAGAACAACACCATGACCTTTCCCCAAATTGTCGGGACGCTGATGCAGGCAGGCTTTGAAAGCTACGGAATTGATTATCGCCGCTCGACGGCGACCTACTTCCTGCCGGACGGCGACAGCGTCGTACTGCCGACCCAGCATGGCAGTCGCTCAATCGCGGCGACGCTGGACACCGCGGCGGTTCAAGCCGCAATCAAGGAGGCGCAACAGCTCGTGGCGGGATACACCTACGCGGGTTTCTGCAAGAAAGTCATGGCGGCCGGATGCGTGGGTTACATCGTCTCGTTCACCGGACGGCGCGCTGTCTACTTCGGCCGGGACGCCGCAATCCACGTCGAATATTTTCCGCAATAGATTCCGTTCTGGCGTCCACGCGGCTTTGCCCTGACGAGTACAAATGACGGCTGAGTACATCGGATTCTTGGCGCGCAACCTCCCCTCGAGTATCCCCTCGCTGACGTGATTCCGAAGACGCCGGCGAATTGTATCGCTCGATGAGCCGACGTAGGCGCGCCTCCGGCAAGTTGGGAATGAGGTCAGTCGCGCGCTATGGCGGAGAGGAATTCGTCATCGTTCTTTCCGGCGCCGGCTTCAACGCCGCCAGCGCAGTCGCCGGGCGCATCCGCAAGGCGGTCGGCGCGCTGGCCCTACCCTCTCATGGCGGCGGTGCGGATAGCCGCCTGACGCTCAGCATCGGAGCGGCGTCATTCAACCCCGGGTGCTCCGAAGACTCCGCTTCTCCGCTCCAGCACGCCGATGCGGCGCTCTACTGCGCCAAGCGCAGCGGACGCGGCCGAACGGAAGCTGACCCGCTCGTCGTCAACCGGACGACAGCGAGCGCCGCGCGCGATCGGCTGAACGACAAGAGCGCGTCATGCCGACAGCGGCGCAACAATCGCTTTCAGCGCGTCGGCGGCCTCGCGCGGGCCCAGCCGCACCTGCAGGCCGCGTTGGCCAGCGTTCATGAACACGTGCGCGTGCGCCATCGCCTGCTCCTCGATCGCGGTCCGCGCCGGTCTCATCTGACCGAACGGGCTGATGCCTCCGACCTTGTAGCCGGTCGTCCGCTCCGCGTCGGCCGGCTTCATCATCTGCGCCGACTTGCCCTGGAAAGCCGCGGCGAGCTTCTTCATCGACACTTCGCGATCGGACGGGACGATGACGCAGACCGGCTTGCCATCGACCAGCGCCATTAGCGTCTTGAGCACCCGCTCGGGAGGCTCGCCCAGCGCTTCAGCCGCCTGGATGCCGATCTTGTCAGCGTCGGGGTCGTAGTCGTAGGCGTGAACGGTGAACGCGACGCCCGCCTGCTCCAGCGCCTTGGTGGCGCGCGTCGCCCTGGACAAACTCTCCTCGTCGCCTACAGAGGCTTTCCCTCTCCGACCTCATAGATCATGAGGTTGCGCTCGCCGACGCCCAATTCGCGTCCGGCCCTGCGCCACTCGCTCATATGCGAGGCGGCGGCGTGCTTTTCGAGCGCAGCCTGATCCCGCCAAAGCTCGCTGATATGAATGAGGCCGGGGTCGAGAACATCCTCGGCGAAGGCGTACTGGACGCATCCGTCCTCGCCGCGCGTGGCTTCGATCATGCGCGCGGCGGCCGCGCGTGCGTCGGCGACTTTCTCGGCAGGGATGCGGATGGTTCCGGCGATCAGCAGCATGGCCACACTATAATATCCGTCGACGGTCTTCGGAAGCCCGAACTCGCGTTCCGGCGTTCTTGGCCGGCGTGACGCTGAAGCGGCCGGCGCGCCCCCTACGGGCTCCGTCGCAACGCTCGTTTCCTGGCGTCCGATGGAGCGCGCCCTGCAACCCTGCAGTCAAGCCCATTCGCCCTTGCGGAACACCGGCGTGCGGGCGCCGGCGGCGTCGAGCCCGTCGATGTCGATTGCGTCGGAGCCGATCATCCAGTCGATGTGGATGAGGCTCGCGTTGCCGCCTCGCACCGCGATCTCCTCGGGCGTCAGCGTGTCGCCGCCGACAAAACACTTCGAGTAGCACTGCCCGATCGCGATGTGACAGGCCGCGTTCTCGTCGAACAAGGTGTTGAAGAACATGAGGCCGCTCTTCGAGATCGGCGACGAATGGGGCACGAGGGCGACCTCGCCGAGCCGGCGCGCGCCCTCGTCGGTGTCGAGCACCTTTGTCAGCACGTCTTCGCCACGCGAGGGTCGCGCCTCCACGATGCGGCCCGCCTCGAACCGGACCGCGATGCCTTCGATCAGTGTGCCCTGATAGGACAGCGGCTTGGTGCTGACGATATGGCCCTCGACCCGCAACGCGTGCGGCGTGGTGAACACCTCCTCGGTCGGAATGTTCGGATTGCAGGTCACGCCGTTCTTCGCCGTCGCCGCCCCGCCGTGCCATTCGTGCCCGTCGGCGAGGCCGATGGTCAGGTCCGTGCCGGGTCCCGAATAATGCAGGGCGTGGAAGCGCCGCTCGTTCAGCCACCGAGTCCTGACGGCGAGGGCGGAGTTATGCGCGTTCCACCCTCCGACCGGATCATCGCCATCAATGCGAGAGGCCGAGAAAATCGCATCGGCGAGTTTGAAGACCGCGATATCGTCCGGGTCGCCCGGAAACACCCGCTTCGCCCACGACAGGCTCGGATAAGCGACGATGTTCCAGTTGATGTCGAAGCCAGCGATCCTCTCCAGCGCCGGCTTGTAGGCGATCGAGTTGGCCCTGTTGGCGCGCGCGACTTTCGAAGACTTGGCGTCCGACAGCAGCATCGGATCCTCGCCGACGATCGCGAGCCGCGCCGTGTTGGCGGCGAACGCCTTGCCGACGCCTTCGTAGAGCCATGCCGGCGCTCGGTCGAAACTCGGGTCCGTCGCGAAGCGGAAGCGCGCCAGCGTCATCTCCTCATCGGAGAAGATCGGGGTCACCAGCCCCGCCCCGGCCTTGTAGGCCTCCTCGGCGATTTTGCGCGCCAACGGCAGCGCCGCAATTGGCGCGGTCAGGAAGAGGTCCTGCCCCGGCTGAAGCCGCAAACCAACCTTGACGGCGATTTCGGCGAGACGTCCGAGCCGGATGGGATCGACGGACGGGAAGTTGCGCGAGTGCGTGGTCAAGGGGCCTCCGGGCGTCGGACAGGGGGAGTCGTGCGACTGGGGATATAGGGGCGCAGCGGGGAAGCAATAAGGCGAATGCCGATAAGGTCGCGCCCATCGCGCTCGCGGCTCGGACGCTTGCGGCGCTTGTGTTGCGGCCGTTATGATCCGGGTCGAACTCGGACGCCTGGCCGGGCTCTGGGACGCTCTCGGGAGGATCCGGCCGCCCGATGTTCGGCGCTGCGTTTCCGTCCCGAGGGCCCGCGTGCCGGGCCTTCGTGCCCGCGAAACGGTGGAGGAGACCTTGATGACGAGCAGCCTTCAGGACGGCCTGTCCGACGCGTTGCGGCAGGTCCGGACGAAGCCCCTCTTCGTGATGCGCCTCGACGTGCTGCCGTTTCAGGTCGTCGGGGCGACCCCGGGCGCCTTTCGCCGCATCGGGGTCGTGCCTGGCGGCGTGTTCGAAGGCGAGCGCCTTTCCGGAACGCTGCTCGAAGGCGGCGCCGACTGGCAGGATGTCCGCCGCGACGGCAGCGTCACGCTCAACGTCAGGCTCGTGCTCAAGACGGGGGACCACGCGCTGATCGGCATGACCTATCGCGGCTTGCGCCATGGCGCCGCCGAGGTCATCGCGCGCCTCGATCGCGGCGAACCGGTTGACCCGGCCGAATATTACTTCCGCACCTCCTGCTTCTTCGAGACTGCGGCGGAACGCTACGCCTGGCTAAACGGCATCGTCGCCATCGGCGTCGGGCACCGCCGCGCCGACGGCCCGGTCTACAGCGTGTTCGAAGTGCTCTAACGTTTGGCGGGTCGCGCTTTGTAGACGCGATCCATAGCCGGTCGGGAGACGGGCGTCCTTTCAAACGCCTGTTGGATCGCGTCGGCTGACCCCCGGGCTCTGAGCCGGGGGGAGCGCAGCTACAGGGCGCATCGACTTCGGCGCAATGACGTTACGGCATGACGATCTCGACCGGCGTTCCGACGGCGAGGCCGAGGTCCCGGTCGGCGCGGCCGAGATTGACCGCAATCTCCGCAAGTCCGTTGGAATTCTCGTACCAGAAAGCCTCGCCCTGCGGCCGGTCGGAGAAGGTGCGCGCCCGATCGAGAATGCGGCCGGAAGCGGCGAGCCGAGCGCCTCGCGCCAAGGCGGACGCCCTGAGCCCCGTCATGGCGTTGCCGTAATGGTCGACGTAGACGATGGCCGCGAGGTCGTCGGGCCAATCGGGCCGCATCAAGGCGCGCTCGTCGATCGGGCGGCCGGGCGGATTCTCGCCGCGGGCGATCATCGCGGCCACTGGCGCAAAGAGGTCGCGTCCGTGAAAGCTGGCCGACAGGGGTCTCCGGACGCCAGACGATCTCGACGGTCCGCGTCGTCCGCGCGCGGCGCCGGACGAGCTCGAACAGGCCGGCGCCGGGGCCGACGAAAACGCGCCCGTCGGCCTCGAGCACGACCGCAGGTCGCTCGCCGCCGACTCCGGGATCGACGACGCACAGGAACACGGTCCCTTCCGGAAACCACGGCGCATAGGCCGCCAGCAGATACGCCGAGGCTTTGGCGTCGCCCAACGGCGCGTCGGCAAAGAGGTCGATCACCGGAACGCCCGGCGCCATCCGATGCAGCACCGCCTTCACCTGGCCGGTGTACGGCCCCTCGAGCCCGAAATCGGTAAAGAGCGCGATCATCGGGGAGACGCGGCCGAGGCCGCGGGCGCCGCCGGCGCGCCGTCCGGCTCACCGCCCAGCGCCGCGATGATCCGCCGCCTCAGAGCGGGATCGGCGCCGCAGCGCTGCGCCACGTCGAGCACGCCCCGAAGCATCGAAGTCGCCTGCTCCTCCGAGATGGGATAAGCCTGAAGCGCATCCAGGAACTCCTGTTGCAGCGCGTCATCCCCGATGGCGACCGCCGCCGTCAGGCCGGTCGCCGCGACCCAAGCGTTCCGTTCCCTCAGCCGCCTGATGATATCGATCACGCGCCGATAGGTCGCCCTCGCCGGCTCGAGATTTCCTGTTTGCATTTGCGCCTGGGCCAGGAGGTCGCCGAGGTAGTAGGAACTCGGGTTCGATTCGAACGCCTGCTTCAAGACCTGCTCCGCGCCGGACGGGTCACCAGATTCCCGGCTCCAGCGCGCCCTGAGCGCGGCGTTCTCGGCATTGCGGACGAACGCCTTTGGATCGAGATCGGTCATCAACTCGATGACCGCGCGAGCGTCGTCGAGGCGGCGCTGATCGAGATAGGCCTTGCCTAGCCGGCGCAAGACGTAGATGTCGCGCGGCGCCAGTTGTCGCGCGAGTTCGAATTCCCTGGCCGCCCGGTCAGGGGCGCCCGCGCGAGCGTACAACTCGCCGAGGCGCCGGTGGACCCGCAGGTCGAACGGCCGCTCCTCGCCCTTGCCGCCGCGCCCGAATGCGACGTTCATCCAGTCATGGATCTCGTCGGTTTCGGAGAACCGCGCCTGCCGCTCGAGCTGGTCGATCCGCTCGAGCCATTCCTGCACCGCGGCCTCGGTCACCGGGAGAGGCGCGGTGCGCATCGCCTCGACGGCGCGCGTGAGATAGGCCGCGCAGGCCCCTTCGAGCTTGGTCGCCGCCCGGATGACCTTCTCACGCGGCAAGGTAAACTGCCTGAGGAGGTCTTCGAAGAGGCGACCGATATCCTCCTTCGCGAGTTCGTCGGTCACCTGATCGCGGCCGAACGGGGTCGGGATGTCGGCGCCGCTGAGCTTGTAACTGACCGGCCTCAGCTTGCGTTCGCCCGAGGCCGCGTCGGCGAGCGCCGCTCCGGCGACCGCCCCGCCCTCCCACAGCACCCAGGGTTTCTGGATCGAGGCGGGCGTGAGCAGAATCAGCGCCGCCTTCGATTCCCTGACTTGCATGCCGATCCAGCGAAACCAGTCGTCGCCCGGCTTGATCCCGCCGTCCAGCTCCTTGTTGGTGGAATAGTTGACGACGACCGCGTCGCCGAAAATGGTCTGGACCGCATCACGGATGGCGTGCGCCAGTTCCTCATCCGAATGCGTATGGCTGATGAAGATGCTCTGTTGCGAACCGTCGTCGGGCATCGGGGCGCCATCGGTGGAGGTCTTGCGATACTGACCCGCGCAACGCGGCTCCGCAATGGGCTCGACGGGCCTTCTCTCCCGGCCGCGGCGGCGTTCGACGCGGCAAACGAGACGCCTTGAAGCGCCTTCCCGACCTACCAGCGGATCAGCGCCGCCCCCCAGGTGAAGCCGCCGCCGACCCCCTGGATCATCACCAGGTCGCCCGGCTTGATGCGCCCGTCTTCGACAGCCACGGAGAGCGCCAGCGGGATCGAGGCGGCGGAGGTGTTGCCATGCCGGTCGACGGTCACGACCACCTTTTCGCGCGGGATGCCGAGCCGGGCGGCCGAGGCCTCGATGATCCGCCGGTTAGCCTGATGCGGAACGAACCAGTCGATCGCGGCCGCCTCGCAGCCGGCGTCGGCAAGGCAGCCCTGGATCACGTCCGACACCATGCCGACGGCATGGCGGAACACCTCCTTGCCCTCCATCCGAAGATGTCCGGTCGTCTGTGTGGTCGACGGCCCGCCATCGACGAACAGCTTGGCGCGATGCCGTCCATCGGATCGGAGCCGCGAGGCGATCACCCCGCGCGAGGCAAAGGCGTCATCGCTTTCCTGCGCCTCGAGCACGATGGCGCCGGCGCCGTCGCCGAACAGCACGCAAGTCGTGCGGTCGCTCCAGTCGAGGATACGCGAGAACGTCTCGGCTCCGATCACCAGCGCCCGCTTGTGCGAGCCGGAGCGGAGGAACTTGTCGGCCGTCGCGACCGCGAACACGAAACCGCTGCAGACCGCCTGGACGTCGAAGGCCACGCCCTGGGTGACGCCGAGATTGGCCTGAACCTGGGTCGCCGTCGCCGGAAACGTGTAGTCCGGCGTCGATGTCCCGACGACGATCAGGTCGATGTCGTCCGCTTGCAGGCCGGCGCGGATAAGCGCCGCCTCGGCCGCCTTTGTCGCCAGAGTTGAGGTCGTCTCGCCTTCGCCCGCGACGTAACGCTGCGTGATTCCGCTGCGCTGACGGATCCACTCATCGGAGGTGTCGAGTTTGCCGACGAGTTCCTGGTTCGTGACAACTCGGGCGGGAAGCGCGGCGCCCACACCGCGGACGCAAGAACGAAATTGGGACAGCATTCAGGGTTCCAGGGTCAGTTCTCAGCGACCGGCGAGGCGACCGCGGGGCGGCTTTCGCTGGTTTGCGCGATCATTTCACGGATCTTGGCCAGCAGTTCCTGACGGACCATGTCATAGCCAAGCTCGACGGCGCCGGCGTAGCTGTCGGCGTCGGCGCCGCCATGAGCCTTGATGACGACGCCGTCAAGGCCAAGAAACACGCCGCCGTGCGCCCGCGGCGCCATTCGCTCGCGCAAAGCTTCGATGGCCTTGCGGGCGAACACGAAGCCGATGCGCGACATCAGGCTGTGGTTGAACGCGTCGCGCATGTACTGGCCGAGCTGACGCGCCGTGCCCTCGGCCGTCTTCAGCGCGATATTGCCGGTGAAGCCCTCGGTCACGAACACGTCGACCGCGCCTTTGCCCAGGTCGTCGCCCTCGACGAAGCCCTGATAACGCATGTTGGGGAGGTTGGCCTCGCGCAGGATCCGCCCCGCCGCCTTGACTTCCTCAACTCCCTTGATCTCCTCGGTCCCGACGTTGAGGAGGCCCACTGTCGGGCTTTCGATGTCGAAGACGATCCGCGCCATCGCCGCGCCCATCACCGCCAGATCGACCAAGTGCTGCTCGTCGCCGCCGATCGTCGCGCCGACATCGAGGACGATCAACTCGCCGCGCATGGTCGGCCAGAGCGCGGCGATCGCGGGCCGGTCAATCGGCGCCATGGTGTGCAGGCAGAATTTCGCCATCGCCATCAGCGCGCCGGTGTTGCCGGCCGAGATGACGCAATCGGCGGAGCCTGTCTTCACCGCCTCGATCGCCTGCCACATCGACGAGACGCGCCGGCCGGTACGGAGAGCCTGACTCGGCTTGTCGGTCATCTTGACCGCCACGTCGGTATGAAAAACCTCGGCGCGGTCGCGGAGCCGCGGGTCGGCCGCAAGATAGGGGCCGATCGCCGTCCGGTCGCCGAACAGAAGGAAGCGGACGTCGGGCCGCCGTTCGAGCGCGACCGCGGCGGCGGGCAGCACAACGGCCGGGCCGTGATCGCCCCCCATTGCGTCCAGCGCTATCCGGATGTCCGTCGCCATTCCTCGTGTCCGACCGCGCCCGATCCAGCCCGGGCGGCGCCCGGCGCGGCGGACAATAGCGCCTTCGGCGGTTTAGGCAACGGCGCTGGCGCGGAGCGGAGACCGACGCCCGCCGCTCGCGTCGACGCGCTCCGCGCACGCCGTGCATGACAGTTTTACGTTGTCTAGATAGGTGGACTGGGACATAGTGTCACAGCAACGGCTGGCGGCCGCGCGGGCCTTGATACGCATCATATCAAGGGGGAAAAATGGCAAATTGGTTTCAACCGCTTCTCGCGACGCTGCTGGGCGTCGCAGCGCTTGCCTGCGCTTATCCGACGAGTTTCGCCTGGGCCGGCGACACGCTCGATCCGTGGGCGTCCAACAACGGCTTTGCGGTTCCCTCGGACGCGAATCCGCCGCCCTTCGAGGGTCCCTATAAGTTCCGCAAGCTCAGCCACGACTATCCTGCCGCGCCGCCCGCGCACTCCTGGCTCGACGTCAAGCCGCGTGGCCCGATCACCCTCGACAACGCGCAAGCCTACATGACGAGGCTCAAGGCCTATGTCGAACCCTCGCTGCGCAAGATGATCGAAGCGCCGGCGGATTGGGATCCGGCCGCAAGCGGCTGGTACGACATGCCCTGGATGGGCCCGGCCGCCGACGCCGAGGACGGACGCGACGCAATTCTCGGCTCGTTCACCGGCCAGATCATCCTCGCCGCGAGCGAGCAGCGCCATGACCTGAAGATCGACACGCAAAACCACACGATCATCTACTACGACGGCATGGCCGCCTCTACGCTCAGCGACATCTGGAAGGACGTCAAGAATCCAAACGTCCCGGCCGCGTTCTATCGGGAAGGGTCGCTGGTCGTGAAGGCCGGCGGCGTCGCCGCCACGCCCGAGCAATGGCCGGAAACGGATGGAGCCGCCCTCTGGCGCGTCTATCGTCCACCCGTCGAGGAGGTCATCTGGAACCGGACGCACGGCCCGAGCGACCAGAAGCCCTGGACGCCGGTCGTCCAGGATCTGCGGGTCATGCAGTTCGACATCATCGTCAAGGACAGCGAGGCGGCGCCCGACACCGGCTGGGTGTTCACGACCTTCGTCTACGACAAGACCGCGCCGAAGGGAGCAGGACCGTGGGACCAGCTTGTTCCGCTCGGCGCAACGTGGGGCAACGACCCGGAGGCTGATGGCTATTACCCCGGGCACCCGCCGGTCGACCCGACGAACCCCCACGCGCCGTTGCTGAAGCAGTTCTGGCGAAACCCACAGGCGCCGGAATATACGGCGGCGACGCTGGGCTGGGGCGGCCGCATGTCGGGTCCCATCGACATCGCCGAGCGCCACGGCGTTCTGCTCGTCAAGAACGTACCGGCAGGCAAGTTCACATCCGATTCCGCCTGCGAGGCCATTCCGAATACGCCGGTCACCGGCCCGTTCCGCGCCTCCGGCTGCCTGAGCTGCCACGGCACCTCGCAAACGGGCGTCTCGGCGCGCATGTATCCCTCCCCGGTCGCGGCGCACCTGCCATCGGACGGCCAGCCTTTCTGCCTGTACACTCCCGGGACGGCCGAATGGTCGCCCTGGTACCAGAACCGCAACGGCCATACTCCGCAGGTTTCCGCGACCCCGACGGCCGCGCTGGCGGCGGTCACGACCGCCGCGGTCAAGAGCCCGATCGCCCTGCCCTTCGTCCGGTTTGGCGCCGACCCGCGCTCGGTGCCGCTGACGGAGATCGTGCAAGCCTTGAACGCCAAGCCGCAGGGCCTCGATTACGACCTGCTGCTGATGTTCGCGGTCGGAACGGCGCAGCTGAATTCCTCCAAGGGCTTCACCCTTCTCCCGGAACGGCAGGCGGTTCATTGAGCGCGGCCTGCCCTTCCTGCGGCGCCCCCTACTCCGAAGGCGCGAGGTTCTGCAGCGCCTGCGGCCTTCGAAGGCCGGAAACCGGATCGGCGACGTCTCGGCTCGCCAGCGGCGAGCGACGCAATATGACGGTGCTGTTTTCGGATCTGGTGGGATCGACGCAGCTTCTCGACGGCCGCGATCCGGAAGATGCGCTCGAGATCCTCGACGGCTACCGAATGGCGGTTCGGTCGGCGACCGAGCGACTTGGCGGCTTTGTCCTGCTCCATGCGGGCGACGGCGTCGTCGTGTGCTTCGGCTATCCGATTGGCGCCGAAGACGCGGCGGAACGCGCCGTGCGCGCCGCGTTGGCGATCATCGAGGCGGTCGGCAGGCTCGCCACCGCCGAGAGGCCTTTGCAGGTCCGCATCGGCATCGCGACCGGCGTCGTCGTCAGCCACGCCAATCCCGCGACCGACAGGATCGAAGACGCGTTTACCGGCGCGGCGCTCAACATCGCCTCGCGTCTGCAGAACCTCGCCGAGCCTGGGCGGATCGTCGTCGCCCAGTCGACCCAGCGGCTGGTTTCCGGCGCGTTCGAGACCCTTGCGCTCGGGCCCCAGCGCCTGAGAGGGTTCACCGAGCCGATCGAGGCCTTCGCCGTCGTCGGCCTGCGGCAAGCCCGAACCCGCTTCGAACAGCGGCTTGAGACGAATAGGGCGCCGCTGATCAACCGTTATGCCGAGCGCGACCTGCTGAAGCGTCTGTTCGGCGAGGCGGCCGGCGGATCGCCGCGCGCGATCCTGATCGAGGGCGAGGCGGGGATCGGCAAGTCGCGCCTCGCCCATGTGCTCGGCGAGACCGCGAACGGCGCCGCTTTCCAGCAGCTCGGGCTGCAATGCAACGCGGCCCTGTCCAACACCGTGCTCCACCCTCACATCGACCTTCTTGAGCGACAGTGCGGCATGGTCGCGTCGGACGATGGGGGCGAGCGTCTCGCGAAGGTGAGAGCCTACGTCGAGGCGAGGACGCCATCCGACCCGGGGGCCCTGGCCCTTCTGGCGAGCCTGCTTTCGATCGACACGCTGGACGCCCCGCCTGTGCTCATGCCGCCGCCGGAGCAGCGGGCGCGGACGATCGCGACGCTGAAGGAACTGTTGCTGTCGGAGGCGCGGTCCGCTCCGCTGGTCGTGGTCTACGAGGACCTCCACTGGGCCGATCCGACCACGAGCGACCTCGTTTCGCAGATGGTCGAGCCGGCAGAGGCCGCCCGACTGCTGCTGATCGCCACGACGCGGCCGGGCGGACGGCCGGCTTGGGCGGGGCGCGGGAACGTGACGCATGTGCGGCTCGATCGGTTGACCCCCGAGGATTCGTCCCTCTTCGCCGAGGCGATCGGTCTCGACGCGGGCCTTTCGCATGGCGACATCGACCGGATCGTCAAGCGGACCGACGGCATCCCGCTGTTCGTCGAAGAGATGACGCGCATGATGCTCGACGCGCCGGACCGCGCCCGGCGAGTCGATCTGCCGGAGACGCTGTCCGACCTTCTCACCGCGCGCCTCGACAACCTCGGTCCGGCCCGGCTGTTCATGCAGGTCGGCGCGGTGATCGGGCGCGAGTTCGCCGCTCCCCTTCTGGCGGCGGTGGTCGACGAGCCCGAGGAGGCGCTGCAGAAGGCGCTCGAGGCGATGCTCCAATCCGGCCTCGTCGAGCCGGCCCCGCGCAGCGGTTCGTTCCTCTTCAAGCACGCGCTGATCCAGGACGCGGCCTACGCCTCGATCCTCGGCCGCGAGAAGCGCGACCTGCACGCGCGCGTCGCCCAATGCCTGATGGCCCAATTCTCCGATGAGGGGGAGCGCGAGCCGGAAATGGTGGCCCGGCATCTGACGGCCGCCGGCAAGCCGCTCGAAGCCTCGCCCTGGTGGCTGCGCGCCGGCGGCGCCGCGATCGGGCGGGGCAGCGCCCAGGAAGCCGCCGCGCTCCTGCAGTCGGGCCTCGACGCCCTGGCCGACCAGCCGCAGGACGAGGCGCGGCGGAGGGCCGAGCTCGGCCTGCTCGCGGTGCTCGGCCCAGCCCATATGGTGATGCGCGGCCCCGGCAGCCCGGAGTTCGGCGCGGTGCAACAGCGGGCCTATGACACTTGCCGCGCCCTGCCCGACACGCCGTCGCTCTTCCGCATCACCTATGGGCTCGCGCTCAATCACTGGGGCCGGGCCGAGTTCAGCGCCGCGCTGCCGCTCGCCGAGGAGCTCGACGCCATCGCCGCGGCCGACCCGTCGGTCGAGCATACGCTCGCCGCCGGCAACATGAACGCGATGATCCGCCTCCATCTCGGCGACGCGGTCGTGGCCCGTCACAGGCTGACCGAGACGGTCGGCCTTTACCGCCCCGAGCGCGACGCGCAGCTCTATCCCCACTACCTGATGGATTTCGGCGTGTTCGGGCGGTTCTACCTGGGCATCGCCTGCACGACGACAGGCGATGGCGACGAAGGGGCGAAACACGCCCGCGACGCGGCGGCGCTCGCGGAACGGCTGGCGCAGCCGCATTCGGTCGGCTTCGCCATGCTGGCCAATTTCATCGTCGCCATGCTGCGTGACGATGTGACCACGGCGCGGGACTGGGCGAACCGCTGCGTGCCCTATTCGAGGCAGATGGGATTTCCCGAGTTCGTCGGGTTCGCCGAGATCGCGCTCGGCTGGGCGGACATCCGGGACGGCGCCGTCGAGGCGGGGCTGGCTCAGCTCGATCGCGGGATCGACGCATGGCGCGCCACCGGTTTCGAGACCTGGCAGACCTGGTTCGGCGCGCTCCGGATGGAGGCGCTGACCGCGCTCGGCCGGATCGACGAGGCGCTCGCCGAAGGCGCCAGATCAGGCCGCCCGCTCGGCCCGGAACGGCGAACGCCTGTTCCAGCGCCAGCTCGACACCGCCAACGCCGGCGCGCTTGCGGCGCGGCTTTAGCGCGCCAGTCCGGCCCAAAATCCTTGCGCTCCGGGGCCGCCGCGGACGATTCGGGCGGCCCGCTAGCAGGGCGTTTTTTTTGCGGTTCGGCCGCTCCGATCCAGAAATCCTTGCCAAGTCAGCGGGTTGCAGTGCTTACGACCTGCTGGTTGTGGCCATGGAACAGGCAAATTAACAGGCACGAAACAGGCGCCGAACAGGCACTTATCAGGCAAGAACAGGCACGGAGCAGGCGGGCGAAACGCGGGCGCCGATCGGGCGCATTGGGGTTGTATCGCGCCGACTTTCCGCGCGGGTTCGGCCGCCCTCACCGG
Source organism: uncultured Alphaproteobacteria bacterium (assembly GCA_963816065.1). Classification (GTDB taxonomy): domain Bacteria; phylum Pseudomonadota; class Alphaproteobacteria; order Rhizobiales; family Beijerinckiaceae; genus Roseiarcus. The sequence continues at coordinate 540,658 of CAWFJG010000030.1, read as the reverse complement.
ATCGGGGGCGCATATTGCAGGCCGCCCTTGGTCCACAGCGCGTTCAGGCCGCGCTTGATCTTGATCGGCGAACCCATGCCGACGTTGCGCTCGAAGATCTCGCCGTAATTCCCTTCCGCCTTGATGATCTGATAGGCCCAGTCGTTGGCGAGACCCATGGACTTGCCGAAATCGCCCTCGACGCCGAGCAGGCGGCGGATGTTGGGGTTGGGCGATTTCAGCATCTCGTCGACATTGGCCTTGGTCACCCCCAGCTCCTCGGCGGTGACGAGGGCCCAATGCGTCCACTGCACGATCTCGAACCACGGGATGTCGTCCTTGCGCACCGCAGGGCCGAGCGGTTCCTTGGAGATGATCTCCGGCAGGACGATGTTGTCGTCTGGAGCCGACATCTTGAGGCGCTCCGCATAAAGGCCGGAGGCGTCGGTCGTATAGGCGTCGCAGCGGCCCGAATCGTAGGCCTTGGTCGCCTCCTCGTCGGTGGCGAACACCACCGCCTCGAGCTTCATGTTGTTGGCGCGGAAATAGTCGGCGAGGTTGAGCTCGGTCGTCGTGCCCTGCTGCACGCAGACCGAGGCGCCGTCGAGCTTCAGCGCCGAATCGACGCCGAGCGTCTTGTGCACCATAAAGCCCTGACCGTCGTAGAAATTGACGCCTGTGAAGAACATGCCGCCGAGTTCGCGCGACATCGTCCAGGTGGTGTTGCGGATCAGCACGTCGACCTCGCCCGAGGCGAGGATGGTCGGCCGGTCCTTGGCGTTGACCGGCAGGAACTTGACCTTATTCGGGTCCTGGAAGATCGCCGCCGCGATCGCGCGGCATTCGTCGACGTCGAGGCCCTTCCATACCCCCTGATCGTCGGGCAGGCCGAAACCCGCAAGGCCGGTATTCGAGCCGCAGATGAGCTGGCCGCGCGCCTTGACCTGATCGAGCGTGCCGGCGCTTGCGGGCAAAGCCGCGAGACAGCCGAACGCCGCCGCAGCGAGCCAAGCCCATGTGTTGCGCATGTCCAATCTCCGTCAGCAGCGTCGACGACGCCGGAAAATCCCTCGCCATTGTCGGAAGCGCGATGGCGTAAAGTCAACTCGACCGCCGCGGAGCCGGTAGTCGGAATTGTCCGGACGTCCGGGCGCCTGGCGCAGATCGGCCTCGGCAAGCCGGGCCGACCGCGGGCGCTCCAGCGCACGCAGGCTCTTTGGCGGCTGCCGGTTTCCGGGCGCGGGATCAACCCTTTCAGGACCTTGCAAGGGGTTTTCAGGGCGATCGTTCGACGGCGCGTCCAGGGGGACAAGACGCCTGCGGTTCGCCATGCCTTCATCGGAGTTGACTTGCACCGCCTACTCCTTGCCGGCCTCCCGGCGCGCCGTCGCCGCAGCTCGACGTCCTCTCCGCCTCGAAGACTAATCTTGAGCAGGTCGTACTTTGGCGGGCGGCTCTTGCCTTATTGCCCGTGGGCCGCTTGGATTGCCTCGACAAGAGCCGGGTTTGCGCCGTCGCCGCGAAGAATTGCGCCCGGAATCACCACCGGCACGGCGCAGGCTTGCGCCGCGTGCGGTAGGTCGAATTGGACTGCGAGACCCCCCGACTTGGCGTCCAACCAAGCCATCATTGCGGGGGGATCGACCGACTGCCTCACTGCCTCCTTGCATGTGTCGAGATCTTCCGCCGCTATGTCAGTTCCAGGCAGGCGGATCGCGCGCTCATATCCGGAGAGGTAGAGGGAAAGTAGCCGAGCAGAAGACAGTGTCACCATCCGTGTTCCGTCCATCCCCCGTACGAGCGCGACCCGACCGGTCAGCGAGGCCGGCAGCAGCCGCGTCCAATCCACCGGGGCGCCCGTACGCAAATCGTAGACGATCGCCATCGTTCCGACCGACGGGTATGCCCCTCCGCAGTATGACGTGTCGGTTATGACGTAGCTGAGGTAGCCGGGGCCGCGCATCGTCGGCTTGACGTTGCGCGTCCACTCGCCAGGGCCGCCGCCTTGCGCCTTGCAGGCGCGGATTGCTTTGCTGAGGGTCGCGTCCAGACCTTTCAACTCGGCGTTGATCCGTCGTTGCGCATCGTCGGACGGATTGGCGATTTGCGGCATCGCCGCCGCCTCCTTCGCGACCGACGGCGGGTTTTGCAATTGCACGGTCTCGTCCGCCGCCCAGGCCTGCGGGCTGCCAAAGAAAAGCGCGGTTGCGCACGCCAGGACTCGGCGAAATGAAGTCATCATCCCATCCTCGCTTCCAACCGACCCGCAGCGCTTCTCCTGCGCCGGCTATCCGCAGGCTCTGTACGACAATCCGATGGCCGCCTCCAACCTGTCAGCGGCCGTCGAAGACTTTGGGCGCACGCAGGCCGAACTCGCCGAACTCCTGGGATCGCGCTCGCGTGCGTCCGAGGTTCTTGCCAGACGTCGCGCGCTCGCCGTCGACATGATCCACAAGATCAGCGGCGCGTGGAAGATCCCCGCCGATCTCCCGGTCCGGCCATACCGGACCGAACGCGCCGCCTGATCGGAGTGGACACCATGGGGACACGGCGAATTGCGTTGGCGGCGGCCGTGGTCTAGCCAAAGGCGATGACCAAGCTCGCCGACGAAACCCGCGCGTCCCTGAAAAGCCGTACGCGGCTCGTCCATCTCGGGCGTGACAACGGCCAGTCGCAGGGGTTCGTCAATGTGCCGCCGTTCCGCGGCTCGACCGTACTCTATCCCGACACGGCGACGCTGAAGAGCCGCGAGCAGCGCTACACCTATGGCACCCACGGCACGCCGACGACCGACGCTCTCTGCTCGGCCTGGACCGACATTTCCGGCGCGGCGGGGACGGAGCTCGTCCCGTCCGGCCTTGCGGCCATCGTCGTCGGGCTCATGACGGCGGTTTCGGCCGGCGACCACCTGCTGATGACCGACTCGGCCTATGGGCCCGCGCGCGCCTTCGCCAACGGAGTTCTAAAGCGCATGGGGGTCGAGACGACCTTTTACGACCCTTGCGCGGGCGCCGGCGTCGAGGCGCTGATCCGGCCGAACACCAAGGCTGTGCTGACCGAATCGCCGGGCTCGCAGAGCTTCGAGATCCAGGACGTGCCGGCGATCGCCGAGGTCGCGCACGCCCGCGGCGCTCTGCGTCCTGATGGACAACACCTGGGCGACGCCGCTGTTTTTCCCGCCGCATGCCCACGGCGTCGACATCGCGATCGAGGCCGGGACGAAGTATCTCTCTGGCCACTCCGACCTTCTGCTCGGCCTTGTCTCCGCCAACGCGGAATGGTTTCCGCGGCTCCGCCACACCGCGGGCCAGATGGCGATCCCGGCCGGCCCGGAGGACGTCTTTCTCGCGCTGCGCGGGCTGCGGACGATGGAGCTGCGGCTGCGCGAGGCGGAGCGGCAGGGACTCGCGATGGCGCGCTGGCTCAGCGAGCGCCCGGAAGTGCTGCGCGTGCTGCATCCCGCCCTGCCGGACGACCCTGGCCACGCCATCTGGAAGCGCGATTTCCTGGGCTCGTCGGGCCTCTTCAGCGTCATCCTGAAGCCCGTCTCGGAGGCGGCGGTCGCCGCGTTCCTCGACGGGCTGCGAACTGTTCGGCCTCGGCTATTCCTGGGGCGGCTACGAAAGCCTCGTCATTCCGTTCGACTGCTCGACCTATCGCACCGCGACGACATGGGCGCCCGGCGGCCCGGCGTTGCGCTTCTCGATCGGCCTCGAGGACGCCGAGGATCTGAAGGCGGACCTCGAGCGCGGCTTCGCGCGGCTGCGAGCGACGGCGTAAGGCCGATGCGCGACTTCCTGATCGACACCGACACCGCCTCCGACGACGCCGTCGCCATCATCATGGCGCTCGCGGCGCCCGATGTGCGGGTGCTGGGCTTAACGACGGTCGCCGGCAATGTCGCGCTCGATCCGGCGACCCGCAACGCGCTCTTCACCGTCGAAGTCTGCGGGTCGGACGCGCCCGTCTACAAAGGCGCCGGGGCGCCGCTGGTTCGGACCCTGCGCGACGCGCACTGGTTTCATGGGGCCGACGGGCTCGGCGACCACGGCTATCCTGACCCGAAGCGCACGGCGGAGTCCGAGCACGCCGTCGACGCCATCCTGCGCCTCGCCCGAGAACATCCGGGCCTGACGCTGGTGACGCTCGGGCCACTGACCAATATCGCCCTCGCCCTCGCCTGCGATCCTTCGCTTGCCGGCCGCGTTGGCCGATGCGTGGTGATGGGCGGCGCGCCCTGCTGCGAGGGCAACGTCACGCCGGCGGCCGAATACAACATCTGGGTCGATCCCGAAGCGGCGCGCGCCGTGTTCCGCTCCCGATTGCCGATCGAGATGGTCGGCTGGCACGTGTCGCGCGGGGCCTCCGTGCTGACCGACGCCGAGGTCGCGGCAATCGATGCGCTCGGCACGGCGAAGGCGCGCTTTGCGGTTCGATCCAACAGCCGCGCCCGCGAGGCCTATCATGTCCAGACCGGCGAGACGGGGCTGTCGCTTGCCGACCCGACCGCGATGGCCGTCGCGCTCGACCGCTCCGTGGGCTTGACGTGGTCGCGCCATCGAATAGCGATCGAGACGCAGAGCGAGCTGACCCGCGGCATGACGCTGGTCGACCGGCTCGGCGTCAATTCCGACCCGATCAATGCCGACGTCTGGGGCGCCGCGGCCGGCGAGAGCGATGGCGCAGACGTGCTGTGGACCTTCGACTCGACCAAATTCAAGGCTATGCTGACGGCGGCGCTCCTGTAGCCGGGATCGGTGATCGCGGCCGACCCGGTCAGCGACCGCGTTACAAGCCGCGGCGATTTTCAGCGGGGTCAGCGACCCCGCCTTTGCATAGAGCGAGGCTCGCGATGGACAACGACCGCAACCTCCTCGGCGACGCAACCTCTCCTTACTTGCTGCAGCATTCCGACAACCCGGTCCACTGGCGCCAATGGGGACCGGAGGCCTTCGCCGAGGCGAAACGGCGCGATTGCCCGATCCTGCTGTCGATCGGCTACGCCGCTTGCCATTGGTGCCACGTGATGGCGCACGAATTGTTTGAGAAGGTCGAAACAGCCAATCGGATGAACGCCTTGTTCGTCAACGTGAAGGTCGATCGCGAAGAGCGCCCCGACATCGACCACATCTACATGACGCGCCCTGCACGCGATGGGCGAACAGGGCGGCTGGCCGCTGACCATGTTCCTCGATCCCGATGGGCGGCCGATGTACGGCGGCACCTACTGGCCGCCCGCGCCGCGCTGGGGACGCCCCTCGTTCGGGCAGATTGTCGAAGGGGTCGCCAACGCCTGGCGCAACCGCCGCGACGAACTGGCGAAGAACGCCGCCGCGCTCGCCGCCCATCTGGCCGAATTGTCCGCGCCCGCCCCGGGCGGCGCGCTGACGCCGGCCGACCTGACCCGGGTCGGCGACGCCTTGATCCGCGCCGTCGATCCGGAGCACGGCGGGATCGGACGGGCGCCGAAATTTCCCAACGCGCCGATCTTTCGCTTCTTCTGGAATGAGATGTTCCGTCGGGGCGACCCGAAGTTCGGCGAGGCGGTTCGCGCGCTGCTCGAGGCAATGAACGCCGGCGGAATTTATGATCATCTGGGCGGCGGCTACGCCCGCTACTCTACCGACGCCGTGTGGCTCGTGCCGCATTTCGAGAAGATGCTGTACGACAACGCGCAGATCCTCGAACTCCTGTCTTACGTGCACGCTCGAGCGCCCGATCCTACGTTCGCGGAGCGTGCGCGCGAGACGGTCGGCTGGCTGATGCGCGAGATGCGGGTCGGCGGAGCCTTCGCCGCCTCGCTCGACGCGGATCAGGACGGCGAGGAAGGCGCCTTCTACATCTGGACGGAGGACGAGGTCGACGCCGCGCTCGGCCCCGCTGCAACCGCCTTCAAGGCCGCCTACGACGTGACGCCGGGCGGCAACTGGGAGGGCCGTACGGTGCTCCGCCGGATCGCGCCGAGGGGCTCTCCCGCAGCGGAGGCCGATCTCGCCGCTGCCCGCGCGAGACTTTTCGCGCTGCGTGAGGCTCGCGCCCGGCCCGGACGCGACGACAAGGTTCTGGCGGACTGGAACGGCCTTGCGATTGCGGCGCTGGTCCGGGCGAGCGCGGTTTTCGACGAGTCCGAATGGATGGCGACGGCCCGCTCCGCCTTCGACTTCATCATGACGACCCTGCGGGATCCGGATGGACGGCTCCTGCACGCCTGGCGAGATGGGCGGTCGGGAGCGCGGGGAATGCTCGACGATTACGCCGCGACGGCCCGGGCGGCGGTCGCGCTTTTCGAGGCGAGCGGCGATCCGCGCGATCTCGAAGCGGCCCGGCGGCTCGCGACCGAGGCGCTCGGCCTGTTTGGCGACGGCGAGGGCGGCGTCTACCTGACAGCCGGCGATGCCGCCGACGTTCCCGGCGCCCGCCCCAGGCACGCCCATGACGGAGCGGTTCCTTCTGGCGCGAGTCTCCTCGCCGACGTCCTCGCCCGGTTGTGGCATCTGACAGCGGACCCGTACTGGCAGGACAGCGCGGACGCCCTGATTCGCGCATTTGCCGGCGCTTCGGAAGGTCTAGGGGGCAGTCCTCTTCTGCTCCTCGCCGCTGACATGCTGGAGCGCGGCGGTTGCATCGTGATCGAGGGACCGCTCGGCGATTCGGAGGCGGCCGGTCTCGCCGCGGTCGCCCTCCGCGCCTCCGATCCGGGCCTGACCACATTGCGGCTAGACCGGCGCCTTTGGTCCGAGGGGCCGCCCCGCAACGATTTGCCGCAGGCTTCGGCGCCAGTCGCCAGGCTCTGCCGTGGCCGCACCTGCAGCCTCCCGGTGGACACGCCCGCCGCGCTGATACAACTTCTGGACGGCCAAATCTGACCCGTCGCGCGGCGGAACGCGGAAAGATCGGAGCGTTCGCCGCTCGCCTTGCCGTTGAAATAGCTGGGGAAACAGGCATTCGGCCATTGGCGCGAGGAGAAATCCATGGTCCTCCTTTGCTCACGGTCGGATACACGCGCCGAATTGCACGGCGCCGGGACATTATCCGTTGGTCGTTGCGTAAATGTTTTTTGGTTTACAGAGAGACACAAGCGCTTTCGCGGGGTATAACAACCTTGCGTCAGGAGGCTCGCGTTGAGTGGCAAGATCATCGTGGCGGTTGTAGCGGCGGCGGTTTCGTCCGCGTCAGCTGCGACGGTTGGCGTCGTCTACAAAAAAATGGTCGAGCCGAAGCCCATCGAGATTTCGGCGCCGGTCAGCGAGGCCGCGGCGAGCCTCGGGCCGGTCCGGTCGGCCGTCGTGCTCAACGCAACTGACAGTCTATTCGGTTTTCTGGCCGGCTCGACGGGTGAGGGCGATTCGTCGGCCGACACGACGGGCGGAAGCGACGCGACGGCTTGTCGCGGAGGCGCTCGTTGCGTGATCGTTGCGCGGACCTCTGATCGGCGTGTCAATATCCTGGGCTCGGCGGCGCCGTCGTTCTGGCTCGGCGGGAACAGCCGAGACTTCTACGCCAACCCTGACGCTGAAGGCCTGCTGTGGTTCGAGGAGCGGGCGAGGGTCGTCGCCGGCATTACACACCGGCGCCCCAAGACCGAGAACCTTGGGTTAGAGCCGCAATCCGACCAAGGCTCAGCGCAGAACGGGAACGGAGACCCGAGCGGGTCGAACGGGGAGAACGATTCCGGCGCCTCCGATTTGGCCCAGTCGTCGCCGACGAAATCGACCGCCGGCCTCGGGTATCCGATCGGGATCGAGGTTCAAACGTCTCTACCTGGGGGCCTATCGTTCAATGACGGAGGCCTGTCGCTGGTCAATCTTCTGTCGGCCTTAGCTCCAATCGACGCGACGCCGAATCCGACTCCATCGGTCCTTCCCCCGACCTTTGGCAGTTGCCTGACCCGGCCAACAATCCGATTGCGGCGCCGACAGTGACGATTTCTGACTTTGTCCCGACCGACGGCGGCGGCCTCGGAACACCCGAGCCGTCCACCTGGATCATGACGATCGCGGGACTCGCGACGCTCGGCCTGTTCAAGGGGCGGCGTCTCGCCGCAGCGCTCAAGACCGCGCGCAGCTGAGGCCGCCGCGCCGTCAAGGCACGACGAAGGTCGCCCTGCCCCGGCCGGTCAGCGTTGCGGGGATTGCGCCAGGCTCGTCGACCGAGAACACCACGATCGGGATGCCGTTGTCGCGGCAAAGGGCGAAGGCGGCCGTGTCCATCACCCGAAGGTTTCGTGCGATCGCCTCGTCGTGGGTCAGCCGGTCGTAGCGGGTCGCGCCGGGATCTTTTTTCGGGTCCGCGGTGTAGATGCCATCGACCTGGGTCGCCTTCATCACCGCGTCGCAGGCAAGTTCGCAGGCGCGCAGCGCCGCGCCGGTGTCGGTGGTGAAGAACGGATTTCCGGTGCCTCCCGCCAGCATGATGACTCGATGCTTAACGAGATGGGCGAGCGCTGCCTGCCGCGAATAGGGTTGACACAGCGAGGGCATGGCCACCGCCGACAGGACCCGGGCGGGCTGTCCGATCTGCTCGAGCGCGCCCTCCATGGCGAGCGCGTTCATCACCGTCGCCAGCATCCCGATCGAGTTGGCGCGCGCCCGCTCGATCCCTTTGTCGGCTCCCTGCAGCCCGCGGAAGAAGTTTCCGCCGCCGACGACCACGGCGACCTGGACGCCGAGTTCGGCGGTCGCCTTGAGGTCGCGGGCCATCCGCTGAATGGTGTCCGCATTGAGCCCGAACTTGTCCGGCCCCATCAGGGACTCGCCGGAGAGCTTGACCACGACACGGTTGAAGATCGGCTTCGAAGTCATCGGTCTTCTCCTACGGCGTTGATTGGCGTCCCGCGCGCAACGGGCCACCCCACGCCGCCTCGCACAATGGTCCGCCGCACGTTCAGGCATTAAAAAAGCGGCCCTGCGGCCGCTTTGTCATGTCTCAGGCGCTTAAGGTCTCGTCCCCGGGTTTGTCGACCCCTTCGCCGAGCGCGAAGCGCACGAAGCCGGTGATCGAGATCGGCGCGCCGATCGCCTTCTCGGCCTCCTTGACCGCTTGGGCGACGCTCTTGGCTGGGTCGTGAACGTAAGGCTGGTCGAGCAGGCAGACCTCCTTGTAATAGGTCTTGAGGCCGGATTCGACGATCTTCTCGATCACGTGCGGCGGCTTGCCGGCGTTCTTCTCGACCAGCACCGAGCGCTCGCGCGCCACCGTCGCCGGATCGACCCCGTCCGCGCTGAGCGCGATCGGACTTGCGGCGGCGACGTGCATCGCCACCTGTCGCCCGAGCGCAGCGAGCGCGGCCCGTTCGCCCTTCGACTCGAGGCCGACGATCACGCCGATGCGTCCGAGGCCGTCGACGATCTGGCCATGCACGTATTGTCCGATTGCGCCTTCCGGAACCCGGAGGCCCTGGACGCGACGCAGCGTCATGTTCTCGCCGATCGTCGCGATGGCGTTGGCGATCGCGTCGGATACGGTCCCGCCGCCGAGATAATGGGCGCCGAGGACGGTGTCGACGTCCGCGGCGGGAGCCTTGTCGAGCGCCACGGCCAGAATACCGCGCACCAGCCCCTGGAAATCATCGTTGCGGGCGACGAAGTCCGTCTCGGAGTTGACCTCGACGACTACGCCGACGAGATCCTCGACCGCTGCGCCAACCAGCCCGTCGGCGGCGATGCGCCCGCTTTTCTTGGCGGCCTTGGCCAGGCCCTTCTTACGCAGCCAGTCGATGGCGGCCTCGATGTCGCCGTTTGTTTCGGCCAGCGCGTGCTTGCAGTCCATCATGCCCGCGCCGGTCTTCTCACGCAGGTCCTTCACGAGCCCAGCCGTGATCGCAGCCATTGGTTTCCCTCTTGTCCTCGTGCCGCAGCCCCGGGCCGCGGCGTTGACTCAAATGCGAACTCAACGCCGCCCTCGGCCGCGGGCCCATTCCTGACGAACGCCGACTCCGCGCCGGTTTCGCGGCCGGGCCGGTTGAACGCGGGCCTTCGGCGCCGCCGCTTTACTCGGCGGCAATCAGGGCGCGCGCCTGCTCGCTCCACTTGTCGCGGATGATGCGGCCGTTGAACCGCAGATCTGCGTCCAGCTTGGCGGCCTCTTCGTCGGTCATTGCGGCGAGCTGCCAGTAGTGAAACACACCGTGCTCGTTGAGCTTCTTGACGATCTGCGGGCCTACGCCAGTGAGCTTGGCCAGATCGTCGGGTGCGCCGCGCGGCGCGGTCAGGAGCTCGAAATGATCGTCCGGCGGAAGAGCCGGTTCGGACTCGACCGTCTCCGGCAAAACTTCGGCGATCGGCGCCTCCGCCTCGCCCAGATCCACACCGGCCGCGCCCTGACTGCGGCCGATGCCATCGATCGCCGCGCGCGCCAAAAGGTCGCAATAGAGCTGGATGGCGCGGCCGGCGTCGTCGTTGGCCGGGACCGGGTAGCTGATGCCGTCCGGATCGCAGTTCGTGTCGAGGATGGCAATCACCGGAATCTTGAGGCGGTTGGCCTCCTTGATCGCCAGCGCCTCCTTGTTCGTGTCAATGACGAACACGAGATCGGGCACGCCGCCCATATTCTTGATGCCGCCGAGCGCCGTCTCCAGCTTGTCGCGCTCGCGCGACATCATCAGACGCTCCTTCTTGGTCAGGCCCTTGGCCCCCTCGGCCAGCATCTCATCGAGCTTGCGCAGCCGGGAGATAGAGCCAGAAATCGTCTTCCAGTTGGTCAGCATGCCGCCGAGCCAGCGGGCGTTGACAAAATATTGCGCGGAGCGCCGGGCCGCGGCGGCGATCTCATCGGACGCCTGGCGCTTGGTTCCGACGAATAGCACGCGGCCGCCCTTTGCAACCGTGTCGGACACGGTCTTCAGCGCCTGATGCAGAAGCGGCACCGTCTGGGCCAGGTCGATGATGTGGATCGAGTTGCGCGTGCCGTAGATGAACGGCGCCATTTTCGGGTTCCAGCGATGCGACTGGTGGCCGAAATGCGCCCCCGCCTCGAGCAGCTGACGCATGGTGAAATCAGGCAAAGCCATAAGCTTGTCGTCCTTGTCCGGTTGAGCCTCGGCGGATCGTGAACGGCAAGGAATTCCTCGCCACCGGAGCGGAACCTTGAGCAGGAGCCGCTGAAATCCGCCTGTGGAATGCGCGCGCATATAGGCGAGCGGAGGCGTAAAGGCAAGCACGGGGTCCCGCGCACGGGGTCCCGCGCCGGACGTGGCAATCCTTTTGGCTGACCGGACTTGCGATCAAGGCCGATGCATGGCTCTCGCGTCGGCTCGTCGCTCCCTCAGGCGAGCCCAACGCCCTCGGCCATCTCCCATGCCTGCGGCGTCGAATCCCAGCGCTACGCCGCCATCGGCTGAGCTTCCACGACAAGACCGCGCGCACCCGGGGATGATCGCCGCGGGAAGGCGCTGACGGAATCAAGGTCGGGCTCGGGACGCAGGCCGGACGTCGGGCCCCGATCCCTGTCGACATCCAGACCCCGGTTCCATGTTTTCAGACACCTGCGGCGGATTTCGCGGTCGAGCGCCGGCGGCCGAGGCGGCGAGCGGAGCCTCGCTGCCTTCGGACTCGGAAGCGGCGCCGGCCGCCGCGGCGCAAAGCCTGGCCCCGTCAGAGCCAGAACCGCGACGTGACGATTTGGCGACGTCTTTGCGCAAGCTTTGTCTCGGTCGATGCCGATCCTGCCGGGCGCCCCCGGACGAATTGCCGCACGGGCGGCGCGTTGACCGTAACGCGACTGAGTCCGATAGGGGTTTCGAAACGCGGAATGAGCACGCGGAACGCGGGACGGGCTCATGAATAAAATCACGCGCTTCTATTATTTGACGCGCCGTTGGTGGAAAGCCCTCCGGCTGTTTCTGGTGATCGCCGGTCCCGGCATCGTCGTCATGGTGGCCGACAACGACGCGGGCGGCATCACGACTTACGCGGCGACCGGCGCGAAATACCAGTACCACCTGATCTGGTTTCTCATCATCCTCGGGCCTGTCGCCTATTACGTACAGGAGATGACGGTCCGGCTGGGCGCTGTGACCAAGCGCGGGCACGCCGAGGCGATCTTCGACGGTTTCGGGCCGTTCTGGGGCTGGTTCTCGCTGATCGACCTTCTGCTCGTCGACTGGCTGACCCTCGTCACCGAGTTCATCGGCATGACCACCGCGCTGGCGATCTTCGGCGTCCCGGGCTGGCTGACCGTCCTCGGCGTGTGCCTCTTTATGGGCTTCATGGTGCTCAACGGGCGCTATTGGACCTGGGAGAAGCTCGCGATGGCGTTCTGCGCCATCAATCTGATCTACATCCCCGGCGCCTTCCTGGTGAACCCGAGCGTGTCGGAGATCTTGAGGCAGGGGATCATCCCCAATTTTCCGGGCGGCTTCACCGGCGAACTGTTCTTCTTCCTCATGGCCAACATCGGCACGACCATCGCGCCATGGATGCTGTTCTTCCAGCAGTCGTCCGTCGTCGACAAGGGTCTCAAGGAGATCGACATCCCGTGGGGCAAGACGGACACCCTGATCGGCGCGTTCCTCACTGTCCTGGTGGCGATCTTCATCATCATCGTGACGGGAACGGTCTTGAACGGACGCGACGTCACCGACGCGGCACAAGCATCACGGATGCTGATGGAGACCCACCACTGGGCCGGCGTCTTCATGGCGATCGGCCTGTTCGACGCGGGCCTGCTCGGGGCGATCTGTATTTCGCTGGCAAGCTCCTGGGCGTTCGGCGAGGTGTTCGGCTGGGCGCATTCGCTCAACAACAAGATCCGCGAGGCGCCGTGGTTCTATTTCGCCTATTTCTTCGCCCTTATCAGCGCGGGTTTGGTCGTCCTCATTCCCGGCGCCCCGCTCGTGCTGATCACGCTTTTTGTGCAAGTCGTCGCGGTGACGCTGCTTCCGGCCGCGCTCGTCTTCCTTATCCTCCTGCTCAATGACAAGGACACGATGGGCGACCGCGTCAATACGTTCTGGGAGAACGTCATCAACGGCTCGATCGTCGCCGTGATCATCGTGCTGTCGACGGCCTACGGCCTGAGCACCCTCTTTCCAAGCCTGTTCGGCCAATCGGGGTCGCCATGAATATATTTCACGCCGTCGGCGGTGTCGTCGCCGACCAGGTCGAGGCGGTTCGCGCGGTCAACAGGCGCTTCGCCAGGCCCCGCCTGACAATGTCGCCGGCGGTGCAATGGTCGCTGCTCGGCTTGCGCATCTATCTGCTCATTCTCGTGGGCCTGCTCGCTTACAAGTTCATCACGGTCGTGACGCAATAGAGAGAGGCGGTCATGTCGCTCGACGCGAACCACTCCGGGGAGACTTATCGTCTGACCGACCTGATCGGCGGAAAGGCGCACTGGCAGGGCAAGACCATCGGCAAGCTCGCCGATGTCGTCGCGGTCGATGGCGGCAAGGCGGCCGAGGTGACCCATCTCCTGATCGATCGGCCGTTCGGCCACAAATCGGTGATGATCCCCTGGGACAAAGTCGAGAAACTCGAGCCGAATGGCCAGACGATCCTCGCGATCTCCCGGCCCGAAGACTTCGAGGGCGAACCGGGCGAAGGACAAGTGCGCCTGCGCGACCATCTGCTCGACAAGAAGGTCCTGGACAGCGACGACGACGAGGTGGAGGTCGCCTACGACATCCAACTCGCGCGCCTGAGCGGCCGCCTCTACGTCACCGGCGTCGACTGCTCGCGCGCGGGGTTCCTCCGCCGCATCGGTCTCGGGCGGGTCGCCAACTTCCTCCGCAGCGTCGCGGCGACGATCAAGGACGATACAATTCCGTGGAGCTCCGTGCAGCCCCTGCCGCCGAATCTCGGCAGGTTCAGCGGCGACCTGAAACTGAACCTCCTGAAGGCCAAGCTCCCGCAGATCCATCCGGTCGATATGGCCGACATTCTCGAAGAGCTGGACGACGAAAGCCGGGTCGCGATCTTCAAGGAGCTCGAAACCGACCACGCTTCGGAGACGCTGATGGAGGTCGAACCGCGGGTCCAGCGCACCCTCGTTTCGGCTCTGCCGATCGAGCGCGTCGCGGAACTGGTCGACGAGATGACGCCCGCACAGGCGGCTGACGTCCTGACAGCCCTGCCGTCTGCGGATAGCGACGCCATCCTCGAGAAGGTCGATCCCGCGGAAGCAACCAAAATTCACGCCCTGATCGACCGGCACGACCTGCGCATCGCCGACTACGCGACGACGCGCTGCATCACGTTCCCGCCCGCGACCACGATATCCGAGCTCGTGTTGCGATTCCGGAAGGCGGCCCGGGACGCCGAAGTCATTATGTATATTTACGTGACGGACGCAGACAACCACCTTCTCGGCGTCGTCGACATCAAGGAGATCCTGCAGGCGGAGCGGCACGACACGCTCGAGACGCTGATGACCACGAACCTCGTCACGCTCGACGAGAATGAGACAGTGTCAGACGCCTACAAACTGTTCGCACGGTACAGCTTTCGCGCCATTCCGATCCTCGGCGAAGGCGCTGTCTTCAAGGGCGCCATCCCGTATCGCGACATCATGCAGCTAAGCCACCGCATGGTTTAGGCGCCGTCGCCAGACCCGAGGGCCTAAAGCTCAATGGGTGTGCGCCCGGGAGAGGACCGACAAGTCGCGGTTCCGAACGCTGGCAGGACGTCTCGGCATCGAGGCGCCGCGCGAGTGAGGTCGAGCCTGAGAAGGTTTTGACAAACCCGTCGGCCGAACCCGCCTGAAGGGCGCCGCCGGGGGGTCCATCCGCATCCCGATTTGTCGTCATCTTGTCATATTGGTCGTCCATCGCTCCGCCTCCAATCCTCTGGGCGGGCGTGCGCGTTTTCCGTTGCCTCGGCAATGCGAACAAGGTGTTATGCGCGCCCAAACGGCCACAGAATCAGGGTCTTCGCCGTCCTGCGGCCACACGGAAAGTCGCCCATGTTGAACAGCCTCGCCTCCGCCGGGCGCCGGGTCCTGCCAAATCAGTGGGACCTCATCGCTTTCGCCGCAATCATGGCGGTGCTAACGGCGATCGCGCAAAGCTATCACGGCATTTCGGCGCCGCTCCCGGCGCCGAAAGAGGATGTGATCTCGCTCGATTACAGCGTCCTGCCGTACTACGCGCTCCGCACCGCGCTCAGGATGTTCGCGGCGCTGTTCTTCTCGCTCGTCTTCACTCTCACCTACGCTACGCTCGCGGCCAAGAGCCGCCGCTGGGAGATGGTCCTGATCCCTGTCCTCGACATCCTCCAGTCGGTGCCGATCCTTGGTTTCCTGTCGTTCACCGTCACCTTCTTTCTCGGCCTCTTTCCGGGCAACACGCTTGGGGCGGAGTTGGCGGCGATCTTCGCCATCTTCACCAGCCAGGCCTGGAACATGGCGTTCTCGTTCTATCAGTCGCTGCGCACCATCCCGCCCGACCTCGAAGAGGTGGCGCGCGGCTTTCGCCTGACCGGATGGCAGAAGTTCTGGCAGCTCGAGGCGCCCTTCGCCATGCCTGGCCTCATCTGGAACACGATGATGTCGATGTCCGGCGGGTGGTTCTTCGTGGTCGCGTCGGAGGCGATCACGGTTGGCGACACGACGATCACCCTGCCTGGCGTCGGCTCCTACATCGCCAAGGCGAATAATTCAGGCGACTGGTCCGCCATCGGCGCAGCGATCCTGACCATGGCGATCGTCATTCTGCTCTACGATCAGCTGCTGTTTCGCCCGATCGTAGCCTGGGCCGACAAATTCCGCGTCGAACTCTCCGCCAGTCAGGAAACCTCGTCCTCCTGGGTGCTGAGCATCCTGCAGCGCACCCGCTGGGTGCGCTTGGCTGCCCAGCCGGTGTTCGCGACCTTGCGCGGGATCAGTCTGGCGCCGATCCGCGTTCCGGGGCTCATTTCGGAATCGAAGGCGCAGGATCGGCAGCCGTCGCGCATTCTCGACGCGCTCTGGATTCTCGCCGTTCTCGCGGTCGCCGTTTACGCGGGTTGGATGACGGTCCGCTACATCGCCACCGAGGTCGGCTGGGAGGAGGTCGTACACGTCTTCGTCCTCACCTTCTACACGCTCGTGCGCGTGTTCCTGCTTATTGTGCTCGCGTCGCTGGTTTGGGTGCCGATCAGCGTGTGGGTTGGCTTGAGGCCGAAATGGTCCGAGCGAATCCAGCCGATCGCCCAGTTCCTGGCCGCGTTCCCGGTCAACCTGCTGTTCGGCGCGACGGTCAGCCTGATCCTCTATTACAACCTCAACCCTAACATCTGGCTCAGCTTCCTGATCATTTTCGGCACCCAATGGTACATCGTGTTCAATGTGATCGGCGGCGCGGCGGCCTTCCCCAATGATCTCGTGGAGGCGGCGAAGAACTTTCACATCAAGGGGTGGCGCTGGTGGTGGCAGGTCATCCTGCCGGGCGTCGCGCCCTATTACCTGACTGGCGCGATCACCGCCTCCGGCGGTTCGTGGAACGCCTCGATCGTGGCCGAGTGGGTCAAGTGGAAGGACAACACGGTCGAGGCCCAGGGGGTCGGATCCTATATTGCGGAGGCGACGGACAAGGGCGACTTTCCCAAGATCGTGCTCGGCGTCGCGATGATGTCGCTGTTCGTCACCCTGTTCAACCGCCTGTTCTGGCGCCAGCTTTACAGCTACGCAGAGCGCCGGTTGCGCCTTTGAGCGCCGCCGGCGGCCCGCCTATGCTCGGCCTCTCGAGGAGTTTCCCATGTTGGACCCCGCCACGACGACGCTGCTGAACGTCGAGAACGTGAACCAGACCTACGCAACCGGCTCCGGCGAAGTCGCGCAAGCTCGTCCTCGACAACGTCTCGATGAGCCTGAAGACTGGCGAGATCGTCGCGCTGCTCGGCCGTTCGGGCTCCGGCAAGTCGACGCTCCTGCGCATCATCGCCGGCCTCAACCGGCCCACCAGCGGAACGGTCACGATCGCCGGCAAGCCGATCGACGGGCCGGCCCAGCAGGTGGCGATGGTGTTCCAGAGCTTCGCGCTGTTTCCCTGGCTGAACGTCCTCGACAACGTCGAGATCGGCCCGCGCGCCAACGGCGTATCGCTCGAGGAGACGCGCCAGCGGGCCCTGAAGGCGATCGACACCATCGGCCTCGACGGCTTCGAATCCGCCTACCCCAAGGAGCTGTCGGGCGGCATGCGCCAGCGCGTCGGCTTCGCCCGGGCGCTCGTCATGCAACCCCAGATCCTGCTGATGGACGAACCGTTCTCTGCTCTCGACGTGCTGACCGCCGAGACGCTGCGCACCGACCTCCTCGACCTCTGGCAAGAGGGGCGCATTCCGATCAAATCGATCCTGATGGTCACGCACAACATCGAGGAAGCGGTGCTGATGGCCGACCGGATTTTGGTTCTGTCGTCCAACCCCGGCCGGTTGGCCTCCGAGATCCCGAACACGATCCCGCACCCCCGCGACCGGCTCGATCCGCCGTTCCGCGCACTCGTCGACAGCATCTACGCGCTGATGACCCAGCGGGCCGAGACGGCGCGCGTTGCGCCGCGGGAGGCCTCGGCCGCGGGCCTCGCGCTCACCTTGCCCGACATCTCGACCAATTCGCTCGCCGGCATGCTCGAGGAGATCGCCGCTCCGCCCTACAACGGCAAGGCGGACCTGCCGCACCTGGCCGACTCGCTCGGCTTCGAGATCGACGACCTCTTCCCGCTCGGCGAAACGCTGCAGATCCTCAAGCTTGCCGACTTCGAAGAGGCCGATATCAAGCTCACTCCGCTCGGCCAGCGCTTCGTCGACATGGACGTCGACCAGCGCAAGAAGGTGCTGGGCGAGCAGACGCTCGCCAACGTGCCGCTCGCTTCGCACATCAAGCGGGTGCTCGACGAGCGTCCGTCGCACCGCGCCCCGGTCAGCCGTTTCCGCGAGGAACTCGAGGACTACATGTCCGAGGACTATGCCGATCGGACCCTCAAGACGGTGATTAATCTCGGCCGCTACGGAGAATTGTTCGCCTATGACGAGTCCGCCCAGGCCTTCAGCTACGAGAACCCCGAGTAGCCCGAGCAGCCCGCGGACGCTGATCCTTTGGTTTGACTTGTTCCGCCAAATGCGCTGCGATATCGCTATTGCAGCGCACACCGACGCTTGAGCCGGCAGGAGATCCCGATGACCCAGAGCACCGCCACGATCACGGTCGGCAACAAGAACGTCGAGATTCCTGTCCTGGACGGGACCGTCGGACCTTCCGTGATCGACATCAGCAAGCTCTACGCCAGAACGGGGATGTTCACCTACGATCCCGGCTTCACCTCGACCGCAAGCACGGAATCGAAGATCACCTATATCGACGGCGACCAGGGCATCCTGCTGTATCGCGGGTACCCGATCGACGAACTCGCCGAGCACGGCGACTTCCTCGAGACCTGCTATCTCCTGCTCTACGGCGAGCTGCCGACCGCCTCCCAGAAGGCCGAGTTCGACTACAGAGTCACGCGCCACACCATGGTGCACGAACAGATGTCGCGGTTTTTCAACGGGTTCCGCCGCGATGCGCACCCGATGTCGATCATGGTGGCCTGCGTCGGGGCGCTGGCCGCGTTCTACCACGACTTGATCGACATCAACGATCCATTCCAACGGCAGGTCGCCTCGATCCGCATGATCGCCAAAATGCCGACGATCGCGGCGATGGCGTACAAATATTCGATCGGGCAGCCGTTCGTCTATCCGAAGAACGATCTCGACTATTGCTCGAACTTCCTGCGCATGTGCTTCTCGGTGCCGGCGGAGGAATACAAGGTCAATCCGGTCCTGGCGCGGGCGCTCGATCGCATCTTCATCCTCCACGCCGACCACGAGCAGAACGCGTCGACCTCGACGGTTCGCCTGGCTGGCTCCTCGGGCGCCAACCCGTTCGGCTGCATCGCGGCCGGCATCGCCTGCCTCTGGGGACCGGCGCATGGCGGCGCCAACGAGGCCGCCCTCAAGATGCTGGGCGAGATCGGCAGGGTCGAGAACATTCCAAAGTTCGTCGAACGCGCCAAGGACAAGAACGACCCGTTCCGTCTGATGGGCTTCGGTCACCGCGTCTACAAGAACTACGACCCGCGCGCCAAGATCATGCAGAGGACCGCGCACGAGGTTCTGGACGAGCTCGGAGTCAAGGACGATCCGCTGCTCGCGGTCGCGGTCGAGCTCGAGCGCATCGCGCTCTCCGACGAATATTTCATCGAAAAGAAGCTCTATCCGAACATCGACTTCTATTCGGGCATCACCCTGAAGGCGATGGGCTTCCCGGTCGCGATGTTCACGGTGCTGTTCGCCGTCGCCCGAACGGTCGGCTGGATCGCCCAGTGGAAGGAAATGATCGACGATCCGGAGCAGAAGATCGGCCGTCCGCGCCAGCTCTATACCGGCGCGACGCATCGCGATTACGTCCAGATCGGCAACCGGTAGGACGCAGTGTCGGGCGGCGACGGGGCGCCGCAGGACCAAGACCTCACCACGCGACGGGTTGTCCGTCGCGGAAGAAGCCGCCAGTCGGCCCGCCGTCCGGCAGGTCGACCGCCCACAGCACGCTCGCCGCGCCTTCGGCGACCGGCCGTCCGCCGGCGCCGCCCATGTCGGTCGCCACCCAGCCGGGACAGACGGCGTTGACCAGGACGCCGCTGCCCGCAAGCTCTCCCGCCAGGACACGGGTCAACGCGTTGAGCGCCGCCTTCGAGGTCGCATAAGCCGGCGTGCCAGCGCCCATGGAGGCGAGCGATCCGGCGCCCGACGAGACGTTGACGATCCGGCCCCAGCCGCGGGCGCGCATTTCCGGGGCAAAGGCCTGCGCCATTCGCCAGGCGCCGAACAGGTTCGTCTCGAACGCCTCGCGCACGATGCGCCAGTCGGCGTTCAGCGCCGCCTCCCAGGTGTCGTAATGAACGCCGGCATTGTTGATCAGGACGTCCACCGGTCCGATCGCAGCGGCGAGACGAAACGGCGCATCCGGATCGTCGACGTCGAGCGCCACCGCGCTGACGTCGCCGCCGATACGGCGCGCCTCCGCCTCGCCCTTGCTGTGATCGCGCGCGCCCAGAAACACGCGCGCGCCACGCCGGGCGAGCTGACGGCAGACCTCGAGACCGATGCCGCGATTGGCGCCGGTGACGAGCGCGACACGCTGCGCCGCCGCGCCGTTCATGGCCGGCGCCCTTTCGCGCGCTCAGCCGCCGTCGCGACAAGGTCGCGGTCGCCGACCTCCTGCGTCAGGACGAAGGTCATGGCGGTGACCTTCCAGCGGCCGCCGAGCCGCGCAAGGGTCCAGCGATAAAGGCCGATCGGCCGCCAGAGCGCGTCTCCGATCCAGTGGCGGCCGTCGACTCGCGCGGTCGCTTCGGCGGCGTCGCCGTCGATCCGCGCCTCGACGTCAAAGAGTTCGTGCCGGGTGGCGTCGAAGCCGGGCACGAGACCGCGCCAGGCTTCAATCAGCGCGGCCGCCGTGGTGCGCTGCGGCGCCCCGCCCCACAGGCTGGTGTAGTCGATCAGGATCTCGGGCGCGAACGCGGCCTCGGCGAGATCGTAGCGCCCCAGGTCCACCGCCAGGGGGATCGAGGCGACCACCGCGATCGCCTTGGCGCTATCGGGGTCCCCGGCTGGCGGTAAGGCGTCCGGCATGGCGCGCTCCGTGGCTCATCCCGGAGCATCGCCGCGCTACGGCCGGAAGGCAAGCGGACGTCCGGCCGTCACGCCTCGGCGAAGGCGGGGCACGCCCCCGCGCAGCCGCAGCCGCCCATCATGTCGCAAGCCCCCGCCGTGGCCGGGGCCTCGTCGCCGCCCTTGGCGGGCGAGGCGATCAGCGAAAGCTGCTGCTCGAGGTCGGCGCTGGCGCAGGCTTCGCACGCCGGCGTCTCGCCCGACATCACCAGGGTCGAGAACTCCTTGCCGCAGTCGCGGCATCGGTAGGCGTAGATCGGCATCCATGCGCTCCGCAGATTGGATCGGCGTCTCCTTTGCGCGACCCGGCGGCGTTGCGCAAGAGGACCAATCGTCGCTCAGCCGCCGAGGCCTAGCCGCCTCGCGGCCTCCGCGACGAGCCGCGCGCGCTCCGCGATGATTGGCGCGAGCCGCTTTTCCACCACCTGCCTGACCGGCTCCGGCGCCGTGTCGGGCTCGCCCGCGTCGAACGGCGGCGCCGGGGCGTATTCGAGGCTGAGTTGCACGGCTTCGGCGGCCGCCCGCCCGGCCAGCTCCCCGAGCAGCGCAAGGCCGAAGTCGATGCCGGCCGTCACGCCGCCGCCGGTCATCCGGTTGCCGTCACGGACGAAGCGTTCGCGGACCGGGATCGCCCCGAGCGGCGCGAGCAAATGACGCGAGGCCCAATGGGTCGCCGCCCGCCGGCCGACGAGAAGGCCCGCGGCGCCGAGAACGAGCGCGCCGGTGCACACGGACGTCACGAAGCGCGCCCCTTCCGCCTGCCGGCGGAGAAAGGCGAGCGTCTCCTCGTCGGCGAGAAGCGGGTTGATCCCCGCCCCGCCCGGCACGCAGATCACGTCGAGCGGCCCGCAATCGGCGAAGGTTGCGTTCGGCTTGAGCATGAGTCCGGTCGACGAGAGGACGGGGTCGAGCGTTTTCCACACGAGCCGGGCGCGCGCTTTCGGCCACGACGCCAGCACCTCGTAGGGCCCGGTCAGGTCGAGCTGCTGAACGTTCGGAAACGCCAGAAAGCCCACCTCGATCGGTCGCTCTTCGCTCATCGCCGCCCCTCGCTTTGCCCGGCCGTTCAGCCCGCCTCAGAGCGCGCCGGCGGACCTATGACTCTTCCCGCACCACGATTTCCGTCCGCTTCACCCCGACCGCCGCGGCGAGCCAGCGCAGGCGGTCGACGACGACTTCGCTATCGGGCGCGCGCGCCGCCGGCGACACTTCGAGCCGTACGCAATCGGGGTCCAGACGCAACCGCGCGCTCGCCAGCACCGACGGGACCGCGCCGGAGAACCGGTACGCAAGCTGGATCGCGCGCCCGAGAATCTGGGCCCGGCGGCGCAGCGCCGGGGTCAGGAGCCCGATCGCGGGCGTCAGCCACGGCGCGTCGGCGCGTCCGGAGTAGCGGGCATGGACCGCCGCGGCGATGAACACCCGCTCGGCGTGATCCAGGCCGATGAAGGGAAACTGCAGCAGCCGCCGGAAGCTCTCCTCGGCCTTGAGATCGACGGCGTCGCGCCAGGCGATGTCGGAAAGCGCGCAGACCGCGACGCGCAGCCGCCGTTCGGCCGGCGGCTCGTGCGGAACGAGGCCGGCCGTCCATGCGGCGAGCGCGGGCGCAAAGTCCGGCACGCGCGCAAGCGGCAGGCCGATCAGCTGCGCGCCTTCGACCAGAGGATCGAGATAGCGCTCGGCGTCGTCGAGCTGCGAATAGAGCAGGCCCTCGCGCAGGCCCAGCGCCGAGAAGATCACGCGGTCAGGCGCGAGCCGCTTCAGCACCCGGTCGAGCGTCAGCGCCGCCGCGGGGAGCGTTCGCGCCCGCCGCGCCGAGACGCCCGGCATGGCGATCAGCTTGGCCGGCGTCTGGCGCGTGATCGACTTGGCGAAGGCGCGGATGACCGCCGTCTCCAGCGTGTAGCCGTGCACGGCCTTGACCGGCGCGCCGACCGCCTCGATATGCGCCTTGGCGATCGCGCGCCAGCCGCCGCCGACCGGATAGAAGGTGGCCTGCGCGAACGACGGCTTGACGCCGTCGCGCAGGATCTCGTCCACCCGGCGCTTGGCGACCTCGTAGCCTTCGGCGAGCAGCGCCTCGACCGGCAGCGCGCCGAGCGGCATGCTGGTCCAGGCGTCGCCGACCCGGTCGTCGATCGCCTCGGCGATCTCGAGGCTGCCGCCGCCCATGTCGCCGATCGCGCCGACCGGCCGGAAGAACCCGGAGATGACGCCGAGCGCGGCGTAGCGCGCCTCCTCGGCGCCCGAGAGGATGCGGACCGTGAGGCCCGCCTCGACGGCGATGGCGTCGGCGAGCGCCCGCCCGTTGGCGGCGCGCCGGATCGCCTCGGTCGCCGTCACGTCGAGCTTCGCCACCCCCATCGCGTCGGCGATGGCGCGAAAACGCCGGGCCGCCTCGACGGTGCGCCGGAACCCTTCGGGCGCGATGACCCCGGTCTCGGCCAGCCCCTCGGCGAGGCGGCGCGAGCGACTTCTCGTTGAAGCGCGGCAGCGGCGCGCGCCCGAGCTGGTCATAGACGATCAGCCGGACCGAGTTCGAGCCGATGTCGATGATGCCGTAATGCGGCCGGTCGGCGCGCATGACGCGCGCCGGATCGAGGTCGAGCGGCCGATGCGGTTCCTTCTGCGTGGGCGCCAAGAGACTTCCTCCAGCTCAACCGTCGGATCATGCGCAACGCCGAGGGATTTGACCAGCGCCGAGAGAAGCGGCGCAAGGCGGTCGCGAAGCGGAAAGCGGATCT
Source organism: uncultured Alphaproteobacteria bacterium (assembly GCA_963816065.1). Taxonomy (GTDB): domain Bacteria; phylum Pseudomonadota; class Alphaproteobacteria; order Rhizobiales; family Beijerinckiaceae; genus Roseiarcus. The sequence continues at coordinate 517,311 of CAWFJG010000030.1, read as the reverse complement.
TGACGATCTGAGCGCGCTCGGAGCGCATTCGGCGATCAGGCGCGGTTCGTGAATTGCCTGTTAGCAGGCGAATTTGAGCCCCCCACTGACCCACAGAGGCTAGATTGTTGTATTGAAACAGTGGCTTGACCCGATTTAAACCAGCTTCATTCGTGTTAATAACAGGCACGATAACAGGCCAGTAACAGGCACGATAACAGGCTAATAACAGGCGCCGAACAGGCCAGAACAGGCGCGCCTCGCGCAACGCCGGCAGCCGAGGCGGATGCGCCTCCTCCCCTGCGATCGTCAAGAAGGGCTAAACTTTGGGCAACTCCCAAGGCGCCGGCGGCGCGCCTCTCCACCCCCCTTTGCGTGGTCGCCCGCCCTGTCGCTTCGTCCGAAGGGAGGAGGACAGGCGCCGGCGCGTCCTTCCCTGGCCCCCACGCCCGTCGGCGCTCATCGCGCTCAGCGGGCGGGGCGTCGCAGCCCAATACGCCGACTGACGCGTCAGCGCAGCCGCCGCACGGGAAAGGCCGCTCCGGCCGCCTGGGCGCCGGGGGCGCCGGCCGCTCCGTTGACAAACGTCGCGCGCGCTCCGATGGGAGCAGCCCATGGACACCGCGAGTTCGCCGACCTTCCGGCCGGACGCCGCCACGCGCGTTCGAGGACAAGACGATGTCGCCTGAAGAATTCCGCCGCTACGGCCATCAGCTGATCGACTGGCTGGCCACTATCACGAAACCTTAGCCTCGCGGCCGGTGAGGGCCACGACGCGGCCCGGCGACATTCGCGATGCGCTGCCCGTCGCACCGCCCGCCGAGCCGGCTGTAGCGAACGAAGACGGCCCGCTCGGTTTGCAGCGGATTTCCCTGCGGCAATATGCGGAATTGACGCGCCGGTAGGTCGATACGAAGGTCAACCAAAGCAATATTCGGGCGAGGAGGCCAGATCGCGCTTCCGGTTCGTAACCACCTCCTCGCGGCTCAAGGAGGGCGCCATGGCTCACAGAACTGATCGTTCTCCTACAACGCAACGCGCCTGCTCGGAAGACCGGTCTGGTCCGCTGGTCGCGTATCGACCGCGGCTGGGATGGTCGTGGACTGCCGCATCAATGGACTTCGGGCGGCGGACGTCGGCCCGCGACAGGATGAGGATAGGCCTCGGGATCGCCGGAGCGAGCCTCGTCCTCGCGGTAGCATTCCTCTTGCCAGCGCCGGCGTCAGCGGGGGTCCTTTTGTTCGCGGCCGCCGGCGGCGGCGGCGGCGGACAGGGGAGCTTTCCTGGAGACGGAGACGCCGGGCAAGTCACAATGTCGGGCTCCAGCGGCGTCAATGGCGGGGGCGCCGGGGGCAGCGCGGGCGCGGGCGGCGCAGGCGGTTTAGACTTTTACTCCGGCGGCGGCGGCGGCGGATGGGCCGGCAATGGCGGCAACGGCGAAAGCGGCGACCCATTTGGCGGTCATGGCGGGTTTGGCTTTCCGACCTTCGCCGGCGGCAACAGCATTGTTGGGAAAGGCGGCGGTTTCGGAGGCGGCGGGGGCAGTGGATGGCTGGGCGGGGGCGGCGGGGGCGGGTTTTCGGGCGGCGGCGGCGGCGGCTACGGCGGCGGCGGCGGCGGCGGTTCGTACATCGCCGCCATGTCGCCGAGCGCGGTAGCGGGTTTCTGGGGGACGCCAAATGCAACCCCGGGCCTATCTGGGCCACCGCCCTGCTGCAGCGGCTATCTTGACATCGGGTTGCCCGGTTACGACGGTTACGTGGACATCTCTCTGGGCAACTTCGATCAGGTCTTCGACTACCAAGGGAGCCTTGCTCAGTTCGTCGCTCCGGCCGCCGGCGTTTACCACTTCGAGGTCGTTGGCGCCCAAGGCGGCGGCAGCCACGACGGTATCGGCGGCTACGGGGCCAAGCTTGACGGGGACCTCTATCTCGACAAATGGGTCCGGCTGGATATCGTCGTCGGAGGCGCTGGCGTGAGTGGCGGTTTCGATCCACTTGAATACGGCTACATGGCCGGCGGCGGCGGCGGCGGCAGTTTCGTCTATGCCATTCCGGAGACCTCGGCCTGGGCGATGATGCTGACGGGCTTCGTGGGCTTGAGCTTTGTCGGCTGGCGCCGGGTCCGGGCCGAGCCGCACGCGATCGGTTGACCGGAAGTCGGCAGGCACGCACGGCGAGGCCGCTCCCGATGGCGGCCGCCTTTGCCGGGAAAGGCCGGGTCGTCGAACCCTGTCCAGTAGGCGGCGCGATCCGAGGACCTTTGCGCACATCGCCGCCGAGGGTGTTGACAATCGCTCCGCGCGCTCCGATGCAGGCGGCCCGTCTGGCCGCCTCTCCCCGCCCTGATCACGCCCGGCTTCCTGCTTGGGCGGCGCACTGTTCAGCGGCCGGATTGAATGCCTCAAGGCAAAGTCGCAAAGGTTCGGACGAAGACGGCACGCAGCCCGAGGACGATCGACTTGACGCCTGAAGAATTCCGCCGCTACGGCCATCAACTGATCGACTGGCTGGCCGACTACCACGAGACCATGGCCTCGCGGCCGGTGAGGGCCACGACGCGGCCCGGCGACATTCGCGATGCGCTGCCGGTCGCGCCGCCCGCCGAGCCGGAACCCTTCGCCGACATCATCGCCGACCTCGACCGGATCGTCCTGCCCGGGCTGTCGCTTTGGCAGCACCCGCGCTTCTTCGGCTATTTCCCGGCCAACGCGGCGCTTTCGGGCGTGCTGGGCGACCTCATCAGCACGGGACTCGGCGTGCTCGGCCTCTCGTGGCAATCGAGCCCGGCGATCACCGAGATCGAGGAGGTGGTCACCGACTGGATGCGGCAGATGCTCGGCCTCTCGCCGGCCTGGAGCGGGGTGATCCAGGACACCGCCTCCACCAGCACGCTGGTCGCGCTGATCTCGGCCCGGGAGCGGGCGACCGGCTTTGCCCTGGCGCGCGGCGGCCTGCAGGGCGAAACCCGAAAGCCGTGCGTCTATGTCTCGGCCCACGCGCACAGCTCCGTCGACAAGGCGGCGCTGCTTGCCGGCTTCGGCCGCGACAACCTGCGCCTGGTTCCAAACGGCGAACACCACGCCATGCGTTCCGAGGCGCTGGCGGCGATGATCGCCGCGGACCTCGAGGACGGCCGCCTCCCCATAGCGATCGTGGCGACGGTCGGCACGACGGCCACCACCGCGGTCGATCCGATCGCCGGCGTCGCCGACCTCGCGCGACAATACGGCGTCTGGCTGCACGTCGACGCCGCGATGGCCGGCAGCGGCATGATCCTGCCGGAGCTGCGCTCGATGTGGCAAGGAATCGAGGGCGCCGACAGCCTTGTCGTGAACACCCACAAATGGCTCGGCGCGCCGTTCGACTGCTCGCTCTACTACGTTCGCGATCCGGAGCACCTGATGCGGGTGATGTCGACCAACCCGAGCTACCTGCAATCCTCGGTCGACGGGGAGGTCAAGAACCTGCGCGACTGGGGCATCCCGCTCGGCCGCCGTTTCCGGGCGCTCAAACTCTGGTTCCTCATTCGCGAACAGGGGATCGCGGGCCTGCAGACGCGCCTGCGGCGGGATCTCGCCAATGCGCGCCATTTCGACGAGGAGGTCGCGGCGACGCCGAACTGGCGCGTCGTCGCCCCCACCCGGCTGCAGACCGTCTGCATTCGCCACGAACCGCCCGGCCCGGACGGGACGCCGCTCGAAGGCGAAGCGCTCGACCGGCACACGCTGGCCTGGGTCGAAGCCGTCAACCGCTCCGGCGCCGCCTATTTGACGCCCGCGATCGTCGACGGGCGCTGGCTGGCGCGGGTGTCGATCGGCGCGATGACGACCGAAGCCGAGGACGTCGCCGCCGCCTGGGCGGCGATGCGATCGGCGGCCGAGAGCGAGGCGGCGACCGTCGCGGCCGGGTAGCGCGGGCGGCCGGCGGGCCGCGCCCGGCGGAAATCGTTGCGCGCGGGTCTGCTGGCCCCGCGCGCATCGCCGCCCTCGGGTCGAGCCCGAAGGCGGATCCTTCGCCGCCGCGCGATGTCCGCCGGCGGCCAAGGTTCGTCAGCCTTCGATCCTGGGCTTTATCAGGCGCAGCAGGATCGCGGAGACGATCGTTCCGGCGAGCATGGCGACGAGATACCCGCCGAGGTCGGTGACCGCGTTGGGGATCGGCAGGACGAAGACGCCGCCGTGCGGCACCTTCAGTTCGCAGCCGAGGCCCATCGAGATCATGCCCGCGATCGCCGAGCCCACCATCAAGGACGGGATCACGCGCAACGGGTCCTTGGCCGCGAACGGGATCGCGCCTTCGGTGATGAACGAGAGGCCGAGGACGAAGGCGGCGTTGCCGGCCTCGCGCTCGTCGTCGTTGAAGCGGTCGGGGAACAGCTTGCTCGCCAGCGCGAGGGCGAGCGGCGGGGTCATGCCGGCGACCATCGCGGCGGCCATCGGCCCGTAGACCTGGGAGGCGATCAGCCCGGTGGCGAAGGTGTAGGCCGACTTGTTCACCGGGCCGCCCATGTCGAAGGCCATCATCCCGCCGATGATCGCGCCGAGCAGAATGGCGTTGCCGGTCTGCATGCCCTTGAGCCAGGCGGTCATGGCCGCAAGCGCGGTCGCGACCGGCTCGCCGACGACGTAGATCATCAGGAGGCCGACGATGGCCGAGCCGAGCAGCGGCAGGATCAGCACGGGCTTCAGTCCCGCCAGGTTCTTGCCGAGATTGATGCGGTCGTTGAGGACCTTGACGATGTAGCCGGCGAGGAAGCCGGCGACGATGCCGCCGAGAAAGCCGGCGCCGATCGAATTCGCCAGCATGCCGCCGACGGCGCCGGGCGCGATGCCGGGGCGGTCGGCGATCGAATAGGCGATGAAGCCGGCGAGAATCGGCACCATCAGGGCGAAGGAGGACTTCGCGCCGATCAGGAACAGCGCCTGGCCGAGCGTGCCCTTGTGCGCGTCGTCGTAGACGTAAATGCCGCCGAGCGCGAAGGCGATGGCGATCAGCAGGCCGCCGGCGACCACGAAGGGCAGCATGTAGCTCACCCCGGTCATCAGGTGCTTGTAGACGCCGGTGCGCGCGGCCGCCCTGGCCGCCTTTTCGGCCGCGACCTGGTCGGCGAGATTGGCGGAGACCGCGGGCGTCCCGCCGCCGCCGGCGCGGACGCGGGCCTCGGCGAAGGCGCGGGCCACCAGGGCCTTGCCGTCGCCGATCGCGTCCTTGGTGGGCGACATGTAAAGCGGCTTTCCGGCGAAGCGGGAGAGGTCGACGTTGGTGTCGGCCGCGATGATGACGAGGTCCGCCTCGGCGATCTCCTGCGGCGTCAGGGTGTTCTGGGCGCCGACGGAGCCCTGGGTCTCGACCTTGACGGAATGGCCGAGCGCCTTGGCCCCCCGTTCGACGCCTTCGGCCGCCATGAAGGTGTGGGCGATGCCGGTCGGGCAGGACGTCACGGCGACGACCTTCTTGCCGCCGGCCGCCGAGGCGGCGAAGACGCCGCCAAGCGTTGCGGCGGCGTCCGCAAGCGCGGCGTTGAGCGTGGCGCGCACCGTCCTCTTGCCCTCGAAGCGCGCGTCGTCCCTGCTGTCGCCGACCAGCAGGACGGCTTCGGCGCCGGCGATCGCATCGGGCCGAAGAGCGCCGGTGACGGCCTCGCCGGCTCTCAGTTCGACGGCGAGCGAATGACCGAGCTTGATCGCCGCCTTCTTCAGGGCTTCGGCGGCGAGCGTCGCCTGGGTTGGACGGTCGGATGCGGCGACCACCGCTATCAAGTTTGACATCACTTTCCTCCTGGCGGAATTGTCCGCCTTTGCTGCAAATCGGGAGATCAGATCGCCGGAGCCGTCACGCGGACGGCGGCGGCGAGGCGTTCGACGTTGTCCTTCGGGCCGAGGTACGGTCCGATCCGGTCGAGTTTCGAGGTCGCGAACGCGACGGCGAGGCGAGCGAGGCGCTCGAGCGGCGCGCCTTCGACGAGGGCGGCGGCGATGCCCGCCACCATGGCGTCGCCCGCGCCGACGGTGGACAGAACCCTTTTGGCCGGGAGAGCGGCGGCGAGCGCCGTCTTGTGGTCGACGAACAGGGCGCCGTCGGCCCCCAAGGACACAACGACCAGCGCAATGCCGTGCTCGATCAGCGCGCGCGCGGCGGCGACAAGGTCGGCAGTGGACCGCAGAGGCCGGCCGACGAGGTCCTGAAGCTCGGCGCGGTTGGGCTTGACGACATGCACCGGGGCGCCGCTCTCGAGCGTGAGGGCGAGCGGCGCGCCCGAGGTGTCGAGCACGACGCGAGCGTCATGCGCGGCAAGGTCGGCGACGAGAGTCGCCCAGGCGCTGTCCGGCATGGATTCCGGCAGAGAGCCGGCGAGGACCACCGGCCGGCCTCGGGGCGACGTCGCGCGCCAACGCAGTCCGCACCGAAGCGAAGGCGTCGTCCGACACCCTGAGGCCGGGCAGGTTGACGTCGGTCGTCTCGCCGGACGCCGTGTCGGCGATCTTGATGTTGGTGCGCGTCTCGCCGGCGATGCGCACGAACCGGTCGGCGATGCCCTTGCCGGCGAAGAAGTCGGCGAAGGCGCCGTCGTTCGATCGGCCGATGACGCCCGTCGCGGCGACGCGCGCGCCCCAGTCGGCGAGGCATCCAGCGACGTTCACACCCTTGCCGCCGCAGTTGGCGAGGGCGGCGGAGGCGCGCTGGACATGCCCGACGACCAGGCGATCCACGGTCACCGTGAGATCGATCGCCGGATTGAGCGTCACGGTCACGACGTCGGGGGTTGGGACGGCGCCGCTCATGACCGGGCTCCGTCGAGGGCGCGGACGCGGTCGGCGGTGTCGCAGGCGAGCGCCTCGGCGGCAAGGCGTTTGAGATCCGCGTAACTCGCCTGGCGCAGCCGCGCCTTGACCGCCGGCACGTCGCGCGGCGTCATCGAGAGCTCGTTGACGCCGAGTCCGGCGAGCAGGCAGGCGCCGAACGGATCGCCGGCGATGCCGCCGCAGACGCCGACCCAGCGCCCGCAAGTCGCCGCGCCCTTTACGGTGGCGTCGATCAGGCGCAGCACCGCGGGATGCAGGCTGTCGGCCTCGGGCGCCAGCTCCGGGTGCTGCCGGTCGATGGCGAGGGCGTACTGGGTCAGGTCGTTGGTGCCGATCGAGAAGAAGTCGACGTGCGGAGCGAAGACATCCGCGAGGATGGCGGCCGAGGGCACCTCGACCATGACGCCGATTGGAATCTCGGGGGCGGCGACCTCGGCGCGGACGCGTTCGCAGGCGGCGCGCAAAATGACGACCTCCTGCAGCGAGGTGATCATCGGGAACATGATCGAGAGCTTCCGTCCGCCCTTCGCGGCGCGGTAAAGCGCGCGCAACTGCGGTTCGAGCAGATCGGGACGGCGGAGCAGCAGGCGGGCGCCGCGCACGCCGAGGAAGGGATTGCTCTCCTGCGGCAGGTCGAGATGGGCGACCTGCTTGTCGCCGCCGATGTCGAGGGCGCGGACGATCAGCGGGCGGTCCTCGAGCGCGTCGAGCATGGCCGAATAGATCGAGGTCTGCTCGTCCTCGGTCGGCGTCGCGCCGCGCTCGAGGAAGAGAAACTCGGTGCGCATCAGGCCGACGCCCTCGGCGCCCAGATCGAGCGCCAGAGCCACCTGGTCGGGCGTATTGACGTTGGCGGCGATCTCGATCGTGCGGCCGTCCGCGGTGACGGCGGGGGCGGCGCGGTCCAGGCTCTCCTGCGCCCGGCGCGCCGCCTCGGCGGCGATGCGAGCGCGCGCCGAAGCGAGCGCCGCCGCGTCGGGCTCGAGCCATAGCCGCGCGCCATTGCCGTCGAGGACGCCTTCCGCGCCTTCGGCGACGTCGAGCAAGGCGTCGCCGGCGGCGACCAGCGCCGGCAGGCCGAGCGTGCGGGCGAGAATGGCGGTGTGGGAGGTCGGTCCGCCGCGCGCGGTGGCGAGCGCCACGATGCGGGTCGTGTCGAGCCCGGCGGTGTCGGACGGCGTCAGGTCGTCGGCGACCAGGATCACCGGTCCGTCCGGCAGATCGGCGGTGGCGCTGGCGGCCGCGAGCTCGGGGGCGAGGCGCGCCGTCACCCGGCGGCCGACGTCGCGCAGGTCCGCGGCGCGGGCGGCGAGCAACGGGTTGCCCATGGCGGCGATGCGATCGGCTGTCCGGCTGACCGCCTCGTGCCACGCCCATGCGGGTCCGTGGCCTTCGACCATCAGCTGGCAGGCGAGGACCACGAGATCGGTGTCGGACAGGAACTCGGCCTGCGCCGTGAAGATGCCGGCCTCGGTCGCGCCAAGCCGGCGACCGGTGTCGTCGGCGAGAGCGAGGAGCTGCTGCTTCGTCGCGACGATCGCGTCGTTGAGCCGATCGCCGCCGTCGATCAGCGGCAGCGGAACATCCGGCACGACGATTTCGGCCGGGCGGACCACGTGGAGGCGGCCGATCGCCAGGCCGGGCGAGGCGGAGATGCCGGGAATGGAGGGCAGCGGCGCCGGCGGCGTCCAGCCGGGCGCAGCGGCCTTGGCTTTGGCTGCGGCTTTGGCCGCGTCCGCCTTCTCCTGCGGCGTGAGGCCGACAATCGCGGCCTTCATGCTCGCGAGCGCTTCCTGCGCGCCCTCGCCCTCGGCGGAGACGATGACCTGATCGCCCTCGACGAGACCAAGGCGGAGCAGCGAGACGAGATTGCGCGGATCGGCCGTCTCGGCGCCGCGGCGGATGCGCAGGACCGCTCGGGTGCGCCGCGCGGTGTCGATCCAGTGCGCGGCGGGGCGCGCATGCAGGCCGCTCGGATAGTCGCAGGTCCAGGCGAAGCGCTCGGCGAGGTCGACGGCCGGCGTGGCGTCGAGGCTCTCCGCCGGCGCATTGGTGAGGGCGGCGACGATGTCGCGGGCGTCGGTCGTGCGCGCCAGGGCGTCGAGCGCGGCCTCGTCCTGCATGAGCCCGGTCAAGCGGCGCAGGATGCCGATATGGGCGTCGGACTGGGCGGCGATGGCGACCACCAGGCGGGCGGTCTGGCCGTCGTTCCAGACGACGCCTTCGGGCGCCTGCAGGATCGCCAGGCCGATCTGCCGGACCATGGCGCGATCCTCGATCATGCCGTGCGGGATGGCGACGCCATGGCCGAGGAAAGTGTCGGCGACGGCCTCGCGCCGCATCATCGAGTTCGACATAGGCGGGGTCGATGCGGCCGGCCGCCACCAGCATCTGGGCGGCTTCGCGGATCGCCGCCTCCTTGGTGGCGGGATGGGCGCCGAGACGGACGAGTTCGATCGGCAGGATTTGTGAATTTGCGGCGGCGGTCATGATGTGAGCCTTTCTTCCCGGGTCTGTTTTTGTCCTCCCTATATGAAATCGTTTTCAGTTTCTTGTCAATCAGATTTTTGTTGAAGAGCCGCATATTTTCTGCGACCATGACCTCGGCGAGGCCCTGCGACGCAGGAGATGCAGCGCCGATCAACTGGGAACGTTTTCTGAAATGTCCATCGGCATCAAGGATGTGGCGCGCATGGCGGGCGTCTCGCCGGCGACCGTGTCGCGAGCGTTTTCCGGCGGCCCGGTCAGCGCCGACCTCAAGGCCAAGGTCGAGGCGGCGGTGAAGACGACCGGCTATCGTCCGAATCTCTCGGCGCGGCGGCTGCGCTCGCAGCACTCGTCGACCGTCGGGCTCATCGTCTCCGACATCCGCAACCCGTTCTTCACCACCCTCAGCCGGGCGGTCGAGGACGCGGCCTATCGCGCCGACATGCGGGTCGTCCTCTGCAACACCGACGAAAACCCGGCGCGCGAAGCCATGTATCTTCGCCTGATGCAGGAAGAGCGGATTACCGGCGTCATCTACGCCCCGACGCGCAAGATGGCCGAGACGCTCGGCGGCATGGATCTCGGCTTCCCGGTGGTGCTGGTCGACCGCGCCGGCCCTACGGGCGGGCACGACGCGGTCGGGATCGACAATGCGGAGGCCGCCGGCCTGCTGGTCGACCATCTCGTCGTCAAGGGGCATCGCCGTATCGTCGGCTTTTTCGGCAACACCTCGTCCACAGCCGCCGAGCGCCACGACGGTTATGCGGCGGCGATGGCGCGGCACGCGCTTCCGACCGACGCCTGTTTCCTGCCTCCGGTTGCGGAGGCCGCCGAGGCCGAGATGATGCGCCGGATTTCCGCGGCCGAGCGGCCCGACGCCGTCATGGTGTCGAACGGGCTGTTGCTGCTCGGGCTCTATCGCGGCCTCCGGCGGGCCGGGCTCGAGACGCCGCGCGACATCGCCATCGCCGGCTTCGACAACGAGGCCTGGACAGAGCTCGTCGGGCCGGGCCTCACCGTGATCGAACAGCCGGTCGCCGACATCGGCCGGGCCGCCATGGATCTCCTGTTCGAGCGCCTGCGCACGCCCGACATGGCGACGCGCAAGCTCGTCCTGTCAGGCCGCCTGATCGTGCGCGGTTCCTCGGGCGCACGCGATCCGGGCGCCGAGAGCGGGCGCGTTGGCGACGTCGCGAGCGGTTAGCCCGCCGGGGCCGACGCCACGTTTTGCAGCGATGCGACGCCCAAGGCCGCGCGCCTCGACGCCGTTGATCCGTCTCCGGCGCAACGGTCGGCCCGACGCCGCGCGCCTTGGCGCATGGAGCGCCTCGATCTCCCTGGCGAAGCGGGCTTCGAAGCGCCCCCGGGCAAGACCTCGTTGTTCGCGAGCTATAGAGCGGACGCCCGCGGGTCGCCCCGCCGAAACCCGATCGTCGCTTACGAACCAAGCCGACTGACGGCCTGGCAGCGGCAGGTTCCCGCCTGATGCAGTTCGATCATGTTGCCCGCCGGATCGTGCATGAAAATCTGCTGCGATTGGGGCCCGACGACGCCCTCCGCCATCCAGTACTGGGCGCCCATGCGATCGAGCTCGGCGCGGGTTTCCACAATATCGGCGACCGCGAAGGCGACATGGGGCATCGACGGGTCCTGCCCCGGCCCTTTGGCGTAGCGCGACGCCCCGTTCACCCCCATCAGATGGATCTGCGCCCGCCCGCCGACATCGACCCAATAGCCGGGGATGCCCGGAATGTTCGGCCGGCCGGGATCGGTGTCCAGGCCCAGGACATCGCGGTAGAAGCGGACGGCATGGTCCGCTTCTTCCTGCGACCCACCGACACGTACGCCCTGATGATGCAGTTCCAACACCTTGATGGCCATGAATCCCTCCTGTTTGCTGCTTTGGGAAAGATTTGCCGGATGGCGGCCCAATCGGCATAGACCAAGACAGGGGATCTGAACCAGGATTCTCCAGATGGAGCGCTCAGTTAGGCCAAGATTGCCGCCGGCAGCGGAGTTTTTCAAGCCGCAAGCGTCGCCGTTCGCCGCCAATGCGCTCGGGAGATTGGAGGTCCACTGTTGCGGGACAGTTCCGGCGACCGACTGCTCCGGGCCGTTTCGACCCGGTCTTTCGTCGAACTGCCGCTCGCGACGTAGTGCTTGCCGCTACGCGTAGAGTCCGCGCGGAGCGGAAATTCGGAGACCATTTCGACGTCGGGGCTCAGCGGTCATTGGATTGATCGCGGTTTCGAACGGTCAAGATAAGCAACAGCCCGTCTTGACCGTTCGGATAGAGCGCAAACTGGCGTTCTTCAGCCCTTCTTCGCGTCGAGCAGCGCGCTCTCCTTGAAGAGAAAGCCCGCGGCTCCCGCGCCAATCAGCGGGGCGACGATGAAGAGCCAGAGTTGCGCCACGGCGCCGGGGTTCGACGCAAAGCCAGCTAACGCCGGCCCGATCGAGCGCGCCGGATTGACTGAGGTTCCGGTGATGTTGATGCCGACGAGGTGGACCACAACCAGCGTCAGGCCGATCGCGAGGCCGGCGAAGCCGGTCGGAGCGAACGGATGGGTGACGCCGAGGATGCAGACCAGGAACAGAAACGTCCCAAAGACCTCGAACACCAAGGCCGAGACCAAGTTGTACTCGCCGAAATTGCCGGATCCCCAGCCGTTCTGGCCGAGCCCGCCGGTCCAGCCCGACGCCTTGCCCGACAAGATGAGATAGAGCACGGCCGCGCCGACGATCGCGCCGAGCACCTGTGCAATCCAGTATTGGATCATCTCTGCTGCACTCATGCGCCCGGCGACGAAGACGCCGAAGCTGACCGCCGGATTGACGTGGCAGCCTGAAATCGGCCCGATGCCATAGGCCATCGCTACGATTGCGAAGCCGAAAGCGCTCGCGATGCCAAGGAGATTGACGGCTGTTGGGCCGGTTCCCATGCCGCCGACGACCGCCGCCCCGCAGCCGAAAAACACCAGGGCGAAAGTTCCGATGAATTCTGCAACCGACTTATTCATCCCAGCCTCTCCTTGCTTCTGTGTGTGCTGCACGTCAGCTTCTCTCAAAGGCGCAATAAGCGAAGCGCGCCCCGCTGCCGCGAGAGGCTGACTCTCTCGCCTCAATATCCTGCAAACCCGTGACCAGCCCGAAGGCGCGGTGAGGGGCGGAGCGGGTTCCGCCCCGGCGTCAGGGCTGAACCCCAATCCTCTTGTCGAGGCGGCGGCATCTCTATGCGCGAGATCGCAGGAGGCCGCCCACGCGTCGGTCAGACCTCCCTTACGGGCACGTGTCCCAGAAGCCGTTGCGCTGGCTCGGGTCGCTGTAGTACCAGCACAGGCCAGGCTGCGGGGGCGGGGGCGCCCAGGCGACCGCCGCGCCATAGGCGAGAACTCCGATTGCAGCGCCCGCTGCGATCGCGCCGCCCGGCGCCCAGCGATAAGGCCGACCCACCCAAGCGCCGCGATAGACGCCGCCGTGGTAGCCGACGCCGCCGACGCCGACGTGGCGGTTCACGTTGACATTCCGGTTGACGTTGACGTTCGCATTGCGGTTCACGTTGCGATTGACGTTCGCGTTGCGGTTCACGTTGCGATTGACGTTCATGTTGCGGTTGACGTTATGGCTGCGATTGACATGAGCGCCGCCGTGCCGCACCTGCGCCACGCCGGGTTCGGCGAGCGCCAACAGGCTGGCCGCGACGATCGCCGTCGCCGCCATATGCTTCGAAATCTTCATCACTGACTGCCCTTCCTTGTTCGCTTTCGTTCTGCTTTGTGGAAACGAGCGCCTTTGTGGCGTCTTGGTTTTGCTTGGTCGCGCTGGCGATCGTCCTCTGCCGGGAAGTGTCGACGCTACTTGAGGTCCACGGTCACCGCACCAATTTTCCCGTTGAACGCGAACGGCTGGCGCTCGAAATAGTCGAACGAGACCGGTGAGCCGAGGTCGACGCCAACGTCGAAGGTTTCACTCGCCGAGAAGGCCCCGGCGACTGTCCGCTTGACAGCGACGCGGATTGCCTCCTGCCCGTCGACAGTGATCGCAACGTCAGCGGCTCCGGCCCGGTTGGCGATCGAGGTATCGACGACGATTCGATGCTTGCCGGCGCCGATCGGCGCGGCGGACCGCCCGATGTAGCGTTCGATCATCATCATGTTGTATTCGTAGACGAGGTGACCCTTGTCCATGTATAGCGTCAGACCTCCGCCAATGCCGCCGAGAGCATAGATGACGCCGGAGGCGCCTAAATCCGCTTCCATGTCCACCATGACGCGATTGCTTTCGCGCCCAAGCCCCGGACTGGCGAATTCGGGCAGTCGTGTCGTCGTCGAGTTCGAAGTCCCAATGCGTGTAAGGGACCTTCACCCGGTCCTCTGGGTGCAGCCGCGTCCAGAGGCCTGCGCCGACCGGAAAGACCTGGTTCTCCTTGGCCTCCGTCAGGAACAGCGTCTTCATCTCCTCTAGGCGTTGCGGCTCCTTCTCCGCGAGATCATCGGCTTCTGAAAAGTCTTTCCGGATGTCGTAAAGCTCCCACCGATCGGTGTTGGCGTCCCACGTGTCGAGGCCCGGCGTGACAGGCAGCCATGGGATCAGCGGGCCGAAGGCGGCGGCGATCCAACCGTCGTGGTAGATCGCCCGACTGCCGTTGTTCTCGAAATACTGGGTCTGCTTTCTGCCCGGCGCCGTAGGATCGCTGAAGGCATACGTCATGCTGACGCCGTCGATCGGCAGCTGCTTCCATCCGTCGACCACATCGGGCGGGGTGATCCCGAGGATGTCGTAGATCGTCGGCGCAATGTCGTTGACGTGGTGGAACTGCGATCGCGGCGTCTTGTCGGGCTTGACGCCCTTGGGCCAGGAGATCACCAGCGGATTGCGTGTGCCGCCGAAATGCGAGGCGACAAGCTTTGTGTGGCGGAACGGTGTGTCGCCGGCCCAGGCCCAGCCGGCGTGATACATGTTGTCGGTCTTGGGCGTCCCGAGCGCGTCGAGGCCGCCGATCGCGTCGAGCGCGGTGAGTTGCTGCTCGATCGTGTTGGGGATCATGTTCTGCGCGAGAAGCTCGCTGATCGTGCCGTTCTGTCCTTCGGCGCTCGAACCGTTGTCGCCGAAGACATAGAAGATGATCGTGTTTTCGCAAATCTTCATGTCCTCGAGCCCATCGACGAGCCGGCCGACCTGCGCGTCGACATGCTCGACGAAACCCGCGAAGACTTCCATCAGGCGGCGCTGGAAGGGGCGCTGCAATTCCGGAATGCTGTCCCATGACGCCATCGTGTCTGCGCGCGGCGTGAGCTTAGTATTGGCCGGAATCCAGCCGATGTCCTTCTGCCGCTGGAACACACGCTCGCGATAGGCGTCCCAGCCGTCATCGAACTTGCCTTTGTATTTGTTGGCCCATTCCTTGAAGACGTGATGAGGCCCGTGCGCCGCGCCCGGCGCCCAGTACATCAGGAACGGCTTATCGGGCGCGAAGGCACGATGCTTGCGGAGCCACGCGAGCGCCTTGTCCGCCATATCCGAACTCAGGTGATAGCTCTCGTCGCGCGGCGGCTCGATCGGCAGGGTGTTCTCGAACAGGCGCGGCTCATATTGCGAGGTCTCGCCGGCCATGAACCCGTAGAAATAGTCGAAGCCGTATCCGGTCGGCCAACGGTCGAACGGACCCATCGCGGTCGTTTCCGTCGCCGGCGTGTTGTGCCATTTGCCGAAGGCCGAGGTCTTGTAGCCGTAGTCGCGCAGCACCTGCGCAACCGTCGCCGCGGTCTTCGGAATGACGCCGGTGTAGCCGTCGAAATCGAGCGCGCGTTCCGCGATCGTGCCCGAGCCGACCCGCTGGTGATTGCGTCCGGTCAGCATGGCGGCCCGCGTCGGCGAGCAGATCGAAGTCGTGTGGAACTGGTTGAAGGCGATGCCGTCCTCTGCAAGGCGCGTCAATGTCGGGGTGTGCACCTCGCCGCCGAGCGTGTCGGCCAAACCGAAGCCGACATCGTCGAGAAGGACGATCAGGATGTTCGGCGCGTCGGGAGGAAGGTGGTTCGGCTCGGCGCGCCGGACATGCTTCGATTCCTGCAAAGTCGGCCCCGCCGTGCTCGCCGTGGGGACCGGCTGGAAAGGCAGAACCGATCCCAGCGCGTCACGGACCTGCTGAGCGAAAGCGACGGTCGTCGTCTTTCCCACGACGACCGCGGCGGTGATGCCGGCGCCGATGGAGTTCGTGATCTTCACGAGATGGCGTCTCGTGATGCCGCCCTTGCCAAGCTGTCCCGCGGCGTTCTTAGCGATTGCCATAACGTCCTCATCTGTATTTGTGTCGCCGTTCTACCCACCGACGTTCGTGATCTTCGGCGGTTGCCATGTCTGATTCACGATGTCGTCCGACGGCAGATAGGTGCGCAGGATCATGAAAAACTGCCCATCGGGCGCGGGCAGCCAGTTGCTTTCCTTGTCGGCGCCCGGCAAGTCCTTCTGCACGAAGATCGTAAGGCCGCCGTCCGCGTCGGGCTTCATTCCGCTGCGGTCGCCGAGCGAATACCGTTCGATCGGATTGGCGACGAGATTGTACTGCGGATTGTACATGGTCACCGACCAGAACGCCTTGACCTTGGGTTCGCCGCCCTTGTCGAAATGGATGACGTAGCGGTTCTTGCCGGTCAGCGGCTTGCCGTCGCCGTCGACCGAGACGTTCAGGTAGGTCGCCTCGACAGGATCGTTGGCGACGAAGCCCGCCAGCATCTGCACGTCGCGGAATAGCCAGTCGCGGGTCGGGGTCGGCCGCCCAGTGGCCGGCGGCGGGTAGTTCCAGCCGTTTACGACCTTCTGCAGAGTATCCGTCGGTGAAGGCTTCGGCGATGATCTTTTTTCCATCGACAGCGGCGCGCGCGAGGCCGCGCTTCGTGTTGGCGTCCTGCGTATCGACATCGTGCGCGGGTCCGACCCCGATGCGCGAAAATTGCTGCAACATGGCGGCGTCGCGCGCCGGCGGCGGGACTTCGATCATTGCGCGATTGATCGTCTTCCAGTCCGCGAGCGGATCGGCCTTCGGGTCAAAGGCTTGCCAGATGACCGCATCCTTGGGCGGAGTGACGTCCGCCTTGCCCCATTGCGAAAGGGGGGTCAGCTTGTACTGGTCCTGGAGTGTGTGCGCGGCGTCGAGATCGGACGCGTCCTTTACGTAAGTGCGCCCGAGGATCGTGGCCCACGGCGTCGATGATGGCGGCAGGGCCTTTACACCCTCGGGCAGCGTTCCTTTCCAGTCGGGACCGACAATCGCGTAATTGCCTGCTTTCGTTCCCGTCGCGCGCGTGCCGACATAGGCGAAATTGTCGCCCATGAAGTCGACGATCTCCATTGTGTAGTAGCGGTCGGCGATTTCCGGCACGGTGAGGATGACCGGTTCGTCCGTGAGGTAGACCCAGGCGCGCGAATAGAGGGTGTCGTTGTTGGGCGCGCCACCGCTAAGATGCGCCGCGTCTTCGAGATGACGGATGTGGTCGAAGCGGTCTGCCTGCCGGTCGAGGGCTTCGGTGCGCAGCCATCGAGCGTTGGGCATGTAGGCCCAGGGGAACGCGTAGAGATAGGCCTGGGCGCCGAGCGTATAGGCGTTCTGCTCGCGCCAGTCGAGGGGCGGAGATTCGTCAGCTTTCGCCATTTGGGCCTTACCGATATTAGCCAATGCCCAGACAAGCCCGAGAGCAATCAGCGAGCCCGCAATGAGCTGGCGCCAAATCAGGAACCTTGAACCGCGCATATTCATCCTCGAACGTGTCGGACTTGTTTCGACTGCTCCACCCTTGAACGTCTCTGGCGATCTCCGCCGCCGCTGATCCGCCGCGTAGAGCGCCGAGGCGCCCCGAAACGGTCGCGTCCCTTAGCCCGAATTCCAGGCCCAGATTGACCGCCGGCGATCAATCGGCAAAGATTCCTGAAATTTTTTCGCGCGTCCTCGGGGTTCGACCGTCGGGGCGGAGGAAGCCAACCGCCCGACGCTCAAGGAGAGGTCCATGTCCCCGTTCGCTAGGGCGGACGACATCGTTTCGCGGCAGGGCTGGCTGAGCTTTGTGCCGCCGCCGTTCCGCCGCATCGTGCTCGATCGCTGCAAATTGCAGGAATTCGAGGCTGGCGCGACGATCTATTCGGTCGGCGACCCGCCCGGCGGCATGTATGGGCTCGTCCGCGGCAATCTGGCGATCTCCATCGCGCCCGGGGAACGAGGACCCTTCATCGCCCATTTCGCGCAGCCCGGCACGTGGTTCGGCGAGGCGGCGGCGTTCACCGAGCAGCCGCGCCGGATCGGCCTCGCGGTGGCCCGCGACACGGAAGTCCTTCATCTGTCGTTGCCCGCCATCCGCGAGATCGTCACGGCGGACCCCGGCGCCTGGCGTTTCTTCGGCCTCGCATCGATCCTGCATATTGACGTCGCCATCGGCGCTGCCGACGACCTTCTGATCCGCGACCACTTCAAGCGCGGTGTCGCGGTGCTGTTGCGCCTCGGCGGCTGCCGGTATCGCACGCCGGAAGGCTCCCAGCCGATCGAAGTCGACGTCAGCCAAGAAGACTTCGCCACGATGACTAACCTCGCCCGCACGACCGCCGGAACGGTGCTGAGAAAGCTTGAAGCCGACGGCCGCGTCGAGGTCTCCTATCGCCGGGTGCGAATTCTCGCCCCCGACGAATTGCGGGCCATGCTCGAAGGTTAACCGGCCGCCGCGCTCTACGCAGTGGACTTATTGGGTCTCGGTCGCCGGCTATGACCGCGCAGCCGCAACGTGCGCCTTCACCAGAGGTCCGCTTTCTGGCGCTCGGAGCGACTACCGATGGTAACCTTCACCTCAATGCCTTGCAGGTAATGTCCCTTCAGGTATGTTGCGACAGGGTCGCAGACTTTCGACCTGTCGCTGGAGCCGAAAGAGCGTTACGATGCGGAGAAACAACCGATGACGGCGAACTTCACGGCAAATTTCCTTTACACGCTCGATCAGAATGGCAACAGCACCAATGGGAAAGTCCTTTCGCTGGTCCCGAACAGCGCTTCGACCGACGTTGGGTCTGGAAGTAGCAATACCGTCATCACCGTCGGCGAAACGTTTGGCGTCACGTTCAGTGACCCCACTACAAACACGGCATTCGGCGGCACATACACTTTTGTTGGTTGGGAAACCAACGGCGATGGCGTCATTGGTCAAAACGCAGGTGGGAATTACTTTCTGTTTAGCAACGACGGCTCAGTTCCCATTGGCTCGAACCTGAATACTTTTAGTTCTACACCTTTTACTGTTTGCTACGCTCTCGGCACGCTAATCCGCACACCCCATGGTGACGTTCCGGTCGAGACGCTCAGGGCCGGCGATCTCGTCCTCACCGCCTCGGGCGAAAAGCGCCCGGTCAAATGGATCGGCCACGCCAACATCGACTTCCGCCTGATGCCCAACGCGAGCCCCGGACAGCCGATCCGGATCGTCACCGACGCCTTCGGCCCCGGACGGCCTTCGCAGGACCTTTATCTCTCGGCCGGCCATTCGGTCTGCGTGGATCTGCTCGGCGAGGTGTTCATTCTCATCGGCGATCTTGTCAACGGCAGCACCATCGCCCAGGTCGGAACGGATAAAATCGGTTACTGGCACATCGAACTCGACAGCCACGATGTCCTGATCGCCAACAATCTGCCGGCGGAGAGCTATTTGGCCATGGGTAACCGTGGGGGCTTCTCGGAGGCGGGCGGCCTGCCTCCCGCCATCGCCGAAGGGCGAGACCGGACGCACGCCGATTTTTGCCGTCCGGTCGTAAGGGGCGGTCCGACGCTCGATTTCGTACGCAGCCGCCTCGCGACTCGCGCGGAGGCGATCGGCTGGACGCCGTCGTTCGATCCCGAACTGCGCCTTGCCGTCGATGGAAAGGTCCTCCGTCCGCTCGCCGAGGGCGGCGTGGCCGTATTCCTTTTCCCAGCCGACGCACGGGACGTCCGACTCGTCTCCAACACATTCGTGCCCAATGCGTTCGGCGCGGGCGACAGGCGGTCGCTCGGTTTGAAGCTGACAGGGCTTTCTTTCTCGGGGGGCTCCGGCGAACCTCGCCGCATTTGCGTCGATGACAGGCGGCTCTGCGAGGGCGTTTACAGCGTCGAGGAGCGCGCCGGGACAAGCTGGCGGTGGACGACTGGTGAGCTGGTCCTCGATCCGCAACTTTGGGCGGGCTTGGAAGGTGGCGTTTCGGTTCTTGTGTCTCATCAAAGCAAGGTGACTCGGAAGTGGAATGCTCCCGAAAAGCCGCAAATTCGCCAGACCACCGCACGGCCGCGCCTCGTCGCAGTCAGTTAGCACACTGGAACGTCACAGGAAAACGCGAAGCGGGTGCAGGATCGCCGGAGCGCGGGTTGGTGCGCTCGGTGTGCATTCGGCCCTTCGCCCTCAGCGACCAATTCGGGGTCAGCGTAGTGATCACGCCATATTTCCCGGTCGGCTTTGAGAGCACTTGAATAGCTGCCTTTCACGCGGGCGGCGGCTACTTTAAAACCGACGTTTCAGCCAAAGACCGCTTTCCCCGGCTATTCGCCCTTTCACAGTGCCGATCTTGGGGGACCGCTGAGGGTCGAAACTTAAGCGTTCCGACCATTTTCGGGGTACGGCCGCTTCGCAGTCCGCCAGTTCATCGGGCTATCTGGAACAGGCGGGTTCCGGTAGTCTACCGACCGACTGCTGGGGCGGCCAGATGTGCAAATCGCGCCAATCGAGCGCGCCAAGAACGCGGGCGCGCGAAAGCGTTGACGCTCCGAATCGCTCCTGTTTGACCATTCGAGACCACAATCGGTCAGGCGCCCGCCTCCGGCGATCCAATTCCGTTCTCCCGCTCCGCAGACGCCCCTACGCCGCGCGCTTTCGCGCATAGAGCGCTTCGATCTCCTTGGCGAAGCGGGCTTCGATGTTGAGCCGCTTGTTCTTCAGGGTTGGGGTCACCAGCGTCGATTCAACGGTCCAGGGTTCGGTCGTCCAGATCACCGCGCGCGGCGTCGCGTAAGCGGGAAAGACCTTCACCGCCTCGCGGATGCGCGCCAGCAGGAACTCGGCTTCAGCCGTCTTCGCCCCCGGCTCGGCGTCTCCGGCGAGCGCCTGGCTCTCGCGCGCCCAGATCCTTGGGTCGAGCGCGGCGACGACGGCGAGATAGGGGCGGTTCTCGCCCAGCACCATGGCGTTGACGAACAAGGTGTCGGCGAGGATCGCCGTCTCGAGGTCGCCCGGCGAGACTTTCTCGCCGGTCGAGGTCACGATGATCTCCTTGATTCGCCCGGTGATATAGATTCGGCCGTCCGCGATCCGCGCCTGGTCGCCGGTGTGCAGCCAGCCGTCGGGCTCCTTCACCCGGGCCGTCTCCTCGGGCCGGTTCCAATAGCCGACCATCACGTTCGGGCCGCGGATGAGCAACTCCTGATTGTCGCCGAGCTTCGCCTCGACGCCGGGAAGCGGGCGACCGACCGAGCGCTCGTCGTTGTCTTCGGGCGTGTTGACCGACGCCACCGGCGACAGTTCGGTCATGCCGTAGCCTTGCAAAATATCGAGGCCAAGGCCGAGGAAGAGCCGGATGACCGCCTGCCCGATCGGCGCGCCGCCGGTGAAGGCGATCCTGAGGCGGCCGCCGAACTGGGCCCGGACCGGCGCGGCCACGGCGCGGTCGAGCGCCGGCCAGAGCGAACCGGTCGACGGTCGATGGCGGCTTGCCGCGCCGCCTCGCCTCGTAGCGCCTGAGCCCGACCGCCAGGGCCATGTCGAACAGGGCGCGTTGCGGCGGTCCGAGCGCGGCGCGCCGCTCCATGATCGCCGCGTAAAAGCGCTCGTAGATGCGCGGCACGGAGACGACGGCGGTCGGACGCACCAATTTGAAGTCGTCGGCGAGCAGCTTGACCGAGCGCGAGAACGCCACCGCCGAGCCGGCGGCGATCGGAAAATAGTAGCCGCAGGTGCGCTCGAGCGTGTGCGACAGCGGCAGGAACGACAGGAACACGTCCGCGCTTTCGGCCTGCAAGCGTTCGGCCGTCGCCTTGATGTTGGCGAGGATGTTGGCGTGCGACAGCATCACCCCCTTGGGGCGGCCGGTCGTGCCGGAGGTATAGACCAGGGCCGCCAGGTCGCCCGGGTCGATCGCGGCAGCGAGCGGCTCGGTTTGGTTTCCGTTGGCGGCGGCGAGCCAGGCGCCGAGGGCGACGACGCGGCGGTCCGCGGCGTCGCCGGCGGCCGCGTCCGTCGCGATCACGCGCCTCAGCGCCGATCCGATGTCGCCCGCCGCCGCGATCGCCCGCCAGCGGTCGAGGGAATCGACGATCAGGGCGACCGCGCCGGAGTCCCTTAGAATATACGCGATGCTCTCGGAGTTATCGAGAGCGTGCATCGGCACGGGCGCGAGCCCCTGGGCCAGCACGGCCTGATCGAGGGCGACGTGCTCGATGCCGCTCGGCAGCAGGATCGCCGCGCGGTCGCCCTTGGCGAAGCCTTCGGCCATCAGGGCGAGCCGGCGGCGACGCACCTGGTCGCCGAAGTCCCGCCACGCAAGGCTCCGCCAATCGCCCGCCGCGGCGTCGAACTCCCGATAGGCCTCGCCCTCCGGCGTCGCGCGGAGGCGCCGCTCGAGCAGCCGCGGCAGCGTGCGGACGTCGGCCAGATCGGCGAGGCCGCCGCACGGCGCGGCGGAGGCGGGAGCTGTGGACGGCATGGTTTTACCCATTGTTCTTATGTTGTATAAGTGCGTCGAACCGGAGCAATCGGCGCGGTCGTTAAGGGGGGTCGTAACCCATTGAGATTTCGAGGGCCGGTCGATAAACGGCGCTAAATCCGGCGCGTCTCCTCATGAAGACCTCAAGAGTTCCGCTTCTTTCGGCGGGCCCGGAACGCCTTGGCCCAGCCGGCGCGCGCCTCCTGCCGGCCCCGGGCGACGGCGAGCGCATCCGCCTCGACGTCCTTGGTGATGACCGAGCCGGACCCGACATAGGCGCCGTCGCCGATCCGGACCGGGGCCACCAGCGCCGAATTCGACCCGATGAAGGCGCCGGCGCCGATATCGGTCTTGGCCTTGCCGAAGCCGTCGTAGTTGCAGGTGATCGTGCCGGCGCCGATGTTGGCCCCCGCCCCGATCCGAGCGTCGCCGATATAGCTCAGGTGGTTGACCTTGGCGCCGTCCTCGACCACCGCGTTCTTGATCTCGACGAAATTGCCGACCCGAGCCCTGGCCGCGATGTCTGCGCCCGGCCTGAGGCGGGCGAAGGGCCCAACCGACGCGCCGCCTGCGATCCGCGCGCCTTCGAGATGCGAGAAACTGTGGATGATCGCCCCGTCCTCGATCGCGACGCCGGGACCGATGACGACATGCGGCTCGATCAGCACATCGCGGCCGATGCTCGTGTCCCACGACAGGAACACCGTCTCCGGCGCCACCAGCGTCGCGCCGCCGAGCATCGCGTGCTGACGCAGCCGCGCCTGCATTGCGGCTTCCGCGGCTGCGAGTTGAACGCGATCGTTGACGCCCATGGCCTCGCCCGAATCCACCTCGATCGCCCGCGCCTGAAGGCCGCGGGCGTTGGCGATCTCGACAAGGTCGGTGAGGTAATATTCCCTCTGTGCGTTCTCCGGCGTCACAGCGTCCAGCATGGCAAGCGCGTGCGCGCCGCCAAAGGCCATCGGACCGGCGTTGCACAGGCGCTGGGCGCGCTCGACCTCGGTCGCGTCCTTGTGCTCCCGGATCGCCGCGAGCCGCCCGTCCCGCTCGATCAGCCGGCCGTAGCCGGTTGGGTCGGCTGGCGCGAAGCCAAGAGCGACGAGATCGGCGCCGCCCGCGAGGCCGGCCCGAAGCGCTGCAAGGCTCGCGCCGCGAATCAAGGGAATGTCCGCGTAAGCGACGACGATGTCGTCGTAGCCGCGTGCAATCGCCTCGCGCGCGGCCAGAACCGCGTCGGCCGTGCCGCGCCGCTCAGGCTGGACGAAGATCTCGACGCCTGGGGCGGCATGGCGCGCCGCCGCCGCCACATTCTCTCGGTCCGGTCCCACCACCACCGCGATCTCGGTCGCGCCCGCCTCGCGAGCCGCCGCGAGCGCATGCGCAAGCATTGGCCGACCGGCGACGGCATGGAGAACCTTGGGCCGGCCCGAGCGCATCCGGACGCCCTCTCCAGCGGCGAGCACGACGGTGAGGCAGCGTCGGGCGTCAAGGTTCATGGCTCGGCTCCGTATCGGCGCGTCGCACCGCGTCAGCCACGAGAATCGTCCGCGTGCGTACAGCGTCCGCTTCTACCGCCCGACACGCCGTCAGGCAAAAATCCTGCATTGCGCCGAGACAAAATGCATCTCGCTGCGCCGCGAAATAGCATATAGAAAAGCGAACTTGAAGGCGGCGCGCGGCGCGGGGGCCTGCGTTGATTCGCCATGCGATGACGTGAAGCTTTTATGCCCATAGGGAACGTCCAACGGTTCGCCGCGTTGCGAGCCAGACGGGCGGCGAACGAATGAAACGACGATAATGGCGCCGCGACGTCGCGAATTTCTGGAGTTGGCGCTCGGCGGCGCCTTGGCTGCGGCGGCGGCCCGGGGCGGCGTCGCACCAGCGTCGTCCGAGCCGCTGTCCCAGCCTGCGCCCTTCGCCGCGGACACCGTGCTGAAGGCGGCCGTGGCGCTCGCCGCATCGCCCTATAAGGCGCCTGACCTGCCTCTGCCGTCTGTTTTTACCGGACTTGCGTTCGAGCAATACGCTGCGATTCGCCGGGTTCCCGGCACAGGCATTTGGGCTAACGAGAAGGTCGGCTTCTCGCTGGAGCCACTTCATCGGGGCTTCGTCTATACGACCCCGGTGGCGATCAACATCGTCGAGGGGGGGCTGTCGCAACGGCTCATTTACGACCCCGCCGACTACGATTTCGGCAAACTGAAGCCGCCGCCCTCGCTTGGCGATATCGGCTTTTCGGGCCTGAGGATCCTCAGCGGGTCTGACCAGAGCTTTGAAGATACCGCGATCTTTCAGGGCGCGAGCTTCTACCGCTCGCGCGCCCACGGACAGAATTTCGGCGTGACCGCACGTGGCCTGGCGATCCGGACCGGCGATGACCCCGGCGAAGAATTTCCGACATTCCGCGAATTCTGGGTGGAGAAGCCAGCCCCGGCGTCCAACACGCTCACCATGTACGCGCTGCTTGATTCGCAAAGCGTCACCGGCGCGTTTCGATTCACCATCCGCCCGCTCGAAACGACGATCATCGACACCGAGATGACGCTGATCGGCCGCGCCACAACCGACAGGCTGGGCGTGGGCGCCATGGCCGCCGACTATCTGTTCAGCGGTCTCGATCATCGCCGTCCCGACGACTGGCGGAGCGCAGTTTACGAAGTCACCGGCCTGCAGATGTTGTCGGGCAGCGGAGAATGGCTATGGCGGCCGGTCGCGAACCGGGAGACTTTGCAGATCTCAGCCTTTTCCGACGTCAATCCGCGCGGCTTCGGGCTTGTGCAACGATCGCGGACGTTCGACGCCTTCTATGACGACGAGGGCCTATGGGAGTTGCGGCCAACATTGTGGATTGAGCCCATTGGCGAGTGGAGCGACGGCGATATTCGCTTGCTCGAGATTCCGGGCACGTCCGAGAACAACGCCAACATTCTCGCGCAGTGGCGCCCGAAAGCGGGAATTGCGGCGGCGAAGACGCTGTCGCTCGCCTACCGGCAGTTCTGGTGCTGGAACCCGCCTTCGAAGCCGCAGATGGCGATCTGCACCTCGAGCCGCGCCGGCAAAATCGCCGGCAAATATCGGTTCACCGTGGAGATGACCGGTGAAGTGTTCGCGGATCCGCAGAAAGCCGCGGCCGCGGTCGCCGATCTGCACGCCAACCCGGGAAAGATCGTCTTTATCAAACTCTTCCCCTATAAGGATCGACGGTCGGTGCGCGTGATGTTCGATCTCGATCCGGGCTCCGACGCCTACTCTGAGTTGCGGCTGACGCTGAACGTGGACCATCAGGCGGTTAGCGAAACATGGCTCTATCGATGGACAGCGTAAGGCTGAGTCCGGCGGAGCTAATCCCCAGCGGCGCCGGCGCGCCAGTCGGCGTCCAGGCCGCCCCCTCGATGCCAGGCTACGCGCCGCTCGCCATGCCGGCGCAGTCTTTCCGCAGGTTCTCCAGGAACGAGCGGCGGCGCTGGATCAATCCGGGCCTTGCCCGCTCGCCGATCCTCGCGCGCCTCGGGACATTCGGCGGCGCCCTCGCCCTGACGGCTTACGGCGCCTTCGAGATGTACAAGGTCGTCGGCGTCGGCACGCCAACGGCGCTCGAATGGGTGATGGTCGTCCTATTCGTCATCACCTTCTCCTGGGTCGCGCTGTCGTTCACCGCGAGCGTCGTCGGTTTTCTCTGGCTGATCCGGAGTGGCGGAAAGCGCGATCCGCTGCCCGATTCGCTCGCGGAGCGGACCGCCGTCGCCATGCCAATCTACAACGAGGCGCCCTCGCGCGTGTTCGCCACGATGCAGGCGATCATCGAGGACGTCGAGCGCACGGGCCTCGGCGGAGCGTTCGATTACTTCTTTCTGTCCGACACGACCGACGGCAACGTCTGGATCGCCGAGGAAAGAGCCTTTCTCGCGATCCGCGGAAGAATGCCCGGCGTGCGCATCTTTTATCGGCGCCGGCGCAAGAACTCGAGCCGCAAGGCCGGCAACATCGCCGACTTCGTCACCCGTTGGGGCGGCCATTACGCGCACATGCTCGTGCTCGACGCCGATAGCGTCATGTCGGGCGACGCGGTGGTGCAACTCGCCGCGGCGATGGAGGCCGATCCCGACAGCGGCATCATCCAGAGCCTGCCGCTGATCATCAACCGCAACACGATGTTCGCGCGACTGCAGCAGTTCGCCGCCCGGATCGCGGGCCCGGTCCTCGCCGCCGGCCTCGCCGCCTGGATGGGAAGGGACGGCAACTACTGGGGCCACAACGCCATTATCCGCACCCGCGCCTTCGCCGACCATTGCGGCCTGCCCGACCTGCCGGGCCGGCCGCCTTTCGGCGGACACATCCTCAGTCACGATTTCGTTGAAGCGGCGCTGATCCGCCGGGCAGGCTACTCCGTCTACATGCTGCCGACGCTTGGCGGTTCCTACGAAGAGAGCCCGCCGTCGCTGATCGACCTCGCCGCCCGTGACCGGCGCTGGTGCCAGGGCAACCTGCAACACACGCGCGTCATCGGGGCGCGGGGCTTCGTCTGGCCGACCCGCCAGCATTTCCTGACCGGCATCATGGGCTATCTGGCGTCGCCCCTGTGGATGGCCCAACTGCTGGTCGGCATCGTGCTGGTGCTGCAGACCCACTACATTCGGCCCGAATACTTCACCGCCGATTTCTCGCTGTTTCCCGCGTGGCCCCGTTTCGACTACGAGCGGGCGCTGCAACTCTTCATCCTGACGATCGGAATCCTGCTCGCGCCGAAGTTCCTCGGCCTCGTCCTGGCTCTGGCCGACGGCCCGACGCGGCGCGGATCCGGCGGCGCCGCCGGGCTGATCGCCTCGACCTTCATCGAGATCGTCGTCTCGGCCGCGCTGGCCCCGATCATGATGCTGATCCAGTCGGGCTCGGTGCTGCAGATCCTGTCGGGCCGGGACACCGGGTGGAACCCCCAGCGTCGCGACGACGGCTCCATCCCGCTGACCAGCATTGCCCGCCGCCATCGTTCGCACGCCCTGCTCGGCGTCGTCACCCTGTTCGCGGCGGCGCTCATCTCCCCGTCGCTGGTGCTGTGGATGTCGCCGACGATCGCCGGCCTCATCCTGTCGATCCCGCTCTCCTGGGCGAGCGGGCAGCTGTGGATCGGCCTCGGCATGCGCAGGATCGGCCTCCTGCGCACGCCCGAGGAGACCACGCCGCCGGCGGTGGTCGCCCGCGCCAACGCGCTCGCCGAGGAACTCGCCCGGGTCGGCCGCGACCACGACGACGCGCTCCTTTCGATCCACGCCGATCCGCAGTTCCGCGCCGTGCATGAATCCTACCTGCCGGAAAGGCCGCGCCACCGGCTCGGCGACGTCGATATCCAGCTCGCGGTCGCCTCGGTGAAGCTCAACGACGCCGAGACGGTCGAGGACGCCTGCGCCTGGCTGACGCCCAAGGAGCGGGTGGCGGCGCTCGGCGACCGGGCGCTGATCGCCCTGCTCGCCCGACTTGCCCCGAGCCGCCCAGGCCGGCCAGACGCGCGACGGCGACTAGGGCCGATCGCCGCAAGTTTCGGCGACCGATCGTGCAAAATCAATGCGTTAGTCGCTGAATCCTGATTCGCGTCGGCCCATTAACCATCTTTTGCCGCATTTCCGCCATATTCCGGCCCGGAAATGCTGGGGATAGCCCGCCGAGAGCGCCAAATTGGGTCACGTCTGGCGCGCGCGAGCGGGGCGGAACGCCTGGCGCCGGGCGGATCCCGTCGCCGACGGTCCGCCGCCCGACAGCGAAGCCGACGCCTCGGTCAGGCGCCGACCACGCGGTTGCGCAGGACGCCGATGCGCTCGACCTCGAGCTCGATCACGTCGCCCGGCTTGATGAAGCGCAGGTGCTCGAGACCGCAGCCGTTGCCGACCGTGCCCGAGCCGAGAAATTCGCCGGGGTAGAGGGTCTCGGATCGCGTGATGTAGGCGATCAGGTCCTCGAATTTCCAGTACATCGAGCCGGAGTTTCCGCGACCCCATTCCTCGCCGTTCACCCGCGCGATCATGGTGAGATCATAAGGGTCGGGAATCTCGTCGGCGGTGACCAGACACGGGCCCATCGGGTTGGCGGTGTCGAAATCCTTGCCCTTGGCGGGCCCGAGCCGGCCCTCCATCTCCACGCCCTGGGCGTCGCGGGCCGACATGTCGTTGAAGATCGTGTAGCCGAAGACGTGCTTCAGCGCGCCCTCCTTCGGCGCGTCCTTCACCTTGCCCTTGATATAGACGCCGAACTCGAGCTCGAAGTCGAGAAACTTCGAATAGGCCGGCCAGACCACGGCGTCGTCGGTCCCGATCACCGCAAAGCGGTTCGCCTTGTAGTAGATCGGCTGCTTGTAGAATATCGCCGGCGCGTCGGGCAGGCCGCTGCGCTCGATCTCGGCGATCGCCTTGTCCGGGTCCGGTCCCTGCATGGCCGCGAGCTTGCGCGCCGAGGCGAACGCCTGCTTGAGGTGCAGTTCGAAACAGAGACAGTCGCGCATCTGCGGCGGCGGCTGGATTGGCGCGCGCAGCCGCACGTCCGCGCGCGGAATTGCGGCGCTCGGCGGCGCTCTGCCGACGGCCTCGCGGACCCGGTCGAGCGCGGCGTCGCCGCCTTCGACGACGGCGAGCACGGTTGCGGGGCCGGTCTCGCGGGACATCGCGCCGTGAGCCTCGACGAGATCGACGATCCGCGTGTCGCCGTCGATCAGCGCGCCCGCGCGCTCAGGCGCGTCGCCTTTTTGGTACGTCACCAGTCGCATGCGTCTTTCCTCCCTTTGGCTTCTTTGGCTTGACGGCGGCTCGTGTCTGCGCGGCTTGCGGCGCGCCGTGGCGCACGCCGGCGGTCAGGAACGCGACCATATGCCGGACCGCGCCCTCCTCGTCGTCGGGCCGGCACAGCCCGGCGCTCAGCCGTTCGATGCGGCCCGCGTCCCCCATGACGTAGACCATCGCGCCCAGCATGAATTCGTAAGCCCACCAGATGTCCTGCTGCGACCGTCCGGGGAGCGCCGAAGCGAGGGCGTCGACCACCGCGCGGGCGATCGGATCGAACATGTCGCGAATGAAGCCTCGCTGCTCCGAAATCGGGTCCATGGTCTCGTGCGCGAGAACCCGACCGAAGCTCGGATCGCGATCGTGGGCGCGCAGATGCAACATCGGAAAGACGAGCGCCTTGACCACGAGTTCGAGCCGCCGGTCGAGGTCCGGCTCGCTCATGGCGATCGCAAGGCCGGCCAGACGCTGCTCGACCACCGTCGGCACCCGCCGGTCGAACACCGCGCGATAGAGCCCCTCCTTCGAACCGAAATGATAGCTGACCAGCGCCAAGGGAACGCCGGCGGCCTCGGCGACCTGTCGCATCGTCGCGCCATCGAAGCCGTATGCGCCGAACACGCGCTCCGCCTCCTTGAGAATGCGTTCGCGCGACGAGGCGCCGGCCGTTCCGGCCTCCGTCGCCGCGCGCGTGGCTTTCGCCGCCTGGGGGAACTTCGTCAAAATCCAACTCTTGCTCTCGACGGCAAGCTAAGCCTGATTGAACGATCGATCAAGAGACTTGATGCACTGATCAAGATGGCGTACGGTCAAGCGAGGAAAAGCACGCAAACGCGCCGGGCGACGGCGATCGACCAACGGGAGGAGGCGCGGCATGTCGAGATGGAGTTACACCAAAGGGTTGAAGGACCTCGGCAACGGCGTCTGGGCCTACATCTCAGCCGGACGGCTCGTGGGGCTGGAGCAACGCGGGTCTGATCGTCGATGGAGATCAGACGCTGCTCGTCGATACGCTGTTCGATCTGAAGCTGACCGCCGAAATGCTGGCGGAGATGCGGCGCTCGGTTCCCGCGGCGGAGCATATCAACACGCTGTTCAATACCCATCACAACGGCGACCACACCTTCGGCAACCAGCTGGTCGAGGGCGCCGATATCGTCGCCAGCGACGCGACCTTCGACGAAATGGATCCCACCCATCCCGCGCTCTATCACTCGATGATGGTCAACGCCGATCAGCTCGGACGCGGCGCCCAATTTCTCGCGGAACTGTTCAAGCCGTTCGATTTCACCGGCGTGCAGCTGCGCAAGCCGAACAAGACCTTCACCGGCGAACTCGAGCTCGAGGTCGGCGACAAGGCGGTGCGCCTGATCGAACTTGGTCCCGCGCACACCCGCGGCGACACCATCGCTTTCGTGCCCGGGGATCGGACCGTCTTCACCGGCGACCTGCTGTTCAACGAGGGCACCCCGATCGCATGGGCAGGGCCGGTCTCGAATTGGGTTCGAGCCTGTGATCGCATCCTCGCCCTCGATGTCGACGTGGTCGTCCCCGGACACGGCCCCATCTGCGACAAGCAGGCGGTTCGCGAGATGAGGGGCTACCTTGAATTCGTCCAGGACGAGGCGCGCAAGCGCTTCGACAAGGGCATGAACGCGCGCGACGCCGCATTCGATATCGATCTCGGCCGGTATGCGGACTGGGGCGATGCGGAACGCGTCGTCGTCACCGTCAGGAACCTGTTCGAAGAGTTCAGCGGCGAGCATGCCGAGCCGGACGTTCTGACGCTCTTCGAACAGATGGCGCAGTTTCGCGACAAGCTGCGCGCGGAAGCTCACGGCCATCCTCACCCGCATAGCCATAGCCACCGATAGACGCGCGACGGCCGTCCGCTGACGTGGGCGCGATCCAACAGGGAGGATGTCATGGGAGAGAAGGCAAGCGCTTTGCGGCGAATTCGCCGTTGTGCAATCGCGATCCTGGCGGGCGCGCTTGCGGTTTCGTCGGCCTTTGCGGCCGATCCGATCAAGATCGGATTCAGCATGGCCCAGTCGGGCCCGCTCGCGGGCAGCGGCAAGTCCGCGCTGCTCGCCATGAAGATCTGGGCGGAGGACCAGAACGCCAAGGGCGGGCTGCTCGGCAGGCCGGTCGAGCTGGTCTATTACGACGACCAGAGCAATCCGGCGAATGTCCCCCCGATCTACACCAAGCTGCTCGATGTCGATAAGGTCGACCTGATCAACAGCGGCTATGCGACGCCGATCATCGCCGCGGCGCTGCCCATCGCCATGCAGCACGACATGGTGCTGATGGGCCTGTTCGGACTGGCGAACAACGCCAAGCTCAATTACGACAAGTACTTCGGCATGGCGCCGACGGGCGAGGATCCGGCGAACGCCGCGGCGATGCCGTTCTTCAACGTGGCCGATCAGCTCAATCCCAAGCCGTCGACCATCGCCGTCATCACGCCCGACATTCAGTTCGGCCATTCCGTCCTGGAAGGCGTTCGGAACGCCGCCAAAGCGCGCGGCATCAAGGTCGTCTACGACCGCACCTTTCCTCCGAGCATGACCGACTTTTCGACCCTGGTCCGCGAAGTGCAGGCGACCAATCCGGACCTCGTGATGGTCGGCACCCAGCCCGGCCAATCGATCAATGTCGCACGCGCCATCGCCGAGGTCGGGCTGAACGCTCAGATGATCGGCGGCGCGATGACCGGGTTGCAGACGACCGATTCCGAAACGATCCTCGGCCCGCAGATCAACGGGCTCGTCAATTTCGCCTATTGGCTTCCCGCGCCGAAGCTTCAGTTCCCGGGATCGATGGAGTTCCTTGCGAAATACCAGGCGAGGGCCAAGGCGGAAGGCGTCGACCCGATCGGCTATTACGTCGCCCCCTGGGCCTACGCCGACCTTCAGATCCTCGCTGCCGCCGTCGAGGCGACCAAGAGCCTCGAGGGCGACAAGCTGGGCCCCTATATCCACGCCAACACGATCAAGACGATCATTGGCGACGTCCAGTTCGGGCCGGGCGGCGAGTGGGCGAAAGCGCGCGCCTTCCTGATCCAGTTCCAGAACGTCAAGGGCAAGGACGCCGGCGAGTTCACCGGCACGGACCATCTGGTCGTCGTCGGACCGGCGGACATGAAGACCGGCGAGCTCGTCACGCCGTTTGAAAAGGCGCGTCAGTGAGCGCATTCGCGGCGGCGGGTTTTCCCGCTGCCGCGGTCCTCAGTCGAAGACAGCGCCCGTGCTCTCTTTCAATCTCCTGGCGAACGCGGTCGTGTCCGGCCTGCTGCTCGGCGGATTCTACGCAGGGGTGGCCGCCGGCGCGACCATTTCGTTCGGTCTCCTCGACATCGCCAACATCGCCCATCCGGCGTTCGTCGTGTTCGGCGCCTATGGGGCCTTTTTCTTGAGCGAACAATTCGGGCTCGATCCGCTTCTCGCAGCGCTGGTTGTCGTCCCTGTCTTCTATGGGGCGGGCTCAGCGGTCTATCAGGTCTATCACCGGGCTTTCGAGCGGCGCGGAAACGAATTCGATGCGCGGCCTCGCCTTCTTCTTCGGCCTGATGTTCGTCGGCGAGGTCGTCCTGATCCTGACATTCGGCGTCGACTACCGCTACACGTCGGCGGCTTACGCGTCGACGTCCCTGAAGCTCGGGCCTGTCGCGCTGCCGCTCAGGCAGCTCATTCCCTTCCTTGGGGCCCTGGCGATCCTGGCCGCGGCCCAGCTCTTTCTGAAACGCACCTTCATCGGCCGCGCGATCCTGGGGGTCGCGCAGGATCCGACGGCTCTGCGTCTCATGGGCGCCGACCCCGTGCGGCTGAAGCGCATCGCCTTCGCCATCTCGATCGCGCTCGCCGGGGCCGCGGGAGCGCTGCTGCTGGTGCTCGAACCCGTCGAACCGTCGATCGGGCGCGACTTCATCGGTCGGGTGTTCGCCATCGCGGTGCTCGGCGGCATGGGCAGCTTGCCGGGAACATTGCTCGCCGCCGTGCTCCTCGGCGTGATCGAAAATCTGACGTCGATCTTCGCGGGCGCCTCCTGGGCGCCGGCAGTCGCATTCGGCTTCCTGCTGCTCACGCTCGCCGTCCGCCCTTCCGGACTGTTCGGACGCTAGATGACCGCCAATTTTCGCTTCCTCGGGCTTCTCGTTCTGGCCGCCGCCGCGCTGTTTGCCGCGATGCGGGCCGTCGGCAACGACTATGTCTTCTACGCCGGCTACACGGTCCTCGAATACGTCGTGCTGGCGTGCGCCTGGAATATCCTCGGGGGCTATGTCGGCTATGTGAATTTCGGGGTCGCGGCATTTCTCGCGCTTGGCGCCTATACGGGGGTGGCGCTCGGCAAGATCGCGCCGCTCCCCTTGCCGGCGATGATGCTGGCGGGCGGCGTCGTCGCGGGGCTGGTCGGCCTCGGAACGGGCTACCTGACGCTGCGCCTGCGCGGGATCTTCTTTGCCATCGCGACCCTTGCGCTCGCCGTCGTGTTGCAGACCCTGATCACCAATTGGGATTTCGTCGGCGGGTCCGCCGGCGTCTACGCCATCCGGCCCAAGCACATTCCGGTGTTCGGCAGCTACATCGCGTACATGGTCTTCCTGATGCTGACGCTGGCGGTCATCGTGGTGGCGGTCAGCCGGGCGATCGAAACCTCCGGAATCGGACTCGGCTTCGTCGCCATCCGCGACGACGAGGTCGCGGCGGAAGCGACCGGCGTTCCGACGCTTCGGCTGAAGCTCATGGCCACGACCCTGAGCGGCGCATTCATGGGCATGGCGGGGGCGCCTCTGCCGTACTACGTGACCTTTCTCGAACCGTCTTCGGCGTTCAATCTTTCCTACGCGGTGAACTCGATTGCGATGCCGCTCATTGGCGGCACGACGGCGTGGTTCGGACCCGTGCTGGGCGCGCTTCTCCTCGGAACCGCCCAGCAAGTCGTCACGGTGACCATCTCGTCGGAGATCAATCTGCTGATCGTCGGCCTCCTGATGATCGGGTTCGTCGTCCTCGCGCCGCAAGGGCTCATTGGCCTCCTCGGTCTGACGGGCCGGCGGAGGGCGGCGTGAACGGGCTTCCGCTTTTTCGAGCCGAGAGCGTGACGAAGCGGTTCGGCGGATTCGTCGCGCTCGACGCCGTCGACTTCCACGTCGGCGCAGGCGAGCGCGTCGGGCTGATCGGCCCGAACGGCTCGGGCAAGAGCACGTTCGTGGGCTGCGCCAGCGGCGCGCTGCGCAACGACGCCGGCGCCGTCTGGTTCAAGGACCGGCGCATCGATCGGCTTCTGCCGCATCAGCGCGTGCGCGCGGGCCTCGTGCGCAGCTTCCAGTTGCCGCGACCGTTTCGCGGACTGACGGTCGCCGACAACCTGCGCGTTCCGCTGTTCTTCGCAACCCAGGGAGGGGACGAAGGCGCGATCGAGGAAGCGCTGGAATTCGTCGGCCTCTCCCGTCGCCGCGCGGCGATGCCTCGAGGACCTCACTCAGGTCGACTTGCGCAAGCTCGACCTCGCGCGCGCGGCCGTGGCCCGGCCGCAACTCCTCTTCATGGACGAGGCGATGGCCGGACTCTCGCATTCCGAGGTCGACGAGATCATCGCCTTGATGATGCGCATGAACGAGCGCGGGGTCGCGATCGTCATGATCGAGCACATCATGCGGGCGGTGACGGCCTTCTCGCAGCGGCTGGTGGTCCTGGTCGCGGGGCGCAAGATCGCCGACGGCGAACCGGATGAGGTGCTCGCCAACGTCGAGGTCCAGAGAGCCTACCTTGGAGAATAGCCTCGCCATATCCGGATTGTCGGCGAGCTACGGCCACGTGCTCGCCTTGCAGGACGTTTCCCTGTCCGTCGGGGCGGGCGAGACGGTCGCGCTCTTGGGCACGAACGGCAACGGCAAGAGCTCGCTGATGAAATGCGTGATGGGCCTGCTTCCCCCTTCGGCCGGACGCATTGTCGCTACGATCGGCGGAGAGTCGATCGAGCTGGTCGGACTGGCCACCGAGGAGATCGTCGGGCTCGGCGTGATCCTGGTTCCGGAAGGCCGTCACTTGCTGCCGAAACTCACCGTCGAGGAGAATCTCTTTCTCGGCGCGCTCCGCCGCCAGGCGCGGCCCCACATCCGCCGCAACCTCGAAGCGAGCTACGACCTCTTTCCGCGTCTCGCAGAACGGCGCAATCAGGCCGCCGGCAGCATGAGCGGCGGCGAGCAGCAGATGGTGGCGCTCGCCCGCGCGCTGATGGCGGAGCCGAAAATTCTCCTGATCGACGAGCCGTCGGTCGGTCTCGCGCCGATCGTCGTCAAACTGGTGATCGACGCCATTGCCGAGCTCAAGGCCCGGCTCGGCCTGAGCGTGCTGATGGCCGAGCAGAATTTTCATCAGGCGATCCGCGTGGCCGACCGGGGCTACGTCATCGTCCACGGCTCGATCGCATTCGAGGGCAAATCCCCCGCGGAGCTCGGCGAGAACGAACTCGTGCGAAGGCTCTACCTCGGCCGCTGACATTCTCCTTTCCCCGTTGTGGGGAAGGCTTTGCACATCTTTCAGCGAGTTGCAGGCGGCCGGCTTCCCTCCTTCTCCGCAAAGCGGGGAAGCTGGAGAAGGGGTGGGCGCGCCTCAATTCGAGATGTGTGAATGCCGCAGCCTTGTGGGGGAGGGAGAAGGGACGTCTCTCCCTCACGCCGTCGCCGGCGCGGCTGCTTCCACCTGCGTCGCCGCCCGCCTGAGCCCGGGGTTCGAGCGGATGACGAACTTCTCGAGTTCCACCGCGAGGAAGAACGCGACGCCGCCCAGGATCAGCCACGGCCAGCCCCATAGCGGCAGCGACTCGTTGCCGAAGATCAGGTGGAACGGCGGCGCATAGGTGAACAGGAGCTGCAGCACGATCACAACCCCGATCCCGTACCAGAGATAGGGATTGCCCTTGTGCGCGCCGAACGACAGCGACGAATTCGAGCAGGTAGCGGCTGTTGAGGAGATAGAAGACCTGGCCGAGCGTGATCGCGTTGACGGCGGCGGTGCGCGCCATCCCATCCGTGGCGCCGTAGTCCTTCATGATGAAGAACGCCGCCAGCGTATAGAGAACCAGCGCCGCGCCGACGAACAGGATCCGCCAGATGCCGAAGCCGGTCACGATCGGCCGGTCGACGCTGCGGGGCGGGCGCCGCATCACGTCCGCCTCGTGCGGCTCGAACGAGATGACGAGGCCGAGCGCGACCGAGGTCACCATGTTGACCCACAGGACCTGCGGCGCGGTGATCGGCAGGGTAAAGGCGAACAGGATCGCGACCGCGATCACCGCCCCCTGCGCCACGTTGGTCGGCAGCAGGAACAGCATCGCCTTCTCGATGTTGTTGTACACCGTGCGGCCTTCCTTCACCGCCGCCGAGATCGAGGCGAAATTGTCGTCGGCCAGAATCATGCCGGCCGCCTCCTTCGTCACCTCCGTGCCCTTGATTCCCATGGCGACGCCGATGTCGGCCTTTTTCAGCGCCGGAGCGTCGTTGACCCCGTCGCCGGTCATCGCGACGATCTGCCGGTTGGCCTGGATCGCCTTGACGAGCCGGAGCTTGTGCTCGGGACTGGCGCGGGCGAAGACGTCGACCTCGCGCACGCACTCCTGCAGCGCCGCGTCGTTCATCGCCTCGATCTCGGTTCCCGCCACCGCCGTCTTGCCGTCGCCGATGCCGAGCATCTTGGCGATCGCCGCGGCGGTGATCTTGTGGTCGCCGGTGATCATGGTGACCCGGATGCCTCCGGCGTGGCACTCCTTCACAGCCTCGATCGCCTCCTTGCGCGGCGGGTCCATCAGGCCGACGAGGCCGAGCAGGACGAGGGTTTTGGGCAGGTCTTCGGGCTTGAGGCCGCCCGCGGGCAGGCCCGGATCGGGCGAGCCACGCCAGGCCCAGCACGCGCTCGCCTTGCGCGGCGAGCCGGTCGCCTTCGGAGGCGAAGCGGTCGCGATCGAGCGGCGCGGGGCCATTCGCCGTCTGCTGCCGGTCGCAATGCTCGAGGATCACTTCGGGCGCGCCCTTGACGAACAGCATCTCGCGCCCGTCCGCCGACCGGTTCAGCGTCGCCATGAACTTGTGCTCGGACTCGAACGGGATGGCGTCGACGCGCGGCGCGGCGGCCGCCTCGGCCGCGCGGTCCATGCCGAGCTTGGTCGCGAACGGATAGAGCGCGCCCTCGGTCGGATCGCCCTCGACCTTCCATTTGCCCTCGTCCTGGAAAAGCTCGGCGTCGTTGCACAGCATCGACACGCGCCCCATCAGCTTGAGCGTTTCCGGCTTCTCGCGCAGCGGCGCGCCGGCCTCCGTGCTTTGGCCCGCCTCCGTGACTTCGCCTTCGGGCGCGTAACCGTCGCCGCTGACCGCATAGGCCTTGTCGGCGGTGACGACCGACGTCACCATCATCTCCATCAAGGTCAGCGTGCCGGTCTTGTCCGAGCAGATGCGCGAGACGGAGCCGAGCGTCTCGACCGCCGGCAGGCGGCGAATGATGGCGTTGCGCTGGGCCATGCGCTGCACGCCGATCGCCAGCGTGATCGTGATCAGCGCCGGCAGGCCCTCCGGGATCAGCGACACGGCGATGCCGACCACCGCCTGGAACAGCTGGACGAAGGTCATGTGCCCGAGCCAGTGGCCCCAGGAGAACAGCAGCACGCTGATGACGCCGATGACCGCGGTGATGACGTAGCCGAACCTCTTGATCTGGCGCAGCAGCGGCGTCTCGAGCGCGCTGACCTCGGCCAGCATCTGGTTGATCCGGCCGAGCTCGGTCTGGCTGCCGGTCGCGACCACGACGCCGGTCGCCCGCCCGGAGACGACCATGGTGCCGGAAAAGGCGATGTTCTCCCGATCGCCGACGGTCGCGTTGGCGGCGACCGGATCGGTCGTCTTCTCGGCCGGCACCGACTCGCCGGTCAGCGCCGCCTCCTCGGTGCGCAGGTTCTTGGCGTCGATCAGCCTGAGGTCGGCCGGGATCTTGTCGCCGGACTCGAGCAGCACGACGTCGCCGGGCGCGAGGTCCTCGGCAGGGATCAGCCGCGCCTCGCCGCTTCGCACGGCGCGCGCCTCCGCCGACAGCATGTTGCGGATCGAGTCGAGCGCCTTCTCGGCGCGGCCTTCCTGCAGAAAGCCGAGCAGGGAATTGAGGATGACCACGGCGAAGATGATCGAGGCGTCGAGCCACAGGCTCAGCATCAGCTTGACGAAGCCGGCGGTCAGCAGGACATAGATCAGGACGTTGTTGAACTGGGCGAGGAAGCGGGCCAGCGGTCCCTTCTTCTTGCCCTCGGGCAGGCGGTTCGGCCCGTAGGTCTTGAGCCGCCCGGCGGCTTCCGCGGCGTCGAGACCGCGCCCGGGATCGACGCCGAGCGCTTTCTCGACCGCCTCCGCCGGCATCGCATGCCAGGGCGTCGGGCTCGCTTGGGCCGTCTCCGCTGCGCTCATGATCCGATCTCCCAGCCGCGGCCTTGTTTGCTCGGGGCGCAAATCCCGTCTACGGCGCGTGGACGGAACGGGCCGCAGCCTCGAGGCTTTCGCCCCGCCCCACCAGATGCGCCGCCGACCGCCAGGCGTGATGGGCGAGCCGGTCGAGGCGACGCGCCGCGTCGATCCGGGCGAAGGCGTCCGAGGCGGTCAGCTCTCCGGGCGCGACCGAGGCCAGCATCGCCGCGCGATGCCCGCGCTGCATCGTCTCCAGCGCCTGCGCGGCGCTCGCGGCGTCGGCGAGGGCCGCGCCGACGTCCGCCGACACGCTCCAGCCGATCGGCTCGGCGCGTTGGCTGAGCGCCGATTCCCCGACGATCGAACTCGCCGACCGTCTGCGCCGAGCGCATGACCCGCTGGCAGAGCTCGGTCCGCGCGGACGTCCTCGGCGGCGCCGGCGGGCGGCCTCGGAACCCCTTCCTGGTCCAGGAGCTCGGCCAGCCGCGCGGCGTGATCGAGCGCATGCAGGACGCTGGTGAGGCGGCGCCGCTCCGCCTCGGTCTCCGGCGGCGCCTCGAGCTCGGACAGGAAGTCCTGCACCTTGGCGAGCGCGGCCGAGGCGGCCGCCGCGCCCGGCTCGGCCCGATCCGCCCTGCCCGAGAGGGCGCCCGCGACCGTTGCGGCGATCGTCCGCAGCGCCTCGGCGACGGCGCGCCGGGCGGCTTCGACCGCGACCACCGGATGGACGAGCGCGGCGCGATCGAGGACCCGTTCGATCGCCGATTCCTGCGGCGGCAGCAGGCGCTCGACCAGGCGGGTGAACCACGGCGTCGCCGGCAGCAGCACCGCGACCCCGACCAGATTGTAGGCGGTGTGATAGGCGGCGAGCAGCGTCGTGCCGTCGAGCGTCCCGGCGAAGCGTCGCATCAGCGCCGCCGTGAAGGGAAAGGCGACGATCGCAATCAGCGCCGCAATGATCTTGAACAGGATGTAGGCGAGGGCGAGGCGCTTGGCGGTGGCGCTCGCGCCGATCGCCGCCAGCGCCGAGCTCGTCGCCGTCCCGATGTTCTGGCCGATGATCAGCGCCGCGCCCTGCTCGAGCCCGATCGCGCCGGCGTAGAAGGCCGAGATCGTGACCGCGATCGAGGCCGTCGAGGACTGCATGACCGCCGTCATCACCAGGCCGACGACGACGAGCTTCATCAGGCCGATCCAGCCGGTGAGCCATCCGACGCCGGGAGCGCCGAGCACGTCGGGCAAGTCGGACGGATGCAGGCTTTCGGCGAGGCCGCCCATGCCCTGCTGCAGGGTGGTCAGCCCGTAGAGCACCAGGGCAAAGCCGGCGATCGAGGCGCCGGCCGCCGCGATCCGCCCGCCCGTCAGCAGTTTCGTCAGCGCGCCGAGGAAGATCAGCGGCAGCGCGTAGGTGGAGAGCGAGACGCGCACGCCGATCAGCGCGACCAGCCATCCCGTGCCGGTCGTGCCGACGTTCGCCCCGAACACCAGTCCGAGCCCCTGCGGGAAGGTCAGAAGCCCGGCGCTGACGAGGCCGATGGTGGTCATCGTCACCGCGCTCGACGATTGCACGAGCAGCGTGACGATCGCGCCCCAGATCGCGCCGGAGAGCGGGGTCGCCGCCGCCTTGGCGAGCGCCGTGCGCAGGGACGAGCCGGCCAGCGCCTTGAGCCCGTCGGTCATCACCGTCATGCCGAGCAGGAACAGGCCGATCCCGCCCAGAACCGTAATCGCCGTCGCCACGCCCTTCGCTCCCGCTACTTCTCGGCCATCAGCTCCTGGCGCGCCGTGGCGAGGTCCTTCTTCTGCTGCGCCGTGACCTTCGGATATTTGAGGTCGAGCCTCTCCACCGCATCGACGATCGCGGCCGCGACGACCAGCCGGCTGAACCATTTGTTGTCGGCCGGCACGACGAACCACGGCGCGGACTTGGTCGCGGTGGCCCGGATCGCCTCCTCGTAGGCGTGCATGTAGTCGTCCCAGTAGCTGCGCTCGCGTACGTCGGACGCCGAGAACTTCCAGTTCTTGTCGGGCTTGTCGAGCCGCTCCATGAAGCGCTTCTTCTGTTCCTTCTGCGACAGGTTGAGGTAGAACTTGAGGATCACCACGCCCTGGCGCGT
The DNA here is from genome assembly GCA_963816065.1 of uncultured Alphaproteobacteria bacterium. Lineage (GTDB taxonomy): Bacteria > Pseudomonadota > Alphaproteobacteria > Rhizobiales > Beijerinckiaceae > Roseiarcus. The sequence continues at coordinate 477,009 of CAWFJG010000030.1, read as the reverse complement.
CAGATAGTCCTCGAACCGGGCGATGTCGGCGAGCCGCTCGTCCCAGATCCGCTTGCCGACCAGCTCCGGCGGGGTCTTCTGCGCCTCGAGCAGCGCCTGATGCACGCGCACGACCAGAACCTCCTCGTAATAGGAGCGGTTGAAGATCCCGATGCGGCCGCGCTGCGGAACCTTGGTGGCGTAGCGCCACAGGAAATCGTGCGAGAGCTCCTCGACGGAGGGCTGCTTGAACGAGTGGACCTCGCACCCTTGCGGATTGACGCGCGACATCACGTGCTTGATCGTCCCGTCCTTGCCCGCCGCGTCCATGGCCTGGAACACCAGCAGCACGGACCACGAATCCTGGGCGTAGAGGATGTCCTGCTCCATCGCGAGCCAGTCCGCGCCGCGCTCGAGAAGCTCCGCCGCCTCGTGCTTGTCCATGTTGAGATCGAGCGTGTCGCCCGGATCGAAGTCCTTCAGTCGGAAATCCTTGCCCTTGGCGACGCGGAAAGGGTCGGTGTATTTCCGAATCGTTTCGATGATGTCCTTGCGCGGCATGGACGTCCTCCCGGCCTTTATCGTTAGCGCCGCAGAGGGCGCCACTTCCCCCGCGATGTCAACACCATGCCGTCTTTCGCCGGGAGCGGCCGCGGGCGCGCGAATTCCTGCCTTGGTCGCTCCGTCAGCCCTCGAAGCCTCTGCCGAGCGCCGCGCCGCCGATCTCGGCCGGCCTTTGCATCACCACGAACCCCGCCCGCTGCAGATGCTCGGCGAGCCGCTTCGCCACGATCTCGGCCATGATCTCGTCGGCGTTGTGGACGCGCTTGCGCCCCTGGAATCTGAGCGCGAAGGCGAGCGCGGCGATCAGGTCTTCGGACGTTGCGGGTTTCAGCGGGGCGGCGTCGGACATGCGCGCCAGGATAGAGGCAGTTAAGGAACAAAACAAGAACCTTGCTTCGATCCGCTTTTCTGTTGTCCGCGACCAAATGCCTTTTCCGAACGTGCACGTTTCGATTGTGGCGAGCACGCAACGGTGTTATCCAACCATCGACGACGAGATCGCGCTGTCTGCCGCCCGCTTCCCCCTTGAGGCGGTAGATGGAGAGCGTACCCCCTAGCGCCAGGTCGGTCTCGTCGTCGCCCTCCAAGCCCGTCAGGACCCCGCCGACCCGCCGATCCATTGATGGCGAGGCCGCCCGGCCGCGACGTAGTAGCTCGCGGACGCCGGCTCCTTCAGGAAGGTTCGGGCGCGCATTTCCACCAGTTCGTCCGCCCTGGTTTCCCGCTCGGCCCGGTACTTGAGTTCGAGAAGGGAGTGGACGAGCCAGGTCTCGATCGACCGGCCGGGTTCGTTGGGGTCGTGGAACAGGTTCCAGGCGTAGGCCCCGTCGCGCATCCGCTCGCGGCCGATCTCATGCATCAGCGCGAGGAATTCCGCAGCGTCGCGCGGGTCGGTCCGGTATTCGACCAGGACCAGAATCGGGCCGACGTCGTCGTTCAGCCGCTCGACGAAGGCGGGCGCTCGCCAGTGCATCGAAGGCGCAAGATCGAAGGCGGCCCCCGTCTCGAGCTTCCAGCGCATGCGTCAGGATCAGCCCGAGCGCCGTTCCCACCGCGGCGGCGTTCAGCGCAAAGGCAATCCCGCTGCGGCTGGCGACCGCGCCCCACAGGGCGCTGCCAACCGTCATCGCGCCGAAATAGGCGGTCAGGAAGATCGCCAGCCCCCTGCCCCGCACCCAGTCGGGCAACGCGACCTGGGCCGAGACGAACATCGTCGTCATGGCGACGATCCAGGACGCGCCGGCGATGAAGCTGGCGATCATGGCGATTTCCGGCCGCCGCGCAGCCGCAAACAGCGCCAACGCCAGCGCGGTGCCGGCGGCGGCGGCCGCGGCCGAGAGGTCCGGCCCTAGCCGGGCCTTGAGCGTCTCCATGCCGAGCGAGCCGACGATCGAGCCGGCGCCGACGACGCCCATCAGAACGCCGTAGAGCTCGGCGCCGTCGTGCAACCGGTCGCGGGCGATCAGCGGCATCAGCGCCCAGTAGGCGCTGGCGAAGGGAAAGAAGGCGATCGCGCGGACCAGCGTCGCGTCGAGGTCGCGATTGTTGCGCGCGTAGCGGAGTCCGGCGGCCACGGCGGCGCGCAGCCTTTCGGCCGGCAGCGTCTCCGGCGGCCTGCGAGGAGGCCGCCACCAGAACAGCGCCCCCAGCACGAACACGTTGGTCGCGACATAGACCCAGAGCGGCAGTTTGAGGCTGACGGCGCTGATCGCCACGCCCCCCAGCGCCGGCCCCACGGCGCGGCTCACGTTGTAGGCGGCGTTGCTGACCGCGATGGCGTTGTCGAGTTCGGCTCTCGGCACCAGCATCGGCGTGATGATTTGCCATGCCGGCGCTGCGAGCGCGCCCGCCGCCCCGAGCAGGAACGAGGTCGCGAGCAGCGCCGGCGACGACGCCCAGCCGAGGGCGACGGTCCCGGCGAATACGACGCCAACGGCGACGACGCCGAACTGCGCCGCGATCAGGAGGCGGCGCGGATCGACGACGTCGGCGAGCGCTCCGGCCGGAATGGTCAATATGAACATCGGCGCCATCGTCGCGACCTGGACCGCGGAGACCATCAGCGGATCGGGATTGAGGCTCGTCATCAGCCAGCTCATGGCCGTGTCGAACATCGCGATGCCGATGCTGGAGACCGAGCTCGCGACCAGAATGACGGCGAAGGCGAGGTTGCCGAACACGCCCCATCGCGAGGGGGTGGGCGAGACGCCGTTCGACGGTGAGGCGGTCGGGGAGCTCAAGCGACAACCACGAAGATGGGATGACCGCCGCCATCCGTGCGCCCATCGGGCGCCGATGGCAATGCCGAGCGCCCACGCGGGCCGAGATCATCTCGCTCTCGATCCGGGTGGGCGCTCCGGGGGAGCGCATCTCGCCCTTATCTTCCCGTGTACGGGGGCGAAGGTTAGGATGAGGGGCGGTGAGCGTGTCCGCGGCCAATCGCCAGGTCCCTCACGCCGACCTTCTTCGCGCAATCCCCGGTCAGGCCCGGGAGCGCCAGGGGAAGCCGGGGCGCAGCGCGATTTGTCCAGAGCTCACGCCCTGGACGACACAAGCCTGAAATAAAGCTAAGATACAACGTTCCGGCCGCACAGCGAGACGAACCATGTTCGGCGCCCCGCGTCCTCGTCGCCTCCGTAGACCGCAGGTGTCTCGCCTGGTCGGCCGGATGCGCATTGGCGAGCCGTTCACGGCGACGACGCTCGCGCTCGCACTGCTCACGACGGTCGCAATCGAGTTGCCCGCGTCCGCACAGAACGCCGCCTGCGGGCGTTGCAGCGACAATTCCATCCATATCGGCCCGTTCAGCTTTCCCAATCCCTTCGCCAGCCGGGGCCCGCCGGACGATGGGGTCCGGGGCGAGGAACCGCGCTCTCGCCGCCGCAGTTCGGACACCCACGAAAGGCGGCAGGGTTCCGGCGTGGGGGGCTCGATGTTCGTATGCGTGCGGACCTGCGATGGAAGCTTCTTTCCGCTACCCTATTCGGGCGCGAGCGGCGCGACCCTGGAAGAGGTGTGCCAGACGCTCTGTCCCAACGTCGCAGTCGAGCTCTATACGATGCCATTCGGCGGCACGATCGACGCGGGCGCGTCGTTGACCGGCGCGCGCTACACGGCGCTGCCGAACGCCTTCAAGTTCCAGCAGACCTTTGATCCGGCATGCTCCTGTCGGCGCCCGGGCCAGAGCTGGGCGGACGCGCTCGCCGCGGCGGAGAAGCGCTTTGGCCACCGCTCCCACGACATCATCGTGACGGTGGAGGCGTCCGCCGAGATGGCGCGCCCGAAGCCCAGCGCCGCTGTTCCGGCGACCGCCCGAAACGCCGTGCCGCCCGGGGATGCGGCTCCGGGCGCCGCGGAATCAGTCGACTCCGCGCTCGACATCGAGGGCGTGGACACGCGGCTCAAGGCGGCGACGGCCGCCGTCAGCCGCGAGACCTCGGGCATCGAGGACGGTCAGAGAAATGCGGCCGTCCACCTCGGCCTGAAGGCGGGGCGGGTCGTCGAGGATCGCGGACCCGACGGGGGAACGCGCCGTGTGCGCGTCCTGACGCCGTCGTTCTGACACCGGCCGGAAGGAGCATAAGGGGCGAGACGTCCTCCTCACCGGACGACGCAGCGCACGCCCTCGCTCTCCAGCACCGGAATGAGCGCCCTGAACATGGCCCGCGCCACGAGTTGATGGCCGCGTTCGGTGAAATGCACGATGTCGAGATAGACGTCGTCGTCCCAGTCGCCGTCGACGCCGGCGATCGCCTCGACCACCGGCGCGTCGTCCTCGCGTCCGATCAGCCGGACCATGCGGTTGTGCGCGGCGTTGGCTGCGATGATGTCGTCGATCGGCTTGAACACCGCGCCGTAGAAGTCCTTCACCTCGCGCGGCGAGCCCGCGTTGACGGCGAGGCTCGACGTCGCCAGCGCCACCGACGCGCCATTCTGTCGCGCGAGCGCGATGAGCTTGCGATAGTCCTCGGCGTAACGGCTCGCGATGAGCTGCGCGTCAGTGAGCGGAGCCGGCGCCGCCGGTCTGGCGATGTCGCGGGCGCGCCAGGCGTGCAGCGCGCGCTCGATCGTCAGCACCGCGCGGCCGAGGAGGGCCGAGGCGCGCGGCCGCACGCCCGGTTCGCTCGGCTCCGCCTCCTGCCGCAGGCCGAGCGCGAGCAAGCCGTTCATGCCGTGGGTCGACAGGATGAGATCGGGCTTGAGCGCGCGGATGTCGCGGCGCATCAACGCGAGATTGTTCTCGAGCGTATAGGCCTCCGTTCCGCCGTTGATCACCTCGATCGGCCGGCTGCAGGAGGCGCGGGTCGCGAACAGGCGCTGCAGCAACTCCGGCCAGGGCTTCTCGCCCTCGTGCAGGGTCGGCCCGAATGTCTGCGATTCGCCCAGCGCAAGGATGCGGAAGCGGTCGCCCTTGGGCGCGGCGATTTCCTGCCCCCGGAAGCCCATTGAGTTTATGTGGATAATCGTATCGAACATCCGCCCGCTTGCGCCGGCAACCATGACGAACGGAAGCTCTTTCTGCGGGTCGGGTTTCTCGATCGCGCCGCGAATGCCGTCGTCCCGGATCCATTCGTTGAGGTAGTAGAACCACCACATCGCGAAGGCGGCCGGGTTCTCGCGCCCGGCGCGATAGGAATAGGTCGGGTTGGCGAGCGATCCGGCGATCGGCAAGCCGGTCGAGGATCGATAGACGGCGTCGGCCGCCGGCAGGGCAAGCGCGAACAGAACGAGCGCCCGCGCGACGACCCCGAGCGACGCGGCGAACCGGCCGGCGCGCTCGGCGAGCGCCACCGCAAGCGCGGCCGTCGCGATCAGCGCCGGATAGAACGTCCAGGGCGCATCCGCCATGAAGGCGTTGCGGGCGAGCGCCGACGGCGCCGAGAAAGGCCAGCGCGAGAGCCGCGGTCGCAATCCGCCCGCGCGGCGGCGGCGGCGCAGCCGCCTCGGTGACCGCCGGCCGGTACGGCCTGCGGTGATAGTCCGGCCGCGCGGCCAGAATCGGCCGCTCGAAGCCGCGCCAGAAGACGGTCGAGAAGGCTGAGATCGCCGCGACATAGAGCGTGAGTTGCAGGGCGAGCGGCCATGCGGCGATCAACGGCTTCAGCGCCATCACGATGACGATGTGGAAGAGATAGGCCGAATAGGAAATGCGCCCGAGATAAAAGCTCAGCGCGGCGATCCGTGGTCCCCTGAACAGGCCGTCAGCCTCTCGGAAGGCGGCGACCGCGGCGACGCCGAACAGGGCGGAGGCGTAGGGGAAGGCCTGCTGGGCGAGGCGCACGCCTTCGAGCGCGAGCGTCGCGATACGGAATTCGAGGGCGGCGGCGGCGGCGAAAACCGCGACGAGCGCCACAAGCCTCCGCGTATCCGGCGCGGTCTTCAGCGCCAGCAACGGCCGACGTTCGAGCGCCAGGTAGAGCAGGAAACCCCAGACGATCGAGTCGATGCGAAAGAGCGTCACCCTGCGGACGTTCAGGTCCCAATCGGCCGGCGCGGCGAAAGCCCTCAGCGCCACGACGACTAGTATGAACAGGATCGCGAAGGCGACATCGATGCGCCGGTCGCTGCGGCCGAGCGCGCGGCTCGCAAGGAACAGCAGCGGCGCGAACAGGAGGTAGAACCACTCCTCGACCGCCAGGCTCCAGGCGACTGGATAGAAATCGACGGCATTGGCGGAACGGAAGAGATTCTCGACATAGACGAGGTAGCGCAGCGCATCTCCGGTAAAGAGGTTGCCGGTCATCAGCGCCACGACGACGAGTGCGGCGACATAGGGCGGGATCGTGCGCATCCACCGGCGGGCGAGGAACACGCCGAGGTTGCGCCACGGCCGCCCGACCACCCAGTCGACGATCTGCGGCGCGAGCACGAAGCCGCTGAGGACGAAGAACACCTCGACGGACGCGACCGCGACCGCCTCCACCGTCGGGCTGAACGGCGCATTGGCGGTCAGGTAGTGCGGAATGGCGACCGCGAACGCCGCGGCGCCGCGAAGGAAATCCAGCGAGGCGCTGCGCTTCATGGTGCAGGCGCGTAGACGAAGGGGGCGTTGGCGGTCTGTCCGGCGAGCGCGAACAGCACGACGAGGAGCGCAAGGGCCATCAGCGCCGGCCCCGCCCAGGAGCGCGCCAACTGCCGATCGAAGAATGCCCGCAAGATCACCGCGCGCGACGCCTCATGCGGGCCTTGCGCCCGCTGGCCGCGCCTTATACGCGCGCCGCCTCAGGCCGCAAACTCGCCCAGGCGGCGATAAAGGCTCCTGATCGATCCGTCGTTCGACGATTGGGCCCAGTCATGCGCGGCGCGCCATCCGATCCGGCGCTCCGGCCGCACGCCGGGCGCGGTGCCGGCCTCGACCCGGCAGCCGCGCGACAGCGCCCCGGAGGCGCAGGCCTTGGCTTCCTCTTCGCCGGCGCACTCGGTCAGCCGCCAGTCGATCTCGGGGCCCACCTTGCGCGTCGTCGAAACAAACCATGAGGTCATTCGCATTCCTCGGCGCCGTTTATTACCCGCCGGGCATGGAATACCCGGGAACCATGGCGTAAACAAGGCTTTCGCGATACGCGCTGTTCTGATTGAGGAAACCCTTAATCGGACCGCCGCCGGTCTCGCGGCGGATACCGGCCCAATCAGCGAATCGGGTCGGAGCGGCGGGCGGCCGATCAGTTGCCTGGCGCAGCCGGCGGCCGAGGCGGCGGCGCGGCGGCAGGCGCCTCGGCCATGACCGGTATCCCCAGCGGCCGCAGGAACTGTAACGTCCGCACCACCGTGCTGGAGATAAAGGACTGCGCCGGCGGTCCCTTGGCGCGTTCATTAACCATGGCCGCCGCCGTCTCGCGGTCCTTGGCGCTCGCCGCGGCGAAATCGCGCCGGTAGAGATCGCCGACCCAGTCGTCTTTCGGGCTTTCCGCGCCGGTGTTGGCGATGGTCAGCCACATCAGCCCCCTGGCCCGCTGCGGCTCCAAGCCGTCGCCGGCAAACAAGAGGTGCCCGAGCAGCGCCTCGGACGGGCGGTGGCCTTTGTGCGCGGCGAGCATCAGCCACCGCACGGCGACGAGCTTGTCCTTGGCGAGGCCGCCGCCCCCGACGATGTACATGTGAGCGAGATTGTACTGCGCGTCCGGATCGCCGAATGTCGCCGCAGCATACTGGAAGAGTTCGCGCGCCCGCTCCGGGTTGGGACGGACGTCGCTGTTCGGAATCCCCGTGAGGCTGTAGACGCCAACCGCGACAAAGGCGCTCGACACGGCGCCGCGATTGCGCGGGTCGAGAGTGTCCTCGTCATAGTCCTCAACAAGCTGATTGAAGTAATGATAGGCTTTCACGTCGTCGCGACCGACCCCGACGCCGTCGGCGTACATCTCGCCAAGTTTCCAGCGTGCGACCGGCTGACCACTGTCGGCGGCGTAGGTGAGCGCGTCGACACAAGAGGCGGCGTTGCCGGCGTTGAGGTCGTCGAGTCCCGCGCGAAGCGCCTGCTCGGCGCTGGCGTAGCTCTTGGCCGAGATCTTCGGCGGAGGATTGGCGGTCGAGCCGTCGAAAGCGAGCGCAGGCCCGGCAAATACGGCCAATAGACACGTCGCCAACAGCGCGCCGTCGCGCCGCCCGCCGACCCCTTTGCCTGACACGACAGACGCGTCCAAACGCATATTCCGATCCGCCAACCGGCCACGCCGCGACCCCGGACGAGGTCGCAAGCAACGCGTGACAACTGCAATTTAGTTGACAAAGGCTGCGAGTCTTTTATGGCGCAATCGCGGCGCGCGCCGGTCGGAATCCGGTCCGCCGAGAGATGCATCGGGGCTGTTGCGCGGAAGCCACATTTTGCCGGCCGCTGCGGCAGTTAGACGCCCTCGAGACGCTCGCGCGCGTGGGCCAGTTTGGCGAGCCGCTCCTCGAACGTCTCGCGCCGCTCCTCATGTTCGGCGACGACCTCGTCGGGCGCCCGCTGAAGGAATTCCTCGTTGTCGAGTTTCGTCGCCACCTTGACGATCTCGAGCTTGACCTTGTCGATCTCCCGGTCGAGCCGCGCCTTTTCGGCCTGAAGATCGACGACCCCAGCGAGCGGCAAAGCGACGACCACGCCGCGCACGACCAGCAGCAGAGACCCCGGCGGCGGCGCCTCGGCCGTCTCGATCGCCTCGACCCGCGCCAGCCGCTTGACGCTCTCGCTCCAGGCGGCCGCGCTTCTGGCGGCGCGATCGCTCGGCGACACCAGGATCAGCGACATCGGCGTCGATGGCGGCACGCTCATCTCCGACTTCACCGAACGGATCTCGCCGATCAGGTCGACGATCCAGCCGATCTCGGCCTCGACCGCCTCGTCGACCGCCAAACCCTCCTTCGGCCACGGGCCGAGCGCCAGCGGGCCTTCGCGCGGCGGTCCCGCCTCGCCCTTGATCGCCCACAATTCCTCGGTGAGGAACGGCATGAACGGGTGCAGAAGCGCATAGATCGTGTCGAGCACATGGGCGATGGTCGCCTGCGTCTCCGCCCGCACTGCGGCCTCCGCCTCGCCCTGGAGCACGGGCTTGGCGAGCTCCAGGCACCAATCGCAAAAGAGGCTCCAGACGAAGCGATAGACGGCGTTGGCCGCGTCGTTGAACCGGTAGGACTCGATCGCCCCGGCCGTCTCGGCCGCCGCCTTCGCCGCCTCGCCCAAAATCCAGCGGTTAAGCGGTTCGCGCGCCGTGGCGGGATCGAAGCCAGCGACGCGGACGCAGCCGTTCATTTCGGCGAAACGGGACGCGTTCCAGATCTTGGTGGCGAAGTTCCGATAACCCTCGACGCGCGCCTGAGAGAGCTTGATGTCGCGCCCCTGCGCCGCCATGGCGGCGAGCGTGAAGCGAAGGGCGTCGGCGCCGAAGCGGTCGATCAGGTCGATCGGGTCGATCACGTTGCCTTTCGACTTCGACATCTTGGCGCCCTTCTCGTCACGCACGAGGGCGTGGATGTAGACGTCGCGGAACGGGATCTCGCCCTGGAAGTGAAGCCCCATCATCATCATCCGGGCGACCCAGAAGAAGATGATGTCGAAGCCGGTGACCAGGACATTGGTCGGATAGAAGCGCTTCAGCTCCGGCGTCTCGTCGGGCCAGCCCAGCGTGGAGAACGGCCAAAGCGCCGAGGAGAACCAGGTGTCGAGCACGTCCTCGTCGCGGGTGAAGGTCGCGGACAAACGCGACGGATCGCCGGCGAGCGCCTGCGCCTCGTCTTCGGTCAGCGCCCCGCGCTCCACCCCGTCGGCGAGCGCGGCCGCGTAGGCCGCGTCCTCGCTCTCCTCGACGTGGCACCCGCCCCACGGCGAATACCAAGCCGGGATCTGGTGTCCCCACCACAGCTGACGCGAGACGCACCAGGGCTGAATGTTGTCCAGCCAGTCGTAATAGGTCTTCTCCCAGGTCTTCGGCGCGAACTGGGTCCGGCCCTCCCGCACCGCCTCGAGCGCGGGCGCGGCCAGCGTCTTGGCGTCGACGTACCACTGATCCGTGAGCCACGGCTCGATCACGGCGTTTGAGCGGTCGCCGTGCGGGACCATGTGCGCGTGCGGTTCAATCCGCGCCAGAAGGCCGGCGAGCGCCATCATCTCGACGATGCGCTGGCGGGCGACGAAGCGGTCCTCGCCGTCCACCGCCGCAATCAGACGGGCGTGGTCGTGGTCGCTCTCGACGCCCTCGAAGAAGGCGAGATTGTCCGTGAGAGAAACCCGCGCCTCGGCGTCGAGCACGTTGATCGGCCGCGCGCCCTCCGCCTCGTGGCGCTTGCCGACTTCGAAGTCGTTGAAGTCGTGGGCGGGGGTGATCTTGACCGCGCCGGTTCCCTTCTCGGGGTCCGAGTACTCGTCGGCCACGACCGCGATCAGGCGTCCGACCAGCGGCAGACGGACGCGCCGGCCGACCAAGTGACGGTAGCGCTCGTCGTCCGGGTGGACGGCGACCGCGGTGTCGCCGAGCATCGTCTCGGGCCGGGTGGTGGCGACCGTCACGCGCTCGCCCGTCTCCTCGCCCTCGCCGTCGACCACAGGGTACTCGAAGTAATAGAGGTGGCCGTTCGGATTCCGCCCGAGAATCTTGGCGAGCGCGGCGCCGTTCAAAGCCTCGCCGGACTCGCGCGACCATTTGAACGCGCCCTTGCACTCGACCTGCAAGACTTCGAGGTCGGAGATCGCGGTCTGGAACTTCGGGTCCCAGTTGACCAGGCGCTTGTCCTTGTAGACGAGCCCCTCGCGATAGAGCTGGACGAACACCTTGGCGACCGCGCGCGACAGGCCCTCGTCGAGGGTGAACCGCTCCCGGCTCCAGTCGCAGGACGCACCGAGCCGCTTCAGCTGCTGGACGATCGCCCCGCCCGACTCGGCTTTCCACCGCCACACCCGCTCGAGAAAAGCGTCGCGGCCCATGGCGCGCCGGTCGGGCTCCTGCGCCTCGGCGAGCTTGCGCTCGACCACCATCTGGGTGGCGATGCCGGCGTGGTCGGTGCCCGGCTGCCAAAGCACGTCCGCGCCGTTCATCCGCCGGTAGCGGCAGAGAATGTCCTGCAGGGTGTTGTTGAGCGCATGGCCCATGTGCAGGGCGCCGGTGACGTTGGGCGGCGGAATGACCATGCAGAAGGGTTCGGCGTCGGCGCGCTCCGGGCGTCCGGCCCTGAACGCCCCCGCGGCTTCCCAAAGAGCGGAAGCGCGGGCCTCGACCGCGGAAGCGTCAAACGATTTGTCCATCATCGGATACCAGTCCGCGCCGCGCCCGGCGGGGCGGCCCATTTTGATGTTGATTCGCAGCGCGCCGGAAAACACCGGCCAGCCCGCGCCGACCACGGCGGCGCGCCGCGGCGGGTTTAAGCCCCACGCCGCGGCGCAAGTCAACAAACGGACAGCGTTTTCCGGCTAGCGGGCCGCGCGGACGACCCGATCGATCTCGGCGCGCACCAGCCGCTCGACGATGGCGGGCAGGTTTTCGTCGAGCCACGTCTTGAGCATGGGTCGCAGCATCTCCCGCGCCACACCTTCGGCGACTTCCGTGGCGCGGGCGGCCAGATTGGCCGTGAGCGCTTCGAAGGCCGAGGCGACGGCCTTGTCGCTCTCTGGCGACAACAGCGGCGCGTTGTCCTCGTCGGGGACTGCGGCCGGCGGCGCGGACGCCCAGCCCGGCCCGGGTTCAGGCTGGCGCCAGACGACCTTTGGCGCGCCCGCCTCCGCGGTTGGCTCGGGCCGTCGCGCGGCGGCGGGCTCGGCTTTGGAATAGACGACCTGCGGCCCCGGCGCCGGCGCCGCGGGTTTCTCCGCCGCGCTCCTGCTGTCGAGGACTTTGCCCTGGGGACTCTGACCGGCTCCCGCTCCTCGGCGATGATCGTGCGGATGGAGGCGAGAATCTCCTCCATCGACGGCTCGTGCGCCCGCTGCGCCCGCCGGACCGCTTCGTGTTCGCGGTCGTCCATATTCGCGTTGACCGCGCTCATGCCCAACGCTTCAGCCACCGTGCCGTCCTCGACCAATCGCCGCGCATTCGCTCCGCCGCCGGCCGCGGCGCGAGACTGATTCGCGATCTCGAGCCGAGGGTAATCGCCGACCGCCGCCGCCGGCAAGCCCGGCGGGCGCGACCGGCCCGCCGTCCACCCTTATTTCCCGTCGGGCGTGCGGAGGCCGATCCACTTGTCCTTGACCTGGTTGAAGTGGACGCTCGGGTCGTATTCCGCCACCGCCAGGCCGAGGGTCGGGACGTTGAGCCGGCCGACCGCCGAGAGCAGCGCGTAGGAAAAGACGACCTGGTCGTGCTCGGCGCGCACCAGCTGTGTGCGCGAGGAGAGGAGAGCCTGCTGGGCGTTGAGCACGTCGAGCGTGGTGCGCTGGCCGACCTTGGCCTCTTCGCGCACGCCGGCGAGCGCCACTTCGTTGGCGGAGACCGAGCGCGCGCGCCGCCTTCACCACGCCGATCGCAGCCTGGTTGCGGCCCCAGGACGCAACGACGTTCTGACGGATCTGGTCGCGGGTCGAACTGGCCTTCAACTCCTGGACGCTGAGTCCTTCCTTCGACTGGCGGACACCCGCGTATTCCGCGCCGCCCTGGTAGATCGGGATCGTGAGTCTGCCCCGTGACCTGCGCATTGAACAGTCGCTGGCCGGGCGTGGCGCTGACGTCGAACCCCTGCTGAACCTGGGCGGATACGCTGGCTTGGGGATAGAGCGCGCCTTCCGCGATTTTGATGCTGAGCAGCGCGGCGTCGACGCCATGCTCCTGAGCGACGATCGCCGGGTGCTCGACCTGCGAAATCGTGACCGCCTCCGGCAAAGTTCTCGGCAAAGGCCGCGCCAGCGGCCTGACCGGCGCCAGAGTCTTGGGTTCGTCGCCAATCACCTGACGGTAGGTCGCGACCGAGGCTTCGAGCACCGCCTGGTCGGACAGCAGTTGCGCATTGGCGCTGGCCAGGCTCGCCTCGGCCTGGGCGACGTCGGTGCGGGTCACTTCGCCGACCGTGAACCGGTCCCGCGTCTCGCGCAGCTGTTCCTTCAGCACATCGACGTTGTTGCGGTCGAGATCGACGATGGCCGCGTTCTGCAGCACATCCATGTAGGCCTGGACGCCCGACAGAAGGGTTGTCTGCTCGGTGTTGCGTAAGGTCTCGCGAGCGGCCAGGACCTGCAATTCGGCCGTCCAAATCCTGTTGATCGTCTGATAACCGTCGAATATCGTTTCACTGGCCTGGACGCCGTAGCTGCGCGGCAACGCGCCGTAGTTGAAGTTGAAGCTCTGCCCGGGAAAGATAAAGTTGCCGTTGGCGTGCTGCACGCCGGCGTTGCCGAAGGCGGAGACCTTCGGCAAGTAACCTGCGTTCGCGGTGGGGACGTTTTCATCGGTCTGGCGAACTGTGGCGCGCTGGCTGTTGATATCGGGATTGACCGTGTACGCCTTGACCAGGGCGCCGTTCATCGTTTCGGCGCCGGCGGTCCCGCCCCCGATCGCCAGGGCGACAGCCGCCAGAAGCGCGAACCGGAGGACGCCGCGGGGCGCCGGGTCGCTCGAGAGGGACCGTCGTGTCTCGCTAACGCTCATCCCTCGATCCACCTCCGCCACACCTTCCACGGCGGGGAAAGGCTCTCCCGCCGGGACTCGATCTTCCGCCAACCCGGCGGAAAGGACGCAAGTGAGCGCGATAGCCCTGCGTGAGCCGCAATCGAAGTCAACGGCATCATAGTCGTGCGCCGCCCCAATGCCACCCCAACGTCGCCATATCAGCGGCGGCGCGCCATTTTTCGCCGACCCGTCACAAAGATGCGACACTTCGCGGCCGTGGGCGCATCAATTCGGGCCCTCGGACGGGCGACGTTAGAACACAAAACCCGGCGCAGGCTGAAATTCGTCGAGCGAGTCGGCCGTCGCCTCGCACACCGCGCGGCAACTCACCGCCCCTCCGCGGCGCTCGTAGAGCGCGATCTGGGGCGACCCCACGATGGCGTCGACCCCGACCAGGCGTCCGCCGTCGGCGAGCTGGCCGATCAGCGCGTCCGGCCGGACCCGGAAGGCGCCCTCGACCACGATGACGTCGAACGGAGCGAAAGACGCCGCGCCCGCCGCGAGCGGGCCCTCGACCACGCTCACCCCGTCCGTCCCCGCCAGCAGCTGGCGCGCCGCCGCAACCGCGCCGGCGTCGGACTCGAGCGCCACGACCTTCGCGCCCATGACGCGAAGCAGCGCCGAGCCGTATCCCGAGCCGGCGGCGACGTCGAGCGCCCGGTCGCCGGCCTTGACAGCCGCCGCCTGCAGCATCCTGGCCAGCGTCAACGGCCGCAGGAGCCGGCGTTTCCGGGCCCCGAGCGCCGCAGTCTGGCGATCGAGGTCGGCGAGCCTGACACAGTCGGCCGCGACGAACTTCTCGCGCGGGATCTCGAGAAAGGCCGCCAGCACCTCGCGGTCGACCACGTCGCCCGTGCGCAACTGGCAATTGACCATATGCAGCCGCCGCTCGAGCTCTGAGTTCGGCCGAAGTGGTCGTCGCCATCGGATTTCGCCCCACGATGCGGACGAAAAGCCGCCCGCGTTGCCCAATTTGTTGGAGGCCTCGCCCGGAATCGAACCGGGGTGCAAGGATTTGCAGTCCTCTGCGTAGCCACTCCGCCACGAGGCCGGCGGCCGACCTGTCTGATCGGCCGCGACCGGCGGGCTATAGCAAGGATTGCCGCGTGGCGGCAAGGCGGTTCGATGCGCGGCTTCGCCGGCCTCACGCGCGGAGCGAACGCCGCAGCAACGGCAGGCTGAGGAAATACCCGGCGGTCGCCACGAGACCGGCGATCCCCCACCGCGGCGGCGCCAGGTCGTCTACGATCGCCAGCGCGGCGAAGCCGAACCAGGCGGCGGTGACGGCGATCGTCAGCCGCCGCAGCCGGACGACCCGCAGGGGGTGAACGGAGACGATCGGCGCGAACATCAGCGCCGCGGCGACCAGCAGGACCGCAGCGCTCACGATCCACGGCGGCCGCAGGACAAAGAGATAGAGCACCAGGATGTTCCAGGTCGCCGGAAAGCCGCGGAACCACAGGTCGTCGGTCTTCATCCGCGTGTCGGCGAAATAGAGCGCCGAGGCGATCGTCACGATGAGGCCGATCCAGAACGACGCCGACGTCGGCATGAGGTCCGACCGCCACAGCGCCACGACCGGCACCAGCACATAAGTCAGAAAGTCGATCACTAGGTCGAGCACGGCGCCATCGATCGTCGCAGCGGTCTCCTGCACTTTGGCGGCGCGCGCCAGCGTCCCGTCGATCCCGTCGATGAAGAGCGCGAGACCCAGCCACGCGAAACACACGTCGAAATGCCGCTCGATCGCCGCATAGAGCGCGAGCACGGCGACCGCGCCGCCGGAGGCGGTGAACAGATGGACGGAAAAGCCCGCCGCCCTGGCGACCGGCACCGGTTGCTTTGCGCTCGACATGCCCTCGGTTCGCCTCTTCCCTGCCAAATCAAGCGCGCCGCCGCCGTGCGACAAAAGCGCTCCGCCGCGCGGGGCCGGCTTGACCGCTCCGCCTCCGCCTTAGCAAAGTCCGGCGGCGCCGTCTCCCCGGGCGGCCCTGACGACCACCGGTGAGGCTCCGCCCATGCCCGGGCTCAAGTCCAAGTCCCTGTCCCTGTCGCCGCCCAAGTCGCTGTCCAGGTCCCTGCCCGCCGCGCGCCGGGACACCGGCGCCGCCGATTCCGCCGAGCGCAACTGCGACGTCTTCGTCGCCGGCGCGGGGCTGGCAGGCCTCGCCGCGTCGATCGCGTTCGCCAGGGCCGGCTTCGACGTCGTCGCCTGCGGCGGCGACGAGCGGATCGCGCGCGGTCGCACGGTTGCGATGCTCGACCGCTCGATCGCCTATCTCGATGCGCTTGGGGTGTGGCCCTCGGTCGAGCCCAGGGCGGCCCCGATGCGGGCGCTGCGCATGATCGACGACACCGGCGGGCTGTTCCCGCCCCGACCGGTCGAGTTCGTCTGTTCGGAGATCGGCCTCGAGACGTTCGGCTGGAACGTCGAGAACGACCTCATGGCCGACGCGCTCGTCGCCTGCGCCGCCGTGACCGGCGGCCTCGAGCGCAGACCCCGGTCCGTCGCGGCTTACGATTTTTCGGGCGAGCGGGCAGTCGTCCGGCTCGACGACGGACGCGCGGTCGCCGCCCGGATCGTCATCGGCGCCGACGGACGCGCGTCGCCGGCTCGACGCGCCGCCGGGCTCACCGTCCACGCCCACCGCTATCCGCAGAGCGCGCTGACGGTGTTCCTGTCGCACCGGCTCCCGCACGGCGACGTCTCGACCGAATTCCATACCCGCGAGGGTCCCTTCACCCTGGTGCCGCTGCCGCCGGGCCCGTCCGCCGCCAACCGCTCGAGCCTCGTCTGGGTGATGTCGGACGCCGAGGCCAGCCGTCGCGAGGCGCTGGACGATTCGGCGCTCGCGCGCGAGATTCAGCGGCAGGCCCGCTCGATCCTCGGGACGATGCGGATCGAAGGCCGGCGCGGCGTATTCCCGATGATCCGCCAGGTCGTGCCGAAGCTGACCGCGCCGCGGCTCGCGCTGGTTGGCGACGCCGCGCACGCCTTTCCGCCGATCGGCGCCCAGGGGCTGAACCTCGGTTTGCGCGACGTCGAGGCGATCGTCGAAGCGGCGGTCGCGGCGCGTGCGGAGGGAGGAGACATCGGCGGGGACGCGGCGCTGAAATCCTATCGGGGCGCGCGCCGGCCGGATATCCTGGCCCGCACCGGCGTGGTCGACGGGCTCAACCGGGCGCTTCTCGCCCGCTTCGCTCCGCTCGACTTCGCCCGGGGCGCGGGGCTCGCGGCGCTCGGCGCGGTCGGGCCGCTCAGGCGCCTCGTCATGCGGGAGGGGGTCGCGCCCCGTTTCGGGCGTCGCTGAGGCGCCCGTCGCGACGCCGCGTGAGTTTCCGGAGAAGCAGAGGATCGTACGCGTTGCCTGCGGCGCCGCTCAGGCGAAGCGCTTGACCGCCGGCTCACGATCCCGCTCGGGTGCGAGACAGCCTGCCGACCGGCACCGCGCCTTCGCCCGCCCGATCTCGTCGCACAGCGGAACCGGGCGGCCAATTCCGTAGCCCTGCGCATAGTCGACGCCCAGCGTCCGGAGAGCGTCGACGATGCCGATGGTTTCGGCGAATTCCGCGATCGTCCTCTTGCCGAGCGTTCTGGCCATGCGCGCGATGGTGTCGACCATGGCGCGGTCCATCGGGTCGATGAGCATATCCTTGACGAACGCGCCATCGATTTTGAGGTAGTCGACGGGAAGACGCTTGAGATAGCCGAAGGAACTCATGCCGGAGCCAAAATCGTCGAGCGAGAATTGGCAGCCGATCGCCCTGAACGTCTCAATGAACTTCGTCGCCATCTCCAGATTGGCGATCGCCGCCGTCTCGGTGATCTCGAAGCAGATCGAGGACGGCTCGATGCGACTGGCGACAAACCGCTCGCGGACGAAGTCGATGAAGGTCGAGTCGCCGAGGCTCAACCCGGACAGGTTGATGGCGAAGGTGACGGGCGCGCAGCCTGCGGTCGCGGCGGTCAGGTCGGCAAGGCTGGCAAAGGCCGCTTCTACGACCCATCGGTCGATCCGCGGCATGAGACCGAAACGCTCGGCCGCCGGGATGAAGCTGCCCGGGGGCGCGAGCGCGCCCTGGCCGTCGCGCAGGCGGATCAGGAGCTCCAGATGGGTGTCGTCCGGCTGACCTTGCAACGGCTCGATGCGCTGAGCGTAAAAGCATAGGCGGTCTTCGTTCAGCGCGTCGCGGATCGTGTGCGCCCATCCCATTTCGCCGATGCGCTTCAGCAACTGGAGATCGGTCGGCTCATGCCGTTGGACGCGATTGCGGCCCTTTTCCTTGGCGAGATAGCAGGCCATGTCGGCGCGGCTGAGGACGTCCTCGACATTGGCGATCGCGCGGGTGTTCGCGACGAGACCGATGCTCGCGCTGGTCCTGACCGGCCTGCCCCCAAATGAGAAGCTCAGGGACTGAATCCCGTCACGCAGGCGTTCGGCGATTTCCATGGCCTGGACGGCGTCGCAGTCCGGCAGAAAGGCGGCGAATTCGTCGCCGCCGAGCCGCACGGGGAGGCTGTCGTCGGGGAGCTCCAGTTTGAGCAGCGCCGCGACTTCCCGCAACACCTGGTCGCCCGCGGCATGTCCGTAGGTGTCGTTGACGAGTTTGAACTGGTCGAGGTCGAACAGCAGCAAGGCGTCTTCAGTCGCCGCGTCGAACGGACGCGCAATTCTGCCGTTGAGGCTTCGGTCGAGAGCCCTGCGATTGGCGAGCCCGGTCAACTCGTCATGGCCCGCCTGCCAACTGAGCCGTCCGATCAGGTCGCGCTCGCGCGTCATGTCGCGCAGGACGAGGACGGTCCCTTTCGTCTCGCCGTCGACGACGAAGGGAGCGCCTTGGAGCGAGACCGGCGTCGACCCGCCGGCCGTTTCGAGGACGAGACCCGAACCGGGGCTGCAATTGGTCGATCGGCCCGCAATCATCGATTCGATTGGACAGTCGCACTGCAGGCCCGTTTCATCGGCGAAAGCGACAACCGACGAAAGTTGGCGTCCACGGGCTGCCGCCAGATCCTGGCCGAGGAGACGCTCGGCCGCCGGATTCGCATAGCGAACTCGGCCTGCGGCGTCGATGCGGATCACCGCGTCGCCGATCGCCTGCAGGGTGATCTGCGCCTGCTCCTTTTCGTTCCTCAGGGCGTCTTCGAAACGTTGGCTGCGGCGGAAAAGGTAGCGCATTCGCCATGCGACCAGCGCAATCAGGACAAAGGCGAGGCCGATATTCGCGAAAGTCACCAGCCTCGTCACATCTCGCATTTCGGCGCGGAGAATTTTCGAGAAGGCCTCGCCGAGGCGTGACAACCGAACATCGATCGCGTGCACTTCGTCTTTTAAGGTATCGGCATCCGCGGGACGAATTCCAGATCGAATTTTGGCATGGATGACCTCGCCGACGGTCACGAATTCGGTCAGGACGGGATCGGTTTGCTTCCAAATGGCGATCGCCCGCCCAAGAATGCCGAATTCGCGAAAGTGAAGGTAGCCGAAGATCGCGCCGGCGAAGTCGCTCGGATTGAGGCCGGCGCGCTGAAGGGCGGCTGCTGAGGCCGCAACATCCGGCGACGCATCTTCAAGCGCCCGACGCGCGGCTCTTTCGTCCACCGCTATTGCAGTGGCGGCCAGGAAGTCTTGATAATTCCGTTCGTCGCCGTGGTCGAGATAATCGTCAAGGACGATCGTGGCCGTCTTCAGCGATTCCGACCACAGGCTCTCGGCCTGGACATAGAAGCGCAAGATCGAGAGCGCCTGCAGGCTCACGATCGCCACCAGAGCCTGGATCGCAATGACAATCGCGAGCAGCGCAATGTTTCGCAGCAGGCCCGCTGCGGGCGCGGAGGCGTCGGCCACGGGCGCGATCCGAACTGCCGCCTTGCGGCGCCGCAACCCGACGAGCGTGAGAAATCTGAGGTTTCGGAGAAATCGCGGCGAATGCATAAGAGGTCACGCGCGGCAATTGTCGTGGTCGACATGCGCCGACTTCAGCATAGAGAGCAGTGCTTAACGGCAGTTGATTGTAAAAGGGAGATATTGAACCACACCGGTTGCGACCGACGATCGTCGCGCCAGGGGCCTTTCGGCCTTGCCGGGTGTTGTGCTCGTTCAGGTCGCGTCAGCCGAGTTCAACCGGTCGGCCCGCGTCGGCCAAATCGAAGGGCGCCGACGTTCTCTCCCCCTTGTGGGGCAGGCCCCCTCGTAGGGCAGGGTAGGGTGTTCGATCTGCTTAGATAGCTGCAGAACGGACCGGAAAGATGGGCGACAGTTCGGTCTCGGCCGAAAGGGCGCCGGCAATCCCCGCGACTTCATCGCGTGGAATTGCGTTTGCGATCCGACGGCCGGCCGGGCCGGCTGTCACGATGGACCGCCCTGCCCCGCCTCGATCAGCCGCGCCGCATAACGCGCCATCTGGTCGACCTCGATGTTGACCTTGTCGCCCTCCTTACGCGCGCCCCAGGTCGTCACCTCGAGCGTGTGCGGGATGAGCAGCACTTCGAATTCGTCGCCGTCGACGGCGTTGACGGTGAGCGAGGTCCCGTCGAGCGCCACCGAGCCCTTGACGGCGATGAATTTCGCCAGCGCTGTGGGCGCGCGAAAGCGCAGATGCGTCATGCCGTCGAAGTCGCGCCGCGACACGATCGCGGCGAGGCCGTCGACATGGCCGCTGACCATATGGCCGCCGAGTTCGTCGCCGACCCTCAGGGACCGCTCGAGATTGACCTTCGTGCCCTTGCCCCAGGCGCCGAGCGTCGTCACCGCCAGGGTCTCCGCGCCGACGTCGAAGACGAGCCGCGAGCCCTGCCCGAACGCCTCGACCGCGACCACCGTCAGGCAGACGCCGGCATTGGCGATCGAGGCGCCGACCGCGATCGACGCGGCATCGTAGGCGCTGCCGATGGCCAGACGATCGCGTTCGCCCAGGCGTTCAAGATCAAGGACTTCGCCGACATCGCTGACAATTCCCGTGAACATGGACCCCTCGCCGCGTCGCTAGGCCGAGATGAAGTGCTATCGCGCCGGCTGACCCTCACCCTGCCGCCTTCGGCGGCTGTCCCTCTCCCCGAGGGAGAGGGCGTTCCCTTCCCCATTAGGGGGAAGGTGGCCGCGTCAGCGGCCGGATGAGGGTCTTCGGCGCGTTTCGATCAGAATTTGGGCCGCTCCCACGCGCCCGCTCTTACCGCTCCAGGCGCGGTCCCGGCAAGACTGCGGCAGACGGATCACATTTGGACGAAAAGGCCGGTGACGAGGGTCGCCGCGAAGATCGCCGCCAGTGGCAGCCAGGCGCCGAGCGCGCTGCGGAACATGCCGCGATGGCCGTCGACGAGGGGCGCGAGCACGATCAGGTCGAGCGTGGCGACGATCAAAGTGAACGCGACCGCTCGCAGGAACGCATTGAAGCCGGGCGCGACGAGCTTGTCGGCCAAGGTCGCCGCCGCGGCGATGGCCGGGGCGACCGCGAGGCGGACCGCTTCCGGCATCTCCCCCGGCCAGACCTCGCGTCCCATAGCGTAGACGCCGCCGCACGCGGCCCACAGAATGAGCCCGCACACGATCACTACGCCCCACCCCATCGAGCCTCCCCAGGAACCGTCAGAACCGTCCACCCGTCTTCCCGTTCCTGATGCGTGGGATAACAACAGAGGTCAACCCCGCCGGGGCAACGCGAGGGAGCAGAGATCGGATAAGGGTCCCCGGTTCACAGGATTGGCCCGGCCATGACCATTTTACTGCAAGATTGCCGAGTTCATGACTATTTCCCCTCCTTTTCATCGTCTTTGTCGTCGGGAACGGTGTATAAATTGTTGTCCCAAGCCTGCGGCAAATTCACGACGTACTGCACATCCCATGAATTCGGTCCAGCCGTCACTGGCATTTGACTCGACGGAAGCTTTCTGGGCTTTGCCAATTTGTGCCCATTGCGCTTGAAATCTTTGATCTCGCCTTTTCCCTCCTCGTCACGAAGACGATTGAGTTCATCTTGCGAGGGTTTCGACGGGAACAGGCGCAGTGGTCGCACATTGGCTAACGCGTATGCCGTATAGCCGCGGTTATTTATAGTTATCCAGCGGCCGCCGGCGAAGAAGATCGATATCGGGATCTGATCGGGAGGCATACTCTTGGAATTGATCTCGCCTGCAATTTCTGCGATAAGTTTTCCGTTTAGGTCTGGCAATCCAATCGTTTGTTGTTGCCCAATCGACAGCGATGCCTGAAAAGACATACCGACACGCATCTGACCAAACAAGATCCTGGGCGCCCGGTCAGATTCGAGTAAGACTTCACCCAGGGGATGATGGCTCCGATATCCGCTCCAGGAATTTTTCCATTCATGTTTTCCAGACGTTCCAGTATAGAATAGTCCCAGATATCGGCGTTCATGACGCCGCATCCAGCTTTCAGATCCCTCTTGTATTTTTCGAGGTCTGCTCTTAGCCAGGCAAGTTGGCCCCCAGTCGGACTGCCTGCTAATTTGTATTCCTCATCGCAGGCCTTTATTACGCGATCAAGTTCTTCCTCATTCATTTTGAGCCTCTGTCCCTGAGCGGCCGCTGCGGACCCGGAAGCTTCGGGCGAATGGCCGAGCCTCTCCAAAAAAACAATGACTTGGCGGCTTCGAAGGCCTCGCCCGAGGTCCGGGGCGCACTCAGTATATCTGCGATAATGCGGACCGTCCCGGGCGATCTCTGCTGAGAGCCCGCCGCCGCCTCTGACGGAGGGCCTACGTCTTCAATTGCGCGACAACCCCGGCAATGTCACCCATACCCCAATGCGCGGCGATCCGCCCATCGGCGATGCGAAAGATATCACAGGACGTGAACATCAGCGACTTGCCGGTCGGCTGGACGCCATAATAGACGCCCTCATGGCGGCCTTCATAGAGAAAGCTCGCCCCCACCCGGTCGTCCTCGGCCAGACTCGCCTGGATCGTGACCTTGAGATCGGGCAGCCCTTTGAGCCGCGCCGCGAAGAAGGCCACCGTCGCCTGCTTCGCCGACAGGCCGGGCGGCGGCGGGGGCGCCGCGGCGCTGTGCTGATGGTTGACGTAATCGTCGGCGAACAAAGCCGCAAAGGCGTCGAGGTCGTGGGCGTTCAACGCATCCGCGAATTTCTGCGCCATCGAGGCGTCGGCGGCCGCTGCTCGTTGCGGAAGCGACGACGCGGCGGCTAACGCCGCGCCGGCCAGGAAGGTTCTGCGTCGCATGAGAGCTCCATCGGCGGTGGAGGGAACACGGTCTTCGCGCCGTCAGTATAGCCGGATCGCGCGCCGCGCGCGCCGCCTCATCTCGCGCGATCCGAATCGATCACTCGTATATCCTGTCGGCAATGGCGCAAGTCGGCCGAAAGCCGGACTTGGGCGAACGGCGGGCGGGGCGCGCGTTCACGCCCGAAACGTACGCGCAGAGCCCGCCCGAAGCGGTCATCGCCAATACAGTTCCTGAGCTTGTTGCGAAGCGCCGATGGAAGGGAAGACCGGCGCGTGGACGGCGTCAGTCTCCCTCTGACGCCTTCAGAGCAGTCTGTTTGGAGCCCGCCGAAGCCACGAAATGACGAAGGCGATCCTTCAGGTCGAAAAGCTCCGCCAAAGGCATGTTCAGAAAACAGTAAAACTCGCCCAACATCTCCTCAGTCCGCTTCCGAAGGGACACTCCCTTCGGCGTCAGTTCGATAAGCACGCGGCGTTCGTCGGCGGCCTGCCGTCGTCGAGTCAGGAGCCCCTTGGTTTCGAGCCGCTTCAGCATTGGCGAAAGGGTGCCAAAGTCCATTCGCAGCAATGCAGCCAGGTCTCCAACGCCTTGCGGACCGCGCTCCCAAAGCACGACAAGAACCAAATATTGAGGATAGGTTACGCCGAGATCTTCGAGGAAAGGCGCGAACAGACGCGTCATGTGGTTGCTGGCAGCGTACAGCGCGAAGCAAAGGTGGCTATCAAGCCCCGGCATCTCCACCGGCGCAAGCAGATTGTGAACGTCCTGGGCTCTCTTTCTCACTTCGCGTTGCATGCCATCGACTTCCGAGATCGCCGCCAGCCCCACCTGGGATCATACGGATACGGCTTCCCTTTGAACCAAAGTTGCTCCGACTTGCGGCGGAACCGAACCAATTTTCCGCTTGTTGCGCCGAATCTTATCGTCAGCAGGCGGCACTGTGCAAGGCGGACACAAGCGCTGCCGGAATAACGCCATTCTTCAACTTGCCCTTCTCGTCCGTAGACCACAAGGACGACGCGCTATTCGCCCGTCGAACCCGGCACGGCCGAGCCCAGCGGATCTTACCGCATTTTGTTCGATGACGCATTGACAGTTATTATATCGTGTGCAATTTAATTGTGTCCTTGATATCTGTCGCTGACGGTCGGAAAGGCGGGACCAGTGTCGCCCTTTGGCCCCATGGTCTTCACAGGAAAAGACGTTGGAGGGAGTGAAAACATCATGTCAGACATGGATCGCCGCGCGTTCGTCGGCGCCGCCGCTTTTGGGAGCATCGCGGCCGCCGTGCTCACTGCTTCATCCGCTGTTGCGGCGGGTGAGAGCGGCTACTTCGTGATTGCCGAAATCGTGTCCAAGAAGGACAAGGCGGACGACCTCCGCGCGCTGCTCGTGCCGTTCGCCGAGAGTTCGGCCAAGGAACCCGGCTGCCTCGTCTACACGCTGATGGAAGTCAGGGACGAGCCGGGCCGATTCCTGACCTTCGAACGCTGGACGGACAAGGCCGCCCTCGAGGCTCACATGGTCACGCCGGACATCAAGGCGATCGTACCAAAGCTGCAGCCCGTTCTCGCCAAGCCGTTCACCCAGCTTTTCCTCGACGCGCGCACCGGAGGCTGAGCAGAAGGTCCGCTGATTATTCCCAACGGCGGGGCGCTACTTCCGCACCGGCCCGCAACAACACGCACCAATCAATCAAAGCAATTATGTCGACAAGGAGGGACGAATGCGCCGTCTAATCTATGGGTTGGGTGCAGTGGTGGCGTTCGCAATTGCCGCTCCGGCGGGCGCCGGCGATCTGACGAGCATTGAACTCGATCCCAGCGGCAAGGCGATTGCGGTCAAGAAGGAGCCTGGAAAGCTCGCTCTGATTCCGGACATTCTCGGCATGCCGAACAAGGGTTTCGTGTATGGGGCAATCTATCAAGTGCCGCCAGACAGCATCGATATCAGCAAAGGCGTCAATGTGATGCGCGGGCATGTCGACGCCAACGGCTCGATCGCGCTTCACGAAGGACCTCAGGAACAGGGATACGTTCTTTACGTCATCAGCGGCGCCGGCAAGATGACCCTGAACGACAGGGATGGCAAAGAATACGGCGAGGTCAGCTACAAGCCCGATGACATCCTTCTGTTCCACCCGCATACATGGCACAGCTGGATCAACGGCGATACGCCGTTCGAATTCCTCGGCTTCGACATGCAGGAAAAGAAGTAGCGCCCGCCTATCGGCCCGAGCAAAAGATCCAATCGTTACAACACCGTTGCGCTGACGGATCAATGGCGAGGCAGCCCTTGAATTCTCGGCTTTGATATGCCGGCGCTGCGAGAGTCGGCCGTCGCCGCATTGCCGATCGGTCGACGATGGCGGTCCCTGAACCCGCGCGGCTAGCGGCAGGGACTTGGTTTCGGCCAGGGGCTCGGGCCATCCCGGGCCCGCTCCTTTCGCGAAGCGTCCGCACGCCTCGCCTCAATGGGCGGGGCCAGCCGAGCCGTCGAACAACGAAATAAACGCACGGAGGAAACGCATGTCACAGGTCATTCTGCACCATTACCCGCTTTCGCCCTACTCGGAAAAGATACGCCTTGCCTTGGGCCTCAAGGGCGTAGTCTGGAGCTCCGTCGTCATTCCGATCTGGACGCCCCGCCCCAAGCTCACCCCGATGACAGGAGGCTATCGGCGAACTCCGATCCTTCAAGTCGGAGCGGAGTTCTACTGTGATACACTGCACATCCTTCGCCTGATCGAGGCGCTGGGCTCCTCGGGCTCGCTCTATCCGAGAGGTCTGGAAGGTGTTGCCAAAGCCTTGGGCTGGTGGATCGAGAAAAGCTCTTTCATGAATACGGTCTGTCTCACGATTGGCGACATGCCGGAACTCCCCCAAGAGCTCATCGACGAACGGCTTCCGCTCTTCCGGGTCAACCTGGATCCCAAGGCGCTGCGCGCCAAGCGGGCCATGTACCTGCAACGGGTCAATGCGCACATCGCGTGGCTCGCCGAGGTTCTGGCCGACGGTCGCGAGTTCGTACTCGGACCAGATCCTTCCGCGGCCGACCTGTCCGCCTATCACCCGATCTGGTTTGCGCGGCAGAATGGCGGCAGCGAGGTGAATGAACGGATCTCTTTCGCGAGCGTAATCGACCCGTGGTATAAGAGAGTCACAGCCATCGGGCACGGCAGTTTCTCGGAAATGACGCCCGAACAAGCCATCGAGGTCGCCAAGACGAATGAGCCGAGCGAGCCGCACGAGTGGTCTTCCGAGGCGGAAAACATCGGCCTTCGGCGCGGCGACTGGGTTAGCGTCACTCCCGACGACTATGGCAACCCGGTGTATGGACGGGTTCTCGCCTGGACGCCGGACGAGCTTGTTCTCCGACACGAAGATCCTTCAATCGGCAAGGTAAACTTGCGCTTCCCCCGGGTCGGCTTTGACGTCGCTCCTGCCGAAAGACAGGCCGCCTAAGGAGCGCTTCGACCGAGAAGGATTGGCGCCGCTAAGGCTTCGGCATCTTCGCGTAGACTGCCCCGGGCACGATGACGAACACCAGCGTCGAAGGCGTTTCGCTCGGGCCGAACGGCCCGGGCACTGCGTTCTTCACCGGCGGCAGGCTGCGCAGATAGGCGGCGATCGCCTTGGCGTCGTCCGGCGTCAGCGCGGCGAGTTCCTGCCAGGGCATGATAGGCGAAAGCTTGCGCCGATCCGGAGTGACGCCCGTAGTGAGGGCGGCGACGATCTGGTCGTCGGTCCAGGTCCCGAGTCCGGTCTCCTTGTCGGGCGTGAGGTTCGGGCCGACGAAGGCGCCGACGCCGGGAACGGCGAAGCCGACGTCCGACCCCGCCAGGGTGCGGGAAAAGTCGGGCTTGCCGAGAAAGTAGCCGGGCGTGTGGCAGTCGTTGCAGCCCGCGATCGTGACGAGATACTTGCCGCGTTCGGCTTGCGGATCGGCGGCCAACGCAGCGTTCGCGCCCAACAAGCCGGCCGCGAAAAGACCAATCCCGACAAAGTTTCGCATCGTTCCCTCCCGATGGCGACCCGCGTTCCCCGCGACATGCGGCTGTCATGTTCCATCGTCGACATTGATGCACGGCCGCGACGCGAGGGCAATCCGGCCAGGAAAGTCTGGCCGGCGCAAGACGGCGCGGAGCGCTCCGATGATCTATTTCCATCCGCCGCCGGGACGCGGCCCGTGGCGCGGCGTGTCGCGGCGATCACAGCTGACGTCTCGCCTCCTGCGTCCGCGCCCGACCGTCAAATTAAACTAATTTATTATGTTAAATAGGATTGCGATGGTTTTGGCAAGCGCTCGAACGCTGGCCGGGTCGATCCAACGGCGCCGCCGTTAAGACGGGCCGTAAGTCCCTGGAATCCTTGCAGCCGGTCGATAATCGGCGCTAAACCGCCTCACTCGTGGGCAAAATCCTCGATCCGGAACTCGCGCTCGGAACGCTCGCCCTTTTCGGCGCGCTCGGTCTCGCGACCACGCAGCTCGACCCGCCGGATCTTTCCCGAGGCGGTCTTCGGCAGCTCGCCGAACTCGATCCGCCGCACCCGCTTGTAGGGCGACAGCCGCTCGCGGACGTGGGCGAAGATCGAGGCCGCCGTCTCGGCGGTCGGGGCGTAGCCGGCGGCGAGCACCACATAGGCCTTGGCCGCGGTGAACCGCACCGGATCGGGCGCCGGCACGACCGCGGCCTCCGCCACCGCCTCGTGCTCGATCAGCGCGCTCTCGAGCTCGAACGGGCTGAGCCTGTAATCGCTCGACTTGAACACGTCGTCGGCCCGGCCGATGTAGGTGATGAAGTCCTCGGCGTCGCGCGAGGCGACGTCGCCGGTGCGGTAGTACTCGCCTTCGACCGGAGCGATCGCGCCCGTCTCGTCGGCGTAGCCTCGCATCAGGCCGACCGGCCGCGGCCTCAAGGGGATGGCGATCTCCCCCTGGTCGCTCTCGAGCCCGTCGACGTCGAGCAGCATGACGCGATAGCCCGGCAGCACGCGCCCCATCGAGCCGGGGATGATCTTCTGCCCCGGCGAATTGGCGATCATCATCGTCGTCTCGGTCTGGCCATAGGAGTCGCGGACCGTCAGGCCCCAGGCTCGCCGGACCCGATCGATCACCTCGGGGTTGAGCGGCTCGCCGGCCGACACGAGCTCGCGCAAGCCGACTTTCCACGCCGCCAGGTCCTCCTGGATCAGCATGCGCCAGACGGTCGGAGGCGCGCAGAAGGTGTTGACGCCGTGGGCGACGAGCGCGTCGAGCGCCGCCCGCGGCTCGAACTTCTTGGCCAGCGCGACCACCGTCGCGCCGGCGTTCCAGGGCGCGAATACGCTCGACCAGGCGTGCTTCGCCCAGCCGGGCGAGGAGATGTTGAGATGGACGTCGCCGGGCTTCAGCCCCAGCCCGTACATGGTCGAGAGATGGCCGATCGGATAGCTCGCGTGGGTATGGACGACGAGCTTTGCGCGGGCCGTCGTGCCCGAGGTGAAATACAGCAGCATCGGGTCGTCGGCCGGCGTCGGTCCATCGGGCAGAAAGCGGCCGTTCGGGCTGAGGAGGGAGGCGAACGGCCGCCAGCCCTTGGGGGCCACGCCGACCGCGACGCGCTGAACCTCGGCTCCGACGTCCGCGAATTTGTCGGCGTCGGCCCCGTGCGCCACCAGGTATTTCGCCCGGCCGCGCTCGAGCCGGTCGGCGATATCGGCGGGCCCGAGCTGCGGCATCGCGGGGATCAGGACGAGCCCGAGCTTCATCGCCGCCAGCATCGTCACCCAGAGTTCCGGCGTCGCCCCGAGCATCATCAGGAGCCGGTCGCCGCGCTTCGCCCCGATCCCGCGCAGACCGTTGGCGAGCCGGGAGGATTCGCGGGCGAGCTCGCCGAAGCTGCGGACTTCGACGGTGTCGCCGATCACCTTCAGCGCAGTCTTGGCGACCATGTCGCCGTGACGCGAGCTCGGCGTCGAACCAGTCGAGCGCCCAGTTGAACCGCTCCGGCCGGGGCCAGACGACCTGGGTCCTCGCGGCCATGTAGCGATCGTCGAGCGAGATCAGGAGATCGCGGGTCTCGCGAAAGCTCGGCTGTTCGGTGCGGGGAGGCAGGGGCTCGGTGAGGCTGGCCATGATGGACTCGCGGGCGAAGGGAATATTCGCCTTTTAGTCCGGCTCGCCCTTGCTGTCAGCGGCGCTTCTTGCGTGCGTAGGGATTCTCGCCGCCCGAGCGCATCGACAGGCGGATCGGCACGCCGATCAGGCCGAACGTCTGGCGGAGGCCGTTGACGAGGTAGCGCTTGTAACTCTCCGGGATGTGCTCGACCGAATTGCCGAAGAGGACGAAAAACGGCGGCCGCGCCTTGGGCTGGGTCATGTAGCGGATCTTGATCCGGCGCCCCGACACGGCCGGGGGCGGCGTCGAAATCGACCACCGGCGCGAGCCAGCGGTTGAGGCGCCCGGTCGAGATCCGCAGGTTCCAAATTGCGTGCGTCGCGACCACCTCCTCGAGCAGGTGGTCGACATGCGCCCCGGTCAGCCCCGAGACGGGAACGACGCGCGTTCCGCGCAACTGCGGCAACAGCCGGTCGGCCTCCTCGCGCAACTCCCGCGCCCGGTCCGACTTGTTGTCGATCAGGTCCCACTTGTTGAGGCCGATGACCAGCGCCCTGCCCTCGCTCTCGACGAGATCGGCGAGCGACAGGTCCTGCTTCTCGAACGGGATCGTCGCGTCGAGCAGCAGCACCACGACCTCGGCGAAGCGCACCGCCCGCAGGGCGTCGGCGACCGCGAGCTTCTCGACCTTCTCGACCACGCGGGAGCGGCGCCTGAGGCCCGCCGTATCGAACAGTTTGAGCTTCCGCCCGCGCCACTCCGTCTCGATCGAAATCGAGTCGCGGGTAATGCCGGGCTCGGGGCCGGTCAGCAGCCGATCCTCGCCGAGGATGCGGTTGAGCAGCGTCGATTTGCCGGCGTTGGGACGGCCGAGCACGGCGATCCGCAAGGGCTTGCCGGCGTCGAGTTCGCTGCCGTCCTCCTCCTCGCCGAGCACGAGCGGTTCGCCCTCGTCCTCCTCGTCCGGATCGAGGCGGGCCGCGGGCGGCAGCGCTTCGGCGAGCGCGTCGTAGAGTTCGCCCATTCCCACGCCATGCTCGGCGGAGAACACGATCGGGTCGCCGAGGCCGAGGCTGAAGGCGTCGTAGGCGCCGTCGCGGCCGGCCCCGCTCTCGGCCTTGTTGGCGATCACGATGATGGGCTTGCCGACGCGGCGCACCGCGGCGGCGAAATGCCGGTCGGTCCCGGTGACCCCGGTGCGGGCGTCGATCACGAACAGGATGGCGTCGCAGTCGCCGAGCGCGGTCTCGGTTTGCGCCCGCATGCGGCCGGCCAGAGTCTCGGGATCGCCCTCCTCGAGCCCGGCGGTGTCGACGACGGTGAAGGTAAGGTCGTAAAGGCGCCCCTCCCCCTCCCGCCGGTCGCGCGTCACCCCGGGCTGATCGTCGACCAGCGCGAGTTTCCTTCCGACCAGCCGATTGAACAAGGTCGACTTGCCGACGTTCGGCCGGCCGATGATCGCGACCTTGCTCATGGGAAGCGGATCACTTGCCCGGGCGGTTGGAGGCGACGAGGCCGAGCCATCGCTCGGCGAGCGCGCGCTCGGCCGACGAGACGTCCGGATCTCCGAGCACCTCGTCGAGTTGTTTGCCGGCGTCGTCGTAGTCGCCGCGGCTGATCGCCAGCGCGCCAAGCGTCAGCCTGGCGAGGCGATGATAGGGGCTGTCGGCCCCGGCGAGCGAAGTCAGCTCCGCCGCTGCCGCGGCCGACTGACCCGGAACGGTCAGCTCGACGAAGGCTGCGCGAAGCTTGGCCGCGTCGCGAAACAGCGGTTCGACCGAAGCGTTGCCGGCGATCGCCTGAAAGGCCGCGATCGCCCCGGTCGGATCGGTCGACGCCTTGGCCCCGGCTTCGGTCATCTCGGCCAGAACGCGATAGCCTCCGGGCGCCTCGGACGCGATCTTGGCAAGCCCGCCAAAGGCGTCGTTCGGCTTGCCCGCGTCAAAGGCCGCGATCGCCGCCTGGAACTGATCGCCCGCCGCCTGAGCGGCCTTCTCCTTCTCGTATTGCCAGTAGCGAAAGCCGGCCGCCGCGAGCACGATCAGCACCGCCCCTGCGACGATGACATTCTGGTATTTCTTCCAGAACTCCGCCGCTTTATCGCGCCGGACCTCGTCATCGACTTCCTGAAAAATGTCCGTCATCGCGTGCTCAATCGGCTGCCGGGCGGCCGCTCGCGAACGGCCGCCCGGCCAAATCCGGGCCGCCCTAACACACGCGGGGCGGGAAAGCGAGCGGCGGGGAGGCCGCGCCGTCTGACCCTCGCCCAGCCGCCTCGCGGCTTCGGTGGGAGCGGGCGTCCCCTTCCCCTCGGGAGGAACACGGCCTGACACGCAGGGTGAGGGCGCACCGCGGGGCTCGGTCAGAATGCCCTATTCTTCCAGCTTCCCCACGTGCTTCTGGGCGTAGAGCGGCTCGCCGAGGTGGCCGATCAGGGTGAGCTGCGCCTCGAGGAAATCGATGTGCTTTTCTTCATCGGCGGTCAGCGTTTCGAACAGGTTCTTGGTCACGCGATCGTTGACGCTGTCGCAATATTTCGCGGCGTCGAGGTAGAGGGCGCGCGCGCTCATTTCGGCGGCGAGATCGCAATCGATGATCTCCTTGACGCTTTTGCCGATGCGCAGCTGGTCGAGCGACTGCATGTTCGGATGGCCGTCGAGGAACAGGATGCGCGCCACGATCTTGTCGGCGTGATGCATCTCCTCGATCAACTCTTCGCGCCAGGTCTTGGCGAAGTCCTTGTAGCCCCAGTTGTCGAGGATCCGATAATGCAGCCAGTACTGGTTGACTGCGGCCAGCTCGTGCTTGAGCGCCGAATTCAGGTATTCGATGACCCGTTGATCGCCGAGCATATTTATCGTCCTCTTCTTATTTTGGGCGCCGGGTCCGACGGCGGGCCGCCGTCGCGACGCGGGATCGGAAATTTTGCGCCAACAACCTGCCGATCCCGTCCCCTAGGCAAATCCTGTCGCGTCTCCAGCGCGCTAGCAAGAGCCTGTCCGCAAATTCGCACGTTTCTCAACTGCGCCGCGAAGCGTTTGGCATAGGCCGCCCGGACGCTGTCATTCCGCGCGTCACGACCAGAAATCGTTCGGAGTATTGATCTGGATCAATATCTATTCCCGATTGAACGCAGAAGGTTATGCTGGGAACGACTGTACCTGGCTCGGAGGGAAAGGGTCATGACAAATTCATCGGTTTCGGAAAGCGGCGTTTCGCGCCGAACGATTTTGCTTTGCGGCCTTGCCGGAGGGGCGAGCGCGCTCGCGACCCGGGCGTCCGCTCTGCAGATGTCGCCCGTCAAAGTGTCGAAGGACTCCGTCCATTATCAGGATGTCGGCGCGGTGGGCCGAGAATGTGGACAGTGCAAGCTCTTCGTTAAACCATACGCCTGCATCGCGGTCGACGGTGAGATTCACTCCGGATGCAGCTGCAGGATCTGGCTGCCGAAGCCCGTTTGATCGAGATCGCCGCGACGTCACTCCACAAACTCGGGCAGCCCCGCGACGCAGCAGTTCGACTGCGTCGTTGAAACCAGGTGCGTGCAAATCAGGGGATCGAGCGCGACAACGCTCCGTGGCGTTGGATCGCGTGTGACCCAGCGGGTCAGGGCGGCAATCGTGGCTGAGGCCCAATGCGCAATTGCGACGGCAGGTCGCATGCGCGCCCGCAGTCGCGTATTCATCTGAAAATCAAGAGCAAACTCCGTTTCGCGAAGCCGGCTGCATTCGCGAACATTACCAATCGTTATAGTTGGCGACGCTTTTTCGCCGCCCCGATCGCCCCATTCGGTCCCGGCGCTCGCTCTCACTGATGGCGGGCGCCGCAAGCCGAGTTGACGAGCCGTTGCGCCATTTGGCCGCGGTTCTCGCGGATTGCACACCTCGGTGTATTGATGGCAGCGTTGAAGTCGAACGGCGCCCTAACTGAACTCCTGTGAGTTCCGCGCGGTCCAACGGAGGAAGAGTATATGAGGGAATACGGAAAACAGACGCAGGTCAGCCGCCGCACCGTTCTCGTCGGCGCCGCGGGCGCCCTGCCCTTGATCGCGCTCGGCGCGACGGGCGCCAAGGCGGCCAAGATGGCGCAGACCGCGGTGCGCTATCAGCAATCGCCGAAGGACGGCAAACAATGCAGCGGCTGCAACCTGTTCGTCGCGCCCAATGCCTGCAAGACCGTCGACGGGACGATCTCCCCGAGCAGGTGGTGCGCACTCTGGGTCAAGAAGGCCGGCTGAGCTTTCCCCGCCGGGTCCAGATACTAAATTAAATTTATCTGGACCGGCATAATTTCATTTGCGACGCCTGCCTGAAAAAGGCAATCCTGTGGCGTGAGTTGGGCATTTTTGTTGACACCGATCGTGACCGAACGGAAAAAACGAAGGAGTGGGCGATGGCGGCGGCGACGATCCTGACAGGCGCGAGGGCCTTTCATACCCCACGCCTTGTTGACTTCGCCGCCGGAGCCTTCGGGTTCCTTGCCGCGGCCGGTGCGCTCGCGCTGAGTTCAGGGCCCGCCGAGGCGTTGCCGAGTTACGCGCGCCAGACCGGCCAGCCCTGCGCGGCCTGTCACACCATCGTCCCCGAACTGACGCCGTTCGGGCGCCGTTTCAAGATCGGCGGATACACGCTGCAGGGCGGCGACTGGCAAGGCCCGCCGCTTTCCGCGATGTATATCGCGGGCTTCACCCACACGAACGCGGCGCAGGACGCCCCGCCCGCCCCCGGCCTCCACACCAACGACAATCTCGTGTCCCAGCAGGTCTCCGGCTTCATTGCCGGCAAGCTTATCGGCAACGTCGGCTCGTTCATTCAGGTGACCGGCGATCCGGTGGGCGGAACCGCATTTCTCGATGCGTCCGACGTCCGTTACGCCGACACGCTGAAGCTGTTCGGCCAGGACATGATCTGGGGCATCGACGCCAACAATACCCCGACGGTCGAAGACCCGTGGAACACCACGCCCTCCTGGGGGTGGCCGCAGTTCTCCTCGACCATCGCGCCGGCCTTCGGGCCGCCACTCACGCACGTGGAAGACGGTTACGGTCAGATCGTAGGCGGCGCCGGTCTCTACGGCTTCTGGAACGACATGCTCTATGCGGACGTGACGGCGTACAAGGGCCTTCCGGTGCCGGTGTTGCAGGCGTTCAACACCGGCAACAGCACGACCGACGCGCTGAGCAACGTCGCCCCCTACTGGCGGCTGGCGCTGGAGCCGCATTGGGGCGACCACTACCTGATGGTCGGCACGTTCGGCATGTACGGCCAGGTCACGCCGGGTCGACAATACGGATTCGGCACCGACAACTTTCTCGACGTCGGCTTCGACAGCCAGTACCAGTATGATGGCGACCAGTACAGCGTGACGGTCAAGGTCACTGACATCATGGAATGGCAGACACTGAACGCCACCTATGGGCTCGGCGGAGCGTCGAATCTCAGCAATACGCTCAACAGCTTCAAAGCCAACGCCAGCTTTGTTTGGGATCACACCTACAGCCTCGGTTTCGGCTACTTCAACGTCGCCGGCTCCGGTGACTGCAATCTTTACGGGTCGGGCAATAACGTCAATTGCACGCCCATCAACATAGGCGCTCTCAACAACAGCTATTTCAGCAGCCCGAACGGCAGCGGCCTGATCGTCGATCTCTCCTATGTTCCGTTCGCGCATGGCGCCCCTGGACCGGCCGACTACAAGACATGGAACGCGCGCCTCGGTCTTCAGTTCACGACGTATCTCCATATCTACGGCGGCACGAACAATTTCGACGGTTCATTCCTCGGCGGCACGCACAACGCGTCCGGCAACAATTCCGTGTTCGCTTACGCGCTGGTGGCGTTCTGAGCGGTGAGCCCGATCCGGCTCAACGCGATCCAACACCATTGCGACGCGCTGCAAAGCCGGCGCGTTTCGGCCGAGCAAATCGTTTCGGGAGGGATCATGACTGCGGCGACGAGCAAACGAGGCGTCTCATTCTCAGCGACGCGGGTAAGGTTCCTGAGTCTCATGGCGTTGGCTTGCGCCAGCGTCGTCCAATCCGGCGCACCGGCCTTCGCGCTGAAGATTCCGATTCAGGCGTTTTTGACGGGGGGCGGCGAGGTGCCCCCAAACCCCAGTCCCGCGCGTGGTGTGATGGAGGGGACGTTCGACACGGACACGAATACCCTCGAGTGGACGGTGACTTACTCCGGCCTCACGACAGCACCGATCGGAGCCCACTTCCACGGCCCGGTGTCGTATCTCGGCCTTACGCCCGAAGAGAACGCACCGATCCAGGTCGCCACACCTGGCAATCTCGCGAGTCCGTTCCATGGCGTCGCAAAGATCGACAACGCCCAGGCCAAGGACCTCAAGGACGGCCGCTGGTACTTCAATCTGCACTCGAAACAATATCCGGGCGGCGAAATCCGAGGGCCCGTCATTCGCCGCTAAGGGCCTGCCGGTTTGTCGCTTGCGCGCGGGCGGCCTCGGCGCCGGGCGCCATCGGAGGACATCCGCAGATCGTGAAAACAAGTCTCCATTCGGAAATGTCGCGGCGGGGCCTCTTGTGCGCCGCCGCTGGCGCGACGGCCGGCGTCGCGGTCGCCGCGAGGGCCCGTCGCGCGCTCGCGAAAGGCAAGCGGTCGAAGGCGGACGTCGAATACCAGGACTTTCCCCACGGCGTCGAACGCTGCGAGATTTGTGCGCCCTTCCTTCCTCCTGACCAATGCCAGACAGTGGTCGGCCCGGTCAGCCGTCAGGGCTGGTGCACCATCTACCAAGGCGTAAGATAAGCGAGCGAGCGGAGACGCCGCCCGATCAGAGGAAGCGCCGAATCCAATGCCGCGCGAGCAGGCAGGCAACAGACCAAGGCGGTTGCGATGGCGGCCCAGCGGGCGCATCGCATGGGCGTTCGTTCTCGCCGGGTGTGCTTGCAGCGTTGCGGCGGCCGATGATGTCACCCCGATCCTGTCGCCCGACCGCATCGAGGACGCGCCATCGACGCGGCTCGACCCCTACCCGACCTTCGACAATTTCGCCTGGCGCGCCTTCCTGGCGCTCAACTGGCCGGCGCGCTCCGGAGCCGATGGACGCGGCGAACCCGATCGCGGCAGAACGCTCGGCGATCCGGGCCCGCGCGTCTGGGAGACGTTCAAGTCGACCTATGAGCTCTTTCAGATCGGGCCGGACGGGCGTTCGATCGCCCCTTCGGCCTACGCGAGCTTTGCCGGCCGCAACCCGTGTGGCGACCGATTCGACAACAGGACGAAGACGCTCGCGTCCTTCGACCCCTACGCCGAGTTCAATCAGCCCGGATTTGCAGCCGGCGAGTTCCTCAACCCACTGGTCGCGCAGAACCACACCTACACGCGCTACGAGATCCGGCTCAATCGGGCCGAGTACGAGGCGATCGCGACCAACGGTTGGGCCGAGGGCCGCAACCTGCCCGACGTCGACCACCCTGCGGACCTGCCGATCGGCTCGATCGCGGTCAAGGCCGCGTGGCGTATCTTGACCGGCGCCGACACGGCCGCGGTGCGCGCGCGGTACTACGTCGTTCCGGACGCCAATGTCGTCGACGTCGCAAAAAGTCTCGCCGCCGGCAAAATCGTCTGTTCGAAGACCGACATCGCCCTGGTCGGCATGCACATCATGGTCAAGACGCGCTACCGGCCGCAATGGCTGTGGAGCACGTTCGAGCATGTCGACAACGTCCCGCCCGCGGGCGAGGGCGCGGCGCGCGAGCCGGACGCGAAGGACGCCGGGGCGCCCTATTCCTATTTCGACGAAACGCAACCCGATCGGCGGCTGCCGCCGCTCGGCTCGGCCGAGGCCGAACCGATCAGCCTCGTCCATCCTCCCAGGCTCGATCCCGAGCCGATGCAGGTGACCCGGAAGCATCCCATCCATGCGTCAACGATGGCGATGAACCGGGCGTATTGGGCGCTCCCGGGCGTCAAGGGCACGGTCTGGGAGCATTACATGCTCGTCGCCAGCCAGTGGCCGACCCTCCCCGTGCCGGCCGGGCCGGACAACGACGGCCGCTACTTTCCCGGTCTCGCGGCCGAGCCCAACACGCCGCGCGAGAACTACCAGTCCCCCGACGCAGCGACGGAAGGCAAGGAGAACCTCGTCAATACGACGATGGAAACCTATTTGCAGGATGCGCCGTCCAGTTGCATGAGTTGCCATGCGAAGGTGGCGAACGCGCGCGGAGGCGACTTTGCCGGCATTCTCGCCGGGTTGCTCGCCGGCTCACACGAGGCCGCCGCCCGGCCGCCGTCGCCGTTGCGCTGAGCTCGACGTCAGCAAGACGTCACTGCGCTATCCTAAGCGAAAGCGCCGCCCGTCCACGAGAGATGAGTTCATGCCGCACGAGGAACACCACTTCATTCACCGGACAGGCTGGCTGCGCGCGGCCGTGCTCGGGGCCAATGACGGCCTGATTTCGACGGCGAGCCTGATTGTCGGCGTCGCCGCCGCGTCCGCGGGACGGAGCGAGATCCTGACCGCAGCCGTCGCCGGATGGGCGGCCGGCGCCATGTCGATGGCGGCCGGCGAATTCGTCTCCGTCAGCTCGCAGGCGGACCTCGAAACCGCTGACCTCGATCGCGAGCAGCGCGCGCTCAAGGAAGACCCGCACGAGGAACTCGACGAACTGAGCCGCATTTACGAGGAGCGCGGCCTCGACCCGGCGCTGGCGCGGAAGGTCGCGGAGCAGTTGACCGCCCGGGACCCGCTCGCCGCCCATGCGCGCGACGAACTGGGCCTGACCGACGAGGCCGCCGCGAACCCCGTCCTCGCCGCCTTCGCCTCGGGCGCGGCCTTCTCCGTCGGCGCCGCCCTGCCGACGCTGGCGGCCTTCCTCTCGCCGGCCGGGACGACGATCGCGGCCGTCTCCGTGACCGCCCTGATCTTTCTCGTCGCGCTCGGCGCGCTCGGCGCCTGGCTCGGCGGGGCCGGCGTCGTCCGGCCGGCGCTGCGGGTCGGGTTCTGGGGCGCGATGGCGATGGCCGTCACCGCTGGAATCGGCGCGCTGGTGGGCAAGGCGGTCTAGGGGCCAATGTCCAACGCGTGCGGCCTATGCCGGCGTCATGGATCGACGCCGGAGGGTAGGAGGTCGTGACGACCGAAATCGGCGGTCGCAAGATTGATCGCGGCGCGCGGCGCGGTCGCCGGAAACGCCGGTCGCGCGCTTGCGAAAGGCTAGCGGCCAAAAGCGATTGTCGTATGCCAAAAGCATCATCCCCGCCCAAGCGGCCATGACGTGAAACGGCGCCCGCGAAGGATATTTGTGAGCGCCTTCGCGGCGGCGCATTGATTGGCCGCGTCACTCTGCTAATTCGGCGGCATGAAGATTCTGGTGGTCGAGGACGACGACGGAACCGCCGAGTTCATCGTGGCGGGTCTTCGCGCCCGGGGACACGAGCCGACTCTCGCGCGGGACGGCCGCGAAGGCTATCAGCGCGCGCGCGCCGATCGCTTCGACGTCGTCGTGCTCGATCGCATGCTGCCGGAACTGGACGGGCTCGGCGTCGTCGCGCTGATGCGCGGCGACGGCTTGTCGACGCCGGTGCTGTTCCTGACCAACCTCTCCGGCATCGACGATCGGGTCGATGGGTTCGAGGCGGGCGGGGACGACTATCTCGTCAAGCCTTTTGCCTTCGAAGAACTGATGGCGCGGCTGACGGCGCTTGCTCGGCGTCCGAGCCTCGGCGCCTCCCCGATCCTGCTGACGAGGGGCGACCTCGAAATGGACCTCGTCGCTCGCACGGTGCGGCGCGGCGGAGCGGCGATCGAGCTTCAGCCGCGCGAGTTCCGCCTGCTCGAATTCCTGATGCGCGCCGAGGGTCGGCTCGTCACCCGGAAAATGCTGCTCGAACACGTCTGGGATTACCACTTCGATCCGAAGACCAACATCGTCGAGACCCACATCAGCCGGCTGCGCGGCAAGATCGACCGCGCCGGTCCCTCGCTGATCCAGACCGTGCGTGGCGCAGGATACATGTTGCGTGACCCGAATCCGGCTGCTTAGCACCGCCAGTTTCCGTCTGGCGGCTCTGTATCTGGCGTTGTTCACCGCCTCGGCGCTGGCGCTCGGCGCATTCGTCTATCTCTCGGTCCGGCATGAGATCCTGACCGATTTCGACGAACGAATCGCCGAGGAGTCGGATGCGCTGAAGAGCGCCTTCGCCGATGGCGGGCGCGACAGGCTCGCCGAAATCATCGACGCGCGAGGATCGAGCTTCGCAGGCTTCGCCTATGGGTTCGTGGGCCCGGACGGCAAACCGATCGCTGGAGATTTGCGCTTGCCTCGTTCCGGCGCCCCGCGGATCGATGGATCGAAGCGCAGGAAGCCGATGGCGAAGAGCCGCCGGAACCCAAACCGGAGATCGTCCGTTCGCTCATCACGCCGCTCGCCGACGGGTCGTCCCTCCTCGTCGGCGACGAGCGCCGTCGGTCGGACGCCATCCTGACCGGCGTGCTGATCGCCTTCGTCTGGGCGGTTGCCGCCACGCTCGCCCTGGGGACGATCGGAGGACTGTGGCTCAGCGCGCAGTTCCTGGGCCGCATCGATACGATGCGGCTGACCGCGCGTCGCCTCATGGAGGGCGACTGGAGCCGACGCATTCCGCTGAGCCGAATCGACGATGACCTGACGGCGCTGGCGCGAACCTTCAACCGGCTGTTTGACCGCATCGAAAGGCTGTTGCTGGCGAACAAGCAGGTCAGCGCCGACATCGCCCACGACCTGCGCAAGCCATTGGCGGGCGTGCTGCGTCGTCTCGAAGGCGCGCGGAACGACCCGTCGTCCGACGCAGCGCGGGCTTCGATCGACGCGGCGATCGGCGATGTCGAGGGAGTGCTCGAGACTTTCAACGCCCTGCTCCGCATCGGCCAGGTCGAGGCCGGCGCGCGACGCGCGGCTTTCCGCCCGCTCGATCTCGCAGAGGTGGCGCGCGAGGTCGCGGAGACCTTCGCGCCGGCCGCCGAAGACGAAAGCAAGACCCTCGTTCAGCGCCTCGACGCGTCGCTGCCCATCTCCGGCGACAGGGAACTCCTGGTGCAGATGATCGCCAACCTGATCGACAACGCGCTGCGCCACACCCCGCCCGGAGTCCGGATCGAGGTCGCGGGCGAGCGGACCCCAGCGGGGCTCGCCTTAACGGTCGCCGATGACGGGCCGGGCGTAGCGGCCGGCGAAATGATTGCGATCTTTCAGCGCTTCCACCGGGCGGGCGACCCGGCGCGCGCGCCCGGAAACGGCCTCGGCCTCGCGCTCGTGGCCGCCATCGCCGACCTGCACGGGCTCGCCTGCTGGGCCTCGGACAATCATCCGGGATTGCGAGTCACGGTTGCGACGGCGCCCGGCGAGGAGTGACGGGATCAGTGGCCTCGTCGCGACGCGCCGCGATCACGGCGGTGGAGAGCTGCGCGATCGCGGCCTTGGCGAATTCGACCGACAGGATGATGTCGATCGACTCGACTTCGCCGGGACGGTCGGGGACCGCCGTCGTTACGGTGAGATAGATGTCGTCGTCGATCGCGGCGGCAGTTGGCGCCTGGTCGGTGGCGAAGAAGAACGGCGCGCCGATCTCTTGCATGGTCGTCATGAACCCTTCCCCTTGCTGTCAGGCCACATCGGTCGGGCCGGCGGCGCGCTTGGCGCCGACGACCATGGCGCGCACCAGATTCTCGCGATGGCGCAGGCTCGCGAGGAGCACGCCGGCGAGATGGAGGCCCACCAGCGCGAGCACGCCGTGCGCGAGCGCCGAATGGACATGCTGCAGCGCCGCCGAGCCCCAGAACGCGTCGGTCGTCAACAGCCAGCCGCTGACCGTCGCCGCCGCCATCGCGGCGAGCAGGACGACGATCATCGCCCCGCCCGCCGGGTTGTGGCCGATGTACCGGCGCTCGCAGCCGTTCCTGATCGCCCGAAGGTAGCCGATCACCGTCTCCGGCGACCGCACGAACTGGGCGAAGCGGGCATAACCCGGACCGAGGAAGCCCCAGACGACACGCAGGGCCACCAGCGCGCCGGCGGCGTAGCCCGCCGCGTCATGCAGACCCTCCGCGCTCTCCGAGCTCAGCCAGGCCGCCGCGAAACTCGCGGCGAGCAGCCAGTGGGCGGCGCGGACGAACGGATCCCAAACGCGGATCACCGGGACCGACCGTCGCTCACTTCTCGCCCGCTTCGGGATTGTCGACCTTCTGCAGCGTCTCGGCGTTATAGGCCATGTTGGCGCGCTTGCCCGCCTTGTCGGTGGCGTAGACCTCGTAGCAGCCGCCCTCGACCTTGATCTGGCGCACCTTGAAGCCGTCGGCCTGAAGTTGCGATTCGAGCGCGGCCTTCGGCTGCCACTTCGACTTCGGGGCGTTCGTGCATTGGCCTTCGGCGAGAGCCGGGCCGGCGGCGGCGAGGGCGATGACGGTCATGGCGCTGAGCAACTTCATGGGGGTCTCCGGGCTTCGGCGGCGGCGAGGGCCAGCCGAATGGCCGCCGCTCGCGTCGCTGGCCGGAATCGCGCGCCAACCCGCCGGTTTTGCGATGCGGAGATTACCGATCGCCAATGTCCGCGCGACGCATCCGCCCGTCTGGGCCGCCCTGTCCTCTCGACCGCTCTGCAACGACAGGCGGATTCTTGCCGACGTTCCCGCCGGCTGGCCATACGCCCGCGGGCGCCGCTCGAGACCCCGGTTCGCGCCGGCGCAAATCTTCGACGGCGGACGGATCGAACCGCTCGTCGCCGCGATTTGTTTGGAAGCGCTAAGCTTTGGCCCCTTTCGACCGGCCCGAAGCCTTCTGAACTTTCGCATTGGCCCGAAGGTGTCCGAGACCGCTCTTCTTCGCCAACTCCGATCGCTGCGCCGCGTAGTTGGGCGCGACCATGGGATAGTCGGACGGCAACTTCCATTTCTCGCGATACTGATCCGGCGACAGGCCAAGCACACCCAGGTGCCGGCGCAAAGACTTCAATTGCTTTCCGTCCTCCAAACAGATCAGATAGTCCGGAGTAATCGATTTGCGGATCGGCACCGCGGGCGCTTTCGCCTCGACTGGAGGCGGCGCGTTGTCCAGCCCCTCGACCAGCGCCTCAACGGTTGAGTGCAGAGCGTGAATGAGCGCAGGCAGTTCGGTCCTCGGAAGAGGATTGTACGCGGTAAACGAAGCGACGATCTTAGCTGCCAACTCAATGGAATTCGGCGGCGCCATGCTTGAGTTCTCCTCCGGTCGACTGGAACTCCCATGCATACGCGCCGCTGGTGGCCTCGTCGATAGCAACCTAAACGATTTCGGTTGAGACAGTCCGGGAGAATTGTCCGTGCACGACCACACCGTCAAAGCCTACGACCGCGAGCTCGACGCGATCGAGCGCCTGATCGCCGAAATGGGCGGCGTCGCCGAGAAAATGGTGATCGACGCCGTCGATGCGCTGACGGCCGGCGACACGGCGCTTGCGCGCAAGGTCGTCGCGACCGACAGCCGCCTGGACGCTCAGCAGCGCGAACTCGAGAATCTCGCGGTCTTGACCATCGCTCGCCGTCAGCCCGTCTCCGTCGATCTGCGCGAGTTGATCGGCGCCATCCGCGTCGCCGGCGATCTGGAGCGGGTCGGCGACCTCGCCAAGAACATCGCCAAGCGCACGATCAAGCTCGGCGCGGAGTCCCGGCTTCCTCGGGCGATCGTCGGGCTCCGGCACATGAACGAGGTCGCGACCGAACTGATGAAGGATGTGCTCGACGCCTACGCCCAGCGCGATGTGGAGCGGGCGCGCGCGGTCTGGCGGCGCGACGTCGACCTCGATCTGCTCGAGGAATCGGTGTTTCGCGATCTCCTGACCCACATGATGGAGGATCCGCGCAACATCTCGTTCTGCGCTCATCTGCTGTTCTGCTCCAAGAACATCGAGCGGATCGGCGATCACGCCACCAATATCGCCGAAACGGTCGTCTATCTGGTCACGGGCGAGCCCATGCCGGTCCGACCACGCGGCCCGCAGGCGACCGACATCGACGCCGAGGCCGCCGCCGGCGACGCATGAATCCGACGCCACGGGCGCCGTCCGATCCAATCCTCGCCGACGGGGCTCGCCGAGGCACTCGGATATCAGTCCCGGCTCGCCTTTGGCTGCGGGAGCGTCGGAAGCCTCCTTGGTCCGCGCCTTGCCGGAATGCTTGCCTCGACGATCCCGGCCGCCTTCCCCTTCCGCGCGCCCGCCTTTTCGCCCGACCCTCCGTCGGTCCCGCCGTTGCGACGACGGGCTCGCGCTCCGGGCCTGCCCGCCCCGGCGGACATGACGCGATTGGCCTCGGCGCGCCTTTTCAGCTTGGCGGCATGCCGAACGGCGTCGTCGTCGCCTTGCTGATCTCGCCGCCGGCGAGAACCGCGTCCTGGCTGAACACGAACTCAGGCAGATCGACCGCGCTTTCCCGTCCGTCCCGGCGCGGAGCGATGGCGGAGCGGGACTTCAGATAGCCGGCGAGCACGGCATGAATGCTGGGCCCGATGATGGTTGCGTCGTGCGTGCCGGCATGGCGGCAAATCACGTCGACCGGTTCGCCCTCGCGCTCGCAGCCGGCCACCGAATAGCGGCCGTCCGGCTCGATCTCCTTGCCGTTGACCTTGATCCAGACGATCCGCTTGCCCGCCTCGCCGCAGCGCCCTGAAGGCGAACGCCATGCCCGAGGCGCGAACGCCCCACCCTCCGTTGAGCTTGTAGGGATCCTTCGAATAAACGGTCTCGAGCTCCTTCTCGAGGTAGGCCCTGAGCTCGCTCCCGGTCATCCATCCGCTCTTCATCCGCGTGTCCATCGGCAACAGGTTCCAGAGGTCGGCCTCGGTGACGGGCCCGGCGGGAACGGGCGCGCCGAAACGAAAGCCGTTGGTGAACCCGATGTCCGTCCCCGCGGCGTCGCGAACGGCGTCGGCGATGAAGTCGTCGGCGCTGGTCTCGAACAGGTCGTAGCGCATGAGAACCGTGTCCGTGCGGCCGAGGCCGCCCGCCATCCGGTCGCGGTAGGGAGAGAGCGAGGCGTCGATCAGCGCCTTCATCGCCGGATCCTCGGGATAGACGCTCGCCAGCACCGGGATGAGCCGGTAGGTATGGCTG
This sequence comes from uncultured Alphaproteobacteria bacterium, assembly GCA_963816065.1. GTDB lineage: Bacteria > Pseudomonadota > Alphaproteobacteria > Rhizobiales > Beijerinckiaceae > Roseiarcus. The sequence continues at coordinate 433,005 of CAWFJG010000030.1, read as the reverse complement.
GCCACTCCACCGCCGGGCTTCAGCACGAGGTCGAGGCGGCCCAGGAACGACCCGAAGGATCCCGGCTCGACCACGATCACGTCGCCCTCGAGGATCGGCGCGGCCGTTCGTTCGTGCGTGTGGCCGGACAGGACGACGTCGAACTCGGGCACGTCGCGCGCGAGCTGGCGCGCGATCGTCAGGCCGGTATGGGTCAGCGCGACGACCAGATCGGGGTTCTCGCGCGCCCTGACCTCTCGGACATAGTCGCGCAGGCCCTCCATCCGCGAGGTGTCCATGCCGTGAAACTCGGCCGGAGGCTGGCGGGCGCTGGCGCCGATATCGGTGACGCCGACGACGACCGTCTTGACGCCCTGCCGGTCGAGCGTCACGGACGCGGGAAACAGCCGCCGCCCGCTGGCGGCGTCATGAAAATTGTAGCAGACGACCGGGCAGCCAAGCTGCGCCATCGTCCGCTTGAAGATCTCCGGACCGTAGACGGGCTCCCAGTTGCCCGGCGTGAAGACGTCGAGGCCGAAGGCCTTGAGCGGCTCGAGGACCGCCTCGCCGCGCGACCAGGCCGCGGGGGCGGAGCCCTGGAAGTCGTCGCCGCCGTCGAGCAACAGGCAGGGGCCCACGCATCGCGCCCGCTCCCGCTCGATCGCCGTCTTCAGGCGGGCGAAACCGCCCATCCTCTGGATCTCCTGGTTCGCCCCCGGCAGGTAGTCCGGATGGGTTTCGAGCTGGGCGTGGGAGTCGGTGAAATGCAGCAGCGTCGCCGTCTTGCCCTCGGGCCTCGCCGGCGTCTCGCCGGCCGCGCCGTCGAGCGCGGCGCTCGATAGGCCGGCGCCCGCCGCTGCAACACCAACCGACGCCATCAAGCGTCTGCGCGTCAAAAGCATTCTCATCATTCCTCTCGAGAGTGGCCGACGGCTGTCGGTCCGCGGCGCTTCGACCGCTCAGCTTAAGCCAGCCTTAATGGGTCCGAGCCGCGGACCGGGGCGTAGGCGCCGCCGCCGGCTGCGCACGGGCCGGCGTCGCGCGCATTTCGACCTCGACGCGCAGTCCGCGGCGGTCCGTCCGGTTTGCGAGCGTGAGCGAGGCGCCGCAGCGCTCGAGCGCGCGCTCGACGATCGCCAGCCCGAGTCCGCTGCCGATCGAACTCTTGTGCCGGCCGCGGAAGAAGCGGCGCGTCACGCTCCGAATTTCGTCGTCGGGAATCCCCGGTCCTTCGTCCTCGACGACGAGGCGCAGCGTTCCGCCGGCTTCACGCCGCGCCGACCACCTGACGACGCCGCCTTCCGCCATATGCAGGACGGCGTTCTCGTGCAGATTGCGCAGGGCGAGCGTCAACGCCTCGCGGTCGACCAGCGCCTCGGCGGCCTCCACCGACGGATCGATCTCCGTCGAGACGTTCGGGCGCGGGCTCGCCACATCCCGGATGGCGTCGCGCAGAAGCTCTCCGAGAGCGACCGCCTCCAGGGGGCCGCAGTCCGGCGTCGCCTCGAGCTTCGCCATTGCAAGCAGTTGACGGATGAGCCGGCTCGTCCGATCGACGGCGAAAATGATCTGCGCCAGGGCGTGCTGCCGCACTTTCGGGTCGCCCGCCCCCATGGCGATCTGCGCCTGGGCTCTCAATCCCGCCAGCGGCGTGCGCAGTTCGTGAGCGGCGAAGGCGGTGAGGTCGCGTTCGTGACGGCGGGCGGCCTCCACCCTGACGAGCAGCGAATTCAGGGCGGCGATCAGGGGAAGGACCTCACGCGGCGCGAACCCGGCTTCGACCGGCGTGACGTCGTCCGCGGCGCGCACGCTGATGTGCGCGGCGAGCGCGGCGAGCGGGCCGAGACCCCGGACGAGGCTCAGCCAGATCAGGGCGGCGAGCAACGGAAGGATCAGGATCATCGGGCCGAGCAGGCCGAAGATCAGATGAGCGACCAGCGCGTCCCTCCGTCCGATCCGGTCGCCGACCGTGATCTGGAGACCCTTTTCCGGGTCCTCGATCGAGAATATCCGCCAGGGCTCGCCGTCGACCACGCGCTCGGCGAAGCCGCTGCCGCGATCGGCGAGCCGCTCGGCCGGAGCGCTGTGCGACTGGCCGATCAGGCGTCCGTCAAAGGACCAGATCTGACAGGGGAGCTGCTGCTGGAAAGCCGCAGGCGCCCGCTCCTGCAACCGTTTCCCCGCGTCGCTCTGCAGGTCTTCGGGGCGCGGAAACACGGCGTCGACCATGTGCGCGGCCTCCTGCAGCCGCGCGTCGAGCACGCGCTCGACCTCCCGCTCGCTGACGGCGTAGGTCCAGGCGGCGGCGCACAGCCAGACAAACCCGGTCGCCGCCGTCAGGATCACGAACAGTCTGCCGCGCAACGTTCTCACTTCGCCGCCCTCAGGCGGTAGCCCAGGCCGCGCACGGTTTCGATCGTGTCCCGTCCGAGCTTCGATCGCAGATTGTGGATATAGACTTCCATCGCGTTGCTTTCGACGCCCTCCTGCCAGCCGTAGAGCCTCGCCTCGAGTTCGCGCTTCGACCAGACCACGCCCGGCCGCTCCATCAGCGCAGCGAGGATGGCGAACTCTCGCCTGGACACGGGAACGGGCGAACCCGCGCTGGCGACCGTCAATCGGGCCGGATCGAGCACGATGTCGCCGAAGACGACGTGGCCCTCGGCGCGGCCCGCTCGCCGCCGGACGATCGCGCGGATGCGAGCGGCGAGCTCGTCGAGATCGAAAGGCTTGCCGAGATAGTCGTCAGCCCCGGCGTCGAGCCCGGCAACTCGATCGCGCGTCGCATCGAGCGCTGTCAGGACCAGCGTCGGGGTGAGGTCGCCCGAGGCGCGCACAGAACGGAGCCAGTCGATCCCCGAGCCGTCCGGCAGCATCACGTCGAGCACGATCGCGTCGAATGCATTGTTCGACAGGGCGCAGTGGGCGTCGGCGAGGGTGAAGACGACGTCCACCGTCGCCCCGTGCAGGCCGAGCCCGACACAGACGCCGTCGCAGAGAAGGTGATCGTCCTCGATGAGAAGAATGCGCATGCGGGGCCCCGACGGCCGCTACCCTGGGCGCAGGGCTTGCTTAAGGCTGGCTTAAAGGCCGGCCGGGCGCCACAGGCGGAAGTTCGAGTTGCGAAGATTGTCGATATACACGAACAAAACTGCATAGCAACGACGTGCAATGCGGAAAACCGTGTCCATTCGGCGGCAAAGGATGCCGGAGAGAGATGGCGTCGACGCCGCCGCGGCGCCTCTCGCGAGTTTCCCGCCAGCGGCTTGCATTTGTTCCAATCTGCGGTCACAAAACGGACGTGCGGAGTGAGGCACAGCGCTTCAGCCGATCTCGGGCTTCCCGCCCGCCTGCCTACGACTTCCGGAGACGCCTGTGGGACTTCGAGACGTGCTGGTTTTTGTCGACGATTCGCAAGACTGGCGCGCGCAAATCGCCCTCGCCTGCGATCTCGCGTCGCGGCACACCTGCTGCCTGACGGCGGCCTACTCCCCTCACTGGAGTCGCGCCCAGCTCGCGAAGCACAAGGCTGCCGAGATCGGTCTGGCGTCGGCGCAAGATATCGCGCGGCTCGATCGCGAGATTGTGTTCTCGATGAATGCGGCTGTCGACATCGTCCGGGCCGAACTCGAAGCCTACGGCCAAAAGGCCGGCCTGCCGGTGAAGTTCAGGCGGCTTGACGCCCCCGTGTCGGTCACTTTGCCGCAGGAAGCGCGCTGCGCCGACCTCTGCATTCTCCGCCACCCCCTGCCCGACGACGCGGAGTCGACCACTTACACGCTGGCGGAAAAGCTGTTGTTCACCGCTGGAGGTCCGATTCTGTCCATTCCGCCCAACCAGCCTTCGGGGACGCTGGGCCGGAACATCGTCGTGGCCTGGAACTCGAGTCGCGCCTCCGCCCGCTCCCTTCATGACGCGATGCCCCTGATTGAAGCCGCCGAACGCGTCACGGTGATCACGGTCAATCCCAGCGAATGTCTGACCCGCCCCGGCGCGCCGCGGATCGAACGGCTGCTCGAACACCTGAGACTTCATGGCGTCGAGGCCGAACTGGCGATGATCGAGGGCGTCGACCCCGGCGCCGTCGCCGCCACCTTGCAGGCCAAGGCGAACGAGGTCGGGGCCGACCTGCTCGTGGCCGGCGCCTTCGGCCACGTGAGGTTGTGGGAGCGACTACTGGGCCGAGCGACGCATGATCTGCTCGACCAGATCAAGCTGCCCCTGCTGATGTCGAGCTAGCCCCGACGCCGACCTTCGCTGCGTCGCGGTTCATCGGCGTCCTGAAGGCGCCGCTCGTCGCGGCTGCTGCCCCCTAGCTGTCGCCGGTCGCATCCGGGCGCCGCTTGGCGTTCGCAGCTCTGTTCCGATCATGGGCGAGCCCGCGCTGGACCGTCCGCGCGAATGGGCGCCGCGGGCGCCGTCCGGTCCGATCCTCGCCGACGGAGCTCGCCGCACTCGGATATCAGCCCCACTTCGCCTGCGTTGACGGCCAACACGTCGTCAATCCGGCTCAGCCGGTCGACCAGCTTGGCCATCGACCGACCGCCCCGCAATTCGAGACACAGCGGGCGGCGTTGCGCGGCAGCGCTTCGACGCTCTCCGGTCAGGCGCCAATCAGGATGTCTACGGTGCGCGCCGGCGCATCGCCAGTCACGTTACTGCCGGGTTTGCCTGATACGCTCACCCGAGGCCAAAGGACTACTCGTCGTCATCGGTGTTTTTGACCAATAGCGTATCAAGCAAGGACGCTACGCCAAATGTCGCCTTGCGCTCCGTCGGCGCGTTGAGGCCCATCCAGCTCTCCTCACTCGAATCCCGACCCGTCAAGGGTCGCCAGCAATCGACAAGGGAGGTTTGCTCATGAAGATTGTCGTCATCGGCGGCACCGGCCTGATTGGCTCTAAGGCCGTCGCCATCCTGCGCCAGGGCGGCCACGAGGTCGTCGCCGCCTCACCCCAAAGCGGCGTCAACACCCTTACCGGCGAGGGGCTCAAAGAGGCCCTGGCCGGCGCGCAAGTGGTGGTCGACCTCGCCAACTCGCCGTCATTTGAAGACAAGGCAGTACTGGAATTCTTCCAGGCTTCCGAGCGCAACCTACTCCCCGCAGAGACCGCGGCCGGCGTACTGAGCCATGTCGCCCTATCGATTGTGGGAATTGACCGGACCGACAACGGCTATTTCCGGGCCAAGGTCGCGCAGGAGAATCTGATCAGGGACTCCGGCGTAGCCTATACCATCCTCCGCTCCACCCAGTTCATGGAATTTCTGCGCGGCATTGCCGATTCCGCCACCGACGGACACACAGTCAGGCTTCCGCCCGTCTCGTTCCAGCCGATCGCGGCGGACGACGTCGCCGCCAATGTCGCCGAGGCGGCGCTCGCAGCGCCGCGAAACGGCATCGTCGAAATCGCCGGCCCGGAACGAGCGCCGTTCAACGAAATCATCGCTCGCTATCTGAAGGCGGTCGGCGACCCGCGCGAGGTCATGGGCGACCCCGAGGCCCGATACTGGGGCGGCCGGGTGGAGGAGCGCTCGCTCGTGCCGTTGGGCGAAGCGCGCCTCGGCGGCATCGGTCTCGACGAATGGCTACGCCGCACTGGCAAGCCGTAATCCCCCATCCGCTAACCTAAGGCGGGTTCAATGAAACGCCTCCTCTATTCGCTGCTTGTCGCCCTTCCGTGCGGCAGCGTTCTGGCGCAGAACGCGCCGCAGCCAATCGTGGCCCCCGTCATGCAGCAGGATGTCGCCGACATGCCGGGAAAGGAGATGGTGATGCTCACGGTCGAGTATCCGCCCGGAGCGGTCGAGCACATCCATCGGCACGACGCTTACGCCTTCGTCTATGTACTCGAGGGGACAATCGTCGAGCAGGTCAGAGGCGGCGGCGAGCGCACTCTGATACCGGGACAGACGTTCTACGAAGGCCCTGGTGATGTGCACACGGTCGGACGCAACGCGAGCGCGACGAAGCCGGCAAGGTTCGTCGTCGTCATGCTGAAGAAGAAGGGCGCCGCCCCGGTGCTGCCAGCCGAGTAATCTGCGCTTCTTGAGCCCGCGGCTAGAGCTGTCGTCAAGACCGCGATCTCGGAGAGCAGGAGCGCCTGAGCCGCCTCGCGTCAGCGAGGAAGAGTCGCTTCGCGCCTCGGGCCCCGATGCGGTCTACTCCGCGACGAAGCTCAGGGGCGCATCGAATGAGAAAGCCCGGCGCGAGCTCGGGTTTCGTCCGCGCCCGCTCGAGTGGATTCAACGACCGGACTAACCCCGCGACGCTCGGCCGGCGCGACGCTGGAGCAAGAGGCGCCCGCGCTGTGGCGGTGCGGCGCAGCGATCTCGGCGGGCGGGGGCTCGGCCCTCGTCCGGTGGGTTCATATTCGGAGCGTGAGACATGGAACGCGCAGTCCGCATTCACGAGTACGGCCCTCCCGAGGTTCTGACCATTGAGGCGGTCGAGACGCCGGCGCCCGGGCCGGGGGAGGCGTTGATCCGGCATACGGCGATCGGGCTCAACTTCGTTGAGGTATACTTTCGCCGGGGCACGTTCCAGCCGCCGGCGCTCCCGGCGGTGCTCGGCAATGAAGGGGCCGGCGTCATCGAGGCCATAGGCTCCGATGTCAGCAGCTTCTCAGTTGGCGATCGCGTGGTCTACGCCGACGGCCCGCTGGGCGCCTACGCCACGGCGCGGGTCTACCCGGCGGATCGTCTGATCCGTATCCCCGATGGGGTCAGCGATATGCAGGCCGCAGCTTCGTTTCTGCGTGGCGTGACCGCGCGCATGTTGCTGAAGGAGGTGACTGCGCTGCGGCGCGACGATACGATTCTCTTCCATGCCGCGGCGGGCGGGGTTGGGCTCCTGTTCGCGCAATGGGCGCGAGCGCTCGGCATTCGCGTCATCGGCACGGCGTCGAACCAGGCCAAGGCCGCAGCCGCGCGGCAGGCCGGCTGCTTCGAGGTCATCGACTACCGGAAGGAGGACTTTGTCGCCCGCGTGCGCGATGTCACGGGCGGCGAGGGGGTGGCCGCCGTGTTCGATTCCGTCGGCCGCGACACCTTTCTGAAGTCACTGGAGGCGCTGCGACCGCGCGGCGTGCTGGCGGCCTTCGGCCAGGCGTCGGGTAGCCCGCCTTCGTTCGATCCGTTCCTCCTCGCGCCGAAGGCGTTGCATGTCACCTGGCCCGGGCGGCACGTCTACACGGCGAGCCGACAGGAGCTCGAGACGAGCGCCGCGGACCTGTTCGACGCCATCCGCGCGGGCATCCTGGACGTCGGTCCGACCCGCACCTACGCCCTCGACGACATCGTGTCGGCGCATCGCGATCTGGAAAGCCGCCAAATCATCGGAGCGGCGGTGGTCATCCCATGACATCGGCCGCACGGCGCATTGAAGCTGGCATGACGCCGACGGCTCTGCCAATTGAGTTCCAACTGCAACTGTGGCCACATGGTCGCTCAGGGCGACGGGCGCGCGCCGAGGGCTGGTTCGTCGCGTTCAACCCAGGGGAGCGGAGGGTCATGGCTTCATATCGTCAGGCGATCATGGTCGCGCTGGCGACCTTTGTCGCCAGCCTCCTCGGCATGGCGCTCCGGTTCGTCGCGCCGGTGCAGGCGCTCAATGATTCCAAGGCCACCGTCGGGGGCATGGTCGGGCTCATCACCCTGTTGCTGGCGCTCGTCCTCGGTCTGCTCGTCTACACCGCCTTCACGGTCTATGCGACGCAGCAGTCCGAGGCGCACGGACTCGGCCCCGTGGTGATCGAACTTGACGTCCTCCTCGAGCAGTATGGGCCCGAAGCCCTGCGTGGGCGGATCGGCTTGCGGGAAGCGCTCGGGCGATCCCGCAGGCGGTTTTTCGGCGACGCGGAGCACGGGCCCCAAACTCACACCGTTCGAGGAGACCCGGGCGACGATGCACTGGATGAACACCTATTTCGACAGCCTCCAGCCCGCAAACGACAGGCAGAGGCAGCTGGCGGTCGCCGCCAAGGACCTCGCCAAGACATTCGCCCAGACGCAAATGCTGATGACCCGTCAGCTCGCCAATCCTTTCCCCGGGCACCTGCTCGTCGTCGTCGCCTTCTGGGCCTGCCTGCTGTTTCTCGGCAACGGCTTCGTCGCGACGCCGAACGCCATCACGATTACCGCCCACGTTTTTGGCGCAATCGCAGTCGGTTGTGCGGTCTTTCTCATTCTGGAGTTGAGCCACCCGTACTCAGGCGTGATCCGCATCTCTCCCGCTCCCCTCGACCGCCTGATGCAGCAACTCGGGGACGCGGCCAAGACGGCGGAGTAAGGCCGCGCGCGAGAGGGGACCGGGCGCCCGGCTTCGCCGATCCTGGACGGACTGGTCGGTGTCCCCCTCAAAGTGCGGCCGCAGCGGACGGTCCTCGCGCGGCGAAGCTACGGAAAAGGCCTATTTTGCCAGTGTGATTTCGCCGGATGCCGGTCATAGCAAACCAGCGGCGCGGGAGTTGACCCGACTGTGTATGACCATCATATACTTCCATCATGATCGACCGGGCGCGCGTCGTCGGCTTCGATTGGGACGCAGGCAACGAGCGGAAGAGCGCCGACAAGCACGGGGTGAGCCGGGTCGAGGCGGAGCAGACGTTTTTCCACCGCTCCCTGCTCGTGCTCGAAGATGAACGGCACAGCGCGTCCGAGCCGAGATTCCACGCGCTCGGGCGCGCCGAATCGGGCCTGCTGTTGCACGTCACGTTCACGCTGCGCAGGGAAGCGACCCTGATCCGCGTGATCTCCGCGCGCGCCATGAGCGCGAAGGAAAGGACCGCCTATGAAAAGACCGAATAGAGCCGTCCCGAACTTCCAGAGCGAGGCCGAGGAGCGCGCCTTCTGGGAACGGGAGGATTCCACGGCGGACCTCGACTGGAGCCGCGCCCAACGCGTTCGCCTGCCCAACCTTCAGCCGAGCACGACGTCCATCTCGCTCAGGCTTCCGGTGAGCCTGCTCGAAGACATCAAGATCGCGGCGCACAAGCGCGACGTGCCCTACCAGTCGCTGATCAAGATGTGGCTCGCCGAGAAAGTCGGCTGACGTGGCGCGCGATGACGACCCGGCGGGTCGAGCCGCGGGCGGCCGACAATTGGCAAGACGCCGCCAGGGCATGAAGTCATGCAAACTGTCATGACCATGAAGTGCGGCACGCACGGCGCCGATTTCAACCATCCCTGACCCACTCGGGCCGGTCATCGTTCTGCACGTGACTTGCCCAGTCGGTCTCGACCCGCTGCGGACCTTCAGGAGCGCCCGCGAACGCGCGGTTAGCGGGGTGAAGGCATTGTAGGCCCTACGGGCGCAGTGCGCCAGAACCGGTCGTTCTCGGCGCAAGGGGCCACGGCGCCGACCTCAACACCTCGACTTGAACTCCACCGGACTCACGCCGGTCGCCTTTTGGAAGGCGCGTCGGAAGCTGCGCGCGTCGGAATAGCCGGTGAGCTCCGCCGCCCGTTCGACCGTCTCGCCGGCGCGGAGGGCGCCCTTCGCCTTCTCCAGCCGCTGCAGGCCGGCGAGCTCGGAGAAGCGTACGCCTTCGCGAGCGAGCAACCGGTCGAGCGACCGTTCACTGATGCCTAGCTTGTCAGATACTTCGCGCCGCCCGGTCAGCTTGCCGCCGCGGTCGACGAGCTGTCGGATGAGGCTTTGCGCGTCCTTCCCGCCGATTGCGGCGAGCTCGCGCTCGGCCGCGTCGCGCCACATCAGGGCGGCGGCGGAATCGGGGAAGCGCAGCGGCGCCTGAAGGTCCCGGCCCCGGTAGACGATGCACGACCGGTCGGCCTCGTCGACGATCCGGGCGTCGAGCAGCTTGGCGAGCACAAGGCGCGTTTCGTTCGCGAGTCGCCCCTCGATCTCGAACCGGATCGGGCTCGCCGTCTCGCCGGGGAGTTGCCTGAATCACGTTGGCGACGGTCAAGAGGTGGTCGAGGCGCCAGAACTGCCTGAGCTCCTCGTCCTGATAGAGGTCACGGGCGACGATCGCCGTCTCCTCGCCGTGCGTTTCCAATTCGAGGCGAAGCACCGCGCCGGCCAGCGCCTGATAGTCGAGGGCGAAACGGAGCGCCGCCTCGAGCGTGCCATGCACCATCATGCCGAGGCCGACGAGGCCGAGTGTGGCGAGCGACTTGCGGAAGGCGTATTCGACCACGAAGGCGTCGCCGATCTTGTGGCGAGCCCGCAGGAACGCCTGCCGCGCCTCCCAATAGCTGACGTAACGGCTCGGCTCCGCTGGCCGTTCGCCCTTGAACTCGATGAAGGGAAAGATCTCGCGCGCGCTCCAGCCGCGCTCGAAAGTCAGCGCGATGAACGGCGACATCGCCTGCAGTGGCACGACTTTCTCGCGCGCCGAGGCTGGCCGCAGGATTCCCCTGTGTCCGGGCCCTTGGACCCCTGGCGAAAACTGTCCCGCTTTCTGGCGGCATCTGTCCTTGGCGGCCTCCCGGTTCGCTTCCGATTGGGCGAGCAAGGAAACGCCCCGGCGCGTCGGTCCTGCGCCCACATCAACGGCGTCCGCGCCGGCATGCTGCGAGAAACCCGCGGCGCCCGTCAAGCGGCGGTGCCCGACGCGGGCGTTTCCGCAATGCGAGACGTGTGCGAGGGACAGGACCAATGACATTGGCATTGAGGCCTTCGACGATCGCGCTGGCCGCGGCGCTCGGCGCTACGCCTTATGCGGCGCCGCCGCGGCCGGCGACCGATCAGCGGCCTGGTGACCAGCGGCGGCAAGCCCATCCCCGGCGCGATGGTGACCGCTCTTCGACGAGGCGAAGTCGCGCCGCGACACCGTCTACGCCGACGCGAGCGGCCGCTACAGTCTCACGACCGACTTCTGCCGGCAAGGTCAGCGTCCGCGCCCGCGCGCCCTATTTCAAGGACTGCTGGCGAAGGACCTCGACCTTCCGCGCCGATGGGACGCAAGACGCTCGACTACGACATGGCGAGGGAGACCGACCCGGCCGCCCTGTCCAACAGCCTGACCGCCTCGGCGCATCTGACCGCGCTCTCCTGGACGAACCCGCACACGCAGGCCGCCTTCGTCAGCCAGTGCAACTATTGTCATCAGGTCGGCAACGAGCTCACCCGCGCCCCGCGCAGCCGGGAAGGATGGGACGAGACTGTGCGGCGGATGGAGGGCTATCTCGCCATCCTCACCAACCGCGAGGCTGCAGGACATCGCCGCAGACGCTGACCAAAGGCTTCGACGGCAAGCCGGTCGCGGCGACCCAGAAGCACCCCTGGAGCGACGAGCTCGCCAAGGCCAAGGTGAAGGAATGGGTCGTCGGCGACGAGCTGACCTTCGTCCACGATTCCGACGTCGGCGCGGACGGCACCTCTACGGCTCCGACGAAGGCCACGACGTCATCTGGGAGCTCGACCGCAAGACCGGCAAGATCGAGGAGAACAAGGAGCCCGACATCGACCTGCCCGAGGGCGGCGTATTCTCCGGCTTCCGGCTGCCGATCGGCGTCTTCACCGGCAAGCACGGGCCGCACAGCATGGCCCAGGCGAAGGACGGCAAGTTCTGGATCACCAACGCCCTGTCCTCGACGCTCGCCTCGTTACGATCCGGCGACGAAGGCCTTCAAGCTCTACGACGTCGGCCGCACGCACCTCTATCCGCACACCGTCCGGATCGACGGGGAGGGAATCGTCTGGTTCACCATCGCCGCCTCGAACGAGGTCGGGCGGCTTCGATCCGAAGACGGAGCAGATGACGGTCATTCCGCTGCCGCACGACGGGTTCTGGCGCGGCGTGACCGACTTCGCCTTCCCCTACGTGGTCAAGGTCGCGTCGTTCTTCCCGCAGAGCGGCATGCATCTCGCCTTGTCCCACACCAAGTGGGCGGACCAGGGCCGCGACGCGCTCTCGCCTCCCCTACGGCATCGACGTGAACCCGGTCGACGGCTCGATCTGGTACGCCAAGCTCAACGTCAACAAGATCGGCCGCATCGATCCGAAGACCTTCGCGATCAAGGAATTCGACACGCCGATGAAGGGCCCGCGCCGGCCGCGTTTCGACAAGGACGGCAATCTCTGGATTCCCGCTTTCGACGACGGCGGGCTGATGAAGTTCGACACGCGCGCCGAGACGTTCGAGACCTACAAGCTGCCGCTGCTCGCGCCGAACGAATACGAGACGCCCTACGCGCTCAACGTCGCATCCGAAGACCGGCGACGTATGGATCACCTCCAACATGTCCGACCGCATCTTCCGCTTCACGCCGTCGACCAAGACCTTCGTCAGCTATCCATTGCCGACCCGCGTGACCTGGCTGCGCGACCTCGTCTTCGCCAAGGACGGCGGGATCTGCTCGAGCTCGTCCAACCTGCCGGCCTACGGCATCGAAGGCGGCAAGGCCTCGTTCATCTGCCTCTATCCCGACGGCGAAGCCGCCGCGAACTGAGCCGGAGAGACCATCCATGCAAACCGCCATCCTCTATATCGTGATCACCCTGCTCATGTCGGGCGTGCTCGTCGGCTTCGGCCTCCCGTTCCTCGCTCGTGGCCTGGGCGTCGCCCGCTGGACGCGCGGCGCGCTCGCCGATGGGACGCGCCTTGCGCTCGCCGCGGCGATCGCGGCCATCGGGATCGCGCCCGCCTACGACGCCTATCAGGGCCCGCTGCCGATCTGGGTGCGGCTCCTGCGCGGCGAGCCGGTGACGCTCGTCGCTGGCCCTCGTCTCGATTGTCGTCACCTGGCTCGTCCTCATGGCGCTCGCGCGGCTCGTCGTGCGCCGCCGGCCCGAGCTTACGCCTGAGGAGGCGCCCGATGACCATCGTGTCAAAGAAGCCGCGCAGCGACGCCGCGGCTGCGCCGCCGGCCGGACGCATCCTGGCGTCAACGGCATCGAATGTATGTCGAGGTCGTCGGCTCCGGGTCCGGACGTGCTGCTGCTGCACGGCTTTCCCGACTCTGCACGACGCTGTGGCGCAACCAGGTCCCAGCGCTGGTCGCCGCCGGGTTTCCGCGTCATCGTTCCCGATCTGCGCGGCTATGGCGAGACGCAGATCCCGGCCAGGCGGCGTCGCAAGCTACCGGATCGAGACGCTCGTCGCCGACGTCGCGCGCTCCTCGACGCGCTCGGCGTCAGAAGGTCCGGCTCGTCGCGCACGATTGGGGCGCGGTGATCGGATGGGCTTTCGCCATCGCCCATCCCGAACGGGTCGAACGCTATGTCGCGCTCTCGGTCGGGCATCCGACGGCCTATGCGAGCGGCCGGCCTCCGGCAGAAGCTGATGGGCTGGTACATCCTGGCGATCCAGCTTCGCGGCTTCGCCGAATGGCTCTTCAGCCGGAACGATTTCGCGCTGCTCGGCGCCGCCTCGAAATTTCCGCAGCGAGCTGCCGAACTGGCGGGCCAATCTCGGCCGGCGCGGACGGTTCACCGCGGCGATGAACTACTACCGCGCCAATCTGAAGCCTCATCCTGCCGTTCGACCGCGGCGACGTCAAGGTTCCCGTCATGGGAGCCTGGAGCCTCCCGCGACGTCGCGCTGGTTGAACGGCAGATGACGAACTCGGCCCACTTCTGCAAGTGCCGGCTTTCGCTATGAGCGCATCGACGGCGTCGGCCACTGGATTCCGCTTGAGGCGCCCGAGCGCCTGAACGCGCTCCTCCTCGACTATCTGCGGCAATAGAGCCTCAAAGCACGAGGAAACGCACGATGAAAAAGAACCGCCGCTTCATGGCGGGGCTCGGCGCCGCTTTCGCCGCCGTCTTCGCCCTCTTCTGCCTGTGGCAATCCCCCGGGCTCCTGCTCGGCCGCATGACGCAGCCGAGATCGACCGCGCGATGGCTTACATCGAGAAAAACATCTACCTGCCCCCGGACGAAAAGCCGCTGTCGCTCGAACGGTTGCGCAAATGGCTCGGAGGCCGACGACGCTCGGCCTGTCTACATGCTCAACCTGATGCGCTACCACGACGCGGTCAGCCCTCCGCCGGGCGGACCCGCGTTCTACGGAACGCCTAGGACGCCAACGCGCTCTACGAAGCCAAGGCGATGCCCATGCTGCTTGCCTCCGGCAATTATCCCGTCTTCGGCAGCCAGACGCAGGGCGTGAACATGCTCACCGAAAAATCGATCGGCGACGATCTCGGCCGGGTGCTCGTTGTCCGCTACGCAAGCCGCCGCGACTTTGTCAATCTCGTCACCAACCCGGCCTATGCGCCGATCGAGCCCTATAAGCTGATGGCGGTCGCAGGTCGCGCTGACCCCGACTTCGGGCGACATGGCGCTCCCCGACGCTGCGGCTCGCGCTCGGCGGCTTGCTTTTGATCGTCTTCCTGGCGTCGGGTGGCTCCGCGCCGCCCGCCGTCCGACCGCCCTCGCGCCGATCCTCGGCCTCGCCGCCGCCGCCCGCCTCCCACGCAACCCCCGCCAAGAGTCAAGGAAACGATATGAAAGCCGTCGTCTGCGCCAACGCCGAACTGAAAGTCGTCGACCGCCCGGAACCCACGCCCGGCAAGGGCCAGAGCGTGCTGAAAGTGTCGCGCTGCGGCATCTGCGGCTCGGACCTGCACGTGCGCCATCACTGCGATCATTTCGGCAAGCTCATGCGCCGTGTCGGCTACATGAACTTTCCGCGCTCCGACGAGGAGGTCGTGTTCGGCCACGAGTTCTGCGGCGAGGTGCTCGACTACGGCCCCGCCTCGAAGAGGAAGGCCAAGCCAGGAACCCGCGTCTGCGTCGTGCCGATAATTCGCCACGGCGACGAGATCGACGCACTCGGCCTCGCCGTGCGCTCCCCCGGCGCCTTCGCCGAGCGGGTTCTGGTCGACGAATCGATGATGGTCGCCATTCCCAACGGGCTGCCGGACGACATCGCGGCGCTGACCGAGCCGATGGCGGTAGCCTGGCATGCGGTGCGGCGCAGCGAGGCGACGAGAAAGGACGTAGCGGTCGTGATCGGCTGCGGGCCGGTCGGCCTCGGCGTGATCGCAATGCTGAAGGCGCGCGGCGTGACGACGATCATCGCGAGCGACTATTCCGCGGGCCGACGGGAGCTGGCGAAGCGCTGCGGCGCGCATGTCGTCGTCGACCCGGCCGAGGAATCGCCCTATCGCGACTGGAGGGATTTCGGCTTTGTCGGCTCCATGTCGGGACTTCTGGAGCTGTCGGTCGGCACGCGCGAGAAGCTCGGCAAGCTACCCCTGCCCTGGTACCATGTCTGGCGTCTCGCCGAGACGGCGGGCCTCGCGCCGAAGCGGCCGATCGTCTTCGAATGCGTCGGCGCGCCGGGCGTGCTCGCCAGCATCATGGACAGCGCGCCGTTCTTCACCCGGGTCGTCGTGGTCGGCGTCTGCATGCAGCCCGACACGATCGAGCCGTCTATGGGGATTAACAAGGAGATCGAGCTCCGGTTCGTGCTCGCCTATTCGCCGCTCGAGTTTCGCGACGCTCTCCATATGATCGCAGAGGGCAAGGTGGAATGCGCGCCGATTGTCACCGGAACGGTGGGGCTCAACGGCGTCGACGCCGCCTTCGAGGCGCTGAAGGACCCCGAACGCCATGCAAAGATCCTGATCGATCCGGCGAGCGCGGCGACGAAGTCCAGACGCGAACGCTTCTGCGCGCGCAAGACCGGTTCGGGAGCCGGCGCACGCATCATAACGGCGGCGAGACGGCCTGGCGCGTGATTGGGCGCAGGCGAAAGGGCGGCATTCGCCTGCACGGGACTCCGTCCCAAGTTCGGTAAAGCGCTCGGGCTTCCGCTTCGGGCGGACTCTGCGCGCACAGGCCCGGGCGTGAACGCGCACAATGCGCGTCAGACCCGCCGTTCAGCCAAAGCTCACGTCCCGCCCCATCCCGCCGCCGCCGTCCGCGCGTCCGCCTTTCACCTGAGCCTCCGGCGGGTTGGCGTCCGGAGGAGCGTGAGAGGCTGCCGACTGGGCGTCATGAGAAACGTCCCAAAGGGCTTCGAGGCCGGGCGCTCCAATGGGGAAGAGCGGCGCATTTTCTTGCCATCAGGATAATTGCATTGTATTATTCCGATAATCAAAAATTCAGCGAAGGCGCCTATGGGGTGGCGGTTCATCCAACCCGGACAATTGCACGGGCCAACCATCCCCGGCGCCGCCGATCGCTGCAAACGCTCGACCAACAGCCAACGCTTTTACAAGGAGTCCAAAGCCCGTGTGCGCCTGTCTCGAAACCCCGGAGCCCACCCCGCCCGCTGACCCGTCGACCGAGGCGCGCGCGGCGCGGCTCAAAGAATTCAAGCGTGAGCAACTGATCGTCGACTATCTCAACCGCGGCGCGCCGGTCGCCGAGATCGCGGCGCGGATCGACGTCGGCGAGAAGCGGATGCGCGCGATCATCGGCGAGATCCTCGCCCGCCGGATGCCGCTTCCGCCAGAAGAGTTCGCGGCGATCCAGGTCAGCCGGCTCAACGAGGCGATGCTGATCGCCTTCAGCGCCATGGCGCCGGCCAATCTCAAGGCGGTCGACCAAGTGGTGAAAATCGTGCGCGCGCTCGACCGCTATCACGGCTTCGTCCCCGCCGCCCGGCGACGCCTTGCGCCGGACTCTTTTCCGGCCCGGCGGCCAGACGCGCTGCCAAAGGGCGCCGAGGCGGACGATCGGGCGCTCGCCTGGCTGGCTGAGCTCGTCCTGCGCCCGGGCGAAAGCGGGCAGCTCGCGGCCGGCGCCGTCGCCCTTCCGGCGGAGACGGAGCGGCTGGATGCCCGCTTTCGCGGTCATGACGACGGCCGCCAGGGCGGCGAGCGCCCGGAAATTCCGCTGCAAGCCCTTGAAAACATGGATTCCGCGCCCGGGAATTCGGCGCCCCCGCCGGCAGGCTGCGATCCCGCCCTTCCGGCTGCGACGGAGCGGCTGGATGCCCGCCTTCGCGGGCGCGACGACGGGCGCCGGGGCGGCGAGCGCCCGGAAATTCCGCTGCAAGCCCTTGAAAACACGGATTCCGCGCCCGGGAATTCGGGCCCCGCCGGCAGGCTGCGATCCCGTCCTTGCGGCTGCGACGGAGCGGCTGGATCCCCGCCTTCGCGGGCGCGACGACGGGCGCCGGGGCGGCGAGCGCCCGGAAATTCCGCTGCAAGCCCTTGAAAACACGGATTCCGCGCCCGGGAATACGCGCCCGCCGGCAGGCTGCGATCCCGTCCGGGACGGCGACGGTCCGGCGGCCGGCGCCGCTCGGCTTCCGGCGGAGTCGGAGCCGCTCGATCTCGATGCCCGCCTTCGCGGGCATGACGACCGGCGCGAGGGCGACGAGCGCCCGGAAATTCCGCTGCAAACCCTTGAAATCATGGATTCCCGGGGCGGAAACGGCGGCCTCGAACCCATCGCGCCGCCTTCGCCCGACTATCCGGTCGTCGGCGTCAGGGTTCCGACCCCGGACGGCGGCTTCAAGATCGTGAAGGTGCGCATGACGCCGAATGGCGTCATGGCCGCGTGACCGGCCCGCCCGCGGCCGCGCGGCGGACGACGGTCGCGTTGAGGATGACGTATTGGCCGCCGTCGACGGTGAAGTCGATCGCATCGCCGGGGTGGAAGTCCGGCTGAGGTCGGGCCTCGCGACGCGGTACATCATCACCATCGCCGGCATGCAGCCCTTGATGGCGCCGTGGTCGAGGGTCAGCGCGCCGGTCCGCGGCTCGATCGCCGTGACGACGCCGTGGCCGAAGAATATCCCCTGCTCTCCCGTCTCCACTTCGACAACGTCGGCGTCCGAGGCCAGGAACAGCGCCGCCAGCGCCCATGCAGGATTGAGAAGGAGCGCCACATCCGGCCCCTACGACTGCGCTCGCGGCGGCGGCATGATTTCGTTCAGCCGCTCTTTTGGCCGGCAGAGCCGGACGCCCTTCGGAGCGACGACGATCGGGCGCTCGATCAGGATCGGGTTGGCCACCATGGCGTCGAGGATTTCGTCTTCCGTCCGCTTGGGGTCGCCGAGGCCGAGCGCGGCGTAGGGCGCCTCCTTCCGTCGCAACAGGGATTGGACCGGGATGGCCATCGCCGCGATCAGTTGCTTCAGCTTCTCCCGGGTGGGCGGCGTCTTCAGATACTCGATCACGACCGGAGTCTCGCCGCGGTCGCGGAGCATCGCCAGAACGGCGCGCGAGGTCACGCATTTCGGGTTGTGATAGATGGTGACGGTCAAGGGTGGAGCTCCCGCTTCTGAAGCGCCGGGCCGAACGCCGCGCCGGGACAACAAGAATAACGCCTGGCGGCGACGGACGCCATCGGCCGGCGCGGGGGCGGAGGCTCCCCACTTCCAAGCCCCTACGAACGTCGACCATTCAGATCGGGCGTGGGACGCTATACTCGGCCTGCCCGCCGTTTAGCCGCGGCGAGCGGCTGTTGATCGAAGCAGCCTTGCAAGGCATGACGCGCGAGCGCACGCTGCTCGTCGCGAACCCAACGAAGAGGCGATTATGAGTGAATGTCAGAAGGCAGTGAGCCGCCGCACGGTTCTCCTCGCCGCCGCCGCAGCGCCGGCGTTCGGGCTGATGATGACGACGGCGGCCGAGGCCAAGATGGCGCAGGCCGCGGTCAAGTATCAGGCCACGCCGAAAGACGGCAAGCAATGCGACGGCTGCAACTTCTTCATCGCCCCGAACGGCTGCAAGATGGTCGATGGCGACATCGCGCCGACCGGCTGGTGCTCGCTCTGGACCAAGAAGGCCGGCTGAGCCGCCCGAAGGGCGGCCGCGCCCAGTCGGAGCTGATCGTTCGCCGGCCCTCCCGGGCGGTTCGCGGTCAGTTTCGACGGCGGATCCGCGCATCCGCCTCGATCTCCACCTTCATCTCCGGCTTCAAGAGCGCGGCCACGACCACGATCGTCGCCGCAGGGCGAATGTCGCCGAAAACCTCGCCCTGGACCTTCAGGACCGGCTCGCAGAACGACGGGTCGGCGACATAGGTGCGCAGCCGCACGATGTCGGAAAGCTCGGCGCCCGCTTCCCTCAAGACCTCGGCGAAGGTCGCGTAGATGTTGCGCGCCTGCTCGGCCGGGTCGTCCGGCATGGTCATCAGCGCATAGTCGTAACCCGTGGTGCCGGAGACGTGGATCTCGTCGCCCGAGACCACCGCCCGCGAATAGCCGTAGGCGCGCTCGAACGGCGAACCCGACGAGATCAGGCGAGACCCGGGCTTCACGCGAATTCCATGATGACCGCGTCGACCGCCAGCGAGTCCCCCTCCTTGGCGAGGATCGCCTTGACGGTGGCGTCGCGTTCGGACACGAGCACGTTCTCCATCTTCATCGCCTCGACGATGCAGAGCTGCTCGCCCGCCTTCACCTCCTGGCCGACCTTGACCACAATCGACTTGACCAGGCCCGGCATCGGGCAAAGCAGCGATTTCGACCCGTCCGCCCCCTTGTTTTCGTGCATCAGCGCGGCCAGCTCGGCTTCGCGGCGGGTGTAGACGCGCGCATCGACGCCCACGCCGGCGTGCTCCAGATGGAAGCCGTTCGGGATGGCGCGGGTCTTCACTGCGACGTCCGCTCCATCGACGTTGCCGATCCACAAGAGGTCGACCGGCCTCCAGTCCGAACTCGACATGGGCCCTGTGACCGTCGGCGAACACGATCGAGAGGCCAGTCGGCCTCTGATCCATCTCGATCTCGATCCGGCTCTTGCCGAGCGCGACCGTGCGCTTGGTGTCGAAGGCGAGCAGCTCGGGCGCGCGCAACTGCCCCGAGATCCGGCGCTTGCGCAGGTTCAGCACATGATCCATCTGGGCGGCGACCGCCGCGATCCGCCGTTCGGCCTCGCCTTCGGGATGCAGCGGACGGAATCCGTCCGGGAATTCCTCGGCGATGAACCCCGTCGACAGCCGCCCCTCGCGCCAGCGCGGATGCTGCATCAGGGTCGACAGGAACGGGATGTTGTGGCGGATGCCTTCGATGACGAAGGAGTCGAGCGCGGTCGCCTGGGCCTTGATGGCGGAGAGCCGGTCCGCCGCATGGGTGACGAGCTTGGCGATCATCGGATCGTAGTGGATCGAGATCTCGCCGCCCTCGAACACGCCGGTGTCGTTGCGCACCGTCACGCCGCCGAACGTGCCCTCCGCGGGCGGCCGATAGCGGACCAGGCGGCCGGTCGACGGCAGGAAGCCGCGAGCAGGATCCTCGGCGTAAACGCGGCTCTCGACCGCCCAGCCATCGAGCTTGACGTCGTCCTGGGTCATGCGCAGCGGCTCGCCGGCCGCGCTGCGGATCATCTCTTCCACGAGATCGACGCCGGTGATCAGCTCCGTGACCGGATGCTCGACCTGCAGGCGGGTGTTCATCTCGAGGAAGTAGAAGCTGCGGTCCTGGCCGGCGACGAACTCGACCGTGCCGGCGGAATCGTAGCCGACCGCCTTCGCCAGCGCGACCGCCTGCTCGCCCATCTTGCGCCGCGTCGCCTCGTCGAGCAGCGGCGACGGCGCCTCCTCGATCACCTTCTGGTTGCGGCGCTGGATCGAGCATTCGCGCTCGCCGAGATAGATGACATGGCCGTGTTTGTCGCCGAGCACCTGGATCTCGACGTGGCGCGGATTGACGATGAACTTCTCGACGAACACGCGGTCGTCGCCGAACGAACTCTTGGCTTCCGACCTGGCGCGGGCGAAGCCCTCGGAAACTTCCTGGCGGCTGTGAGCGATGCGCATGCCCTTGCCGCCGCCGCCGGCCGACGCCTTGATCATCACCGGATAGCCGATCTCGTCGGCGATCTCCGCCGCCCGCTCGGGGGACTCGATCACCCCGATGTGGCCAGGCACGGTCGAGACCCTGGCGGCGTTGGCGAACTTCTTCGAATTCGATCTTGTCGCCCATCGCCTCGATGGCGCGCGGGTTGGGGCCGATGAACACGATCCCATTGTCGGCGAGCGCCTGGGCGAAGGCGGCGCGCTCGGAGAGAAAGCCGTAACCGGGGTGGACCGCCTCGGCCCCGGTCTTCAGGCAGGCGTCGACGATCTTGTCGATCACGAGGTAGGATTGCGCCGCGGCCGGCGGCCCGATCGCCACCGCCTCGTCGGCCATCTCGACATGAAGGGCGTCCTTGTCGGCCTCCGAGATAGACGGCGACCGTCCTTATCCCCAATCGGCGCGCCGTCTTGATGACGCGGCAGGCGATTTCGCCGCGGTTGGCGATGAGGATTTTCTTGAACATCGGCTCCCCGTGGGACGAAAGCCCGAGCTTCCCGTTTGGGGCCGTTCTATTGGAACCGACGAGGCGCGTAAACGCTCGCGCCGTCGCAGGGGGATAGCAAAAGGAATGACGGCGCCCGCCTTACCTCGCGAGTCCGGTGGGTCGCGCGGGCAGAATATCTTGCGAAATTGACGCACACAGGGCCTCCATTGACGGAGCCACCGCGCCCGACGCCTCCTCAGCAGCGTCACTCTCCGACTAATCACGGAAAAAGAGCGCCCGTTACCTTAACGCCGTTGACATCGACTAACATTGGGGCCACTGTAAGTGCGGGGGTTCCACGGCGGCTGATATCGTATGGGTGTGCTAACGCGCCGCCAGGGGCACTCGCGTCCTGTTTTTTCACAAGGAGGAGAGATGAAAATGGGAAAGATCAAGCTTCTTGCTGGAGCGGCGGCCCTTTTGGCCGGCGTATCCGTTTCGACGTTCGCCAGCGCCAACATTGTTGACGGCATGGCGTGGCTGAACAACGCAAATGTTGGCGATGCGACTATCGCCAACATTCCGGGCACGGCTCCAGATGTGACTTTCACGATCCCAAGCAATCCGCTGAACATGGACAGCCGGAATGCCGCTGACGGTTACACCATCGGCGGCTTCATCGCTTCCGGCGGCGGCTCGATCACAAGCGGCGCTGCTCACTCTGGCGACAGCTTGGACAACACGTTCTTCGCATTTTCCGGCATGGTGTCGGTGACGAACGGCGAAACGTTCACGGTCGCCCACGACGACGGCCTTCAGCTCGAGATCGGCAGCATGCTGGTGATCGACGTTCCCGGAGCTACCGCACCAGACGTAACCACGGTCACCTACACGGGTCCGTCCGGTAACCTTCCGTTCAAGCTCGCCTACGGCGAGTGCTGCGGCGCGCCGGCGGTCCTCAACATCGATCTGCCGCTGACAGCCGTCCCCGAACCGTCGACCTGGGCGATGATGGGCCTCGGCTTCGCCGCTCTGGGCTTTGCCGGCTATCGCGCTCGCAAGACGAGCATCTCGATCGCGTGATACGTCTGAACGTTGTGACGAGAAAGGCCGCCACGTTGGCGGTCTTTCTTTTTGAGCTCTTCCCGGAAATTTTTGCGCTCGGCGGGCGGATTATTATCCAGCCCGCGCGCGCAGGGCAGCCTCGACGCCCGGCCACTGAGCCGCCCGCGCCCGCACCGCCGCGATGAACCATTGCGGGGCCCGATGCGCCTCGGCCAGCACGTTGACCAGGACCGCCAGCGCCTCGATCGACCGGCATTCGTCAGCCCGCGCGATCAGCCATTGCGCGTCCGCGTCGGTGACGACGCCGGTCGGGCGCAACTGCCACACGACATAGTCGGTGATCAGTTCGACGAACAGCTCCGTCCATTCCGGCGCATTGCTCATCCGGGCGCGCGCGACGGCGAACAACTCGTCCGCGGTTTCCGGCGTCACCTCGCCATCGGCGAACACTTCGCGCCGCAACCAAGCGACATCCTGGGCGGTCACCTTGCGGCCAAGGATCATCGCGCTGATGATCGTGCGGCTCTTTTCGACGGCTACACTCATGCTGCACTCTCTCTGACGCCCGGATCGCGGCGGCCTTTGCGAGCCGGCTCCCTTTCCGATGTGTGAAGCCTGCCCTGCAAAATTTGCTGAGAAATGAATCGAACGGCGGACGCGACGTAAGCTTGCCGGCACAGTTAAGGCTAAGCAAAACGGCATGGTTTCGCGGATATGAACGCGTTCGTTAGAAACGCGCGCTTCGCCCCGACGTTCCGGAATCGCGGCAAAAAAGGCCCCGCCGCGAAACGCCTTCCACCGTTTCCGTACGGAAATGGGTCGCTGGAGGCCGCGACGATCGGATTGACAAAGGAAAACCCTCGCGCGCACGATGCCCAGAAACGGCGAGGAGCGCTCAAGCATGTCCACAACGCCGAAGGTCGGACGCCGCCGCTGGACGATCGGAGTCCTGCTGGGCGTCGGCATCCTGATCAACTACTTCGACCGGGTGAACATTTCGGTCGCGGCGCCGCAACTGCAAAAGGAGTTCGGCCTGACGCCGACCGACCTCGGCCTGCTGTTCAGCGCCTTTTTCTGGTCCTACGCGATCCTTCAGGTGCCGGTCGGCATGATTCTCGACCGATTTGGGGTGACCAATGTCAGCCGGATCGGCGCTTTCCTTTGGGGCGTCGCGTCGGCGCTCGTCGCCTTCGCCACCGGCTTCGGCACGATTTTCGGCGCGCGTGTCCTGCTCGGCGTCGCTGAAGCCCCCGCCTTCCCGGCCAATTCCAAGGCGACCGGTTACTGGTTTCCGCGCGGCGAGCGCGCAACGGCGACGGCGATTTTCGACGCCGCGGCCAAATTCTCCAACGTCATCGGCGTGCCGCTAGTCGCCTTCGCCGTCGTCGGATTCGGCTGGCGATGGGGTTTCGGCCTGACGGCCGCGCTGAGCTTCGCCTATTTCCTGGCTTATTGGGTCCTCTATCGTGATCCGAGCCAGGACGCCAAGCTCACGCCGGGGGAGTTGGCCTACATCCGCGAAGGCGGCGCCACTGCGGAGGGCCCTTCCGAAGCGAGTTCCTTCTCCATGCTTGGCTATTTGCTCAGAAATCGCAAAGTCTGGGGCCTGACCATCGGCTTTGCCGCCTATGGCTATTCCTTCTACCTGTTTCTGACCTGGCTGCCCGGCTACCTCGTCACAGAGATGCACATGAGCATCATCAAGTCGGCCGGCTACGCCGCGATCCCTTGGCTGTTCGCCTCGATTGCGGACCTTGTCGTCGGCGGTTGGCTGATCGACAGGCTGATCCAGCGCGGCTACGACGAGACGGTGGTGCGCAAGACCGTGCTGGTCAGCGGCATGGTTCTTGGACTTGCGGTGTTCGGCGCGACCACCACCGACAATCCGGGCTGGGCGATCTTCTGGATTACGATTGCGCTCTCCGGCCTTTCCGCCGCAGCGCCGGTCGGATGGTCGATCCCGTCGCTGATCGCGCCCCGCGGCGGCACGGGCAGCATCGGCGGAATCATGAACTTCCTCAACAACCTGATGGGCGCCGTCGCGCCTGCCGTCACCGGCATTCTGGTCGGCGCGACAAACTCCTTCACCTCCGCCTTCTTCGTCGCCGGGGTCGTGCTCTTGATCGGGATCTTCTCCTATATCGTGGTCCTCGGGCGAATCGAACCGATCTCGGAGCCGCCCCCCGAGCCTCGGACGCACGCGCAGACAGCCTGAGGAGGCGTCCGTTGAGCCAAGCCCAGGGTCAGGCGGCGAAACCGCTGCGGCATGCGAGCGCGCTGGTGCTGATGGGCGTGTCCGGAAGCGGCAAGTCGACCGTCGGCGTGCTGCTTTCCCAGCGCCTCGGCTGGGACATGGCGGAGGGCGACCGCCTGCATCCGCCGGAGAACGTCGACAAGATGCGGCGCGGGGTGCCGCTCGACGACGCCGACCGCTGGCCCTGGCTCGACCGGATCGGCGAACTCCTGAAGGGCTGGGCTTCGGAAGGACTTTCGGGGCTGGTGACCTGCTCGGCGCTCAAGCGCGCCTACCGCGCGCGCCTCCTCGCCGCCCGCCCCGACCTCCGCTTCGTCTATCTCAAGGGATCGGAGGCGCTGATCGCCGAACGGGTCGGGGCGCGACGCCACGAGTACATGCCGGCCTCGCTGCTCGCGAGCCAGTTCGACACGCTCGAGGAACCCCTGCCCGGCGAGCCGGTGATCACGATCGACGCGAGCGGGACGCCCGGGGCGGAGGTGCAGGCGATCATCGAGGCGCTGGGGCTGGAGGCTTAGAGCCGTTTGCCAATCGGAGCAAATGCCGGGACCCCTGCTCTCGCGCCTCATGAAGCGGGAGGAAGGCGGTCCGGCGTCGGCTCCGGCGTCGCCAGAAGATGCGCGGGCGGCGGGACCCGGGTCAGCCGCTGGGCGACGACGAGCGCGACGATAGAGAGCGCCCCCAGAAACGCCGCCACGCCGGGCCAACCCCCAGCCGCCAGTGCCCAGCCTCCCGACCAGCCTGCGAGACTTGAGCCGGCGTAATAGAAGAACAGATAGAGGGCGCTCGCCTGCGCGTGCGCCTGCTGGACGCGCAAGCCGATCCAGCTCGATGCGATCGAATGGCCGGCGAAAAAGCCCACCGTCACCAGAGCGACGCCGAAGATGACGACCGAAAGATTGCCGGACAGCGTCACGAGGGCGCCGAGCGGCATCAGCGCGACGGCCGGCAGGATAACGCGCCTCCGGCCATAGCGACCCGCGAGATCACCGGCGACGGCGGATGCGACCGCTCCCAAGAGGTAGATGACGAAGACGAACCCGATCGCGGTCTGGCTCAGCGAGAACGGCGGCGCCGCGAGATGGAAGCCGATGTAATTGTACGTCGTGACGAACGCGCCCATGACCAGGAAGCCCAGCGCGTACAGCAGGCGCAGGCCGGGGTCGGCAAGGTGCATCCGGATCGCCGGACCAATCGCGACCAATTCAGCCTTCGGCGTCGAATGGCGCTCCCGAGGCAAGGCGAAAGCGAAGGCCGCCGCGCACACGAGCGCGACGGCGCCGATGGAGCCGAGCGCCCAGCGCCATCCCCAGAATTGGACGATCGAGGCCGCCGCAAGCCGTCCGCCGAGGCCCCCGAGCGTGTTGCCGGCGATGAACAGGCCCATCGACAGCCCGATCGCTCGACCGGTCGATCTCTTCAGCGAGATAGGCCATGGCGATCGCCGGGGCGCCCGACAGCGCCAGCCCGGTCAGCGCGCGCGCCGCGATCAGCGTCGACCAGTTCGGCGCCAACGCCGCGGCCAATGTCGAAGCGGCGGCTGCGACGAGCGATGCGGCCATAACGGCCTTGCGGCCATAGGCGTCGGAGAGCGCCCCGGCCCCGAACATCGCGACCGCCAGCACGGCAGTCGTCGTCGAAAGCGACAGGCTCGCCGCCGCCGGGCTGAGCCCAAAGGCACGGACAAAGGCCGGCAGCATTGGCTGCACGCAATAGAGCAGCGCGAAGGTGGCGAGGCCCAGAGAGGAACAGCGCAAAGCTCACGAGCCAGAACCGCGGATCGCTGCGCAGGTCTGCGCTGGCGCGGGATGGATCAATTCGGACGGAAGGGCAGCCTCGGTCGTCATCGCCCGCGAACCTCTGTTGGGCGCCTGCGAAAGGCAAGACGAAATCGCCCCAACAGCTATGCGGTCCGCGCGTTCGGACCGGCCCGCTACTCCTTGCCCATCACCGCCAGCACCTGTTCGATCGGGGCCGACGAGGCGCGGAAAATGCCGGAATAGGGGCTCGATAGGTCGAGGATCATGAGAAAGGCCGAGGCGATAGCGAACGCGCCGATCAGCACGCCGAACACCGAGGTCAGGCTGCCCTTCGACATCAGGCCGTAGCCGAGGAACAGGAACACGACCCAGCCGAGCACCGTCAGAAGCAGCGGATAGCAGACCGGCGCGGACAGGGCGAAGGACATCTGCAGCCGCGACTGCCCAAGCGAGTCGGACGCGGACTTGGCCGCCGCCAGCGCCTGGGTCTGTGCGTCGGTTGTCGGGTGAAGCTGGGCCAGGAGGGCTTCGCGACCGCGGAGGTTGCGCAAGGACGCCGCGAAATTGTTGGCGGCGAAGTTGGCGTCGCTTTGGTCGGCGGCCCAGACTTCGTCGACCGTCTTGCCGACGCCGTCGCGCAATTGTTGCCGGACCGGAATTCGCCTCCGGGCCGTAGTCGGCCAGCGCCATGTCGAACTGCAGCAACTTTGAGGCCAGGCCCTGTACCGCCGCGTTCTGTCCGGCGTAGACGCCGTAGGCGGTCCAGATGAGCAGACCCAGCACCAGCGCCGAGAGCAGCGTCAAGAGACCCGACGACGGCGCCGATCATGTCGCGCGGCGCCCCGGTCGTGTGTTTCTCCGGCAGCACGCGCTGCAGGATAAGGCCGATCGACCCGCCACAGAAGACGGCGACGGCGATAGCAAAGGCAAGCTTTTCCGCGTTCATCCGACGGCCCCGAGCCCGTATTGCAGGAAGGTCGCCGCCCTTACCGCCTGGCGCGGGCGGATGCAACGGGGCACAATGGACGGGGTGCGATCCGAAGTGATGCAATCAAGCGATACGGTGTCGTGATTTCGGCGGGCTGTTGTCATTGGCGGCATCGGCGCGTTGCTGTGCGATGGCGTTCCAGTAGGCGTCCCAGTCGCCGTTGATCCGGTTTATCCGCAAGGCGAGCATGTGTTCGGCATGCTCGACGCGCCACCAGGCGCCGGGCCGCTTGAGCCGTTGCTGCGCGACGTAGCGGTGAGCGCTTTCGATCTCGCCCGAGCCGATCGGCAGTCCTTCGGCCAGGGCGTGGCGGTAGTCCAGTTGGTTTGCGCGAGCGCTGAGATAGCGATGGCAGGTTCGCACGGGCGCGTGCTCGTCATCGACTTCCGAGGGCTCGCGATGTCCGGCGAGCGCCCGCAGGACGGCGTCGAGACGTCCGCTCTTGAGCGCCTCCTTCTGGGTCTCCATCCAGGCGCCGCGCGCGGCCAGGTCGGGCGCGATCGTTTCGGAAGCGGCGGCCAGGTATTCGCAGACGTGATAGAAATCAATCAGGTAGCGGCCCTGGTCGCCGAACTGCGCCTCGATCTGGCCGACGATCCAGGGCGCGCCGTCGCCGACCGCGTGGACCCGGGAGTTCGCCCCGAAGCCGGCGCGGACCGCGCACGACAGCATCTGCCGCCCGGCCTCTTCGACCCCGCCCTCGATCGAGCCCGCATAAACCGGCGTGCGGCTGCCTTGCGCGTGCGCCAGCGATAGCTTCGCCTCCCGCCAGGACAGCGTCTTGCCCTTGCGCTTGTCCTTCCCCTCGCGGCTCGGCTCGACGATCGGAACCATGCCGCCGTCCGTCTCGACGACGATCGGCTTGCGAAGGCCCGGGGCCTCCGGAAATTCCCTGTCCCGACGACCCGCCTCGTACATCGCCTGGGCGTGGGCGAACGTGATCCGCTGGATCGTGCTCTCGCCGATCGCGAACCCGTAGTGCTCCTCGAGCTTGGCGCGCGCCTGCGCGAACGGCTGATCGGCGGCGAAGTCGACGATGGCGCGCTGCAGCGGCCGCGAGCACCCGAACGGGCTAACCTTCGCCCCGAGCACGAAAGGACGCACCCGCTGCGTCCCGAGCCGATATTGCGGCTCCCGAACCGCTATTTCACCAAATTTCGTATGCCAGCGGAGTTTTTTTCGCCTTGGCGATGCATCTGCGGGCGCTGGCGGATCTCCCGCTCCGTCGCCGCGACCCGCCGCTCGGCCCAACTGCGCAGCGCCTCCCGTCCCAGAAGGCGCGTTTCCTCGACCATCCGCTCTTCCGCCGCGTCGGCTTCCTTCAATTCGCCCTCGTCGCCTTCGACCGCCAGCACGATCGACGACACCCGCTTGCGCAGCTCCGGATGCGCCCGCAACGCCGCCATCAGCGCCTCGTCGCTCAACTCCCCGACCGCCATCCGTCGCCTCCTGCCAAATCAATCAGACCGAACCTACCCCGCATCGGTTTGAATCGCACCCCAATGGACGCCCGCATCGGCAGCCGGGCGGCGAGACGCCCCGTCCGCTATCCGCCCGGCCGCGACAGGAGATAGGACAGCAGCGAGCGCAGTTCGGCCGGACGGACGGGCTTCCTGAGCAGCGTCATCTCCGCTTCCTCCGCTTCGCGCGCAGCCGCGTCGGAATGGTCGGCGGTGACGAGCATCGCGGGAGTCGCGGCGCCGACCGCGCGCCGCACCTTCCTGACCGCGGTCGCGCCGCGCTCGAAATGATCGAGATGCAGGTCGGCGATGATCGCCTGCGGGGCGCGCCTCAGCGCGATTTCCGCCGCTTCGTCGCCTGACGGCGCAACCGCCACCTCGCACCCCCAGCGTGCAAGCAGCGCCGACATCGCAGCCAGCACCGCCGCGTCGTTCTCGATCACCAAGACGCAGGCGTCGCTGAGCGGACCCCTCGCAGCGCGCGACGGCTCGGCGCGCGCTTCGGCCGGCTTGCCTTCGGACGTATCGGCGATCGGCAGCGAAACCGAGAACATCGACCCCGTGCCGACTCTGGAGCGAAGGCCGATCGGATGCTCGAGCGCCAGCCCGAGGCGGCGAACGATGGCGAGGCCGAGGCCAAAGCCCTGCCCGCCCTGCTCGCCCGCCTCCCCGCGCTGGAACTCCTGGAAGATTGCGTCGCGCCGCTCCTCCGGAATGCCGGGCCCCGTATCCCAGACCTCGACGGTCCAGCGCCCCGCCCGCGCCCGGCCGCCGACCAGAACTCCGCCGCGGCGCGTGTAGCGCAAGGCGTTGGCGATCAGGTTCTGTACGACCCTCCTCAAAAGCAGCGGATCGGAAAGCACCCATCGTCCTGCCGCGAAATGCCGGAGCTTCAGCCGCCGTCGGGCTGCGCCCCGGGCCTGCTCCTTGACCAGCGAGCCGATGAGGTCGTCGATCGGAAAGGCGCGCAGATCGGGGGTCATGGCGCCGGCGTCGAGCTTGGAGAGGTCGAGCAGCGTGCGCAAGAACTCCTCGAGCGTCGCCAGACTTCGATCCGCCTGGTCGATGAGTTCGCTCGGCTCCGGCGCCATGCCGAAACCGTCGAGCGTCGAGAGCGCCAGCCGGGCAGCGTTCAGCGGCTGCAACAGGTCGTGGCTGATGGAGGTCAGTACCGAGGATTTGAGGAGGTTGGCGGCCTCGGCTTGCTCCTTGGCGCGCCGCAAGTCTGCATTCACCGTCTCGACCGAACGCAGGGCCTGCTGCAACTCCTGCGTTCGCCGACGAACCTGGTTGTCGAGCGCGATCGCCGTCTCGAACAGCGCATAGGCGTTCGGCTGCCGGTCGTAGGAGCGCTCGACTCGCGAGATGAGTTTCTCGTTGATCTTCTTGAGCTTGGCGATCTCGCGCCTGAGTTCGTCGACTTCGGTCGCGCGCTCGGTCACGGCTTGGCCGTCCGCCTACGGCCGATCGCGACGCCGGTGAAGGTCTGGTTCACGTGCATGGACGTGAACTGCTCCCCGTAGGTGTTGAATCCCACGACGCGCTTGGCGCGGTAGAGCTGCGACATGGCTTGCGCGAGCTGCTCCTGCTCGGCGGCGAGACGCCGCAGCACGCAGTCGAAGCCGAGATAGACTTCGACCTCGCCGAGCTCGCTCTCGACGCCGCTAAAGAGCTGCGCGAGGCTCTCCATCGGGTCGCCGCGTCTGGCGGCGGTAAACACGAGCCCCTCGTCGATGGCGCAGAAGAAGCTCAGCGACCCGTCCGGATTAACCCGCTGGATCGAGCGTACGAAATGCTCGCCCCCGACGCTCACCAGCACCGGATGCGAAGCGAAGGCGAAGGCATCGAGCTTGTCGTCGAGGATGCCGCAGACGCGGGCGTATTCCTTCGCCGCCGGCTCGGCGTTGAGCTCCTTCACGATCCGGCTTTCGATGTCCGCCTCGGTCACCACCATTTTGATCGCGGTCGGCTGGTAATGGTCAGCGCGGAAGGTCCGGAACGGTAGGTCGGTCGCCATGAGCGTCAGCGCCGCCGCGTCAGAATAGGCCTCGCCTGCGTGAATGACGAAGGTGCGTTCAAACCGCAGCCCGTCGCCGGCCGAGCCGCCGATGATCGGGATCTCGTCGAGCGCCAGCTGCAGCGCACTGACGAGGGCCTCCTCCCGCCGGCACAAGCCATCGACCAGCAGGATGCCGAAAAGGCCCGGCTCGACGAACCCCTGAAGCAGGGCGCGGAGCTCGGCGCGCAACTGCTCGGCGAGTTCGCGTCCGGTCTCGACACGGAAATTGGCGAGGTCGAGGATCGGGCGGGCGACGAAGGCGAAGTGTCGCTTGAGGAAGCCAATCGCAACCACGCCGCCCTCGCTCCAGCCCTTGGGCGTGATTTCACCCGCCGTGCTGCAACCGACCACCGGCGTTGCGCCGAAACGCCGGCCGATCTCGGCGGCGAAGGCCGCCGCGTCGTGATCGGGCGAGACGAACACGATGAGGCCGGCCAGATCATGCGGCGCGATTTGCCGCGCGATATCCGCCGCGGCCGTTTCAGCGCCCGCACTTTGTGTCGCGGCGACGACGACGCCGTCATGAAGTCCCTCGCCGGCGAGGTCCAAGGCCGATTTCTCCTTGATTGCCGGCGCCCGGCGTGCATCTGCAGTGGGTTTTGTACCACAGAAGGGGCGGTGGGCCACGCAGACGTCACTGCCTGCAAGGTCGCTGCGCCTGCGGAACAGCCCGCTATCCTGATCGTTCCGGTGGCGTCCGGCGTCAGACAGTCGCCGGGGCGGGTGACCGTACGGCAAGGGAGAATTGACCTCATGGATATCGTCTGGCTGCGCGACGACTTCCGCCTCGACGACCAGCCGGCGCTTGCGGCCGTGACCGGCAGGCCAGCGCTCTTCGTTTATGTCCATGATCCCCGCCCTGAGAACGGCCGGCCGCCCGGGGGCGCGGCCCGGTGGCGGCTCGACCGCTCGCTCACGAGCTTTCAGCGCGATCTCGCCGCACGCGGCGGCCGGCTCGACGTCGTCGAAGGCCCGGCGGACCGGACGATGCTCGCGCTCGCCGTGGCGGCCAACGCCTCGCGAGTCTCATGGACGCGGCGCTACGAGGAGAACGCCGTCGCGCTCGATGCGGGCGTCAAGGCGGCGCTGAAGGCGCACAGGGTTGAGGCCGTGAGTTTCGGCGCCCGGCTGATGCGCGAGCCATGGGAGCTCAACAAGGACGGCAGGCCGTCAAAGACTTTCTCGGCCTTCTGGCGCCGGCATCGGGGGCTGGGCCCCCCGCCCGCGTCGGCTCCGGCGCCCACGCGGCTCGAGGCCGCGCCATGGCCGGCCGAGGCGCCGGCGCGCACGACGATCGAAGCGCTTCGCCTGACCCCGACCGCGCCAGACTGGGCCGGCGAGCTGGCGCTCGGCGAGACGCCAGGCGAATCGGGCGCCCAGGCAGCGCTCGCGCGGTTCATTGAGACTGCGCTCACCGACTACGCCGACGAGCGCAACCGGTTGGCGCCCGACGCGACCTCCCGATTGTCGGCGCATCTACGGTTCGGCGAAGTGTCGGCGCGCCGGGCGGCTTCCACAATCGAGGACGCCACGGCGCCCGCGCCGCAACTCGTCGGCGCCGCCGACAAATACCTGTCGGAGCTCGGCTGGCGCGATTTTTCCTACGCCCTTCTCTACGCCCACCCCGATATCGCCACACGCCCGCTGCGGCCGGAATTCGCCCGTTTTCCGTTCCGCGCCGACGAAGCCGGCTTCCGTGCCTGGACCCGCGGCCGGACCGGCTATCCGGTCGTCGACGCCGGCATGCGCCAGCTTTGGCGCACCGGCTATATGCACAACCGGGTGCGGATGATCGCGGCGTCGTTCCTAATCAAGCACCTCCTGATCGACTGGCGGCGCGGCGAGCAATGGTTTTGGGACACGCTCTGCGACGCCGACCCCGCCAGTAACCCGGCAAGCTGGCAATGGGTCGCCGGCTGCGGCGTCGACGCTGCACCCTATTTTCGCATCTTCAATCCGGTGCTGCAGGGCGACAAATTCGACCCGGCCGGGGACTATGTTCGCCGCTGGGTCCCCGAGCTTGCGAGTCTCGACGCCAAATATGTCCAGGCGCCCTGGCGCGCGCCTGCCGAGGCGCTCGCCGGCGCTGGCGTCATCCTCGGCAAGACCTACCCGAACCCGATCGTCGACCACGTCGCCGCGCGGGCGCGGGCGCTGGCGGCGTTCGCGGAGGCGCGCGCAAGCGGGTAGCGAGACGCGCGGCAGACGCCTCTGGGAACGGTCAGGCCGTTCCGCCGGGCGCCATCCGCAGCAGGATGCCGTCGCGTCGGACGAAGTGATGGTAGAGCGCGGCCCCGACATGGAGGCCAGCGAGGGCGAACAGGGCGTAGGCCAATAGTTGATGAAATTCCTCTGCCGGATCAAAGATGGCGGGGTTCGCGGCGACGCCGAAATTCAACTGGAAGACGCCATAGTCGAAGCCCCGGCCGTGCCAGACGCGTGCGACAACGCCGACGACTGGGATGAGAAGCATCAGAACGTAGAGGAGGTGATGCACGGCGAGCGATGTTCGGCGGCTGAACTCGCCGATATCTGGCGGTAGGTCGGGCGCCCTGTGCGTGGCGCGCCACAGGAGCCTCGCGGCCACCAAGACAAAATAGATCAGACCGACGCAAACGTGAACGTTGATCCAGTACGGGCGGGCTTCCCTCGGAATATCGTCGAACAGGAGCCCCAGGGCGCCGAGGAAGACGATCATGGCGGCGACCGTCCAATGAAAAGCAACAGCCCCGCCGCCGTATCGCGCAGGCGCGCGGGCCAGGTTTTGCTTCATCGCGTCTTTCATCGCAAACACACCTCGTCTCGGAGTCGCAAGGGGCTGCACGCCTTGAGGGACGCGTTCCTCCGTGCCGGCTATGTGTTCCCAATTCATGGCTTGATCGAGACGGTGCGCCGCTTCGGCGAACACGCGCGCTTCTTACGAGCGCGTCAAGGGAAGGGCGAGGGTTACGACAGTATCTCCCGCCGCGCTTGCCAGAAACTGGAGAACCCCCGCTACGATCGCCTGTTTGGCCTCGTCGCGCTTTTTGGCTGAGAAAGCAAGGCCTCGAGCGCCCGAAAAGCCCGGGTCTCAGCAGCAGCCGCGCAGCCGTCCCTTGCTGACGTCGTAGCGCGCCTGCTGGCGCTCGCGGAAGAACGCCTCGTACGTCATGATCGGCTCGTCCGGGTGATTGGCCTTCCTGTGCGCGACGTAGGTCGGATAATCGGGCACGCCGACCATCAGGCGCGCCGTCTCGGCGACCCTATCGCAGACGAAGCGGGCGCGTGCGGCGAGGCTCTCGCTCATTCCGCCGCCACCGCCGCGCCGCCCAATTCGTGGGTCGTCACCTTCGAACTGCGCAGCGCCCTCAGCGCCTCGCGGACGCCATAGGCGAGCATGACGAGGACGATTGCGACGAAGATAGCCGCCAGCGTGGCGTCGACGTAGTCGTTGAACACGATCCGGCTCATCTGGTCGAGGCTCTTGGCCGGCGCAAGCACCTTGCCCGAGGCGATCGCCTCGCCGAAGAGGCGCGCATGGGCGACGAAGCCGACCTTCGGATCGGGGTTGGCGATCTTCTCGAGTCCGGCCGTCACCGTGCAGATGACGAGCCATGCCGCGGGGACCATGGTGATCCAGGCAAAGCGCTGCCTCTTCATCTTGAACAGGATCACCGTGCTCAGGATCAGCGCGATCGCCGCCAGCATCTGGTTCGAGGCGCCGAACAGCGGCCACAGCGTCCAGATGCCGCCGAACGGATCGATGACTCCCTGATAGAGGAAATAGCCCCAGGCCGCGCAGGCGACCGCGGAGCCGATCAGGTTGTTGGTCCAGGATTCCGTCGACCGGAAAGCGGGGATCACGTCGCCGACCAGGTCCTGGAGCATGAAACGCAGCACGCGGGTGCCGGCGTCGACGGTGGTCAAAATGAACAGCGCCTCGAACAGGATGGCGAAGTGATACCAGACGCCGGCGAGCGCCGGACCGCCGAGGAAGCCGGACAGGATCTGCGCCATGCCGACAGCGAGCGTCGGGGCGCCGCCGGTACGCGACAGGATCGTCGATTTCGCCGACATCGTGGGCGACCTGGGTCAGGATGTCGGGCGTCACCGCAAAGCCCCAGCCCGAGATGACCTCGGCGGCGTGCGCAGGGTCCGTCCCGATCAGACCGGCGCCGCTGTTCATGGCGAAATAGACGCCCGGGTGGATCGTCGTCGCGGCGACCATGGCCATGATCGCGACGAAAAACTCCATCAACATCGCGCCGTAGCCGATGAAGCGGATCTGGCCTTCGTTCTCGATCATCTTCGGGGTGGTGCCCGACGAGATCAACGAGTGCCAGCCCGACACTGCGCCGCAGGCGATGGTGATGAACAGGAACGGGAACAGGCTGCCCGCCCAGACCGGTCCGGAGCCGTCGATGAACTTCGTCACGGAGGGCATTTCGAGGGTCGGCCGAACGAGGATGATGCCGATCGCGAGCAGGAGGATCGTGCCGACCTTGAGGAAGGTCGACAGATAGTCGCGCGGCGCAAGCAGGAGCCACACCGGCAGCACCGAGGCGACGAAGCCGTAGCCGATCACGAGAAGCGAAAGCTGCGGGCCGGTGAAGGTGAACGCGGCCGCAAGCGTCGGCGTCTCGGCGACCGTCTTGCCGTAGACGAGTCCGAGGAGCAGCAACACCGCGCCGATCGCGGACATTTCGCCGATCCGGCCGGGGCGGATGAAGCGGCTGTAGAGGCCCATGAAGAGTGCGGTCGGAATGGTGCTGGCGACCGCGAAGGTCCCCCACGGGCTCCCTTTCAGCGCGTTCACCACGACGAGCGCGAGCACGGCCAGCAGAATCACGGAGATCAGGATGATGCCGATTCCGACGACGCCGCCCGCCGTCGCGCCGATTTCGGTGCGGATCATCTCGCCGAGCGACTTGCCGTCGCGGCGGGTCGAGAAGAACAACACGACCATGTCCTGGACCGCCCCTGCGAACACGACGCCCGCGAGGATCCAGA
Source organism: uncultured Alphaproteobacteria bacterium (assembly GCA_963816065.1). Lineage (GTDB taxonomy): Bacteria > Pseudomonadota > Alphaproteobacteria > Rhizobiales > Beijerinckiaceae > Roseiarcus. The sequence continues at coordinate 397,357 of CAWFJG010000030.1, read as the reverse complement.
GCGTTCCCGGCAGATAGCCCATCTGCGCCGCGAGCACCGGTCCGACCAGCGGACCTGCGCCGGCGATCGCCGCGAAATGATGGCCGTACAGGACGTAGCGGTTGGTCGGGACGTAATCGAGCCCGTCGTTGTGGCGATAGGCCGGCGTCACCCGCTTCGCATCGACGCCGAGCGCGCTCCTGACGATGAAGAGCGCATAGAAGCGGTAGGCGATGAAGTAGATGCAGACCGCGGCGGTCACGAGCCAGGCGGCGTTGACCGGTTCTCCGCGCGTCAGCGCCACGATGGCGAAGGCGACAGCGCCCAGGAGAGCCACCGCGGTCCAGGTCAGCTTCTCGCGCAACTCCATAAGTCTCCTCCCGATCCGGCGGCGCGGTTTCCTCCTCGCGCCGGCGTTCCGCCCCACATGGATTTCAGCCCGACATGTAGCACCCAATACGGGAAAACGGTAGCCGCCGATCCCGGCGCCGCGCCCCAAATGGGCGCCGCCCCGGCGCTTGCCCGCTCGCGCTGCAATTGCGGCGGGGAACCTCAGAGGCTGCGCATGGGTTATCCGCACGGTCGCAACTCAAGGGAGCCATCCATGCCCAACCGCAGTAAGTCCGCCAACCCGCTCGAGGATCTGTTCGCCGAAACGCTGAAGGACATCTTTTTCGCCGAAAAGCAGATCCTCCGCGCGCTGCCGAAAATGGCGAAAGAGGCGACGACGCCTGAACTGAAGTCCGCCTTCGAAACGCATCGCGACGAGACCGAGGGCCAGATCGAACGGCTCAACCAGATCTTCGAGCTGATGGGCAAGCCGGCGCGCGGAAAGACGTGCGAGGCGATCGTCGGAATCATCGAAGAAGCCAAGGAGAACATGGAAGATTTCGGCGGGAGCGACGCGGGCGATCCGGCGCTGGTCGCCTCCGCGCAGACGGTCGAGCACTACGAGATCGCTCGTTATGGCGCCCTCAAAGCCTGGGCGAAGGAGCTTGGCCACGAGGACGCCGCGAAGCTTCTCGACGAGACGCTGCAGGAGGAAATCAAGACCGACAAGCTGCTGACCCAGATTGCGGGCCAGAGCGTGAACCGGAAGGCGGCCTGATCGCGTGGCCTGCGCCGCGTCTCGACAGAACCGGCGCCGGCCGCCCTGAATTCTCGACGCGACGGCGGCTCGTTCCGGCCGCCGTCGCTTCGTATGGCTCAAAGCATGCTCAAGAACGCCGCACAGGTCGAGCCCGCGGAATTCGGACTGCCGACCGATATCGAACCGATGGAATCCCGATCTGCGGACGCCCTGCCCCGCGACGCCGACAAATGGCAATACGAGCCAAAGTGGGACGGCTTCCGCGCCCTGGCCTTCCGGGCGGGCGATGCGGTGGATCTTCGTGGCAAGTCCGGCAAGCCGCTCGGCCGCTATTTCCCCGAAGTCCTCGCAATGCTGAAGAGCGCGCCCTTTGAGCGCTTCGTCCTCGACGGGGAGCTCGTGATCGAGATCGACGGCCGCCTGTCGTTCGGCGACTTGCAGATGCGCCTTCACCCGGCGGAGAGCCGGATCCGGAAACTGGCCGGGGAGACGCCCGCCCGGTTCATCCTGTTCGATTGCCTGTTTTCGCCCAACGGCGCGCCGCTCACCGAGCGGCCCCTCGGGAGCGGCGCCGCGCTCTGGAAGCCTTCGACCGCAAGCTCGCTGGAATTGCGGGGCTCGCCGTTACTCCGTGCACCCATGATCCCGACGAGGCGGAAGGTTGGCTTTCCGGCTACGCCGGGACCGATGGCGTCGTCGCCAAACGCCTGGATCGCCCCTACGAGAGCGGCGAACGGGCCATGATCAAGGTCAAGCGAATGCGGACGGCGGACTGCGTGGTCGGCGGCTTCCGCTATGAGCAGGGCCGACGGGTCGTCGGCTCGCTTCTGCTCGGCCTCTACGACGCCGAAGGGCGGCTCGATCACGTCGGCTTCACTTCGGCGTTGGGGACCTTCAACCGCGCCGAACTGACACAGAAGCTCGAGGCCTTGCGCGAGCCGCCCGGTTTCACCGGGAAAGCGCCGGGAGGTCCGAGCCGCTGGAGCACGGAGCGCAGCGGGGCGTGGGAGCCGTTGCCGACCGGAACTTGTGGCGGAAGTCCGGTTCGACCACGCAAGCGGCGACCGCTTCCGCCACGGGACGGCGTTCCTCCGCTGGCGTCCGGACAAGCCGCCGAGGACGTGCACAATGGATCAGATCGCGCCGGCCGGGTCGCCTTGAAGGAACGATTCACGACGCCTTGTCGATCTCGGCGTCGGGATAGACGCCCTGGAGCACCTCGTCGAAGTGGCGCCGAACGGAAATCCTGACAATTGCAGGCCGCTGTGCGAAGGCCGTCGAGGTTGAGGATCTTGATCGCGCCGCGCTCGCCGTCGATCAGTCCCTTGTCTTTCAAAGCCCCCATCACGCGACTGACGTAGCTTCTGCCGACCCCGAGCATTTCCGAAAATTGCTCCTGTGTCAGGGGGACCCGGCTGTCGGACGTTCTCTCCGCCGCCGCGATCAGCCACTTGGCGGCGCGCTGCTCGACCGAATGCGCCGCGTTGCAGGCGACCGACTGGAACACCTGGGCCATGACGCAGTCGGAATAGCGGGCAAAGAGATGCCGTATCGACAGCGACTTGAACTTGGCGGCCTCGAGGTCCTCTACGTTGATACGCAGCGCGGGCCCCTCGTGCAGAACGACTGAGCGCGAATAGGCCGGCAGGCGGCCCTGGCTGACAACGCCGCAGACCGCGCCCTCGCGACCGATCACCGCCGTCTCGACCGCGCGCCCGTCCTCCAGGACGACCTGGAAGGCGAGCAATGTCGGGTCGAGGGGAAAGTACACGTGGCGAACGTCGTCGCCCGGCTCGTAGAGAACCTCGTCCTTGTTCAGGCGCACGGCCTGAAGGTGCGGCCGCAAAAACGCGCGGTCCGCAGGCTTCATCGCGAGCAGGAGATTGTTCTGCAAGGTGGGGCCAGTCTCGGAAGCGAATGTCAGCCAGATCTTGTGAACCGTTTGGGCGCCGGAAAAGGCAAGACAGGATCAAGACGGTCCAGCAGACGAGGTGTGCACTTGTGTGCAGACGCCGTGCTCTCCTTCTGTTCTACGGGGGTATTGTAGCGGAACTCTCGTTCATGATCCATCTGCCTGAGCCACCGCTCCACGCACGGCGCCGACAGCGTTCACGAGGTCGCCGCGCTCGATCTCGCCCATCGGCTGAAGAACGTGTTTGCGGTCGTCGGCGCCGTTCTCACGCTGTCGGCGCGCGGGAAGCCGGAGATGCGCCCGTTCATCGCCGAGTTGCGGGACCGCATTGCCGCGCTGGAAGCGGCGCATGCCTATCTCGAAGAGTCCCCGCTGGCTTTGATGGAGAGCAAGGAGCGGACCGTGATGGGCCTCCTTCGCCATCTGATCGCGCCTTTCTGTAGCGACGAGGCGAGCGCTATCGCCATCCACGGGCGGGACTCCCCAATGGGTTGGCGGCTCGGCGCGACAATCGCGCTGATCGTGCGCGAACTGGCGACCAATGCGGTGAAGTACGGCGCCTTGTCGTCCGACATCGGCCAGGTCGAAATCGCCTGCTCGGAATTCAGCGGGCGCTACCTGATCCACTGGCGTAAATCCGGCGGACCCGCGATCTTGACCCTGCCCGAGCGGCAAGGCTACGGAACGTACCTGATCGAACGCGCCGCCGCGCTCGCTGGCTTCTCTGTCGACAGGACATGGCGGCTCGAAGGCCTCGAGGCCGCAATCGCCATTCCCGTCGAACGGCTCATGCTTTAGGGGGCGCAGCCGCCGCCCGGGCAGCCGCAGGCCGCGCTCCATGCCAGGGCAGCCGCCGACCCGCGCCACTTCTCGAGCACGCGCCGGGATTCGCCCCCCTTCCTGAACGGTCCTCCCAAGGGGTGCGACCCCATCGGCGCTGTGGCCCCTCGATGCCAACCGTGAACCAACATTGGTCCTTGCGCCCGTCTCTTGGGAGGGGACGAACAAGCGCGCCACCGCAATCGCGTCGAGGCAATTCCCGTTCCAAATCCGTTAACTCGGCTCACGATCGGCGCGCGAGGAATCGCCCATCCGGACAATGGCGGTTGATCTGGATCAAGGAGCAGGACGAACTTGGGTGTTCTCATCGATCTGTCCTCCTGTGCGTTCTTCGTAGCGGATTGACATCAGATGCCGCGCACTTAACATCCTGAATTCTCGCGCAAACGGACGCGAGCGGCCCAGTGTCGAGGGCCGTCGAGCCAATTAAATCACAAGCGTGCAGGCGGACTTGGTTCCAATGCATGAAGAAGGAAACGCCTTGCCCGGATCGAGTGCCCGATGGATTCCGGGCGTCGCGGAGAGGCGGCGCGGAGGCGACAGCTTCGTCCTGGAAGCCATCGGCGTATCCAAGTCGTTCGGCGGCATCGCGGCGTTGGTCGACGTCGATTTCGACCTGAAGGCGGGGGAGGTTCATGCCCTGGTCGGCGAGAACGGCGCCGGCAAGAGCACGCTGATGAAGATTCTCGCCGGGGTGCACGTCGAGTATGACGGCGTCATCCGGATCTTGGGCGAGCCGGCAAAATTCTCAGGCGTTCAGGATGCGGAGCGCGCAGGCGTTGCGATCATTCATCAGGAGCTCGACCTCGTTCCCGAGCTCACAGCGGCCGACAACATATTCCTCGGACGCGAACCGCTGATTGCGGGGATGATCGTCGACCGGCGGAGGATTGCCGAGGCGGCGAACGGGCTGCTCCGACGCCTCGGCATCGAGATCGACCCACTGAGCCGCGTCTCGGAGCTTCGGGTCGGCGAACAGCAGTTGGTTGAGATCGCCAAGGCGCTGTCGCTCGACGCGCGGATCCTGATGATGGACGAACCGACGTCGGCGTTGTCGACATCCGAATGCGAGACGCTTTTCAAGGTCGTCCGCCAGCTTGCCGCCGCAGGCGTCGCGATCATCTTCACCTCCCATCGTATAGACGAGGTCATCGAACTCGCCGACAGGGTCACAGTGCTGCGCGACGGCCGCCACGTTCTGACCGCGCCGATCGAGGGGCTTTCGTCGGACGCGATCATCTCGGCGATGGTGGGGCGGAACATCGTTCTCACCCATCGCGAGTTCGTCGCGATCGAAGGCGCGCCGGTGTTGTCGGTGCGCAATCTGACGCTCAACTCGGTTGGCCCGCGGGGATGGCGGCGGGTGCTTCACGGCGTGAGCTTCGATCTCAGGCGCGGCGAGATCCTGGGAATTGGCGGGCTTCTCGGATCAGGCCGCACCGAAATCCTCGAATCGATCTTCGGCGCCGCCCGCGGCTGGCGAACCGGCGACATCGCAATCGATGGCAAACCGGCCGAGATCAATTCGCCGACCGACGCTTGTCGTCTCGGCTTGGCGCTCGTGACCGAAGATCGCAAGGCGCGCGGCCTGCACCTCGCATCGACGGTGCGCGACAATCTCGCGCTCGCCTCGGTCGGTTCGCTGTCGCGGTTCGGCGTTCGCTCGTTCTCAGGCGAAACGGCGGTCGCGGCCAAAATGGTCGAACGGCTGTCCGTGCGCTGCAACGACCTCGATCAGCTTGTTGCGGCGCTGTCGGGCGGAAACCAGCAGAAGGTCGTGATCGGCAAGTGGCTCGCCACCGAACCTCACGTGCTCCTGCTCGACGAGCCCACCCGCGGCATCGACGTCGGGGCCAAGCAGGACATCTACCAGCTCGTCTTCGGGCTTGCGGCGCGGGGGCTCGGCGTTCTGGTCGTGAGCTCCGAGATGCCGGAGTTGCTCCTGCTGTCGGACCGCATCCTCGTCATGTGCGAGGGGCGCCAGACCGGCATCCTGCCGCGCGCGCGGGCGACCCAGGAAGCCGTGATGCGGCTGGCGGCCCCAGGCCTGAGCGCGCGCGAGAGAGAAATGGCCGGATGAATCCGCTTCGCCTTCTCTCGCGCACGAAACTCTATTGGGGGCTGGCGCTCATCTGCCTGATCGGCGCGCTGCTATCGCCGCACACCTCGGGCGGAAACAATATCTTCCTCTCCTATGGCAACCTCACAGATGTTCTGCGGCAAGTGTCGATTACCGGACTCGTCGCGACAGGGATGACGATCGTCATCCTGCTCGGCGGCATAGATCTGTCGGTCGGGTCGGTGATGGGCTGCTCGACGATCGTCTGCGCGATGCTTTTGACTCTGAAGGGATGGACGCCCGCCTCGGTCATGGGCGTATTCACAGCGACGCTCTCCATTGCGCTTGCGGTCGGCTTCCTGACGCGGTTCGTGTTCAACGGGCTAGCGCGTGGCCGCGACGTTGACGCCGGGCGGCGGCGCAAGATCGCGCTCGGCCCCTGGCAGGGCCATCGCATCCCTGTGCTTTTCGGCGTTGCGGCAGGCGCCATAGTCGCCACATTTGCGGCGTCGCAGGTTCCGACAAAATTCGGGGTGTTGGCGGTTCTCGTGGTCACGCCGTGCTTTGCGCTCGCGCTCGGAGCGATAAATGGAGCGCTGATCGTCAAAGGACGGCTTCAGCCCTTTATCGCGACCTTGGCGATGATGGTCAGCGCGCTCGGCATCGGGCGGCTCACCGCGGGCCAGGACAACGCGGTCATTGCGGTCTATACGGGCACGAACGCCACGCAAGCGTTCAATTCCCTGCGGTCGATGGTGTGGGGACTCTTCCCGATGCCGAGCCTGTTCTTTCTGGCGGCGATTATCGGCTTCGGCGTCATCCTGCGTTTCACCACCTTCGGCCGCTACGTTTACGCCATCGGCGGCAATGTCGAAGCGGCGCGGCTGTCCGGGATCAAGGTCGAGCAGGTTCAGTTTGCCGCTTATGTCATTTCGGGTCTGCTCGCGGGCTTGGCGGGCGTTCTCTTCGTGGCGCAGTATCGGCAAGGCAAGCCGGACGCCGGCTCCGGCCTCGAACTCGACGCGATCGCCGCAGTCGTCATCGGCGGCACGAGCCTCATGGGAGGACGCGGGGGGCTCGCCGGCACATTCGTCGGCGTCCTCATCTTCGGACTTCTCTCTGATATCCTTCAACTCCAGAACATCAACTCCAACGTCCAACTCCTGATGAAGGGGCTGATCATCGTCGGCACGGTGCTGGTGCAGGAGCAGAATCTGGGTCAGTTGTTGGCGCGTTGGCGGGGCGGCCCGGCCGCGCCCGCGCCGACACGGGCCGGATCGACCGAGACCTCTCGGCCGCCGAACGCCGCAAAGGCGTCAACAGTAGTGGAGGATATCCGTGAAAAGACGTGAATTTCTCAAGCTCTCCGGGACGATCGCGGGCGCGGCGATGACGGTCTACATACCGGCCGCCTGGACGCCGGCCAAGGCGGCGGCCAAATGGAAGGTCGGTTTCAGCCAGGCGACGACCCTCGAGCCATGGCGCGTGCAGTTCAACAAGGACATCGAGGCGGAAGCAAAGAACCACCCCGAGGTCACGCTGATCATCACGGACGGGCAGGACAAAACCGAGAAGCAGGTCGCGGACGTCGAGAATCTGATCGCGCAGCAGGTGGACGTGCTGTTGATCTCGCCGAAGAATCCGCCGGCCTGACCGGGGTCGTCGAAAAAGCGATCGACGCCAAGATCCCGGTGATCGTGCTCGACCGCAACGTCGACACCAAGCGCATCACCCAGTTCATCGGGGGCGACAATGTGCTGATCGGGAAGGCCGCCGGCGAATACGCCGTGAAGTTGCTCGGCGGTCCGGGCAAGGCGCAAGGCAATGTCGTCGAGATCTGGGGCGGCATGGGAACTCAGCCTGCGCACGACCGTCATGACGGGTTCCACGCCTTCACCGACAAGGAGCCGGGAATCAAATACCTGCTCAACAATCAGTCGGGCGATTGGAAGCAAGACAAGGCCTACAACATCATGTCGACCGCGTTGCGCAACAACGAAAAGATCGACCTGGTGTACGGACACAACGACCCGATGGCCTATGGCGCCTATCTTGCGGCGAAGGACGCGGGACGGGACAAGGACATCAAGTTCATCCTCGGCATCGATGCGCTTCCGGACGAGGGGGTGACATGGGTCCATAAGGGAGAGCTGACTGCCACGTTCCTCTATGCGACGCCGGGCGCCGAAGGGCTGCGGCAGGCGGTCAAGCTCCTGAATGGCGAGAAGATCCCGCCAGTCATCACGCTCCCGACCATGCTCGTCGACAAGAACAACGCGGCCGAGATTCTAAAGAAGAACGGTCTCCTCTGACTCACGCGGGCATTGAAGCGCCGGCTGGCGGAGGCCCGACGGCCGGCGCCTCTTAAGCGAGGTCTCCTGAAGGTTTCTGGAATAGCTTTCATCGGCCAAGGGGATCCTTCTGGAGGGTTCAGAAGACGCTGGTCAGGATCGCCGGGCTCCGCGATTTTGGCCGGACATCGGTAGCGGACCGGATGGACAGGAGCCGCGCCGGCCGAAGGCAATCCCGAAGCACGCGCAAGAGAGGATTTGGCGCAATGAACTGGCATCACGAGCCGCCGCACTGGCGCGTCGACGGCGACACACTCATCGTGACCACTGGCCCGAAGACGGATTTCTGGCGCGCTCCGGATGGAACCGTCGTTGCTGACAGCGGGCACTTTCGCGCGCAACCGATCAACGGCGATTTTGAGGCGCAGGTCAAACTGACTGGTGACTACCGCGATCTCTATGATCAGGCCGGGCTCCTGCTCTGGCTGGACGAAGCCAACTGGCTCAAGTGCGGCATCGAACTCTACGACGGCGCGCAGCAGGTCAGCGCCGTCGTCACCCGCGGTTTCTCGGATTGGGCGCTGACGCGGCTGCCCACCAACCCGGATGCGCTCTGGCTGCGACTGAAGCGCCACGGCGCCGACATTCAAGTTCAGTATTCGCTTGATGGGACAGTTTATTACCTACTGCGCCACGCCTACTTTCCGCCGACGCCGCAGGTCTCGATAGGCATGATGGCGGCATCCCCCACCGGGACCGGCTTCGAGGCGCGTTTCGAGGATTTCCGCCTTACCGAACAGCCTGTCGGACCGAAATGACGCCATGGGTTCTCGGAAGGCCGGCGCCGCCGCTGCGGATCAAGAGTCGCGAAAGTGAGCGCCATCGACGCCGCCGGAGACCTCGCCGCCACGCCGCTCGAAAACCTGTGGGTCCTGCATCGCCGCGCAAGCGGCGGCACGGCCGATCGCGGTGGTTTAGCCGGACGCCGTGAAATGCGATCTTTGGCTCCGGGCAACGACCTGATTTCCCCTGCCGTCCCTGAAGGCGCGCTTCCCGCCCGTCGCGATGTTTAGGCGACGTCTTGGACGAGGCCCGGTTCGAGCGGCGAATGCGCCCATAGGCAAAGCCCGCTTCCTTGCCCACCTCCACCATTCGCCGTCGCGATCTGGAACAGCCGCTAAGCGTCGATTGCGACCTACATCCGCCCAGGACCAATGTCTTCTCGGTTCGAGTCCGACTGACGGGATGGTCACCGAACCAGACGCACGCTTACGGGCGGGATTTGGGCCACAATAACGAAAAGCACAGACAAATCATTTACGATAATCAGAAACCGTGCTAGCGTCATTCCGTGGCGGAATTCGAAGACGGCGTTAGGAAGGGACACGTTGCGATGGCGAGCGCGAATGCGGCTCGGGTCTGGACGAGGCTGACGTCGGTCCTCGGCGCCGCAGGCCCGACTTCTTGCGTCCGCTCGGCCGCGGGTCGGGCGGGAGCGCTTGAGGACTTCCGCCGGGTCATCGCGCACGCCTGTACGCAGGATCGACCTTCCGCTCGCGCGGGCTCACGCCTCACGCCGCGAATGTTGTGGATCCGCCAAGCCGCCACCCATCGCGCCCCCTCCGTCCGAATGCCTCGCGCGGGAAATTCTCTTCAAGCCTTTGAAAAGGCTCGAAATGGACGCGAACTTGGCAAGACGCGCTCGCGCCTGGCCGGAAGCCGCGGGCTGCCTCCCTCACCGGCGCCCGGGACAGCGGCCCGGCAAGGCGGGGCGCTGCCCCAAAGTCAGCGGTTCGGGCGTTGCGATCGCCCGCGAAGCCTACCGCAACGCCTTGAAAACATTGGATCCGCGCCCGGAATTTTCGGTCCGCCATCCGAGGCGCCGCGGGCCGTGGCGGCGATCGAGAGGAACCCGGGCCGCCCAAGGGTTTTCGTGGTTCGCCATGCCGCCAACGCTCCTGGAGAGACCGGCTGCTATCGACGGCGGACATGGATTCGCGACGCCGCCATGGGCCTGCCGTCCCGGCGCCGACGCTGGCTTGGTCGTGCGGTTGCTCGCAAACGTCTCTTCAAGCCTTTGAAAACGTTCAAAATGGACTCCGGGATGACAAGACGCGCTCAGAGTAGCCGGAAGCCCTTAGCTGCGGCCGCTCGTCGGCGACCCGGTCCGACGAAAGTCCGCGGCGTGCGCATTGCAATGTCGCACGTTTCGGCGCCTAACCTTTTGAAATCAGCGGCGCAGCAAAATTCGCGCGCCCGGGCTTCCTGGCCTGCCCGCTCCTCATCCCGGCTCCGCCGCCGACAGCGCCGCCTCCTCGACCAGGAATTCGCGCAAGGCCGCGATCCGCGGCGTCTTGGCTTCCTCCGGCCGGCAGAGGAAATAATAGCCGAATGGCGTCTGGACGCTGGTCGAGAAAGGCGCGACGAGCCGCCCGGCGGCAAGTTCGTCGGCGGCGATGGCGAAGGAACTCAGCGCCACCCCCTGCCCTTGCGCCGCGGCCCGAATCGCCATGGCCATGTTGTTGAACCAGACGCCGTGCCGCGCCCCGACGGTCTTTGCGCCCGCGGCCTTAAGCCAGTCCGTCCAGGTCGGCCAGGACGGATAGGCGGGGCTCCATTCGAGATGCAGCAGGGTATGGCCGGCGAGATCTTCCGGCGAGCGCAGCGGGTGGTCGCGTCCGGCCAGGTCCGGCGAGCAGACCGGGAAGACGTTCTCCTTGAACAGGAGCGTCGTCGCGAGCCCAGGGAAGTCTCCGGCGCCCCAACGGATCATCGCGTCGGTGGTGCTTGAATTCGAGCGTGTCTTCGGTTGGATTGGCGTCGAGCAGGACGTCGATTTCCGGATGGAGCGCCTTGAACCTGCCGATCCGGCCGACGAGCCAGGTGGCGGCGAAGGACGGACTCGAGTTGATCACCAGAAACCGCCGCCCCTTGGCCTCGCGCATCGCGCGCGCCGCTCTCGCGAGCGTGGCGAACCCCTCAGCCAGGCCCGGCGCGCCGGCGGCGCCCGCCTCGGTCAGCGCCAGGCCCCTGCCCGACCGGGCGACCAACGGCGCGCCGATCTCCTGCTCCAGCGCCCGCACCTGCTGCGCCACCGCCGCCTTGGTGACGTGCAAGTCCTCGGCCGCCCGGGCGAACGACAGCTTTCGCGCCACCGCCTCGAAGGCCCTGAGGGCGGTCAGCGGCGGCAGGCGGTCGATCGGACTCATCGTATAGGCAGCCTATCCATTAGCGGCATAAACATTGCCTTTGAACGCAACCCAGTTCGCCATATAACTCGACGTGGAGCAAGCGCCTGAGGCGCGGATTCGATGGGATATTAGGACAAATGACAGCGTTTGGCGCCCGCATGACTGACCTCCACGAGGATGTGGTCACGGCGGGCTGGTTCCGGCTCGGTAAACAAATCCTTAACGCTCTGGCCGCTCGCGCCGCCGCCGCCACGGAGCGGAGCCGCTTCGCCGCTCTTCCGGCCCGCTATCTCGACGACGTCGGCATGACGGAAGCGGAGCGCGCCGCAGCCTTGGGCTACGACGAATCGAACCTCGACGGCTGGCGGGTTGTCGCCTCGCACCTGTAAGCCTGACGCCTTCTCTCCCCCCTCCGAGCGTCCGTGGCGCGTGACGCGCCCCGGGGGCTTCTGTGCGTTCATTCGCGCCGATCGGCCGCCGCATCGCGTGCAAACCTCCTCCTCAGCTTGACGGGGGCGGTGCGGCGTCGGAAAAGACCCGCGACGGTCCGATCGGAAGAAAGAATGCAACGCGTCACGCTGATCGACAATTATGACAGCTTCACCTTCAATCTCGTCCACTATCTGGGCGAGCTCGGCGCGGACGTGAAGGTCTGGCGGAACGACGAGATCAGCGTCGAGGACGCAGTCGCCGAAGGGCCGGATGCGATTGTCCTCTCGCCCGGCCCCTGCACGCCGAACGAGGCGGGGATCTGCCTCGATCTCGTGCGCGCCGCCAGCGATACGACGCCGATCCTCGGCGTCTGCCTCGGCCATCAGGCGATCGGTCAAGCGTTCGGCGGCGACGTGGTGCGCGCGCCCGCGCCCTTGCACGGCAAGGTCTCGTGCATCACGCACAACGCCCGTGGGGTCTTCCGCGGCCTGAACGGTCCCTTTCAGGCGACGCGCTATCACTCTTTGGTCATCGAACGTTCGACGGTTCCCGCCGAGCTCGAGATCAGCGCCGAGAGCGGCGACGGGCTGATCATGGCGGTCGCCCATCGAAGCCGCCCGGTCTATGGCGTGCAGTTTCACCCGGAGAGCATCGCCAGCGAGCACGGCCACGATATCCTGCGCAATTTCCTGGACCTCGCCGCGGCGTTTCACGCGCCCGGCCAGGCTCGCTGAGCCGCGCCCCGTGGAATCCTTCAAGCCCCTCATCGCCAAGGTCGCCGCCGGCGCGACGCTGAGCCGAAACGAGGCCGCGGCCGCGTTCGACGCGATCCTGTCGGGCGAAGTCACGCCCTCGCAGATGGGCGGGTTTCTGATGGCCCTGCGCGTCCGCGGCGAAACTGTCGACGAGATCACCGGCGCGGTTTCCGCGATGCGGGCCAAGATGCTGAGGGTCGCCGCGCCCGCCGACGCCATCGACATCGTCGGCACCGGGGGCGACAGTTCGGGATCCTACAACGTCTCGACGCTAGCCGCGATCGTGGCCGCCGCCTGCGGCGTCCCGGTCGCCAAGCATGGCAATCGCGCCGCCTCTTCCCGCTCGGGCGCGGCGGACACCCTGACCGCGCTGGGGGTCAAGATCGGGCTTCCGCCCGAGGGCGTCGAGCGCTGCATCCGCGAAGCCGGCATCGGGTTCATGATGGCGCCGACGCACCACGCGGCCATGCGCCACGTCGCGCCGACCCGCGTCGAACTGGGGACCCGCACTCTCTTCAACATTTTGGGCCCGCTGTCGAACCCCGCCGGGGTGAAGCGCCAGCTGATCGGCGTTTTCTCAGACGCCTGGCTCGAACCGATGGCCGAAGTCCTGCGCAACCTCGGCTCCGAGCGGGTCTGGATCACCTGCGGCTCCGACGGCCTCGACGAGATCACCACCACCGGCCCGACTCGGGTCGTCGAACTGAAGGACGGATCGATCCGAAGCTTCGACGTGACGCCGGAACGAGGCGGGCGTTCGGCGCGCCGAGCCGCAAGCGCTCAAGGGCGGCGATCCGGCGCACAACGCCGAGGCGCTGCGCGGCGCGCTGAACGGCGAAACGGGCGCCTATCGCGATATCGCGCTCGTCAACGCCGCCGCCGGGCTCGTCCTGGCAGGCAGGGCCCGCTCGCTCGAGGATGGCGTCGCGCAGGGCGCGGCGGCGATCGAACTCGGGCGCGGCGCTTCGCGTTCTGGGCCGTCTGATCGCCGTGTCCAACGCTTAGCGGCCCGGGGAGCGCGATGACCGACATCCTAAAAAAGATCGAGGCCTATAAGCGCCGGGAGATTGCGGAAGCCAAGGTGCGTGTGCCGCGGGGAACGCTCGAGCGCGAGATCGCCGGGCAGTCGCCGCCGCGCGGCTTCCTCAAGGCGCTGGAGCGGGCGACCGAGGAAGGCCGCTTTGCGCTGATCGCCGAGATCAAGAAGGCGAGCCCCTCGAAGGGCGTCATTCGCGAGGACTTCGATCCAGAAGCGCTGGCGCGCGCCTATCAGGCGGGCGGCGCCACCTGCCTTTCCGTGCTCACCGACTCTCCGTCGTTCCTCGGTTCGCCCGAGCACCTGATCAAGGCGCGCAAGGCCACGCCCCTGCCGATCCTGCGCAAGGACTTTTTGTTCGATCCTTACCAGGTCCTCGAGGCGCGCGCCTGGGGCGCCGACTGTATCCTTATCATCATGGCGGCGGTCGACGACGAAGCGGCCAAGACGCTCAACAAGGCCGCCCATGACCTCGGCCTCGACGTGCTGATCGAGACCCATAACGAGGCGGAGCTCAAGCGCGCCCTGACGCTGGAAGGTCGGTTGATCGGCATCAATAATCGCGACCTGCGCACCTTCGTCACCTCGCTCGAAGTCTGCGAACGCATGAGGCCGCTCGTCCCGCCCGGCCGGATCGTGGTGGCCGAGAGCGGCGTCACCAGCCATGCGGATTGCAAGCGCCTGGCGAGAGCCGGCATCGAGACGTTTCTCGTCGGCGAGGCGCTGATGCGGGACAAGGACGTGGCCGCCGCGACGCGCACGCTCCTGACGGGAATGTAAGGGTTAAAGACCCGGTCAGCGTTATCTGCGTTCGCGCAAGCGCCTCGGAATGACGTTGACTTCGCCTCTGGACAATGTCCGCCCCGGGCGTTCAACCCATCCGCATGCTATCCTTGGCGCCGAATCAAAAACCCCGCAGAATGCCTGATGAATGACCTCTTCGGCGCCGCGCCCCGCGGCAAGCCCCTACCTCCAAAAGGCAAGCCCGCCCGCGGCGGCACGCCGGGAGAGGCCGACTACAACGCCGCCTCGATCGAGGTGCTCGAGGGACTCGAGCCGGTTCGCCGGCGTCCGGGCATGTACATCGGCGGCACCGACGCCAATGCGCTTCACCATCTGTTCGCCGAGGTGATCGACAATTCGATGGACGAGGCGGTCGCTGGTCACGCGACCTTCATCGAGGTTGCGCTCGAAGGGGACGGCTCGCTCAGTGTGCTTGACAATGGTCGCGGCATGCCGGTCGATCCACACCCGAAGTTCCCGAAAAAGTCGGCCCTCGAAGTGATCATGACGATGCTGCACGCCGGCGGCAAGTTCGACAGCGGCGCCTACGAGACGTCCGGCGGCTTGCACGGCGTCGGCGTCTCCGTCGTCAACGCGTTGTCGGAAGCGCTGGAAGTCGAGGTCGCACGCGGTCAGACGCTCTACCGCCAAACGTTCGAGCGCGGCAATCCAACGTCTGCGCTGACCGTCGTCGGCAAGGCGCCGAATCGTCGCGGCACCAAGGTGCGCTTCCGGCCCGACCCGCTGATCTTCGGCGACGACGCCCGCTTCGATCCCGCGCGCGTCTTCAAGATGGCGCGCTCGAAGGCCTACCTGTTTGGCGGGGTCGAGATTTGCTGGCGTTGCGCGGTTTCGCTGATCGCCGACCCGGACAAGGTTCCGCCGGAAGCCGTGTTCCACTTTCCCGGCGGCCTCAAGGACTACCTCGCCGCCGATATCGAGGGCGAGCCCTTGGTCGCCGACCAAGCCTTTACCGGACGGATCGAGAAGGAGGGCAAGCACGGCACCGTCGAATGGGCGATCGCTTGGCTCGCCGGGGCGGACGGTTTCGTGCATTCGTATTGCAACACCATCCCGACCCCGGACGGCGGCACGCACGAGGCTGGCCTGCGCACCGTCTTGCTGCGAGGACTTAAGGACCACGCGGAGCGGATTGGGCAGTCCAAGCGCGCCGGCGCGCTCACCACCGACGACGTCATGGCCGGCTGCGCCGCGCTGATCTCGGTTTTCATCCGCGAGCCGGAATTCCAGGGCCAGAACAAGGGGCGCCTGCAGACGACCGAGGCGGCGCGGATCGTCGACGGCGCGATCCGCGACGCCTTCGACCATTGGCTCGCCGCAGCGCCGAGCCAGGCCGGCCGGCTGCTCGACTGGTCGATCGAGCGCGCCGAGGAGCGCCTCCGCCGGCGGATGGAGAAGGACGTCGCCCGCAAGACCGCGGTTCGCAAGCTGCGCCTGCCGGGCAAGCTCGCCGACTGCACCAATTCCTCCGCGCAAGGCTCGGAGCTCTTCATCGTGGAAGGCGACTCCGCGGGGGGTTCGGCCAAGCAGGCCCGCGACCGGGCGACTCAGGCGGTCCTGCCGTTGCGCGGCAAGATCCTCAACGTCGCCTCGGCGACGCGTGACAAGCTTGCGCAAAACCAGCAGCTTGGCGACCTCCTGCAGGCGCTCGGGGCCGGCGCCGGCGCCCACTATCGGGCGCAGGACCTCCGCTACGACAAGATCATCATCATGACGGACGCCGACGTCGACGGCGCCCATATCGCGTCCCTTCTCATCACGTTCTTCTACCGGCAGACGCCGAAGCTGATTGACGACGGCCATCTCTATCTCGCCGTCCCGCCGCTCTATCGGCTAACCCAGGGAGCGAAGTCGATCTACGCACGCGACGACGTCCACAAGGACCAATTGATGAAATCGGCATTCTCCGGCCGCGGTTCGATCGAGGTCAGCCGGTTCAAGGGCCTTGGCGAGATGCCGATGCGCGACCTCAGGGACACCACGATGGACCCGGCGCGTCGAACGTTGCTCAGGGTGGCGGTCGTCGCCGAGGACCGCTCCGCCACCGCGGAGGCGGTTGAACGGCTGATGGGGTCAAAGCCGGAAGCGCGCTTCGCCTTCATCCAGGAACACGCGCCGAAGGCGGCCGAACTCGTCGACGTGTGAGCGCGCTTTTACCTGTCTACAAACGCGATTAATGTCAAAAGCTTTGCAGGGCCGCGCTGATACGGCTGGAATTGCCACAAAAAATGCTGTAGGGAATTGTTGGCGGGCTCCGTTCGCATCTTGCGGACGAGTGGGCGAGCGGTCGATGATTTAGGTGCATGATTTCGAATTGGCGCGGACGGCATGCTTCGCAGAGCCGTCCTTTGCGCTTGGCGGAGACGCATGATTTCAGTCGTCCGCCTCCGCCGCCGAAAGGCCTTAACTCTTGAAGACTTCGATGACATGGGGAGCTGCGTCCCGCCGGCGTTGGCGGGTTGCGGTGGACTTGCGTGAGTTTCGCTGCTCGGGCGCCGATCGCGAAGGGCGACGACGCGTTTCGGGCGAATAGGGATCGGTTGGAGATTTTGGACGGACATGAGCAAGGGTAAAGACTTTCGGCCGCGCAAGCGCGGCTTCGACGATGATGGACCGATGTCCTACGAATTCGAAGCCCCGCCGCAGTTTTGGCGGCGCACCCGACGCAGGCTTTGGCGGACCGCCGATGGGCGGACCGTCGTCGGGACCGATGGCTTCCAGCGCGCCTGCTGTCGACGCCACGGTCAAATGGTTCAAGGCGGACAAGGGCTACGGCTTCGTCGAGCTGGCTGGTGGCGCCGGCGACGCATTCCTGCACGCCAACGCCCTCCGCAACGCCGGCCACGAGTTGGTCCCGGCCGGCGCGAAACTGCGCGTCCAGGTCGGCGCGGGCGCAAAGGGCGCCCAG
This sequence comes from uncultured Alphaproteobacteria bacterium, assembly GCA_963816065.1. Classification (GTDB taxonomy): domain Bacteria; phylum Pseudomonadota; class Alphaproteobacteria; order Rhizobiales; family Beijerinckiaceae; genus Roseiarcus. Next base: position 380,060 of record CAWFJG010000030.1, on the reverse strand, counting down.
GTGACGCGTGTCCTCGAGGTCGACCTGGCGGGCGCAGTTGAGCGCCCGGCGCGGCCGATGGGCGATAGCCCGCGCCCGCGGCGAGTCGCGCCGGACCCGTCGACCGCCGTGGCCGTGACCGGCAAGGTCAAATGGTTCGACGACACCAAGGGCTTCGGCTTCGTGGCGAGCGAAGACGGCGGCAAGGACGTGTTCGTCCACATTTCGATCCTCGGCCCGGCGGGCATCACAAGTCTCGCGGAGGGTCAGCAGGTCAATATGCGCGTCGTCGACACGCCGAAGGGCCGCGAGGCGATCTCGCTGTCGCTCTGATCGGGCGAGCCGATCGGCAAGTACCGGAGCGCGGCCTGCGAGTCGCGCTCTTTTCATCTGCGACCTCTCGTCTCTAGACCCCATGACTCGGCCGACGAGGGAAGCGCCGCCGCCGCCCCAGGGACTCGACCGATGCACCCGTCCCGCGACTTTCATCGCCTGATCGAGATCATGGCCGCGCTGCGCAACCCGGAGTCCGGCTGTCCCTGGGACGTCGAGCAGACCTTCGCGTCGATCGCCCCCTACACCATCGAGGAGGCCTACGAGGTCGCCGATGCCATCGAACGCGGCGAGACCGAAGACCTTCGCCAGGAACTCGGCGACCTCCTGCTGCAGATCGTCTTCCACGCCCGCTTGGCCGAGGAGGCGGGCCTGTTCGATTTCGGCGGCGTCGTCGAAGCGATTACCGCCAAGCTTGTCCGCCGGCACCCGCACGTGTTCGGGGATGCCCGCGGCCTCGACTCGGGCGCCGTGAAGGCGCTCTGGGGACAGATCAAGGCCGACGAGAAGCGCCAGCGCGTCGAAGCGCGCGAGCGTGCGGGCCTTGGCGCCGAAATGCCGGAGGGCGCGCTCGGCGGCGTTCCAAGAGCGATGCCGGCGTTGACGCGCGCCCTGAAACTGCAGGAGAAGGCGGCCAAGGTCGGTTTCGACTGGGACGACGTCGCCAGCGTCGTGGCGAAGCTGCGCGAGGAAGTCGTTGAGACGGAAGCCGAGATCGCCTCGGGCTCGCGGGCGCGGTTGGCGGCCGAAATGGGCGACCTTCTGTTCGCCGCCGTCAACCTTGCGCGCTTCGTCGAGATCGATCCCGAGGCCGCCCTGCGCGGGGCCAACGCAAAGTTCGAGCGACGGTTCGCTCACATCGAGCAGCGCCTGGCCCAGCGCGGGCAACGCCCGGAAGCCGCCAGTCTCGACGCCATGGAGGCGCTCTGGCAGGAGGCGAAGGGCCTCGAGCCCCAGGACCCCTGACCCATGCGTACGCTGGCGTTGCTGCGGGGAGTCAACGTCGGCGGCGCGCGATCGCTGCCGATGGCGGATCTCGAACACGCGTTCCTTGCGGCCGGGGCGCGCGCGGCGGCGAGTGTGATCCAGAGCGGCAACCTGATCTTCGAGGCCGACGACCCCGAGGATGCGGCGGTCAGGGCTGGCGCGACGATCGTTGCCGACTTCGGTTTCCGTCCCGCGATGATCCTGCGAAGCGCCGCCTCGTGGAGGAGGATGGTCGACAGCAACCCTTTCCTGGCCGCCGGGCGACCGGGCGACCGTCTGCATGTCGCCTGCCTGGCCAGCGCGCCGCCGCCGACCGAGGCTGCGCGGCTCGATCGTGCGGCCATGGCGCCCGATGAGTTTGTCCTCGCGGGCCCCGACGTCTACCTGTGGCTGCCGAACGGGGTCGCCAAGGCGAACCTCGCCAATGCCCGCCTCGACAAGGCGTTCGGGACCGTCTCGACCTTGCGGAATTGGCGTACGGTCTTAAAGCTCCTCGAACGCCTCGAGGCGTGAGAGGCGGTCCGGCAGGATGTCGTCCGCCTCGACCATGCTCAATCCCGGCGCCCGTGGCATCGAACGCGAACCATCGAGGCGCACAACGAAGGCAGCCCCCCATGCGATCCCTGTTGTTCGTGCCCGGCGACAGCGCCCGCAAGTTCGAAAAAGCCCGGCTGACCCCGGCCGACGCGCTGATCCTCGATCTCGAGGATTCCGTCGCCGAAGACCGCAAGGACGAGGCGCGTGCGGTCACGCGCGCGATGCTCGATGGCGATCGAGGAGCGCAGACGATCTACGTCCGTGTCAACGCGCTCGACACCGGGCGGACGCTCGGCGATCTCGCGGCCGCGCTGCCCGGTAAGCCCGACGGGATCATGCTCCCCAAATGCGAGTTGGGCGACGACGCCGCCAAGGTCGCGGCCTGGCTCGACGGCGTCGAGGCGGCCTCCGGCCTGCCGGTCGGCGCGACCCGCATCATCGCGATCGCGACCGAGACCGCCAAAGCGCTGCTCGGGCTCGACACTTACCTCAGGGCCGGTCCCCGACTCGCCGGGCTTATGTGGGGCGCCGAGGACCTCGCGGCGTCGCTCGGCTCGACCTCCAACGCCGACGAGCACGGCTTTCACTCGCCGTTCCGGCTGGCCCGCGACCTCTGCCTCGTCGCCGCCAAGGCCGCCGGCGTCGCGCCGATCGACACCGTCTACACGAGGATCGACGACCTCGCCGGCCTGGCCAAGGAGGCCGCGGCCGCGCGCCGCGACGGGTTCGCCGCCAAGGCGGTGATCCACCCAAAGCACGTCGAAGCCGTCAACGCCGCCTTCGCGCCGACGGCCGCCGAGATCGCCTGGGCCGAGCGGGTCGTCGGAGCGTTCGCCGGCGACAGCGGCGCCGGCGTCGTCAGGATCGATGGCCGGATGATCGACAGGCCCCACCTGCGGGCGGCCGAGGCCATTTTGGCGACCGGGCAAAGAGGCCGGCTTAGCCGATGAGGCCCAAGGTCTGGCTGGCGAAGATATGACCCCGTGTTGAGCCGCTCAAACCGTCATGGCGAGCACCGGCCGGAATGGTGCAGGCTTGGCAGGCCTCTCATGATTTCAATGCCTTAACCGTGCAAAACTGTCACAAAATCACAACCGCGACGGCTAGGCCGGCCGCGCCGTCCTCGCCGGCGATCGCCTCGCCTGATCGTCTAATCAACATATACATAAAGTGAATTCTGCGAGGCGAGCAACGCATTGACATCACAGGGATTCATTGGATTCGCATCAGTCTCCGGAACGGAATTGACAGACTAGCTTTCCGACTTGCGGATGCGCGGCGGTAAGCAGTCTCCGAGGCTATTCGCGATGCCGGCGCCCCCTTCGCAGAACGTCAGCGCCATCGCCCTGAGAATGACGACGGCGCTGGTCGCGCCGGGATCGACGTGTCCAAGCGCCCGTTCGCCCAACCGCGCCGCTCGTCCCTTTGACGCCACCATCGACCGGGTCGAGGCTGCGCCGGCCTCCGCGGCGGCGACGATTTCCCGCCACATTTGTGCGGCGCTTTCTGACCGGCGAACCGCAACGGCGCCAGCCTCCGCCGCCGGGATCCAGGCGTCGAGCATTGTCTTGTCCCCACGCTGTCCCTTGCCGCGCTCGCGCACGCCGTCTGCGATGCCCTTGACGATAGCGGCCTGGATTTCGAGCGACGCGTCGGTCGCGCCTGCAAGCCCTTGCGCCGCGCGCCGCAACCCAGTGGCGTAGAGCGGCCCAGTCGATGCTCCGACCGAATTCAGGAACGCCATGGCCGCGGTGTTCATGAGATCCGCCGGCGCCATCGCGTCGATATCGCGCCGCGACAGCTCGGCCTTAACCGCCTGGAAACCGATCGACATCGTTACGCCGTGGTCGGCGTCGCCGATTGCGCCGTCCAGCGCCGAAAGCTGATCCTTGGTATTTTCGATCGAATTGGAAATGTTGCGGAACATGCGGCTCAGGGAACGGGAAAGGGGCTCGACCATTGGATTCTCCGCTCAGTGACCGCCTGAATCAGCCCACCTGCAGAAATGCGGTTCGGCAAGGGTGATGAAGGAGCTCCTGCAGCTCTCGATCGAGGTGCAGGAGCGAAATCGACGCGCCAACCATGTCTATCGACGTGCAGTAGTGCCCGACGAAGCTCGTGTCGACGTCTATGCCTTTGGCGGCCAGCCGCTGTTCCACGCGGCGATAGAGGATGTACAATTCCATTAGCGGTGTTCCGCCGAGCGAATTGACCAGGACAGCGACCTTGTCGCCGGAGTCCGGCCGCATTTCCGAGAAGATCTGGTCGAGGATATTGTCGACAATCGCATCGGCCTGCGCAAGCGCGCCGCGCATCACGCCGGGCTCGCCATGGATGCCCATGCCGATCTCGATTTCGTCGGGACCGATTTCGAAATTGTAGCGCCGCGTCTGCGGTAACGAGCACGGCTCTAGGGCGACGCCGACGGTATAGGTGCGCGCATTCGCCTTGCGGGTGACGCCTTCGCATGCGTCCAGGCTCCAGCCCTTGTCGCAGGCTGCGCCGGCGATCTTGAAGACGAAAATGTTGCCTGCGACGCCGCGCCGCGAATCGCGATTCTCGCGAGGCGACGAGGCGACGTCGTCGGTGGTCATGATTGACCGCGTCTCGATCCCGTGATCGCGCGCGATCTCCGCCGCCATGTCGAAATTCATGACGTCGCCGACGTAGTTGCCGTAGACGAGCAGAACGCCGACGCCCCCGGAAACGGCTTGCGCGCACTGAAAGATCGGGTCGGGCGGCGGCGTCGAAAAGATGTTGCCGACAGCGACGGCGTCGGCGAGTCCCTTGCCGACGTAGCCGAGAAAACATGGCTCGTGCCCCGAGCCGCCGCCGACGACGAGACCGACCTTGCCTTGGCGGGGCCCGTCCAGCGCGATCAGCGCGCGACGCGAGGACTGCGAGCGGCCGCATGAAGGCGCGATGCGCGCGGACCGCCCCGTCTAGCATCTCCTCCACGACGAGGTCGGGCTCGTTGATGAACTTCTTGACGACTCTGGCGCGGTTCGCGGGCGTGTTCCCTCACGACCAGTCGATCGCCTGGGCGCCGATCAAGCTCGACGCCGCCGTCGGCTCTCAAGACGCCGCGCGCCGTTGCCGCGTCCGTGACAAGGACATTGGCGTACCCGCGGCGTAGCGCGGCGAGAATCGCCGGCACCTTGTCGAAGCCGCCCGCAACGCAGATGCGCAGATCGATTCGCAAGAGCTCGTTGAGCGACAATCCGATCACCCGGTCGTCGAGGGCTCCAGCGACTGACTGCCCCCAGGCGTCGATGAAGCGCGCCGCCAGGACACCGACCGCGTCGCCGTCGATGTAGCTCTGCAGCTCGGCGGCTTCGAAGACGCCCTCACTATAGAGGGAGGCGTTCGGCCGCAGCGAGGCGACGCCGAAAAGCGCCTTGTTGGCGCGCAACAAGATGCTCATCTGTTCAGCGACCAGCGGCTCGGCGATCATGACCGAGCGAGCCGCGACGCTCGAGGCGACAGCCGGCGCGGAGAGGTTGACGCATGTCGCATTCGCGGCCGAGGCGATCGTCGAGGCGCACTGCGAAGGGGACGCTGGGTTTCTGGCGATGGCTCCGCCGATCGCCTGAACGACGGTCACGTCCTGCAAGCCGACGATTTTGAGGTTGTCGCCGACCGCCATCACAGTCCGGCCGCCCGCGACGGCGAGCGTGTCGCCCGACTTGAGGAACTTGCGCACCGCCATCGCGCCGGCAGCGCCTAACCGGTCGCCGAGCGCCTGATCTTCCCCGCCGTTCGGAACGACAAGGCAATCGCGCAGGTTGAAATGGCTCTTCAGCGATTGGGCGATCGTCAGCGACGCGAGGCGCGCGGGCTCGATCGCTATGTTGACGATCCCGCGCTCGCGCGCCTCGTTAAGGTAGGTGATCACCGTCGCGCGCGAAATTCCCATCGTCTGGGCGATGTCGTTTTGGGTCATCCCTTCCTGGTAGTAGAGCCAGCTCGCCCAAACGTACGGGTCGTCGCCGAAGCGTAGCGGCGTGACTCCACCGGAATCGCCCGGCGGTCGCGCGCCCCTGCGTAGCCCGCTCTCGCTGTTCGTCACAAAGACACCCCTCCCGGGCCAACTCGGCGTCGGTGGGGCGAGGATAAAAGGTCAATGTCGCACGTGTCGAGCACGTTCGTTCGACTCGATCGCGCCTGCCCTCCTCGCCCAACAAGCAGCGTGGCGCTCCGTCTGGAGCCTAATGATCCGGATGGAGTCGACCGGTCAGCCCGTGCGCTTCCCAGAATCCAGCCGGTCGATCGCCGCGACGTTGGCCGCCGAAGGACCGGAGGGGTCGAATGCCGAGGCGAGCCAGACATCGACGATCGTCTTGGCCAGTTCCGGGCCGATGACGCGCGCGCCCATGGTAATGATCTGGGCGTTGTTTGACTTCGCCGCACGTTCGGCCGAATAGGCGTCGTGCGTCAGGGCCGCGCGAATGCCGGGCACCTTGTTGGCGGAAATGCAAACGCCAATGCCGGTGCCGCAAAAGAGGATGCCACGCTCGTGCTCTCCGGCGAGCAACGCTTGGCCGACCCTCGCCGCCACATCGGCGTAGAAGCCCGGCCCACTCAGGTCGCTAACCATCAAGTCGGGCCGCCTCGCGAGGTGCGTGGCGATCACGTCCAGCAGAGGCTTTCCGGCGCTGTCCGCGCCCAGGGCGATCTTCATGAGTGTACCTCGCTCGACTTTCCTGACTCCGACGCGCCGAGTTTCCCCTTCGCGCCTTCGGCGAATGCCTTCAGGATGATTGCGCAAGAAGTAGCGCCGGGATCGAGCACGCCGCGCGAGCGCTCGGCGAGCCGGCTGGCGCGGCCAACTTTGGCGACGAGGTCAATCGTACTGTCGCGCCCCTTCTCGGCCCCGACAATCAACGCGTCGAGCGCGCCGACGAATCGCTCACGATTCGCCATCGCTGCGGAGAACGCCTGCAATGCCGGCGCATAGGCGTCGATCAGGGTCTTGTCGCCGACTTTGGCGTCGCCGATCGACTGGACTTCCTCGAGGCCGTTGCGAAGCATCCGCTCGAAGACGACGGCGTCGATCTCTTCGACGCCGTTGAGCGCGTCGGCGAACCCGGAAAACATCACGCCGTAGAGCGGGCCCATCGACCCGCCGATCTCCGTCATCAACACGTCGCCGAGCGTCGCCAGAGCAGCCGAGAGCGACAACGCGCTGCCGCGCAATCGCTCCACGGTGAGCGAAAACCCTTTCGCCATGTTGACGCCGTGATCGCCGTCCCCGATCAAACCATCGATGTCGCTCAGATAGGCTCGATTTTCGATGATTTGCCCGGCGATCGCCAGGACGATGTCGCCGCTGCCCGCGTTAGAGAAGCTTTCCATCGCATCCTCTCTTACAGCGGCGCCGGGCAGGCCACGTCGACAGCGAGCAATTCCTTGAGTTCGCCGTCGAGCGCCATGATCGTCAGCGTCGCGCCCACCATTTCGAGGGACGTGAAGTAGTTGCCGACATAGGTGCGGGCGATTTTGACGCCGCGGGCGCGGATTTCCTCTTCGACTGTATCGTTGAGGATGTAGAGCTCGTTGGTCGGGGTCGCGCCGAGGCCCGAGATGAGGACGGCGACCTCAGCGCCCGCTGGCAGCCCGTGATCGTCGAGCACGGCCTTCGCCATGTCGCGCGCCACGTCCGCGGCCTTCTTCAAGGGTTCGATTCGCGTCCCCGGCTCGCCGTGATGGCCGATGCCGACTTCCATCGTCCCCGGTTCGATCTTGAAGTTCGGATGGCCGACCGCGGGCAATGTACATGGCCCGAGGCCGACGCCGATCGAGCGGCAATTGTCGATGGCTTTCTGCGCCACGGCGCGAACTTCTTGCAGACTCCCGCCCAACGCCGCTTTGGCGCCGCCGACCTTCCACATCAGGATCTCGCCGGCGACCCCGCGCCGCTTTTCACGTTCCGCTAGAGGCGCGGAGCACACGTCGTCGTTGGCGACGACGGTCTGCACCTCGATGCCGTCCTTGGCGGCGAGCTTGACCGCCATTTTGACGTTCATGTTGTCGCCGGCGTAGTTGCCGTAGAGGCAGACCACTCCGCATCCGCCGTCCGCGATCTTCATCGCGTCGTGAAAGCTTTTGGCGGTGGGTGAGGAGAAGATCTCGCCGACCGCCACCGCATCGAGCATGTTTCGACCGACATAACCGATGAACGCGGGCTCGTGGCCGGATCCGCCGCCTGTGACGACGCCGACCTTGCCGCGGACGGGCGCCTGCGCGTAGGCGACGACCCTCGGGTTCTCGCCCAGCTTGACGAGATCGCTGTGCGCCTTGACAAAGCCCCGCACGGTGTCCTCGACGACGAGGTCTGGATCATTGATAAAGCGTTGCATGAGCGCGAGTCCCTTTTCCTTTCAATCCGACCCGATCGTTAGACAATCGTATAGCCGCCATCGACGAGCAGATCTGCGCCGTTGATCATGTCGGCGCCGTTCGACGCCAGGAACACTGCGGCAGCGGCAATCTCTTCCGGAAGGGCGAAGCGGCCCGATGGAATGCGTGCCTTCAACGCCTCGCCTTTCGGATTGTCCCAGGCCTTCTTGCCGAGTTCGGTCAGCACGACCGTCGGCGAAATCGTGTTGACGCAAATGCGGTGCTTGCCCCATTCGGCGGCCAGCACTTTGCTAAGCCCAATGACGCCGAATTTCGAAGCACAATATGCGACGTGTTGATCGATCGCTACGGTTCCCGCCTGCGATGCAAGGTTGACGATCTTGCCGCCGCGGCCCGCCGCGATCATCGCCTTGCCGACAGTCTGCGACACGAGAAACGTGCCTTTCAGATTGATGGCGATCGTCTTGTCCCAATAGTCGAGAGGCAGTTCATCCGCCGGCGCGAGAAACACGACGCCCGCGCTGTTGACGAGAATGTCGACGCCGCCGAACGCGGCGAGCACGCGGTCGACCATCGTCTGGACAGAGTCAGGATTCGAGACGTCGCAGCCATAGGGCGCCGCTTGGGCGCCGATCGCCTTCGCCTTGGCTTCGGCGGCCCCGACGTTGAGGTCGACGACAGCCACCCGCGCGCCCTTGGCGGCGAAGGCGTCGCAGATCGCCGCGCCTATGCCGGAACCGCCGCCGGTAACCAGCGCGCGCTTTCCCTTCAGGGAAAAATCGAGATCGAGTGATGCAGCAGCATCGGACATCGTCATACTTCCTTTGGAAATCTTGTAGGGACAGCATACGCGTCGCGGTGAAGGCCGGCGCGTATGCCCTCTTATGGGCGCGACCGCGCTCTTGGGCGCGACCGTGCCGTTATCAACTCACTTCGACCGCTCGGCGAGCAGCGCATCGACGTTCGCCGACGTCACCGGGGTCCACGGCACATTGTAGATCTTGTCCTTCCCGCCATCCCAGGGCATGTCCTTGTACTTCGCCCAGATGTCGGACTGCGGCTTGTAGTCGCCCTTCTTGGCGTAGAAGATCGCCAAGTCGAGCGCGCCCTGCGCCTGCGCATGCGCGTCTTGCAGGATCGATGTCATCTCCCCCGCTTTCACCGCGCGCAACGCATCGCTGATTCCATCGATCCCGGAGATCGGGAAGTCTTTCAGGTTGAGCTTGGCTTCCTTGATGGCTTCGATGGCGCCGAGCGCCATTTCATCGTTCTGTCCGATGACCCCGTTGATCTGGCCGGGGTGAGCGGTCAACCAGTTCTCCATCAGCTTCTGCGCTTCGGCGCGCGACCAGTTGGCGGTCTGGTCCTCGATCACCTTGACGTTCGGGCATTCCGCCAACGCCTTCTTGTTGCCTTCGAGACGCGAGATCTGCGCCGACTGGCCGATCGGGCCTTCGATGACCACGACGTTGCCCTTGCAGCCGATGCGATCGAGAACCGACTTGCCCTCCAGGTAGCCGGAGACCACGTCGTCCGATCCCACATAGGAGGTCAAAAGATCCGAATGCACCCGGGTGTTGGATCCGATGACCGGAATGCCCGCATCATGTGCGGCCTGCACCGGCGTGGCTCCGGCTTCGGCGTCGATCGGCACGAAAATGATCGCATCGTACTTCTGAGTGATCATTGTGTTGATCTGATCTTGCTGCGTCAGCGCGGTGTAATTGCCGTCGAACACGGTCACGTCGACATCGCCGCTCTTGACCGCGGGATGATCCTTCAACGCCGCCGACCAAAGCTGCATGTATTCGGCCTTGAGCCCGTACACCGCGGCGCCGATTTTGATTTTGTCAGCCATTGCCGGCGATGCGAGCAGCGTTGCAACTGACGCCGCCGCTAGCAAGGAACCTATGAGTTTCATGTTCGTGCCTCCTGCGCCTCTGCGCGGCTCATGATTGCGCCGCGTCGTTGAAACTCGGCTCGCGGAACTCGCGGCCGACTTCCTTTGCCGGGGTTGTCCGCCCCGACTTTATCGGGGCTATCCACCCTGATTTCGCCTCTGGTCGAGCATAACCGCGCCGACGATCAGCATTCCTTTCAGAACTTGTTGGTAGTAGGATTCGATGCCCATCAGATCGAGGCCGTTGTTCATGACGCCGATGATGAGCGCGCCAATCAGGGCGCCGGTCATGCGACCAACTCCGCCTGAAAGACTGATGCCGCCGATCACGACCGCGGCGATGGCGTCGAGCTCGTAGCCGATGCCGGCTTGCGTCAGCGCCGAACCGGTGCGCGCGGCCAGCAACATGCCTGCTATGCCTGCAAACGCGCCGCTGATGACGTAAACCGCGAAGCGGACTCCGACGACGCTGATCCCCGATGTCTTGGCGGCCCGCGCGTTGCCGCCGACCGCATAGACGTAGCGGCCAAACCGCGTACGAGCGAGAATGAACCACGAGATGAGAAAGAGGACGGCGAAAATGACGACCGGAGCCGGAATGCCGAACACGGCGCCGTTTCCGATCCAGCGATAGGCTGGAGTTAAGCGCGGGCACAGGGCGACCGCCCGCGTAGATGAGCGTAAGGCCGCGGGCGGCCGATAGCATGCCTAAAGTCGCGACGAATGCGGGGACGTTGAAGCGCGCGACGATGGGTCCGATGATGGCGCCGCTCGCGACGCCGACCAAGACACCAACGATCAGTGCGACAAAGACCGGATAGGGACCTCCTGCCACAGTGGCTTGCGGCGAGGTGGTGGCGAAACTCGCCGAGACGATGCCCGCAAGAGCCAAGACCGAGCCGACCGACAGATCGATGCCGCCCGTAATGATGACGAAGGTCATTCCGAACGCCAGGACGCCGTTTATCGACGTCTGCAGCAAGACGTTCGATATATTGCTCTGCGTCAGGAAATATTTGTTTGCAAAGGACAATACGATGACGAGAATGATGAAAGCTAGATAAATTCCGTACTCCCGAACGATTCTCTTCAGCGTCTCGGAGGTCGCGACTTGATAATTTCTGGTTGCTGGCGAATTATCCGACACAGTTTCGCTCAATTTCCTGAGTTTTCTTCGCTACACCGAAAGATGAACCAGCTTTTCAGCGGTCGCGGCGGATCTGTCCAGAGTTTCCACCGATCGGCCGTCTCGCATGACCATGATGCGGTCCGCGACGCCGAGGAGTTCGTCGATTTCCGAAGAAATCATGGCGACCGTACCTCCGGTCGCGGCGAAGTCACCGACGATGCGCGAGATCTCGCGCTTGGCGCCGACGTCGACGCCTCGCGTGGGTTCGTCAAGCAGCAGGACGCGCGGATTGCACAGAAACCATTTTCCCAGCACGACTTTTTGCTGGTTGCCGCCCGAAAGGCTGGAGACCGGATCGACGTCGCGGCCGACGCGGATTTGAAACCGTTCGATCGCTTCGCGGCTTGCTTTGGCTTCGCGCGCCGCGTTGACGACGAAATGCGGGCTCAGATCCTTCAGGCTCGCCATGCTGAGGTTCCGGCGAACGCTGTCATTGAGATAGAGCCCGCTCAACTTTCGATCCTCGGTGACCAGCGCAATTCCCTGCGCGATCGCTTGCGCAGGCGTGGCGACCGAAATCCGCTTGCCGAACAGTTTCACCTCGCCCTTGGACAGTCGGTCGAGGCCGAAAAGGCAGTCGAAGATCTCGCTGCGGCCCGAACCCATGAGGCCGTAGATGCCAAAGATTTCGCCTTTGCGCACCGTGAAAGAGATGTCGGCGATCTTGCCTGGCGATGTGAGGCCGATGACCGACAAGCCCTCATCTTCGGTGGGCGTGTTGATTTTCGCGTATTCGTCAGAAACCTCGCGCCCGACGATCATGCGAATAAGGCTCGCGCGATCGACCTCGGCGACAGCTCCGGATCCGACATAGGCGCCGTCGCGGAAAACCGTATAGCGATCGGCGATGTCGAAGATCTCCGACAGGCGGTGCGAGACATAAACGATGCCCCGCCCTTGCGCCCGGAGGCGGCGAACGACGGCAAAGAGCTGGTGCGCCTCTCGATGACCGATCGCCGAGGTCGGCTCATCCATAAAGATGACCTCGGCGTCATGACTCAGCGCTTTGGCGATCTCGACCAGTTGCATCTGCGCGACCGAGAGACTTCTCATGCGCAGCGTGGCTGGGATCGCGAAGCCGAGATCGTCGAGGATTGACTGCGCGGCTGTATTCATCTTGCGAAAATCGACCCCGCCGAAGCGGGCGCGCGGCTCCCGGCCCAGGAAGATGTTCTCGGCCACAGTCATCTGGGGGATCGGGCTCAGTTCCTGTTCGATGATCGCGATGCCCGATCTCAGCGCTTCGGCGGGGCTGTCGAATTCGACCTCCCGGCCATTGCGCCAGATTTTCCCGGAGTCGCGCCGATAAATGCCCATCAGAATCGAGAGGAACGTCGATTTACCCGCCCCGTTGCCGCCGCAGAGCGCGTGAACGGTACCGGCTTCGAGCTCGAAATGAGCGTTTCGCAGGGCAATGACGCCCCCGAACGCCTTCTTGAGCCCTTCGACTTTCAGCAGCGACGGCACATTTCCTCCGCAGGTCGCCGGCAACGCTTCCTTGTTTTGATATTTGTTTGCTTAAGGTCGACAAACGTCAAGCGTCTTTGTCGACGGCCGCTTGGCAAAAGTCAAAAATTGAATGGTCACGGATACCCGCCGTCGCCCTCCAGCCCAATCCATCGAGGCGCTTCCGTGTCCTTTGCTCCATAGAATTCAAGGGGTTGCAGTTCGCCCGACGAAGCATCAGCCTGCGACGCTAGGTCGCGCCCAAGAGATTGCGTGCGGGCATCCGCCTTCACGGTTTTGCTTATCCTTTAGTCGTCGGGAGGAGGGTCAGCGTTTGGCCCTGTCGATGACAGGCCATACCGGACACGGCCGTCAACGACGCCGTCCGACGCCGACGCTGCGTACCCCGCCACAATCCACTCGCGGCAGCGGTTCTGACGAGACCCTCTGCGGCGAGAAGGTTGGACAATTAAGCGCCGCTCAAATGGTCGTAGAGCGACGTTGAGATCGACCAGGAAGACGACCTGCGCATCTTCGGCGACAAGCGCGAGGCGGGATCGCTGCGCCGGTGACGCCTTTGCCTCGACACACAGCGGCCACGCCTGGGCCGACCGCCGAAGTCTTAAAGATGCGGTTCGATCAGCGCGAGGTCGGCGGGACCGAGGCGATCGTTGGCCGTCTGCGCCTGGTGCCAGTACGGGTAGAGCAGCGTCGGCAGGCTGACCTTATCGAGCCGCACGCGCTCCTCTGCAGTCAGCTTGACATCAGCCGCGCCAAGATTGTCCGCGATCTGCGCTTCAGTGCGTCCGCCGATGATTGCCGTGGTGACGGCGGGGCGGCCGAGCAGCCAGGAGAGCGCGATCTGCGCAGGCGAGACCCTGCGCGTCTCGGCGACCGCGACGAGTTCGTCCACGATGTCCCAAAGCTTGTTCTCGTCGGCGATCGGCGGCTCCTTCCAGCCCGCCGCGAGACGCGTATCGCCCGGTGCGGCTTGGTTGCGGCGGTACTTGCCGGAGAGCAGACCGCCGGCGAGCGGACTCCACACGAGGACGCCGAGCTTTTGGTCGATCGAGATTGGGATCAGTTCGTATTCGGCCTCGCGCGCCTGAAGCGTGTAGTGGATCTGCTGCGACACGAACGGAATGCGGCCTTCGCGGCGCGCGATCTCGAGCGATTTCATCACGTGCCAGCCCGAATAGTTCGAGCAGCCGACGTAGCGCACCTTGCCCGAACGCACGAGCCCGTCGAGCGCCTCGAGCGTCTCCTCCAGCGGGGTCAGACCATCCCATTCGTGCACCTGATAAAGATCTATGACGTCAGTACGCAGGCGCTTCAGGCTCGCCTCCGCGGCGCGGACAAGATGCCAGCGAGACAGGCCGCGGTCGTTCGGTCCGGGGCCCATCGGGAAGCGCGCTTTGGAGGCGATCAGCAAGCCCTGCGGCCGCTTGCCGCCGAACGCCTCGCCCAGGATCTCCTCGGCGAGGCCGTCCGAATAGATGTCGGCGGTGTCGATCAGATTGACGCCGGCGTCGATGGCGAGGTCGATGAGCCGCCGCGCTTCGGCGAGCGAAACGGCGCCGACCCGGGCGAATCCGCCCTGGCCGCCGAAAGTCATCGTCCCCAGGGTCAGCTCCGAGACCTTGAGTTCCGGAATTGCCCAACTGTCTATATTGCATTGTGTTTCTCCGTTTCGCGGCATACCGGCGATTGGCCGGCATCCCAGCCTCCGCCGCATCGGTCAGGACGCGGCCGTTCAGAATGTCGGGCTGACCTCTCGACGCCGCGCAGATCCTGGAGCGGTCCTGGAACTGGCCGCCGTTGACGGTGGCGATGGCGGCGTCAGCCTAGGCGCTTTCCCCAGCGGCTCGGCGTACTCGGCGTCGGCGCCGGCCAATCCTCCATCCTTGATTCTCGCTAATGAAAGATATATTTCATTTATGAACATAAAGGCCATGACGGCCCCTGTCAATATGCCGCGCGACCGAAACCCGACCGCCTGGACGGGTCAGAGACTCCGGCGCACCGTGTCATCGAGTTCGATCAACTCTTGACGGAAGGCGGGGAATCGGTTCGCCGTTGGACGGGGGTCATGGGGATTTGCGTGGGTGCAACAAAGTCTCGAATGGGTCGCCGCGCGGCGCTTAGTCGAAGCGGCGGCCCGGAGCGGATCAAAGGGCGGGAGCAATGAAGGGCGTCCGCGAGCTGAGCCACGGCTCGCGAGCGCTGGTGGAAATCCCATCCCGGCGCTTGCGGCGCTAAGGAGTTTTTCGCGATGAGCGTCAACATGGAAACCACGTCTGACGCGCCTGCGTTGGATCGCGGACTAAGCGTACTCGAATACGTGATCGAGGCCTGTCATCCCGTCACGATGAAAGAAATATCCAAGGCGATGTCCATTCCTTCCGCTTCGGCTTTTCGCTTGGTGAAGACGCTGGTGCAGCGAGGGTATCTTGAAGAAATCGACCTTTCTCAACAGTTTTACCTGCCGGGAAACAAGCTTTTCCAGATGGTTCAGTTCCATCAATTGAACCATTCGTTGCAATCTGTAGCGCGTACGCCCCTCCGGGACCTGGCGGAGCGAACCGGTCAGACAGCCCAGCTTGCCATCCTGACAGGCGTATCGGTGATGTACATCGAACAGGCTATCCCAAAGGAGCCGGTTTCGATCGTGGCGCCGCTACACAGCTTCATTTCAATCAACGTCAGCGCGGCGGGAAAGATCCTCTGTTGTTATCTCAGCGATGAAGAGTTGAAGGCCTTCCTTGTCCCGGACAATCTGCAGAAGAAGGCGAAGAACACCATTTCCGATCCCGATGCACTGGTGCAGGAAATCGCGCTGTCACGCAAACGGGGGTATGCGACCGACATCGAGGAATTCGCCCGTGGCATCGGCTGCGCCGCAGGCGCGGTTTGGGACAGCCACAATCGCTGCGTCGGCGCGATGGGGGTCACTGGACACGTCGACTTTTACCAGAACCCGGTCACCCTCGATCATATCGTCCAATCGGTGCTGGAAGTCGCCGAAGACGTGTCGCGCCTGCTGGGCTACGCAGGCGCCTATCCGCGCTCCTGATGCCGGCGCGCGAAGGCGTAGGCGCGCTTCGGAAGTCTCGGCAAGCGCCACGGTTAGATCGGCGCTGGCGGCGCAGGGGCTAGTCCGGACGGGGGAGTTGACAAGCCGCCCGAGACGATCTAGTTTCACATATGAAAAAACATGCTCACTTATGAAATCAGAAGATTGGCTCAGACATCGCAGGACAGCGGGCCATTTTTTGCAGCGTAGGAAGAGCGCACACTGAAAAGATGATCGGCGCCTAGTGAAAGCAACGGGCTAACAATCGGGAACCGTCGGCCAACAATCTATAATTAGCGGAGGAAACCTGTCCATGAAGGTCCATAGAATTTCTGCAGGCGTGACTGCGCTCGCATTATCGGCCCTGATTGCTACATCGGTTACGGCGCAACAGTACCACTGGCCAGACAATATCCCGCCCGAAGCGACCGATCTGCTGAAGTCGCCGCCGCTTTCCCCGCGCGGCCAGCCCGTTCCCGGATTTCCCGACGGCCCGCCCGCCACGTCACCTGATGTCTTCAATTTCACTCCCGATATGACAGCCAAGCTCAAGGCCGGCCACTATACCGCGGGCATCGTGTTGCACACCATGGACGCCGGCTGGCCGAAACTGCAGGTCGAAGGCATTACAAATACGCTGAAGGATTTCGGCGTCGACGTGGTCGCGGTGACCGATGCGAAATTCCAACCCGGGCAGCAGATCGCTGATCTCGAACAGATGATCGCACGCAAGCCGGACGTGATCTTCTCGATCCCGATCGATCCGCAGTCGGAGGCCGCGGCTTACAAGAAAGCGGCGGCGGCCGGCATCAAGCTGGTGTTCATGGACAACGTCCCGGTCGGCATGACCCCTGGCAAGGATTACGTCTCCGTCACGGCTTCGGACAATGAGCAGAACGCGGCGTTCGCCGCTCACCAGCTTGCCGAGGCGATCGGCAAGACGGGTGAGGTCGGCATCATTACCCTCGTCTATGACTATTATTACTCCGTCGCGGCCCGTAAAATCGGCGCGTTGAAAGCATTCAAGGAATATCCGGACATCAAGGTCGCCGAAATCGGCACCTTCACCTCGCCGGAAAAGGCCTACGGCGTCGCCACCGCGATGCTGACCGCGCATCCCGACATGAAGGGTGTGTTCGTCGCTTGGGATACGCCAGCCCAGCAGGTCGTCGCAGCGGCCAAGACGCTCGGCCGCAAGATTGTGGTGACTACCAACGACCTTGCCGCCGACAGCGCGCTCAATGTGGCCCGCGGAGAGTTCTACGCGGTTGGCGCCCAGCGCCCGTACGATCAAGGCGTCGCCGAGGCGAAATCGGCCGCCTACGCTCTGCTCGGCCTGGATGTGCCGCCGTACATCTCGGTCGCGACGCTTCGCGTGAAGAAGATCGACCTTCTCAGCGCACTCAAAATCGTGACGAAACAGGAGCCGCCAGAATCGGTCGTCAAGCTCTGCAACGGCGCCTGCTTCTGACCAGGCTCACCGCGACCGGGCGGGTCGCGCTAGTCGGCTCGCCTTCTCGTCCGTCGCTTCTCGTTGGCTCTTGAAGTGAACGCGTCCACTCCCAGTCTCGTCCCGGCCCGGGCCCTTGTGGCGATGCGGGGGATCTCGAAGGCGTTTGGACCGAACCAAGTTCTGCGCGAGGTCGATTTCGACGTGCGCGCTGGGGAGATTCACGCTCTGCTCGGCGAGAACGGCGCCGGCAAGTCCACCCTCATGAAGGTGCTCATGGGCGTGAACAAGGCCGACTCCGGCGCTGTGACGCTTGCGGGGCGCAACATCGTCCGCGACACCGTGAAGGACAATCTGTCGCATGGCATCGCGATGATCTTTCAGGAGCTCAGCCTCCTGCCCAATCTGACCGTCGGCGACAACATTCTGATCGGCCGCGAACCCCGTCGCCCGGGCTGGATCGTCGACCGCCGAAGCCTGCGGCGTGAGGCGCAGGCGATCATCGATCGGTACCGCTTTCCGTTGCGTGCCGCGCAGGTCGTGCGGGAACTCGGCTTCGCGCAGCGACAGATGGTTGAGATCCTCAAGGCGGTCTCGCGTGGAGCGCAGGTGCTGGTGCTTGACGAGCCGACCTCATCGCTCAGCTTGCGCGAGGAGGAGAAGCTGTTCGCGATCGTCGACGATCTCAAGGCGAGCGGCATGGGGCTGGTCTATATCAGCCATCGGATGGCCGAGATCTTTCGTTTGGCTGATCGGCTCAGCATCGTCAAAGACGGCCGCATCATCGGGCCGCTCGATCCGAAGACAACCTCCATACGCCAGGTTTCCGAGCTCATGTCGAAGAGCAAGGTCGCTGGCGAGGTCGGCGGGCGCCCAGCAGCGGTGGCGGCGCCGGCGGTCGTTCGTCGCGAGCCCGGCGACGAGACGGCGTTGTCAGTAGAAGATCTCCGCACGGAACATAAACTGAGAGGCCTCAGCTTCACGCTACGCCGAGGCGAGATCCTTGGCGTGGCCGGTCTGGTCGGATCGGGGCGCTCGACCTTGGCCAAGTCGCTTTTCGGCCTTCTCCCCGATGCCGCGGGCCGCGTCGAGGTGGCGGGCAATCCGCTGGCGCTCGGCGACCCACGCAGGGCCATGCAGGCGGGCCTAGCGTTCGTTCCCGAGGACCGCCGCCTCGAGGGCCTCGTTCTCAATTCGACGCTCGCAAGCAACATCGCCCTGCCGACCCTGCGCCGACTTACGCGCAACTTCGGCTTGCCTGTCGTGTCTGATCGCCGCATCGGCCGTCTGTTCGACGAGTACAGCGCCAAACTGGGCATCGCGGCGCGCGGAGCCCGCCAGCTCGGCTCCGAACTTAGCGGCGGCAATCAACAGAAGATCGTGTTCGCCAAGTGGCTCGCCGCGAATCCGCGGGTCTTGATTCTTGACGAGCCGACAAACGGCGTCGACGTCAACGCAAAGGCGGACATGCGGGCGATCATTCGCGCCGCAGCCGATTCGGGCGTAGCCGTCTTGTTCATTTCGTCTGAGCTCGACGAGCTGACGGCCGCCGCGGATCGCAACCTGATGCTGGTTGACGGCCGCATCACCCGGGAACTCGTCGACGTCCGCGACGAGGGGAGTTTGCGTGCAATTCTTCAAGCGGATCTTGCCGCCATCAAACAGGAGCGGTCGGCGTGACCAGCCAAATCACACCCCGCACGGCCGCCTCGAACCGCTGGCTCGCGAGCCTGCGCCGCGTGGTTCTGGAGCGACCGACCTACCTAATCTTTGCCGCGGTGACGCTGTTTTTTATCGTGTTCGCGCCGAACTTCGCCACCTTGAGCACCGCAGAAGCAATTCTTCGCATCACCGCCCTCGTCACGATCATGGCGATCGGGATGACGTTTGTGATCATCTGTGCGGAGATCGATCTTTCGGTCGGTTCGGTCGCGAGTTGGTCGGGAATGATCGCCGCGCTTCTGCTCGACCGCGGGGCGCCGGGCTGGCTCGCGCCGATCCTTGTTCTCGGCATGGGCGCGGCGATCGGGGTCGTCAACGGCCTCCTCGTGACGAAGCTTGGAATTCCGTCGTTCCTCGTCACGCTCGGCATGCTGAGCGTATTCTCCGGCCTGTCGCTGACGGTTACTGGCACCGAGCCTGTTCCGATCGTCGACGACTTTTTTACCAACCTCTTCTGGAACGGCGGTCTGTTCGGCGCGCCGGCGCCGATCTGGTGGACGATCGTCGCTGTCGTTGTCGGCTACTACGTTCTGCAGATGACGGTGCTCGGCCGGCAGGCCTATGCGGTCGGCGGCAATCTTGTTGCGGCTCGCTTCTCCGGGATCAAGACCGATCGCGTCAAGATCATCGCCTTCGTCGCTTCCGGTCTCGCAGCGTCCCTGGCCGGGATGATGCTCGCAGCACGCTCGACAGCGGGCAATCCAAGCCTCGGCTCCGGGCTCGAACTCGACGTCATCGCGGCCGTGATTATCGGCGGCACGAGCCTGTTCGGCGGCGTCGGCGACATTATCGGCTCGGTGATCGGCGCGATCTTCATCGGCATCCTGGGATTCGGCCTGCTGGTCATGGGGCTGTCAACCAGCATTCAAGAGGTCGTCAAGGGCGCAATCATCATTCTCGCCGTCGCGCTGAACCGCAGATGAAGCGCGTCGCTGGCGAACGTTATGGCGAATCGGCGCGCCGGACCGATTGCAGCCTCTCACAACCGGCCATGGAGGAATACAATGTTGTCGCGAAGTCTTCGCTACTTGCTTGCGGCCCTGGCGGCGCCGCTCTTGCTGGGCGCCGGGACCGCGCTCGCGTCCAAAGACAAGCCGGTCATCGGCGTTGTCGTGCCGACGCTGGACGCTCAATTCTGGAATAACTACGTTGACTTCATGAAGAAGGGCGCCTCCGATCTCGGCGTCGAGCTCATCGTGCTGAACGCCGACAACAAGCCGGATCAGATGGTGAAATCGCTCGAGGACCTCGTCGCCCGTCGGGCCGACGGCATCGTCTTCACGCCCTACTGGGCGACCGCAGCGCGCGGGCTGACGCTCGCGAAGGACGCCGACATCCCGGTGATCCTCACCGATGTCTACGCGGACTTCCCGCCCCAGTCAGCGCGCTTCCCGAACTACCTGGCCTTCGTCGGTCCGAGCGACGAGGATGCGGGCAAGCAGATGGCCGAGGCGTTGTTCGCCGCCATGACGCCGGACGCCAGCGGCAAGAAGGTGATCGGCGTGGTCAACGGCACCGCGGGCACGTCGGTGGCGATCGACCGACGCAAGGGCCTGCAGGATGCGCTGAAGGAACATCCGGAAGTCGTGGTGGCTGGAGAGGTCGACGGCAACTTCGTCCGCGACACATCGCAGACGGTGTTCGAATCCCTTTATCAGGGGCATCCCGATATCAAGGGCGTCTGGGCGGCTAACGGCGGCACGGCGACGGGCGTAATGACGGCGCTGAAGACTGCGGGAAAGAAGCCGGGCAAAGACGTGGTCGTCGTCGCCATGGACCTGAACCAGGAGAACGTGCAAGCGGTGAAGAACGGCGATCTGCTGTTCGACATCGGGGGACATTGGCTGCAGGGAGGCTTCGCGGAGGTGTTGCTCTTCGACGCCATCAAGGGCAAGCCCGTCCCGAAGGATCAGGACAACGTCAAGCTGAAGCTGCTGCCCCTCACCCAGGACAAGGTCGCGCAGTTCGAGGCGGACTTTCCCGGGGGCGTGCCTCCCTATGATTTCAAGGCGCATTCCCGCGTCTATACGCCAGCAGCGCTGCCTGCCTCGTTCGAGCTGAAGTATAGTAAGTAGGATCTGCTCTTGCGCCCGCGGCCACGCTACGGGCGCAAGCAGCCCCCGATTTCTCAGGTTTGCACCGTGGAGATAGTCGCATCGAACATTTCACGCGCTTTCGGCAGCACGAAGGCGCTCTCAGACGTTTCCATCACGCTCCGCGGAGGTGAGATTCACGCGCTGGTTGGCGAGAACGGCGCCGGCAAATCGACCCTGCTCAAAATTCTGGGCGGAGCGGAACGGATGGACGCCGGCGCCATCACGATCGATGGCGAGCCCTACCGGCCGCTCTCGCTCAAAGAGGCGGTGGCGCGCGGCGTCGGCCTCGTCTTTCAGGAACTTACGATCAATCCGTCGCTGACGGTGGCGGAGAACATTTTTGCCGGGCAACTTCGCCGCTTCCGCCGAGCCGGCGTCTTGACGGCGAAGATGCTCGCGCGCGAGGCGCAGGAACTCCTCGACAGTTTTGATGCGAATATCTCCGTGCGACAGTCGTTGTCTTCCCTCGATCTCGGACAATGGAAATGCATCGAGGTCGCCCGCGCTTTGTCCACGCGTCCGCAGGCCATCTTCTTCGACGAATCGACCGCGTTTCTCAGTCATCGAGAGGTCAACGTGGTGCTGAAGTCGATGCGGGCGCTGAAGGCGCAGGGCCTGGCCGTCGCCTTCGTATCGCACCACCTTGCCGAAGTGGGCTTGGTCGCGGACCGCCTTACGATCCTCAAGGACGGCCGCAAGGTGGGCGACTTCGACTCCGGCGAACTTAATCGCGAACAGATTCAGAGCCGAATGGTTGGCCGCGACATGTCCGAGGGCATCTATCCGCCGCGGGGCGGCAAGGCCGAGGGCGCGGCGGCGCTCACGCTCGCGGAAGTCGGCGCGGGCCCCGGCCTCGCGCCGCTGTCGCTCACGATACGCCGGGGCGAAATCGTCGGGGTCGCTGGCCTCAAGGGGGCCGGTGGCGAGCGGCTGCTCGAGATCGTCGCGGGCGCCCGGCGGGTGACCAGCGGCGAGATCCACGTCGGCGACGAGCCGTTGACCGCCCGCTCGCCAGCCGACAGCTGGGCCAAGGGCATCGCCTATCTCCCCGGCGATCGCACTGCCGAAGGGCTCATTGTCAGCGCGACCGTCCTCGATAACCTGATCATGGCGCGGCCACCTCGTCATGGTCCATGGTTCGACCGGCGTCGGGCTCGGGAATTGGCGTCGGAGTTGATCGGCAGGCTCTACATCAAGACGTCGTCGGTCAACGCGCCTGCGAATTCTCTGAGCGGCGGCAACCTCCAGAAGCTGTTGCTGGGGAAGAGCCTCGCTCCGAACCCGCGCATTCTTTTGCTCAACAATCCGACGCGGGGCGTCGACGTCGGCGCACGGCTGGAAATCTATCGATCCTTGCGGGAGTCGGCGGCGAAGGGGCTGGCAATCCTTCTCGTCAGCGAGGACCTGAACGAACTGATCGGTCTGAGCGACCGCATACTGGTGATGCGAGCGGGTAGCGTCACTGCCCGGATCGATGACCCGTCCGGAGCCTCCGAAGACGCTCTCATACGGAACATGACATGAGGTCCCTGCAATGACGCCTGCGGAAGTTCAAGCGCCCTCGTCGGGCGAGGCGCGCCGGCGCTTCACCCGCGAAGACGCGAGGCGGCTCTTTCCGATCCTGCTGCTCGTGGTCCTGGCGGCGGCCTTTTCGCTCACCTCTTCGAGGTTCCTTCAATTCAACAATATGATGATCGTCGCCCAGCAGGCGGTGGTGCTGCTGGTCGCCGCGCTGGGCATGACCTTCGTGATCATCGCGGGTTCGATCGACCTGTCGGTCGGCGCCATCGTCGCCCTCTCCGCGCTCGTGACCGCCGAGACGTCGGGAAACCTCGGCGTTCTCGCCATCGTCCCGGCTTGTGCGGTGGGCCTGCTGGCGGGTTTGGTGAACGGAGCCATTGTCGCCAAGGGCAAGGTGCCATCCTTCATCGTCACCTTGGGGACGATGGTGGTCTATCGCGGCGTCGTTCTCTATTTCACGCGCGGCGCGCCGATCTCGATCGCGGACGAGACCTTTCTCGACGTCTATTCGGGCCGAAGCTTCTCCATCCCGCATTCCGCGCTGATCGCCATCGTCCTCATCGCTCTTGCGGCCGTCGTGCTGAACCTGACCGTCTTCGGTCGCGAGGTCCGCGCCATCGGCGGCGGTGAGCGGATCGCCTTTCTCACCGGCATCAAGGTCGAGCGGGTCAAGATCGTCGTCTTCGGCCTCGTCGGACTCCTGTGCGGCATGGCCGGCCTGCTGCAGGCGGCCCGGGCTATGGCGGCCACCGCTCAGCTCGGCCAAGGACTCGAGCTCGACGCCATCGCCGCAGTGGTGGTCGGAGGCACGCCGCTTACGGGCGGCGTCGGCAGCATTCAAGGAACGATTCTCGGCGCGCTCATCATCACCATCTTGTCCAACGGCATGAACATCATCGGCCTCGACCCCTATTTCCAGAACATCGTGAAGGGCCTGGTGCTGATCCTGTCGGTTTTTGTGACCATCGACCGCAAGAAGATTGGGATCATCAAATGACAGCGGCACGGCGCCATGAGCCGTCGCTCCCGCCAGTCGGCCTAATCAGGAGATCTGATCCGCTCGCGGCGGCGTGGAGAACCGGATCAAACAATGCCAAGGCGAGCCGTTCCCCGAGCGCGCCTCGACGACTGCCGGGTTCCGGCGCCGGCTCGCCGCGTTCGCCTATCGTCTGATCTGCGAGGTCGGGCGCGCCGGCCTGGCGCGCACGCAGTTCTGCAGCGTTGGCAGGCCGCAAACGCTTTCAATGCCTTAAGTGTACAAAACTGTCACAAAGATCGTAAAGTCACAAAGGCGAAGGCCAGGGAGCGCGCCGTCCGCGCCGGGACTCCGGCGAGGTCTTGCAACCTGGCCGAGCCCGGTCTCGCGCGCCATGGTTCCTTGCCTGTTCCGGCCTGTCAACAGCCCGTTCAGCGCCTGTTCCGGACCGGTCGAGTCCCCTGTTCCACGGCCCGATTCCACCTGCAACCTCTAGGTTGTATAACGAAGCAACGTCATGTTATCACAGGGTTTATGGATGCATGGGCCGACCAGGTCGCCAGCAAAACCGCCTGCTGGCGGGCTACCCGAATCGTCAGCGGCGAGGCCGGCGCTCCGGCGCGGTCGGGGATGGCCCGTGTCCGCCCGGAGACGACCTCCGAATTGCCTCGTTAGCCCGCCGGCAGGCGTTGGCCGGATTCGGGGTCGAAGAAGTGCGCCTGGGCGTTGTCGAACGAAAGCCTGACGGTGTCGCCCTCGTGGATCTGCATCCGCTCCTTCAAGACCGCGACGATCTCCGTCTGGCCGGCGTGTGCGACCAAATGGGTCTCCGAGCCGGTCGGCTCGACGAGGGTGACCCGGCAGGCAAGACCCGCTTCCGAATCCAGTCGAACGGCTTCTGGCCTGACGCCGAAGGTGACCCTGCGTCCCGCCCAACCGGCCGGAGTCGTCGCGATGGCGGCCGAAAGTCCGTCGGGCAGCACGAGCCGCGCGCCGGCGCTCTCGACTGCTCCTTCGATCAGGTTCATGGCGGGCGAACCGAGGAACGTCGCGACGAACCGGTTTGCCGGCCGGTCGTAGAGGTCGAGCGGGGCGCCGATCTGCTCGACCCGGCCGCCGTTGAGGACGACGATCTTGTCGCCCATCGTCATCGCCTCGACCTGGTCGTGGGTGACGTAGATCGTGGTGGTCCTCAGCCGGCGCTGGAGCTCCTTGATCTCGCCCCTGACCTGGACGCGCAGCTTGGCGTCGAGATTGGAGAGCGGCTCGTCGAACAGAAAGACTTTCGGATCGCGCACGATGGCTCGGCCCATGGCGACCCGCTGCCGCTGGCCGCCCGAAAGTTGCCTCGGGTAACGACCGAGCAGCGGCTCGAGCCCCAGCGAGGCCGCGGCTGCAGCGACCTTCCGCTTGATCTCGTCCTTGCCCAGACGAGCCAGTTCCAGGGCGAAGCCGAGATTTTGCGCGACCGTCATCTGGGGATAGAGCGCGTAGTTCTGGAACACCATCGCGACGTCGCGCTCTTTCGGCTCGAGCGTGTTGACCACGCGGCCATCGATGGCGATTTCGCCGGACGTGATGGTTTCGAGGCCCGCGACCATGCGCAGCAAGGTCGACTTGCCGCAGCCGGACGGTCCGACGAGCACGACGAATTGCCCGTCGGCGATGTCGACTGTCACGCCTTGAATGATCGACACGGCGCCGAAGGCTTTGCGGACGTCTCGGATTTGAACGGACGACAGGGCGATTTCCTCCTCGAGTTCGGCTAGCGCCCGGCGGGGCGCGCGCGGCGGACGCGGATGGCCTGATACGGTTTGGGCTGCAATTCGACGGCGAAGGCCGCGATCGGCTTCGACTCGGTCAGCGCCCCGCCGCGCTGTCGCAGGCGCGGATAGACCGGGCACGGAACACGCTTGGCCGGCTCGATCGTCATCGCCCAGGCGTCGATGACGTCGACTTCATAGTCGCCGCGGTCCTTCGGCAGGCCGGCCGCCCACAGCGCCGGCTGATGCTCGCCGAAATAGATCAAACGAGTGTCGCCGTCGCTGGCGCAGGACACGCGCTGCCATGGCCATTCGTCGGGAGGGGCCGGGGTCATGCCGCTGACGACGTCAGCCTCGATGATCGAGCGCAGGAAGGCGACGCGCTTCCAGCTCTCCCCGCGCAGGACGCCGCCCTTGGCCCACCAGAGCAGGTCCTGAGGATGGGCGTAGCATTCGCCGTGTCCGCCGTAGCCGCCGCTTGTCACCGTGACCCAGAAGCGATGGGTCAGTTCCTGCGGGCTGAGATTGCCCCAGGCGAGGCTGATATCCCCCTCGTATTCGAGTTCGTCGTTGACGATCGGCTTGCCCCACTCGCGTCGCCAGTCGGCGGTGCGCTTGACGTTCCAGTTCTGGATGCAGACGTGATCGACCCACGGCTTGCGGTGATCGAAATTCATCGCCTCCTCGCCGTTGTGGATCGACTTCAAGTGCCGCGCCGGATCGTTCTCCTCGATGATGTGGAAGAAGCGGTCCCAGCGCGCGACCGGCTTCACGTCGAGAAGGAAATCGTATTCGTTCGCCAGCGACCACCAGACGTTGCGATAGGCGCCGAGCCGCGCCGCGAGATAGCGCACGTAGCGATCGTCCTGATCGGGCGCCATCGCGCAATAGCCCCAGCGATCGTAGGGGTGGAAGACGATGACGTCGGCTTCGACGCCCATGTCCCCCAGGGCGGCGACCTGGGCCTCGAAATGCCGGAAGGCCGCGACATTCGGCCGGTCGAAATCGAGTTCGCCGCTCGTCGCGGCGCTCGTAAATGTCGTGAAGCGGCTCGTTCTCGTTGAAGATGTAATGCTTCGGGAACACCGCCATGCGCAGCTTGTTGAAGCCGGACGCCCGCATCGCGTCGAGCGTCTGGCGCTGCATGTCGAGCGGCTGGTGGGTCCAGGCGTAGCAGGTCGTTCCAAAGGGAAAGTAAGGCTTGCCGTCGGCGTAAGCGAAGTGGTGGCGGTTGCGCACCCGGACCGGGCCGTGATTGCTTTCGCGCGGCGCGCCCGCAGCGGAAGGCTCCGCTGAGGCCGTCGAGCTCGGGCGCATTCGATCGCGTGCGTGAACGTCCATGCGCCCTCCGTATCCGGCATGAAGCGGACGCGGTAGACGCCGTCGCCGTCGTAGAAGCCGGGCGCCGGGACGGTCCGGGCGCCGAGCGCGAAATCGGCGTCGAGCGTCACCTCGACGAACGGATTGCCCGTCTTTCGGACCCGGCAAACGCGGCCTCGAACAATCCCCACTTCTCGACCTCGGCGCCCATGTTCTACTCCTTGATCGCGCCGCTCGTGAGACCCGAGACGAAGTAACGCTGGAAGATGAGGTAGACGATCGTCGCCGGCAGCACGGTCATCACGATCGCCGCGTTGAGCTGGCCGTAGTCGCTCTGGAACTGGCTCTGGAACGACATGAGGCCGAGCGGCAGGGTCCAGGTGCTGTTGTCCTGGAGGATCACCAGCGCCATGGCGAACTCGTTCCATGTCGCCACGAAATCGAGGATCAGCAGCGCCGCCAGGACAGGCAGCGAGATCGGCAGGAAGATGCGGCGGAAGATGGTGAAGTGCGAGGCGCCGTCGACAAGCGCGGCCTCGCTCAGTTCCTTCGGCACCTCGCTGAAGAACCCGTGCAGGATGAACACCTGGTAGGGCACGCCGAACGCAAGATAGGGCAGGATGATGCCGACCTTGGTGTTGATCAGCCCGAACGAATTGACCAGCGTGAACAGCGGCGCGAGCATCACCTGGAACGGCAGCATCGTTCCAAACAGGACAAGGAGAAAGATCGCCCGTCCCCCCGGCATGCGGATGCGGCTCAAGGCGTAAGCGGCCATCGCCGAGATCATCAGGCCGAGCGGAACCTTGATGAGCGTGATGACGGCGCTGTTGAACACCGTCGTGCTGAAATGCCCTCGCGCCCACGCGCCAGAGAAGTTTCCCCATTCGAGGCTCGTTGGCGGAGCAAATGCGCTCGACCCCATCACTGTCGAATTGGCCTTGAACGCGGTGAAGACGATGAAGACGAACGGCGCGATCCAAATGACCGCGATCATGATGAGCGCAAGCCATAGGACCACGAGGACGGGATCGAGGCGGTCGACGCCCGGCTGTCGGAAGGCGTGCGCGAATCCGTTCACGAGCCCGCCTCCCGTTGCGTGCGGGTCCAGCGCAAATAGGGGATGACGATAGCGATGGTGATCGCGAGCAGGACGACCGAGATCGCCGCGCCGCGCCCGAAGTCGCCGAGTTGCATCGCCTGGGTGAAGGCCCACAACGCCAGCATTTGCGTCGATTGCGCCGGGCCCCCGCCAGTCATGCCGTAGACGATGTCGAAGGCCCTCAGGGAATTGATGATCGAGAGGATCAGGACGATGGTGATCGATGGCCGCAGCGCCGGCAGCGTGACGTAGCGAAACACCTGGAAACGCCCGGCGCCGTCGATCCGGGAGGCTTCGACGAGAGTTTGGGAGACGTTCTGCAATCCAGCGAGAAACAGGACGAGCGAGAAGCCGACCGTCTGCCAGACATAGGCGACGAACATCGCATAGAGCGCGACGTTTTGGTCTCCGAGCCAGTCCTGGATCAGGCCCTGCAGCCCGAGAGCCGTCAGCGTGGCGTTGAACAGGCCGAAGAACGGGTCGTACATCCAGCGCCACATGGTCGCCACGGCGATCGGCGCGATGATCACAGGCATGTAGAAGAGCGCCCGCAGCGGGCTTCGGCCCGGAATGTTCTGATTGAGCGCAAGCGCCAGCCCGAAGCCGATCGCCGGGGGGAAGGCGACCGACAAGACGGTCCACAGGACGGTGTTGCGAACCGCGGTCCAGAACACCGGGTCCCGGGTGAAAACTTGGACGTAGTTGTCGATGCCGACGAACTGCTTCGTGGCGGTCAGGCCGTTCCATTTCATGAAGCTCAACCACAGGACGTCGAGCATCGGGTAGACGGCAAACAGACAGTAGACGAGAAGCGCCGGCGCCAGAAGGGCGAGTCCCTGCCCAGGGCCTGACAGACGAACCCTCATTCGCCGGATCCTGCTAAACCAGCCAAGCTGCGACCGCCGAGCGGAAAAAGGGGCCGGCCTCCAGAGAAGACCGACCCTGTGGGAGGACCTATTTGCGAGAGGCGATGAATTTCTGCAATTCGCCGGCGGCCGCCTTCGGATCGAGGTGATCGCTGGCGACTTCGTTGATGACCCGCCAATATTCCGTCGTGACATCCAAGGGGAAGGCCTGATCGCCGTTGACGAACACGTCCTTGAACTGTCCGAAGATCTTGGTCCACTCGAGATCGAGCGGTTCCTTGCTGTCTGATTTGACGTTCTTGTTCACCGATCCGCCAAACACCGCCAGGTTTGCCTGTTGGACCGGGGTCGATTCCAGGTAGTCGAGGAACTTCGCGGCGACATCGGGATTTTTGCTCTTTGGGCTGATGTAATTGTACTCTCCAAATCCGTATAGACGCGTCGTTCCGGGGAACGGGAACAGACCGTAGTCCGCGAGCTTGTTGGCGTTGCGGAGTTGACCGACAAGCCAGTTCCCCTCGACCATCATCGCCGCGCGGCCGGCAAGGAAGAGATTGAAAGCCTGGTTGTTGTCGATGCCCATAAAGGGCTTAAGGATATATTTCGATGTCCACGTGTGCAACTCTTCGAAGGACTTGGTCGCGCAGGGTTCCTCCGCCCAGTTGGCCTTCATCGCCATGAGCGCGTCATGCTTCTCGGGGCCGCATTGAACTTCCAGGATTTCGTCCATCAACCGCATGAGGTGCCAGTTGACGGTGCCGCCGAAGGTCATCGCAGGGATACCGGCGGCGGCGAGTTTGCCCGCGTCGGCGACGAGTTCATCATAGGTATTCGGCAGCGAGGTTATTCCTGCCTTGGCGAAAAGCGCCTTGTTGTAGTAAATCCCTTCGCCTCGGAAGGTGTAGGGCACGCCGAACCGGCCGCCTGGATACTGCTTCGAAAAAGAGAGCGCCGGAGCGATGAATTCGTTGTCCCAATTATACTTCGCGTAGTATTTGTCCATCGGCAAGGCGAGCCCGGATTTCACGAATTCGCCGCCGAGGCCAAGACCCGCCCACATGAAGTAGATGTCCGGCGCCTGGTCCGATCCGCTCGCCACCCGCAAGGCCGACTTGTGTTCGTCGGTGGCGCGGTTCTCGAGTTTCACGGTCACGCCGGGATTGGCGGCCTCGAAGTCCTTGATGATGGTGTCGAACGCCTTGGTCACGCTGGGATTGTCGAAGGTGAGCGTCCAGAACTTGATTTCCTGGGCCTCGGCCCCGAACGAACTGCCGGCGACGATCGCCCCCGCCGCCGCCCACCGCAGCCATTGTGTAGGAACGCGCATTTGGATTCCTCCCGTTTCATGTTTCGAGCGCTTACCGGCGACCGCCGTAAGATTATCGTTTGCTATCGATTTTTAGACCATTTTTGCGATCGTGAGTTAATAGCACGCATCACGGTCCCGGCAAACCGCGTGTTCGGTCGCAACCCTCTGTCTAGCATCCGAAAATGCTGCAGCCGCGCCGCAAAGGTCGGGCCGTCTGCGCTTGGGCTTTCGAAAAACCTCAATAGCTGCTTTGATTGTTTTCGATTGATGGCGTTTGCAACCAAGAGCCGCGCTGGCAGAATTTCCATCGAACCGCTCAAAGCGGCGCGACTCAATGCGCGATGAGGACTTTGATCCCGCGGCTCTCAAAAGCGCGAACGTCCTCGTCGCGAATGCCGTCATCGGTGATGAAGGAATGGATGACGTCAAGCGTTCCCAGGCGCGTGAAGGACGAACGGTTGATCTTGGTCGAGTTGGCGACAAGATAGACGTGCGATGCGGCCCGGATCATCGCCTGCTTGAGCTGCAGGTCGGCAAAACTGGGAAGGGTCAGTCCCGAGTTCAGAGCGACGCCCGCCGTCGCCAGGAAGAGCTTTGCGGCAAGAACGTCCTGAAAATAGTCCGCCGCCTTGTCGCCGCTCAGCGACAGCGTCGGCGCCTTGAACTGGCCTCCGGGCATATGGACCGCGTAGCCCGGCTCCCCTCCCAGCATAAGGGCGATGTTGAGCGCCGTCGTGATGACTGTCAGAGCGTTCCGCCCGAGCAGATTGTGAGCGATCTCGGTGGTCGTCGAGCCCGCGTCCAGAATGATCGTGTCGCCATCCCCGACAAGGCTCGCCGCCTTGATCCCGATTTTTCGCTTCTTTTCGATGTTCTCCATATGCTGCAACGACAGGGTCTCGACCTGCTTCGGCATCGTGCGCAGGAACGCGCCGCCGTGCTGCCGGTTGATGTGGCCGTCGGATTCGAGCTTTTCGAGATCCTGCCGGATCGTCGCCTCGGAAACCCCGAAGGCGGCGCTGAGATCCCGGACCCGCGCGCTCCCCTCCTCCTGCAGCCACTCGAGGATTTTCATCCGTCGCGGCTCGGCGAGCAAGCCGTTGAAATCCGGGTTGGGCAGCGCAACGACCGAGTTTCGCTCGGAGTCCCGTCGACCTCGCGGTGCGGGACCTACCCTTGGACGGCGCCAACTCGGCACGCTGCGGCATTTGCGGGTTTCCCGGGAAGGTTGCGAATCTCTTTGAATTATCTCACGTCTGCGGCAAAGGACAACAGCCGCACCGCGTCTTGTGAAGCAAATTTCAGGCCAGTTGCGCCATCTGTTGCAGAGCGACCCGCTGCTGCAGTTTGCGCTGCGCCTGGTCGACCACGACGGCCGCAATGATCACCACGCCCTTGATGACCATCTGCCAGAATTCGACTGACGCCCATCATGACCAGGCCGTCGGAGAGAATGCCGATCACGAAGGCGCCGATGATCGTGCCGCCGATCGTCCCGCGACCGCCCGACATCGAGGTGCCGCCGAGCACCGCCGCGGCGATCGCGTTGAGCTCGAAGGTCGTGCCGGTCGCCGGGTGCGCCGCCATCAGCTCCGAGGAAATGATCAGGCCGACGATCGCGGCGCAGAAGCCGGAGAACATGTAGACGAAAAGCTTGACCCGGTTGACGCGGATGCCCGACAGGGCCGCCGCGCGCTCGTTTCCTCCGACCGCGAAGATGTGCCGTCCCAAGCGGCGTCGAGCGCGCGAGATAGGCCGCTCCGAGCGCGACGATGATCAGCACCCAGATCGAAACCGGGAGATGCAGGAGCGAGCCTGCGCCCAGGAACGCGTAGCCCGTCGTGCCGAAGGCCGGATTGCCTTCCAGATTGGGAAACGTCGCGCCGTCGGACAGGAGCAGCGCGGCGCCGCGGGCGACATACAGCGTGCCCAGCGTCGCGATGAAGGGCGCGACGTTGAGCCAAGTGATCAACAGGCCGTTGATCAGCCCGATGAGAACTCCGAGCGCGAGCGTGATCAGAATGATCTCAGGGACGTTGAAGAACACGCGTGTAGCCGAACCTGAGATCGATCCCGTGCAGGATCAGACCGCCGGCCACCATGCCGCACAAGCCGACGATCGAACCGACCGACAGGTCGATCCCGCCGGTGATGATGACGAAGGTCATGCCGATCGCGAGGAACGCGTTGAGGGCGACGTGCTTCGACATCGAGCACGAGATTGTCCGCCGAAAGAAAGTTCGGCGCGGCGAACGAGAAATACAGGATCACAGCGAACAGCGCGATGAAGGTGCGCAGCCGCATCAGGTTGAGCGTGAGCGAGCCAGACCCGAAGTTGGCCTTTCGCGATTCGGCAGCGGCGCTCATGGTAGCTCTTCCTTTGGCTGTTCTGGCGCCGCTCGGGCCATGCCCGACGGACGACGCGGCGACAATCCCGGCCTCGGTGGCCTCGCCGCGGTCGAGCAGCGCAGTCAGGCGGCCGCGGCTCATCACGGCGATCCGGTCGGAGAGCGCCAACACCTCGTCGAGGTCGGAGGTGACAAAGACGATCGCGATCCCCTGCCCGGCCAGGCTTCGCATGATGCGGAAAACGTCGGCTTTCGCTCCGATGTCAATGCCGCGGCTGGGCTCGTCCATCAAAAGGACCTTCGGCGACGTCAGGAGCGCCTTGCCGATCACCACCTTTTGCTGGTTGCCGCCCGACAGCGACGACAC
Organism: uncultured Alphaproteobacteria bacterium; assembly: GCA_963816065.1. Classification (GTDB taxonomy): domain Bacteria; phylum Pseudomonadota; class Alphaproteobacteria; order Rhizobiales; family Beijerinckiaceae; genus Roseiarcus. Next base: position 347,416 of record CAWFJG010000030.1, on the reverse strand, counting down.
CGGAAGCCTCGGATCCGCCACCTTGATCGACAGGTCCTTGACTTCCCTGCCGACCCTCTCGGCCTCGGCGCTGGCCGAGATGTGAAAATAGCGCGTGACTTTGCCGAGGCTCGCCATCGTCAGGTTTTCCGCGACCGACAGGATCGAGACCAGACCGTCGCGCTGGCGATCCTCGGGAATGAGCGCAAGACCCCGAGCGATGCGGCCGCCGACGTCTTTCTCCCGCACCGGACGGCCCTCGATGAAAATGCGCCCTGAAGCCATGGGATGGCGGCCCATCACGCATTCGAGAAACTCGCTGCGTCCCGCTCCCATCAATCCGTAGACGCCGACGATCTCGCCGGCGCGGACCGACAGCGAGACGTGGTCGACCGCATACCCCCCGGTGACGCGCGGAAGGCAGACGTCCTCCGCCCGCAGCGCCTCGCCGCCGAACGCATGATCGCCCGGCGTCGAGAAATCCTTGGCGTCCGAGCCGATCATCTGGCGAACGATCCATTGGACGTCGACCTCCGCCATCGACCGGGCGCCCGTCACTCGGCCGTCGCGCAGCACCGTGATGTAGTCGCCGATGCGAATGAGTTCCTCGAGCCGATGCGAGATGTAGACGATGGCGACGCCCTTCGCCTTCAGATCGGCGATGACGCGGAACAGGATTTCGACCTCCGGGGCGCTCAGCGCCGAGGTCGGCTCGTCCATGATGAGAATGCGTGCATTTCGCGCGACGGCCTTTGCGATTTCGACCAGTTGCTGCTGGCCGATCATCAGGTCCTCGACCTTGGCGCGCGGATCGACCGCCGTCCGCAGCCGCTCCATCAGGCGCGCTGTCTGCCGCTCCTGCTCGGCGTGGTCGATCCGTCCGCGGCGCATGATCTCGCGATTGGCGAAGACGTTCTCGGCGACGGACAGATTGCCGAACAGGTTCAACTCCTGGAACACCATGCCGATGCCATGGGCCATGGCGTCGGCGGTGTCGTGGAATACGACCGGCGCGCCGTCGAGCAGGATCCGTCCGGCGGTCGGCTGCTCAACCCCGGCGATCATCTTAACGAGCGTGGATTTGCCCGCGCCGTTCTCCCCGACAAGCACATTGACGGCGCCGCTGCGCACTTCGAAATCGGCGTGCTTGACGGCGACGGTGCCCGAATAGACCTTCGAGACGCCTTCGAGGCGCAGGACGACGCCGTTGCGGGCGGTGGCCGGGTCGTCGCTCATGGCCTCGGTCCAACGGTGATCTCGACCGGCGTCACGAGCGGCGTCTCGGCCGCCGAGGCGAACGGATAGGCGCCCAGGACCGACACCTTGCGTCCGACCAGCGAGTTGCGCGGCAATTTCGCCAGCGTCTCATGGTCGACATGGGTGTTGAGCGCCTTGCCGAACTGAGCGAAATCAATCTGGTTGGTAAAGTCGTTGAAGGACACGAAGTCGAGCGCGTCGCGGATGGCGGTGCCTCGCATAGCCGGACCGATCTGGACGATCGCATCGGTCTTGCCTTGGCCGGACGCGTCGATGCTGATGGTCGCGGCGCGGGATTCCGTGTTCGCGCCGGCAATCACGCCGTCGATCCTCACCATCAGCGTCCAGGGCGTGTCGTCGGCTTTCGAGCGGTAGCCGAACTTGGCGCCGGCCTCGTCGGCAGACTTCGCCGCGAGGTCGCGCACCTGGAAGAACGGTCCCGCCTTCTTCTCGAAATAGGGCACGACTTTCGACGCCCACATCGAATCCGCTTTCTTGTCCGGGTCGAACGGAGCGGCGGCGCCCAGGTTGCGGCTGGCCAGCGCCGGAACCTCGGCAGTCGGAATGAAGCGGCAGGAGGCCAAGACTAGGCCCGCGAGCAGAACGGCGGCTACCCGACCCAGCGCATGCGAACGTACCTTCGAAGGAGCGGCGCGCGGACCGGTGCGGCCGCGCGCCCTTGGCTCAGCAGAGCGCCGTCAGCGGCCGAAAGCGGCGCATTCGCAAGCCCGCTCCCCGCGCCCGGCTGGCCGGAGCGGAAAGGCCGAAGCGGGGAGACGGCGACGCGATCGAGCCAGAGACCATCAGACGCCTGCCCGGCGATCACGGCTTGAGCGCGAAGGTCTCGAGCTTGGCGGCGTTGGACGCATTGATCAGGACGCAGTCCATCAACTGCTTCTCGGTCTTCGGGGCCGTCTTGGTCTTGATGTAGGCGTCGGCCTGCTCGACCGCGACCTGCGCCTCGCGATAGGCCGGCTGGAGCACCGTGGCCTTGATGCCGCCTTTGAGGATCGAATCGCGCACGTCGTTCGAGCCGTCGAAGCCGACGACGATGACGTCGCCGCGGCCCGCCGCCTTGAGCGCGGCCTCAGCGCCCATCGCCATGGTGTCATTGCCGGAGATGACGCCCTTGATGTTGGGGTTGGCCTGGAGGATCGACTCCATCTTCGAGTAGGCCTCGTTCTGGTCCCAGTTGGCCGACTGCCGGGAAACGATCTTCAGGTCCGGATATTCGTCGATCACGTCATGGTAGCCCTTCGAGCGGATGCCGGCGTTGGTGTCCGATTCCTTTCCGACGAGCTCGACGTAGTTGCCCTTCTCCCCCATCAGCTTGACGAACTCCTGAGCGCCGAGCTGCGCGCCCTGATAGTTGTTCGACACGATCTGCGCGAGCGCGATGCCGGGGGCATTGATCTCGCGATCGATCAGAAACGACGGAATTCCGGCCGCCTTCGCTTTCTTGACAGCGGCGACCGTCGCGTCGGCGCCCGCGTTGTCGAGGATGATCGCCTTCGCCCCGCGAGCAATCGCGGTATCGATCAGCTCCGATTGCTTGTTGGCGTCGTCGTTGTGCACCAGCGAAATGACGTCGTATCCGAGTTCCTTGGCCTTCGCCTCGGCGCCCTCGGCCTCCGCCTTGAAGAAGGGATTGCTGTGCGACGGCGTAATGACCGCGATAAGGTCCGCGGCGTAAGCAGAGCCGCCGATCATGGCGGCGCTCGCGAACAAAGCGCCGACCAACGCGTAACGTAGTTTCATTGCTGACCTCCCATTTCACTCTCGAGCATCGAAACAAGCCCTTCCATACGGGCCTTTCGGAAGACGCGTCGCATTGGATGCCGACAACGCACGCGGGACTTGTGGCAATTTGGATTTTGAGGCGGAGACGGGACGGTTGAAGCGAAGCTCCGGCTGCGCCAAGCTGCCTGTCGGTCGCGCTGAAAGGCGCCTCCCTTTTCCGATTACTTGCGTTTGTTAGCGATATCCGTGCGATAATTTTGTTTTCTTGTCAAGACGCAAAATCGTCGCGGCAGAATGCGGGACAAATTGCCACACCCTGCAGCCTTAGATCCGAACGAGATCGGAGCAGCGAGGCCCTTTACAAATCGCAAAAACTAGTTATTAAGTGAGAGAAATCGTCAGCCAATCGAAAGGACGAACGCAAGATGGGAGGGTCGGCCGGCGTCGCGGCCGGGCCGTTTGGGAAAGCAGGTCGAAATCATGACAAAGCGCAATCTTCGTCCGATCCGGCTCGGACTGGTGGTCGGCAGCCGGGAATTCTTCAACGGCGCGCCGGCCCTTCAGACCCGCGAGGAGTTGCTGAAGCAGCTTGACGGCTTGAATGTCGCCTCGGCCATCCTGCCGGTCGACGCAACGAAGAACGGCGCGGTCCAGTCGCGCGACGACGCGCGCCGCTACGCGGCCTTCTTTCGCGAGCAGCGCGAGACGATCGACGGCCTCGTCATCTGTCTGCCGAATTTCGGCGACGAGATCGCGATTTCCGAGCTCGTCAACGAGGCCCGTTTGAACGTGCCGATCCTCCTTCAGGCGAGCAACGACGAAATCGACAAAGTCGACGTCAAGAGCCGCCGGGACGCCTTCTGCGGCAAATTCTCCGTCGCCAACAACTTCTACCAGTATGGCGTCCCCTTCACCGACACGACGACCCACACCTGCGACGTCGACGGCGCCGAGTTCGCCGCCGATCTCGACCGATTCGTCAGGGTCTGCCGCGTCGTCCGCGGGCTCAAGCATGCGCGCATCGGCTCGATCGGCGCACGCACCGGCGCGTTCCAGACCATGCGCTTCAGCGAGAAGCTCCTGCAGGCTTCCGGCCTGACCGTCATCACCGTCGACCTTTCCGAGATCATCTTCGCCGCCAACGCCCTTTCCGACGACGCGCCGGAGGTCAAAGCCAAGCTGGAGGAGATCGGCGCCTATGGCCGGATCCCGTCCATATCAAGCCGGACAAGATCATGCGGCAGGCGAAGTGGACGCTCGCAGTCGATCGATGGATCGAAGAGAACGAGTGCGACGCGAGCGCGATCCAGTGCTGGCGCAGCCTGCAGGACAATTTCGGCTGCGCGACCTGCCTGACTATGAGCATGATGGGCGAGAAGCTGACGCCTAGCGCCTGCGAGGTCGACGTCATGGGCGCGATCTCGATGTACGCGCTCGCGCTCGCCGCGGAAGCGCCCTCAGCAATCCTCGACTGGAACAACAATTACGGCCGCGAGGCCGACAAGTGCGTCTGCACGCACTGCGGCAACTACCCGAAGAGCTTCATCGGCGAGACTCCGGAAATCTCGGAGCTCGACGTGCTCGGCAGCGTGCTCGGCAAGGAGAACTGCTTCGGCGCCGTCAAGGGCAAGGTCCAGCCGGGTCCAATGACCTTCTTCCGCGCCTCCACCGACGACCGGCTCGGGACCATCAAGGCCTATGTCGGCGAGGGCGAGTTCACCGCCGATCCGTTCGGCATGGACGGCGGCATCGCAGTGACCAAAGTGGCGCGGCTCCGGCCGCTGCTCGGCTTCATCGCCCGCAACGGCTTCGAGCATCACGTCGCGATGGTGCGCGGCCATCACGCCGGCGCGGTTCACGAGGCGATCACGCGCTATCTGAACTGGCCGATCTATCGCCACGAGGCCGAGCCGGTTGGCGACGCGTTCGGCTCTTCCATCTTCCGCGGGTAAGGCGATGGCTTTCCAAATCCGATTCCAAGCTCGCTCCGACCCGAGACGAACTCGTCGCGCAGAATTCGCGCGCAAGCCGGCGCGATCCGAAGGGATGCGCTGAAAATGGTGTTCGAGGCGCGGCTGGGGCATCCCGGCGGCGACATATCGGTCGCGGATATTCTGGCCACGCTGTATTTTGGCGTGCTGCGCGTCGACCCGAAGGCGCCACGCGCGCCCGGCAGGGACCGGCTGATCCTGAGCAAGGGCCACGCCAGCGGCGCGCTCTACGCGACCCTGGCCGAAGCGGGCTTCATTCCGGTCGCAACGCTTCAGACCTACATGAAGCCGCTATCGCTGCTGAACGGGCATCCGAACCGCAACTATGTCCCGGGCGTCGAGGCCAACACGGGCCCGCTCGGCCATGGGCTGCCGATCGCCGTCGGCGTCGCGCTGGCGGGCAAGATCGATCGGGCCGACTATCGCGTCTTCGTTGTTACTGGCGATGGCGAATTGCAGGAGGGCAGCAATTGGGAGGCCGCCATGGCGGCCGGGTCATCACAAGCTCGCCAACCTGACGCTCATCATCGACAGGAACCGGCTGCAGCAGGGCGCGCGGGTGGCGGAGACCAATGACGTCGAGCCGCTCGCCGACAAGTTCCGCGCCTTTCGTTGGGACGTTGTCGATGTCGACGGCCATGACCCGGGGGCGCTCCTCGACGCGTTTGCGCCGAGCGCGGATCGAACGAAGCCGCTGTGCGTGATCGCCCATACCATCAAGGGCAAAGGCGTCTCGTACATGGAAGACCAGGTCGGATGGCATCACGGCGTTCCGACCCAGGCACAACTCGATCAGGCCATGGAGGAATTGAGCCACTCATGAGCGCACGCCAACCTCCCGCTTCCAACCTCTTCGATTGCCGCGACGCCTTCGTCGCGACGCTCGATCAGGTTGCCGAGCGCGACGATCGAATTGTCATCGTCGTCAACGACAGCATCGGATCGTCGAAGCTCGGCGGCTTCCGCAAGCGGTGGCCGGAGCGCACGATCAACGTCGGCATCGCCGAACAGAACATGGTCGGCGTCGGCTCCGGCCTGGCCAATGGCGGCAAGATTCCGTTTGTCAGCGCGGCCTCGTGCTTCCTCACCGCCCGCGCGCTCGAGCAGATCAAGGCCGACGTGGCCTACACGCAATGCGAATGTGAAGCTCGTCGGGCAGTCGCCCGGCGTCGGATACGGAGAACTCGGGCCCACCCATCACTCGATCGAAGACATGGCCTGGCTGAGGCTACTGCCCAATCTCGCGGTCATCGCGCCCTCGGACCCTTGGGAGACCGCTCAGGCGGTCGAGGCGGCCGCGGCGCACGAAGGACCGGTGTTCCTGCGCATCAGCCGATTCGGCGTGCCGAAGTTGCCGCGCCCCGACAACGCTCGTTTCGAAATCGGCAAAGCCGAGACGCTTCGCGAAGGAACCGACGTCGCCATCATCGCCTGCGGGGTCATGGTCACGCGCGCGCTCGAAGCCGCCGATCGTCTCGCCGCCGGCGGCGTGAGCGCCCGAGTCGTCAATATGGCCTCGATCGCCCCGCTCGACGAAGCGGCCATCCACGCCGCGGCGGATCTCGGGGCGATCGTCACGGTCGAGGAGCATTCTCAGCGTGGAGGGCTCGGGGGCGCGGTGGCGGAGGTCGTCGCCGGCTATCGGCCATGCCCGATCCGCATCCTCGGCTTTCCCGGGTTCATGCCGACCGGATCTCCAAAATTCCTTTTCGAAAGGTTCGGGCTGACGTCGGACGGCATCGAGAAGGCCGCGCGGGAAGCGATTTCATTACGGTCGTCGTGAATGAGCGCCTTCGTCCTCGCCATCGACCAGGGCACGACCAACACCAAGGCGTTGGCCCTGAACCCGGACGGCCGCATTGTCGCACGCCATTCCGTTCCGACTCCGATCGCCTATCCGCGTCCCGGATGGGTCGAGCAGTCGGGCGACGAGATTTGGCGCGCGACGACTGCGCCGATTGACGGCTGCCTCTCGGCCCTGCCGGAGCCGGCGACGATCGCCGCGATCGGCGTCTCCAATCAACGCGAGACCGTTCTTCTCTGGCGGCGTTCGACCGGCGAGACGATCGGCCCATGCGTGACCTGGCAATGCCGCCGGTCGTCGGATCGCATCGACGCTCTTCGCACGCCGGCGATCGAGGAGGCGGTCGAGTCGAAGACGGGACTCGGCCTCGACCCGCTCTTTCCCGCCGCCAAGATCGGTTGGCTTCTGGACGCCTATCCCGAGGCCCGCTCCCTTTCGGATCGCGGCGACCTCTGCGCGGGAACCATCGACTCCTGGCTTCTATTCAACCTGACCGGCGGCGCGGTCCACGCGACGGACGCCAGCAACGCCTCGCGGACGCAACTGTTCGACATTCACCAGCAAGACTGGAGCGACGAGCTTTGCGCGCTGTTCGGCGTGCCGAAGTCGATCCTTCCTCGCGTCGAAGATTCAAACGCCAGGTTCGGCGCCGCCAAAGACTGTTCATCGATTGATCGAAGGGGTTCCTGTCCACGCGATGATGGGCGACTCGCACGCCGCGCTGTTCGGCCACGGCATCCGGTCTCCAGGAGCGGTCAAGGCGACCTATGGAACCGGCTCTTCGCTGATGACGCTGACCGAGACGCCGATCCGATCCCGGTCCGGGCTCTCCACGACCGTCGCCTGGCGGCGTTCGAACAAGGTTTCCTATGCGCTCGAGGGCAACATCTCGGTTTCCGCTCAGGCGGCCGCGTGGATGGCCGAACTTATGGGCCTGCCCGATGTCGCGGCGCTGACGGAGTCTGGCGACGAAGGCGAACGGCGATGACGAGCGTATGCTTCGTTCCCGCGCTCGCCGGCCTTGGGCGCCCTACTGGAAGGACCGCGCCCGCGCAGCGCTGACCGGCATGTCGCTCGCGACCTCGCGCGCCGACGTCGCCCGCGCGACGCTCGAGGCGATCGCCTTGCAGATCCGTGACGTCTTCACCGCGATGGAGCGCGATCTCGGCGCCCCTCTGGCGCGGCTTTCTGCAGATGGCGGGGCGACGCAAAACGATCTTCTCATGCAATACCAGGCGGACCTGCTTGGTCGCCCCGTCCAGCGGCTCAAGGTCCTGGAGCTCAGCGCATTCGGGGCGGGCGTGCTCGCAGGCGCAACTTCGGGACTGATGGACGAAGCCAGGATCGAGGCCATGCTCAGCGGCGCCAGCAACCAGATCGACCCTTGCCTCGACCCGGCAGCGCGCCAGGCGAAGATCGGCGTGTGGAGCGCGGCGGTGAACTCGGTGATCGACCGGGCTGAGACCCGCTGATCGTTCCAGAGCGCCAGCCATGTCGTGCAAAGTCGGCGGCCAAAACGCTGTGGTCGCGCTCGACGGCGCGGCGCCTTCCATGCTCCGCGTCGTCCGGCGGGGCCACCGGTCGCGAGCCCTCCACCGGAACGGGCGTCGCAACTGCCGCACGGCGCGACATCGATGCGTGCGCCCGGATCGCGGATGACTTCTGCGTCGCCGCTTGGTTGGGGATGGGATCGAATTGAGGCCGGTCAGGTTGGAAAGTCAGGCTGTGGCCCGACAGCCGGGGGCTGGGCCAAGATCGATCGCGTCGTCGCAGCGGCGTTTCGGACAGGCCCACGCGGTCCGGAGCTGTGATCCACGCCACAGCGCTTGCCGCTCGTCCGGGCTAGGGGAAAGCAAATTAGCGGTTGCGTCGCCGGCGCCCGCGTCCGGATAACGCCCGTTCGGCCCGAAAATCGCCTTTGATCCGGTCGAAAAGAGGCGTTCCTCGAGCGGCGGTTCATTCGACCGGAACAGCGTCGGCGGGAAGATGGTCCTCGCCAGCGCCGCGCCCGGATGAGGAGCCGGCGCCGACCGAGGCGTCGTTTGGCCCGGCTTCGAGGCGCGGGTTGCGGCGATGATGAGGCTTGCTTCACCCCCGCCTTGCATGCGTATGGGAAGGCGGAAATAATTTGGCTTTGCAACCGCCTCGATTTGGACGCGGACATGACACTACGACTTTCGATTGAAAATGTGGATCGATTGCCTGACGGAGGTCCGTTGCGGGTCGAAGTGAAGGGACGCGGCCTCGACGTGGGTCGTGACACCCATCTCGACTGGACGCTCCCGGATCCGAGCCGGACCGTTTCGAGCAAGCATTTCGAGATTCGTTTTCGCGACGGCGGCTACTGGCTGCACGATGTTTCGACCAACGGCACCTACGTCAACGGCGCGCAATACCGGCTGGACGCGCCCTATCTGCTGCGCGACGGGGACCGGCTCAGCATCGGCCCTTACCTCATCGCTGTCGAGGTCGAGGGCCAATTGGGCGCCCAATCCGGCGTCGCTGCCGCGGCCGCCGTCGCCGGCGCAGCGGCTGGCGACGTCTGGGGCGAGGTGGGAGAGGCAGCCGCCCCCGACGACCGCAGCGCGTACCAGACCGCCGCTCGTCGAGAGCCGCCGCCCGACTTTCTCGATTTCGCCAGCTTCATCGCACCGACGGACGCGCCGGAATATTCGCCGCCTGAAACCGCAGACGACTGGCTCACTGCCGCTCCTCCGGCGGCGCCAGCGGTTGCCAAGCCGACCCAGCCGCCGCAGCCGCTTCGTCCGCCGGTTCAGGCCGAGATCCAGCCGCCGAGGCCACCGACCGTTCCGCCGCGGCATCCGACCGTCCCACCGCCCGCCGAACTCCCGGCCGTAGCGCCTAGCCAGGCCGCAAGCGTCGACCTGCTGCGGCAAATCGCGCGGGCCGCGGGCATTCCGGAGCAGGCGATCGTCGGCCGCGATCCGGATGCGCTCGCCGACGAGATCGGCCTCGCGCTGCGCCTGATGGCTCAGAATCTTCAAATCCTGCTATCCTCGCGCGCCAAGTCGAAGACGCTGATGCGCTCGTCGAGCCGCACGATGATCCGGTCGATGCAGAACAATCCGCTGAAGTTCACCGGCTCGGTCGAGGAGGCGCTGACGATCCTCCTCGGGCCGCCGACCCGCCAGTATCTCGACCTCCGCTCCACGATCGAGGAGAGCTTTCGCGACCTTAAGACCCATCAGATGCTTACCTACGGCGCGATGCAGGGCGCCCTGGACGCCCTGTTCGACGATCTCGCGCCGGACCAGATCGATCGATCAGTCGCGCAGGAAAGGGGACTCGGCGCGCTCGTCGTTCCACGCAAGGCGAAATTGTGGGATATGTATGTCGATCGATGGCGCGCGAAGACCAAGCGGTCGGACGGCCGCCTGTTCGAGGCGTTCATTGCCCTCTTCGCCGAGGCCTACGACCGCTTGCAGAACAGGGGCTGAGGCGGCCGCATGGCCGATCGTCGTCAGTCTCGACGCGGAAAGTGCCGGACGGACGCGGGCGGGGTCTGGAACGAATTTAGGGGGCGCGAATGTCATGGAACGCGAAGGTGCACTGGTCGGAGGGCCTGTTCCTCCGGCCGCACCATCTCCAACAGAGCGATAGATATCTCGAAAGCGCGCTCGAAAGCCGGACCCGACAGATCACGCCTTATCCGTGGGGGTTCTCGACGCTGGAGATCGATCGCGATCTCGCGCAACAAAGCAAATTCGCCTTGCGCCGGGCCGCTGGAGTCATGCCCGACGGGGGACTTTTCGATTTTCCCAGTGAATGCCCGGCCCCGGCGCCGATCACGACGCCCGAGGGCGCTGCGGGCCAGCTCGTCTGGCTGACCATGCCCGCGCGCGCCGACAACAGCCGCGAGGTCAGCCCGGAGCAGGCGGAAAACGCGGCGCGCTACGTTCTCGGCGCCGAGCGCGTCATCAACTCGACCTCCAATCTGAGGGTCGAGGAGGAAATCGAGGTGGCCTACCCGCGGCTCGCCTACGAAATCCGCAAGACCGCGAAGCCCGGGTACGTCAGCCTGCCGATCGCCCGCATCGTCGAGGTGCACGACCGAACGATCGTGTTCGATGAGAAGTACGCTCCGCCGGTTCTCGTATGCGCAGCGCACCCGACGGTTCAGGGCTGGCTCGACCGGGTGATCGGCTGGATCGGCAACAAACTGGACGAGCTCGCCCGCTACGCCGCGGACGCGACCGCCGGAGGCGGCCTGCAGAGCGCCGACTACCTCATGCTCCAGTCGCTCAACCGCGAGATCCCGGTCCTCAAGCACTTCCGTTCGTCGCATTACGTCCACCCGGAGCGCCTTTACGAGGAGCTGCTGCGTATCGCTGGCGAGCTTGCAACCTTCGCGACCCAGGAGCGCCGGGCGCGTGAATACGGCGCGTACAATCAGGATGACCTCGAAAGCGTCTTCTCGCCCGTGATGCGCGACATCCAGGACTTCCTCAGCGCCCGCCTCGACCGCCGCGCCATCCGGCTGGAGCTGATCGAGCGCGCGCAGGGCGCGTATATCTCGACCATCAAGGACCGGACCCTGTTCCGCAACGCAACCTTCGTTCTCGAAGTGTCGGCGCGCCGGCCACTGACCGAGATCCAGCAGAACTTGCCGGCGTTCCTGAAGGTCGGGCCAAACACCAAGATGAACGAGATCGTGCACGCCCACTTGCCAGGAATTGCGCTCGTCCATCTGCCGACGCCGCCGCCGCAAATTCGCGCCATCACTGATCACGTGTACTTCTATTTCGAACGCAACTCGCCGCTGTGGCCCGAATTCAGCCAGGCGACCGCGATCGGCATGCATTTCGCAGGCGACTGGCCGGAACTCCAGATGGAGCTCTGGGCTGTTAGGGAAGACCGTCGATGACCAACGACGACGATCCGTTCGGCCGAAGCGACCGCACCATCATCCGTCCCAACCCCGGCGGCAGGCGGCCGCCTCCGCCGCCGGGCGCCCCGGGTCCCTCCCCGCCGCCGGCGGGCGGAGCGCCGCCGTCGTCCGCTCCGACGCCGCCAGTCTCCTATCCGGCCCCGCCGCCTACGCCGTCCGCGCCTCCGCCGCGGCAGCCGTCTTATCCGCCCTATACGCCGCCCCGTCCCGCTCCGCCTGCGCCCGCCCCTTCGGGACGCGGCAATTATGACGACTGGATGTCGGCGCCGGCCGCCCAACAACGGCCATACGCCGCTCCGGCCGCGCCGCAGCCGATGACGCCGGCGCCGGCCTCCGCGCACATTTCTGTCGATGTCGTCACCGTCGCCTCGAGCCCGCTGACCCGGGCCGCCGCGTCGCTCCTGCTGCTGCTCGGCCGATTGCGTTCTTCGCTGGCGCGGGCGGGAGCCGGCCAACTCATGGATCAGGTGGCTCAGGCCATCCAGCAGTTCGAAGTCGATGCCCGGACGGGCGGCGCGCCGAACGATCAGATCGAAGCCGCCAAGTACGCGCTCGCGGCCACCGCCGACGACATCGTCCAGAACCTGCCCAGCGAGGACAGCCGCGTCTGGACCCAGTACAGCATGCTCGTTCGCTTCTTCAACGAGCGGATGGGCGGGGTGCGTTTCTTCCAGGAGCTCGACCGCGCCAAGCAGAATCCAGCAGTGAACCTCGGCCTGCTCGAACTCATGCATGCGTGCCTGAGCCTCGGCTTTGAAGGCGTCTACCGCGCGACCGGCGGCCAAGGCGAGCTGCAGAGCATTCGCCGCGACCTTTACGAGACGATCCGGCGCAACCAGCCCAAGACCATCGAGGACCTGTCACCCCACTGGCGCGGCCAGACGATCGCGCTCGCGGGCAGCCGGTTTCAGATTCCGGTCTGGTCTGTGGCGGCGATCGCCGGCGTCGCTCTGCTGGGAACCTATCTCGTGCTGCGCAACATGCTGTCTGGCCAGGCCGAGGCGCTGGCGCTGACAATGGCGCAGGTCCATCCCGCCACGGAGCTCACGATCGCCCGCGAAACGATCGTCAAGCCGCCGCCGGATCCGCCGGCGAAGACATCGACGCAGCTCGAACGGATCCGCGCCGCGCTGGCGCCAGAGATCATGGCCCACAAGCTGGACGCTGATCAATCAGCCACGACGATCTTCATCCGCATCGGCAGCCTTGTGCTGTTTCCGTCCGGCGGCGCCAAGGCCAACGACAGCTTCGCGCCGATTGCCAAGAAGATCGCGGCGGCGCTCGACAAGGAGCCGGGCGCGATCCACGTCGACGGTTACACCGACAACGATCCAATTCATACGATCACGTTCCCGTCGAACTTCGAGCTCTCGGCAGCGCGCGCGAAGTCCGTCGCTGCCATGCTGAAGCCGGGCCTATCGCATCCCGAGCGCCTGACGGTAACCGGCAAGGGCGACAGCAACCCGGTGGCGCCGAACGACGTCGAAGCGAACAAGGCCAAGAACCGGCGTGTCGAGGTCTCGATCCCGCGGGCTGATTGACGGCTCCGGCGAAGGCAATCGGCGCCAGAACAGGAATGGTGGAAGGATGACGAGAGTTGGCTGGTTCTGGGTGGCGCTCAGCATCGTCGGCGCGCTGGTTCTGTCAGCGCTCGTCTGGCTGGCGGGACCGCTCATCTCGATCGGCGACGCGCAGCCGTTCGAGGGCGTGGTCACCCGCTCCCTCATCGTCCTCGCAATCCTTCTCGTGGTGGGCGGCTCGATTGCCTGGCGCATCGTTGCCCGGAGACGAGCGGAAAAGGCCATCGCTGAGGCGATGACCGAGCCCGCAGCCGAGGAAAGCGACGCACCCGTTCTCAAGGAGAAGATGGAGGACGCCCTCGAAACGCTTCGGCGGACCGGGAAATCGGGCGCCAACGCGCTCTATGATCTGCCCTGGTACCTGATCATCGGACCGCCGGGCGCGGGCAAGACGACCGCGCTGGTGAATTCGGGGCTGAAATTTCCGCTCGCCGCCGAGAACCAGGCCAAGGCTATTCAAGGAGTGGGCGGGACGCGCTATTGCGACTGGTGGTTCACTGACGAGGCGGTGCTGATCGACACGGCGGGACGCTACACGACGCAGGATTCGGACGCCAAAGTCGACCGCAAGAGCTGGCTCTCCTTTCTCGAGATGCTGGCGAGGAATAGGCCCAAGCAGCCAATCAACGGTGTGATCGTCGCCATCAGCATTGCCGACGTCGTTAACCTTCATCCGGACGAAGCAGCGGCGCACGCCGACGCAATCCGGAAGCGCCTCAATGAGTTGCATGAGGTTCTGAAGGTTGATTTCCCGGTCTACGCCGTGTTCACCAAGATGGACCTCGTCGTTGGCTTCACCCAGTATTTCGCCGATCTTGACGAAATGAAGCGGCAGGCGGTCTGGGGCGCGACCTTCCAAACGACCCAGAAGGCGGACAAGAAGGCCAATCAAGTCGGCAAGGTTCCCGAGGAAATCGACCTCCTCATCCAGCGCATCGCCGACCGGATGCCCGAGCGCCTGCAGGAGGAGCCCGACCTGCGCTCGCGCGCCATCCTGTTTGGCTTTCCGGCGCAATTGAGCGCACTGCGTAAGCCGGTCGGCGATTTCCTCAACCGGATATTCGAACCAACGCGCTACCAGACCACGGCGACCCTGCGCGGCCTCTATTTCACCTCCGGCACCCAGGAGGGCACGCCATTCGACACGCTGATCGGCGCCCTGCAGAAGAGTTATGGGGTCGAGAGTTACGCAGCCGCTGGCTTTTCCGGGGTCGGAAAGAGCTTCTTCCTGCGCGACCTGATGACGAAAGTGGTTTTTCCCGAGGCCGGCTGGGTGTCGACCAACCTTGCCGCCGTTCGTCGCGCTTTCGCGGTTCGCGCGACCGTCTTCACTCTGATCGGAGCCGCGACGTTCGGCGTCATCGGCCTCTGGTGGACGAGCTACGAGAACAACCGGGCTCTGATCGCGGCGACGGCGCGGGGGGTGACCGATTATTCCAACGCCGCGGGTCCCCTGATCAAGCAAACCTCGGTCACCGATCCGAGCCTGCTCCCGATCTACGAACTGATCGGCAGCCTTCCGAATTTGCCCGAGGGCTACGCGCGGCGCAAGGACGCCACGCCGCTCGCCCAGACGTTCGGGCTCAGCCAGCGCCCGCGCCTGGAGGACGCATCAGTCGGAATGTACCAGGACGCGCTCGAAAGGCTGATGCGACCGCGCCTGATCCTGTCGCTCGAGCAGCAAATTCAGAAAAACATCGACAATCCGGCGTTCGTTTACGAGGCGCTCAAGGTTTATCTGATGCTCGGCGGCAAGGCGCCGGAGGTCGACAAGAGCCTGATCCTGTCGTGGTTCGAGCGCGACTGGGAAGAGCGCGCTTTTCCCGGCGCCCCCTACGCCGAAGGACGCGCGCTGCTGCACGCCCATCTCCAGGCGATGCTCGACATGGATCAGGGCAACGCGCGAAAGGTGTCGCTGAACGGACCGCTGGTCGAACAGGCTCAGGCCACGCTCGCCCGCATGCCAGTCGCCGAGCGGGCCTATGCGCTCCTGAGGTCCGAGGCTCACAACGACGGCATTTCGGACTGGGTCGCCGCGGACCATGGCGGCCCGGACATGGCGCTCGTATACGAGGCCGCCAACGGCGCCAATCTCGACACTGTGCGCGTCCGCGGCTTCTTTACCTACGAGGGCTTCATGACCTCGCTTCTCGGCCGCATGCAGACGATCGCCGAGACGCTGCAGAAGGAGAACTGGGTTCTGGGGGCGTCGGGTGATCAGGCCGCGGTGAAGCAGCAGTACGTCAGCCTGTTTCCGGGCATTCTCGCACTTTACAGCAAGGATTTCATCTCCGAATGGTCTGCGGCGCTGAACAATTTGCAGTTGAAGTCGCTACTCGGCGGCAAGCCCAAATATGTAAGTCTCGCCGCAGCTTCTGCGCCGACCTCGCCGATCAAGCTGCTTTACGAATCCGTTCGGGACGAGACGTCACTCACCCGCGAACGGCCAAAAGCCGCGACCAACGATGCAACCCAGCAGGCCAAGCAGGATGCGTTGAAGGCGGGGACCAATGCCTTGAACAAACTCGGGACCGGGAGCCGGGAGGCGATCGACCTGGCGATCAAGTCGCAGCGCAAGGCGGGCGACCCCCCGGCCGAGGTCCCCGGCTCGGCGGTCGAAGCCTACTTCAAGCCCGACGCCATTCTCGTGGACGGGGCGCCGGGGTCACGTCCAATCGATGCTTTGATCTCCAATCTCAACGATCTTTATCGCGAATTGGTCCTGGCGGCGCAGGACCCATCGCAAGCCAAACAGGCGCTGCAGCAGGTCGACGTCCAGGTGGCGAGCCTGAGGCCAACGCGACGCGTCTCCCCCAGCCGCTCTCCGGCCAGATCGACAAGGTCGCAAAGGACGCGGCGGGCGACGCAACCGCCAGCAATCTTGCCCAGATCGCCCAGGACATGGCGGAAAATGTCACGTCGGCCTGTCAGCAGGTCATTCCCAATCGCTATCCTTTCGCCAAGAGCGACCGCGACGTGCCAATGGCCGATTTCGCCAAACTGTTCGCGCCCGGCGGAACGATCGACAAGTTCTTCTCCGCCAATCTCGACCCGCTGGTCAACCACACTGGAAAAACGTGGGTGTGGAAGCCGAACCCGGCGCGCAAGCTCTCCGAAACCACGCTGCGCCAGTTCCAATACGCGGCCGAGATCCGGGACGCCTTCTTCCCCGCCGGCGGCAACGTGCCGAACGTAGCGTTCGACGTGAAGCCCCTGACGCTCAGCAGTGACGCCCAGACGGCGACGCTGTCGATCAACGGCGCCAATGTCGTGACCCAGCAGGGCGCCGCGTCTTCCCCCCGGCGACGGTGCAATGGCCGGGGCCGGCGCCGGGGCAGCATCCATAACGATGGCGCCCGACTTGCCGGACCGGAAGTCGAGTTTGGAGCGGACCGGCGCGTGGGCGCTTTTCCGTCTCGTTGACGCCGGATCGTCGATTCAAAGCGGCAACTCGCTGAAGGTCAGCTTCGTCGTGTTCGGGCGCGAAGTGTCGTATCAGTTCACCTCATCGTCGCTCAACAATCCACTGAGCCTGCCGGCGTTGCGGCAGTTCAAATGTCCGAATGGCCTGTGAGGCAAAGATATGAGCGCCGGCTTATTCGGAAAGCTACCGGCCAAGCGAGACTTCATCGCCGTCAATGCGCCGCGCCGCTTCCTCGAGACATGGGAGCCCTGGCTCCAGTCCAGCGTCGCGACCTCCAAGCAGGCAGGCGGCGCAGGCTGGGCGGAAAGCTACAATCGCGCGCCGATCTGGCGTTACTGGCTCGGAGCCGATCTCTGCGGCGACGCCCTGATCGGCGCCGTCATGCCCTCGGTCGACGGGGTCGGACGCGCCTTCCCGCTCACCATCTTCGCCTCCGGCGACCTCGACGCCCTCGCGCCGCCCGAGATCGACGACAACGGTCCATGGTGCGACCACGCGGAGTCGCTGTTGCTCAGCGCGCTGGACACGGGCGCGACGCTGGAGGCGGTCACCGATGCGCTGGGGGCCCTGCCGCCCCCGGCGCTCTATGCCCGCTCCGTGAATTCCCTCGGCTGCCGGGAACTGACCGATGGCGGCATCCTGGTCGAAACCGCCGCTAGCCAGCCGCCGACGGCTTTTCTCGCGGCCCGGCGCTTCGGTCACCGCCGCACCTTCGCCTCGCAGACATTCTGGTGGACGATCGGCGGCGAGGGCTTCCCCCCCTGCGCTCTGTCCTATATCGGACTACCGCCGCCGACCCGTTTTTCTGACTTCCTCACCGGCGCATTCGCCGAAGCGACGTCCGCTTCTTCAGGAGAGTCGACGTGATCGAGCAGTTCGCTTTCCGGGTTGGCTGCGTCACCGACGTCGGACGGGTTCGCGAACACAACGAGGACAGCGTCCTGGCGCGGCCAGCCATCGGCCTTTGGGCCGTATCGGACGGTATGGGCGGCTACGGCAACGGCGACATCGCCAGCCAAGCCGTGGTGCAGGCGCTGGACACGCTTCCCCACGATGACTCGGCCAGCGCCTTTCTGACCGCTTTCGAACAGAAGATCATCGGCGTCAACGCACAGCTGAGGAGCCTCGCGCGTGCGCAAGACCGTCGAATCATCGGCACGACGCTGGTCGCGCTCATTATTCACGGCGGCCACTACGCCTGTGTCTGGTGCGGCGACAGCCGCGCCTATCTCTTTCGCAACTCGAGGCTCTCTCAGGTGACGCGCGACCACTCCGAGGTCCAGGAGCTTGTCGATCGCGGAGTGATCACCAAGGAACAGGCGCGGACATGGCCCGGACGAAACGTGATTACGCGCGCGCTCGGCGCCGCCGATCAGGCCGAACTCGAGATCGTGGATGGAGCAGTCCAAGCCGGGGACCGGTTCCTGCTGTGCAGCGACGGGTTGGTCGCGCACGTGAGCGACGACGAGATCGCCAACGGGCTGGCTGCAGCCGATCCCCAGGAAGTTTGCGACAGCCTCCTTAAACTGACGCTTGGGCGCGGGGCGAGCGACAACGTCTCCATCGTCCTGGTGGATTGCGATCAGGCGCCCTTCGCATCTCCGCCTCCCGCCTGATCCCAATCACTTCGTTAGGTCCGCGATCTCGCCGTCGATATAAGATTTGATCGCCGGGAAGGCCGCGATTTCCATCCCGGTTACGCCCGCAGAAGGGCCCCCAGCGGGCGAAAACGAGGGCGAACTCGACATGGCGACCGCGGTCGGCGCTGTCGCCTGCACCTCCGATCCGAGATGGGGAAGCGGATCGGCGGCGGCGCGATTCAGATAGAACTCGAAGTGGAGGTGCGGTCCGGTCGACAGTCCGGTGTTGCCCGAAAGGGCTATGATGTCGCCCTGTTTGACCGCGACGCCCGGTTTGATCGAATTGGGGATTTCCGAGAGATGCGAGTACGACGTCTCGAAGCCATCGTGCTGGATGCGGATGTGGTTACCAAAGCCGGAGACCGGTCCGGCGATCTCGATCTTGCCGTCGGCCGAAGCACGGACCGGCGAGCCGATCGGCGATCCGAAATCGATGCCGGCGTGCAACCGGAGAATGTGCAAGATGGGATGGAACCGCATCCCGAACAGCGACGTCACCGGCGCACCCTTGATCGGCGCGAGAATGCCGCCGACGCTGGCGGCGCCGCTGCTGCCCAGAACTCTCGACCCCCGATCGTGGCCGCGCCTCGGAGGTTGGCGTTTGAGTCTCCGCCTTGGGATTGAAGCAGCGGAACCGCCCATCGCTCTCCTCGAACACATAGCAGTCGACGTCGAGGGCGTCTCCGTGCAGGCCGACGTAGATGACCCGGCCCGCCGATTTGGCCTTGTCGCGAAACTCCCGCTCGAAAAGGATGCGGACGGTCTGGTCGGCACGCAGCGGCGCCTTCAGGTCCGCGAGCGCCGCGACAAGCTGGATCGCTTCGCGAGTGACGTCCTCCGGCACACCGTTGCGTAGCCCCGCACTGTAGATGCCGTCCACAACGGTGAAGCGCGCCCCGACTTCCGCGGCGCGGGCCGAATCGTCGATCAACTCGGTCGGAATGTCCGGCTCGGCCCCGTCGCCATACTCAGCGCCCTCGCCGAGCGCCACGGTCCCAATGTACTCGCCGCTCTCGAAGATGGTGAACTGCTTAGCCCGGTAGTCACCGGCCGCGTCGAGAGCGCCAACCGCCAGGGCGACGCTGCCTTGCGGGAGGGTCTGCACGCGGAGCTGCTCGCCCGCGGCGGCCTCGATCGCCCGCGCGCTCTCCTCGGTAAAGCCGTTGGCGATGAGAAGATCGGCGATCTTCTCGGCTACGATCGGCTTCACGACCGTATCGAGAATCTGCGGCTTCCCCCGCGCGCCGCCTGAATTGATCTCGATCTTGTTGCTGTTGGCGCTGGTGAGGAGCTCGGCGTCCAGAGGCGTGTCGGCCCCACCGTCATCGTCGGAACCGGCGTCGATCTGCGCCTGGGTTTGCTGGCCCTCCGCGAGCTGCGAATTCATGGCGAGCTGGGCGGCGAGCGCGTCGGCCTCCTGCCCCGCCTCCGGGAAATGGCCCATATAGCCGCCATTGGTCGAAGCCAGCGTCGAATTGACGAAGTAGGCCTGCCTGATGGCGTAGTCGGGCGAACCCGGTCTGATCGCGTCCGGGGTGAGCCGCGCCGGCGCCGCGATCAACAGACTCTTCGGGGAGGCGACAGCCCCGCGGCTGATCAGCACCGGATCGCCGGGCAGATCGATGATCCCGGAGAGCTTGACCGGGGTTTGCGTTTTCGGCGCCTCCGGCGCCGGCGCAACGGCCACGCTCGTCGGCTTCCGCGCATGGCGCATCGTCAGCCGCCAAGCGATCAGGCCGCCCGAGAAGCACGCGATCACGGCAGAGGCGGCCAGCACCATCGATCCAACCCGACGTTTCACAAAAAGCCCTCGTCTGCGTGGAACGGGATGACATTTGCGCGCGCCCAGGCCCTCATCCGAAGAAGACGGTCCTCCTCCTTCGCGGCCGGGGACGCCGCGAAGCGGCAGGGCGAGGGCAACCGGGCTAAACCGTATGTCATCAAGCCCTGGCTTTAGCGAATTCTTTGGCGATCGGGGACGAAGCGTCAATCCCCAAGGCTCGCCCGCTGGCTACGAAATTGCAGATCGGTTAGAAGCAGCGAAAGCCGGTTTTCGATTGTCGGTTTCGGGTCTACCTTCGACGCGGCGAGCCGCATACGGCGAGCCGGCGTCGCAAGGCGATTGTCGATCAGCAGGCCCGACGTATGGCGTCGGGCGGTTTCGGAGAACGCGGTGGAGGAGAAAACCGTATTTCAGCCGCGCCCGTTCGGCAGCGTGAAGGCCGGGACGCGTCTCAACGGCATCTACGAAATCGAGAAAAATGCTCGCCCAGGGCGGCATGGGCGAGGTTTACCGCGGTTTCAACATCCAGACCGGCGACATCGTGGCGATCAAGATGATCCGCCCCGAATTCTCCAACAACGACGAAGTGATGGAGCTGTTTCGGCGCGAGGCCTCCATTCTCCACAACCTCGTGCACGAGGCGATCGTCCGCTATTTCCTGTTCTCCGTCGATCCGATCATCGGCCGCGCCTACCTGGCGATGGAATTCGTCGACGGGCTGTCCCTGAGCGACCGGCTGACCTCCGGCCCGCTGTCGATGCCCGAGCTCACCATCCTCGCAAACGAGTCGCCTCCGCGCTGGAGACGGCGCACAGCCTCGGCGTCATTCATCGCGATATCTCGTCGGACAACGTCATTCTGCCCAACGCCGACGTGCGCAACGCCAAGATCATCGACTTCGGCATCGCCCGCTCAGCCGAAGTTGGCAAGAAGACGATCATCGGCTCGGGCTTTGCCGGCAAGTACAATTACGTTTCGCCCGAGCAGCTGGGCATGGCCGGCGGCGACGTGACATCGAAGTCCGACATTTACAGCCTTGGCCTGGTGCTCGCGGAGGCCGCGCGCGGCCGGGCGCTCGACATGAGCGGATCGCAGGCGGAAGTCATCGACAAGCGCCGCGTCGTGCCCGACCTCTCCGATATCGATCCGGCGCTCCGGCCGCTGCTGCAATCGATGCTTCAGCCGCTGCCGGAAAATCGGCCCGCGAGCATGGCGGCGGTGGCCGAGTGGACTCCGCAATCGCTTCCTCCCGCAGCCGGGCGACTACACACCGTCCGAGGCCTCGCGGCGCCTGCCGCGCCCAAGGACGCGGCGGCGGCATCGTCCAGCGGGCGGACCGTCGCAATCGCAGCCGTCGCTATCGCGCTCGTGAGCCTTGGCGGCGTCGCCTTCGTCTTCAAGGACGATTTCCTGCCGCGGACGGGCGGTCCGGCCGCCCCTGGGCTTGCGAGCAAGCCTTCGTCCGCCCTGCCCCCGCTGCCGCCGCTTCCCGCGCCGGCCGACTCCGCGGGCGCCGGGGGAACGGCCCAAGGCGGAAAGCTGCCCCCGCTCGGATCCTCCGGCGCGCCGGCGACGGCTCCGTCGCCCGCGGCGCCTCCGGGGACCGACACCGCGCAAACCACGACGCCGCAGACCGCATCCCAGCCCGCGTCCGGGCCGGAGCAGGTCGCGTCGCAGCCGACGGCCGAGGCGAACCTGCCGGCAAGCCCGCCGCCAACGACGCCAAGCCCGCCCGTCGAGCAGCCCGATACGTCGCCCCAGGCGCGGCAAACCGCGCTCGACCTGCCAGCGGCGACCGTAGGCGCGCCCTATCGAAGCGAGCTGCCCGCGTTCGCCGACCCCAGCGGCAAAGGCCTGAGCCTGTCCGCCGAGCAGGTTCCGGACGGCTTGACCTTCCGCGATCTCGGCGACGGCAGGGGCGTCATCGAGGGCGCGCCAACGCGCTCGGGCGCCGCGGCCATGCACGTCGTCGCCGTCAACCGCGACGGCAAAAGCGCCGAGATGACGGCGTCCCTTACGGTCGCGGACAAGCCGCAGTCGATTCCCGCGCCCCCGGCGCCGGCGAAACCGGCCGAGACCGCCAAACTCGAGGCGCCGCGTCCATCGCTGCCGCTCGCGGTCCTCGACTCGGCGACGGTCGGGGCGGACTATAACGCCGAGCTGCCCGCTTTCAGCGGCGGGGCCGGCGCTTCGCCGATGACGCTCAAGGCTGATCCACCTCCGCCTGCAGGGCTCGCTTTCGCTGACCTCGGCTCGGGCCACGGCCGGATCTCCGGCAAGCCGGCGACGGCAGGGTCGTTCGCCTTCGACGTCGTGGCGACTGCCGCCGGCGGGCTCGCTGGCCGGATGGCCGTCAAGCTCAACGTGTCGCCGGCGAAGCTCGAGCTGTCTCCGGCGGACCTCAAGGCGGCGGCCTTCATCCGCGACTACGACGGCGGCGATTGTTTCCTGGTCAAGCCGCTGCCGGGCGCCGGCGGCCAGGATCGCGCCTATCTCAGCGTCGGCGATCAGCTCGCGCCTTTCGTCCGGTTCGAGGACGCTTTCCGCAAGGCGGTCGGCGCCGATCCGAAATTGAGCCTGCGCCCGATCATGATCATGCCGCCCGAATGCGCGGCGCTCGACCTCTTGCGTCTCGGCGACGTCGATGCGTCGAGCGCGCCGCGCGTGACGCTGGCCGACTACCGGGTCGGCCGCAACCGGCCGCTCACCGGCGCGGTGGCCAATCTCGGCGGCCGGCGTCTCTATCTGATGCGGGTCGACAACGAGGGCAAAGCCTACCGCATCGACGCCACGCCCAAGCCCGGCGGGGATTCGGCGACGTTCAGTCTCCCGCTGCCCCGGGATTTGGGGCCTGCCGGACCCGTTCAGCTCGTTCTCGCCCTGACGTCGGACAAGCCGATCGCGGCGCTCGACACTTTCCGCTCCGGAGACCTGAAGGCGCTCGCGCCCGCGCTTGTCGAACAGGCGAAGTCCGCGGCGGCGGCTGTCGGCGCCGACTTCTTCATGGTGGTCAACTGAGCGTTAGTTAGGCGGGCGTCCTCAGTTCGGTATGAAGACCGAGGGCTTCGGGGCGCTTGGGGCCGCCGCCGGCGCAGCCGGCGCCGCGTGACGGGGCTGCGGCGCCCCGCTGCCCTCCGCCTCCAACCGTCGCTTGCGCGGCTCGGCGCGGGGCCCCGGTTCCGGCTCGGCCCGCTGGCGCAAGGGCGCGCGCGGCGCTTCGCGCGGCCTCTCCCGCGGCGTCTCACTCGGCGTCTCCGCCGGCGGGATGGACGCCAGCGCCGGGCAAGCGTCCCCGCCGGTATAACTGGCCAGCGTTTGCATGAAGTCCGGGGACAAATGCGTCCCGTCGACGCTGAGTTTCGCGCCGCGCTGAAATCGGACGATCGCGTTCTGCGTCTCGAGGTCGAACCGCTTGCTCGCCGGCTCGACCTTGTAGCACCCCAGTTTCTTCAGCTGGTCCTGCGCGTTGCTCACGCGCTCGTCGATGTCGCTGATCCTTTGCTGCGCGTCGGCCTGCGCGTCCGGACATTCGGAGCGCGTCAGGTATGCCGCAAGCTTGTCCCGGGCGCCGGCGGCAAAGCTGTCGATCGTAGTATCGACCTGATGTCTGGCGTCGTCGCACGCCTTGGCGACACGCGCCGCCTCCTGCTCGAGCTGCGCAATGCGGCCGCGGGCGGCCACCGCCACCGCATCGCAGCTAAATCCGGCGACGGCCTTCTTCAAGGCGTCGAGATCGGTTCCGAGATCGCGCACCTGGGACCGCTCGGAGTCGCACTCCTGAACCTGGACGTCTCGCAACCCCTTGTCGATCGCCGCGAAGGTCTTGGGGCAGACAGCGCGCGTCCGCAACGCATTGAGGGCGTCCATGCTGCGCGCCTGGACGAAATCGGCGACGTCTGCGGCCTCGCGCTGGCACGTCTCCTCCTGCGCCTTCGCCTTCGCCGCGGCTTCCGCCGCTGCCTGGCTGGCCCTTTCGGCTTCCTCCTGCTTCCGCTTGTCCTCCGCCGCCGCGGCCTGCTTCCGCTGCTCTTCGGCCGCCGCTGCTGCCGCGGCGGCCTGCTTTGCCTTTTCGGCTTCCGCCTGCTTTCGCTGTTCTTCCGCCGCCGCGGCGGCTGCAGCCGCCTGCCTGGCCTTTTCGGCTTCGTCCTGCTTTCGCTTCTCTGCGTCCGCCGCCGCCTGCCGCGCCTTTTCGGCTTCGGCCTGCTTTCGCTGCTCTTCCGCCGCGGCAGCCGCCGCGGCGGCCTGCTTCGCCCTTTCGGCGTCGTCCTGCTTCCGCTTTTCCGCCTCCGCCGCCGCCTGCCTGGCTCTTTCGGCCTCGGCCTCTTTCCGTTTCGCTTCCTCCGCTGCGGCCTGCAAAACGGCGATCGCCTTGTCCGCCTCGGCGATATGCGGCGAAGTTGGGAAGAAGTGCTTGAACGCCTGCAGTTCGTCGATGCTGTTGGAGGCCTTGGCGTGCTCCCAGCCCGCCGCATCGTCCAGTTGTGCGACCAGAACGTCCTTTTGTTGGGACACGATGGGCGCCCATCGTTAGCGGCGCTCGAGGTCAGCGGGGCCATGCCCGCTTGGCGGGCCGACGCCGCTCCGGCGGCGCCGAGGACCGCCGCGAACACCAGCGCCAGACGCGCCCAACGTCCCATCATCGCCGCCAGTTCCCCGACTGGAGCCCGCTTGCGGAACGTTCCCGCCCTTCCGATCGAAGGGCCAAGCTTCGCCTTCCCGCTATCCGACACCATACGTTCGACAACGTCGCCTTGAAAGCCCGCGACGATCGAAAAAAATCGGCGCAAACCTGCCTACGCGCCCACGCTCTCCGCGTCCCGAGCCGTCAGTCGCCGACGCCGGTCAGGACATAGGTCGGGCAGTTCAGCATGGCGCATTCCCGATCCTCCTGAACCGGCGCGGTGAACGCCAGGTGCTCGGTCTTGCGCTTGTCGGCTGCCGGCGCTGGCTTGGCCTGCGCCTGAACGGGCTTCGGCGTCGGGGCGGCGATCGTGATTGCCGTCATTCTGCAACGCCGTCTTCAACTGATCGGTGCGTTTGCAGACGATGACCACATCGGTCGAAAGCACCTTGCCTTCGATGACGCGGTTTAGCTTGGCTTCGCGGCACTCGGCGCCCGCGAAAATTCCCGCGGACTGCGCGAAGGCGGCTGAACTGATGAGACCTGCCCCCAGCAGCGCTGCGAGCATTACGAGTGGCGACTTGGACATAGCTTCTCTCCGATCCGCCCCCGCGGTCGACTAACCCCACCCGGCCTTGCCGGTTCCCTAACATGTCCTCCGGTCAGTAGCTATATCGTAAACCGCCGATGACTCCCCAGCCCTGCATGTTCGAACCGACCCGCATATCGGCCTGCAGATAGGTGGTGAAGCCCGGACTTCGGCGACTGGGTGGCGAAGCCAAGGCTCACCTGGCCGAAGGTTCCGACGCTGCTCGTGATGACGGACGGCACGGGCGCCACGCCCGCTGCAAGCGCGACCGGCTGCGAGAAGTTGGTGGTCGACTTGCCCTGGAACTCATGCCACGCGTTGATCGTCAGATAAGGAACCAGGAACAGATTCTCGTTCAGGGTATAGGAGGTCGCGATACGTCCGCCGAACCGGCCGAGCGTGCTGTTGAGCGCATCGAACTGGAAGATCGAAGCGGGGCCGGTCACCCCGACGGCGAGGCTGTCCACGTTCGTCTGGGTGAAGAAGAACGCCACTGCGGGCGTGAACGAATACCCGTTTCCGAACGGGATCTGGTATCCGACGTCCACCGATTCCGTGTTGCCCTGGGCGTTCAGCTTTTGCGGGCCCTGAGTGCCGAGCGCCGGGTCGGTCAAGCTCAAATCGAACAGGTTGCGACGCCATTGGAAGGTGGCGGCAAGCCCGTTTCCGGTCAAGGCGGCATAGACGCCGTAGAACGGAACGTTGGCGTTGGACGTCACGCCGCCCGCGGACTGAAACACACCCGGTGTGTTGAACAGTTCGACGAACTCGCGAACGCCTCGCCCGCGGTCAACCCGAGATGGACATTCATCTTCGAGTTATTGATGTTGTACAGGCCCTCGTCGATGCCGAACTGGAAGCCGCCGATATCGTTGATCGACTTCGTCTCAGTCGAATAGGGCGACCCTCCGCCGGTGGCGGTGGATTCGAGCGTGATGGCGGCGCCGCCGGCGCGCGACCAGATGCCGCCGTACAACAGATTCGGCGTCGGGTTGGTCGGGGCGCCGAGGAAAGCCTGGGCGTTCTGGAAGAACGACGTGTTGAGGGCCGTGATGATCGAGGACACCTGGCTGGCCGGCGCCGAAACCACGCCTGCCTTGAGCGACTGCAGGATCGCGTCATTGTTCTGAGGCGTATATTGATAGAACCCGGTGCTGCTCGCCCCGGCGAGGAGTTGGTTCGCCGTTGCAGTCAGGGGGATTGGAGCCCCTGTTGCGTAGGTGAGAGTGGGCTGCGCCCAAAGTGCGTTACCCGGATTGGTCAGCATGCCGGACAGGTTGACGGTCCCGCCATTGTTCGAACCGGCGGCAATCGCGTTGGTCCGCCCGGTGCTGAGATCGACCGGTATCGTGATCGGACCCGACACGCTGCCGCCCACGGTCAAAGTCTGCCCGAGGTGGGGGGCCAGGGTCGCGGCGACCGCGAGATTGTCCGTCACGATGGAGGCGGTCTGGTCGCCCACGTAGAAGGAGCCGAGAGTGCCCCCGCTATTCACGCTGACGTTGCCGCCGATCCTGCCGAGAGCGAACACGTCCGCCGGCAGCGCCCCGGGAACGAGGACATTGCCGCCGATCATGCTCGTCGGGTTGTAGCTGTTGACGATGCCGCCGTTGGCTGTGACATCGCCGGAAATTGTACTGTTCGCGCCATTGATATTGTTGATGATGCCGGAGTTGTTCGTGACATTTCCGGTGATCGTCCCGGCGTTGTTGATGGTGCCGCCGTTGTTGCTCCAGGAGCCCTTCCAGAGGCTGTTGTTGATGACCGACCCGGTGCCGTTGGCGCTCGTGCCGCCGGTTCCGTCCCACGTCCCATTGTTTGTAATCGTGCCCGTGTTCGACGCCACGACCGCCGTATACATGTTATTATTGATCACCGTGCCCGCGTTGTTCAGAACATCGACAATCGCCCCGTAGTTGGTGACCGTTCCGCTGCTCAGGTTGGTGAGCCCCAGAGCGTTCAGCGAGCCGCCCGCGTTTACGGTAAGGGCTCCGGCATTGGTCACCAGCCCGCTGGTGACCGACCCGTTGACATTCAAACTCGCCGGGAAAGTGGCGTTCGCAGCGATATTGATCTGCCCGGACGTGTTCAGGCTGCCGTTGACGTTCAGCGTTCCGCCGTTGACGTTCGTGGTCCCGGTGTAGCCGTTCGTTCCAATGAGCGTGGTCGTCCCGCTGGTTGTCGTGAGACCGGTCGATCCGGAGATGTTGTCGACCATGCCGTTTCTCGACACGATGCCGCCCGAGCTGGTCAGGCTGCCGTTCTGGATCGTGCCGCCCGAAAGAGCGAGCGTGTTGATCGTCTGCGCGAAGCCATTGAGATCGACGACGCCGCCGGTATTGATCGTGGTGGCGCTCCCCGCGCTGAACGTGTTCGCCGCGCCGCCGATCAGCGTTCCGCCGTTGACGGTCGTCGCCCCGGTATAGCCGTTCGATCCCAGCAGCGTCGTCGTGCCGGCGATCGTCGTCAGCGTCGCCGAGCCGTTGATGCTGTTGACCGTGCCGCCGGTCGAGCCAATTGCGCCGGTCAGCGACCCGTTCTGGATCGCGCCGCCGGCGAGGCCGACGGCATTGATCGTCTGCGGGGAGCCGCCGAGATCGACGACGCCGCCGGTGTTGATCGTGGTTGCGCTCGCCGCGCTGAAGGCGTTCGCCGCCCCGCCGGTCAGCGTAGCCCCGGCGTTGACCGTCGTCGCGCCGGTGTAGGCGTTCGACCCCAGCAGTGTCGTCGTGCCGCCGTTCGCCGTGAGCGCGGTCGAGCCGGTAACGTTCTGAACCGTCCCGCCCGTCGACGCGATCCCGCTCGCACTTGTCAGACTGCCGTTCTCGATCGTCCCTCCGGCGAGATTGAGCGTGTTGATCGTTTGCGCCCCGCCGAGATCGAGCGTGCCGCCCGTGTTCACGCTCGTCACGCTCGCCGCGCTGAACGCATTCGTCGCCCCGCCCGTCAGAGTGGCGGTGTTGTTGACCGTGGTCGCGCCAGTGTAGCCGTTCGTCCCCAGCAACGTCGTCGTGCCGCCGTTCGCCGTCAGCCCGGTCGAGCCGGAGACGCCGTTGACTGTGCCACCCGTCGATACGATGCCGCTTGCGCTGGTCAGGCTTCCGTTTTCGATCGTGCCGCCCGAGAGAGCGAGCGTGTTGATCGTTTGTCCAAAGCCGCCGAGATTGACGACGCCACCGGCATTGATCGTGGTCGCGCTCGCCGCGCTGAAGGCGTTCGCCGCCCCGCCAATCAGCGTAGCCGTGGGGTTGACCGTCGTCACGCCGGTGTAGCCGTTCGTCCCCAGGAGCGTCGTCGTGCCGCTGTTCGCGGTCAGCGTGGTCGAGCCGGCGATCCCATTGACCGTGCCGCCCGTCGACAGGATGCCGGTTACGCTCGTCAGGCTGCCATTCGCGATCGTGCCGCCCGACAGGTTCAACGAGTTGATGGTCTGGGCAAAGCCGCCGAGATCGACGACGCCGCCTGTGTTGATCGTGGTCAAACTCGTCGCGCTGAAGGCGTTCGCCGCTCCGCCAGCGACCGTTGCGCCGGTGTTGACGGCCGTCGCGCCGGTGTAGGTGTCCGCGAAGAGCGTGGTTGTGCCGCCGTTCGCCGTGAGCCCCGTCGGGCCGCCGACGTTGGCGACCGTACCGCCCGTCGACACAATGCCGCCCGAACTTGTCAGGCTGCCGTCCTGGACCGTTCCGCCTGACAAGTTCAGCGTATTGATCGTCTGCGCAACGCCGCCGAGGTCGACGACGCCGCCGGTGTTGACGGTCGTCGCACTCGTCGCGCTGAACGCGTTCGCCGCTCCGCCGAACAGAATTCCGCCGTTGACCATCGTCGCGCCGGAATAGCTGTTGGCGCCGGTTGTCGTGTTCAGCGTCGTGGCGCCGCTGCCGACGGTCAGCGACGCCGAGCCGCCAAGCCCGTCGATCGCGCCGCCGCTCGAGCTGATCGCGCCAGCGAGCGCGCCATGTTCGATCTTTCCACCGGACAGGGTCACGCTGTTGATCGTCTGCGCGAAGCCGCCGAGATCGACGACGCCGCCGCCATTGATCGTAGTCGCACTCGGCGCGCTGAAGGCGTTCGCCGCCCCGCCAGTCAGCGTAGCGCCGGGGTTGACCGTCGTCGCGCCGGTGTAGGCGTTCGTGCCCAGGAGCGTCGTATTGCCGCCATTTGCCGCCAGCGCGGTGGACCCTGTAACGTTTGCGACAGTGCCCCCCGTCGACACGATGCCGCCCGAGCTTGTCAGACTGCCGTCCTGGATTGTGCCACCCGACAGGCTCAGTGTGTTAATAGTCTGCGAGCCGCCGAGGTCGAGGATACCGCCCGTATTCACGGTCGTTGCGCTCGCCGCGCTGAACGAGCCGACGGTGCCGGTCAGTGTCGCCGTGTTGTTGACCGCAGTCGCACCCGTGTAGCCGTTCGTCCCGAGAAGCGTCGTCGTTCCGCCGTTCGCGGTGAGCCCGGTCGAGCCGGACACGCCATTGACCGTGCCGCCCGTCGATACGATGCCGCTCGAGCTCGTCAGGTTGCCGTTCTCGATCGTGCCGCCCGAGAGAGCAAGCGCGTTGATCGTCTGTCCGAAGCCGCCGAGATTGACGACGCCGCCGGCATTGACTGTGGTCGCGCTCCCCGCGCTGAAGGTGTTCGCCGCCCCGCCGGTCAATGTGGCGGTGTTGTTGACCGTCGTAGCGCCGGTGTAAGTGTCCGCCAAGAGAGTTGTTGTGCCGCCGTTCGCCGTGAGTCCGGTCGACCCAGATGATGGTGCTGACCGTGCCGCCCGTCGACACGATGCCGCCCGCGCTCGTCAGACTGCCGTCCTGGATCGTTCCTCCCGACAAGTTCAGCGTATTGATCGTCTGCGCAACGCCGCCGAGGTCGACAACGCCGCCCGTGTTGACCGTGGTCGCGCTCGCCGAGCTGAAGGCGTTCGCCGCCCCGCCGAACAGCGTTCCCCCACTATTGACTGTCGTCGCGCCGGTGTAGCTGTTCGCTCCCAAGAGCGTCGTCGCGCCGCCGTTTGCCGTAAGCCCGGTCGACCCGGAGATGTTGTTGACGAGGCCGCCCGTCGACGCGATGCCGCCCGAGCTGGTAAGGCTGCCATTCTGGATCGTGCCGCCCGAGAGCGCGACGCTGTTGATCGTCTGCGCCACTCCGCCGAGATCGACGACGCCGCCGGTGTTGATGGTGGTCGCGCTCGTTGCGCTGAAGGTGTTCGCAGCACCGCCGATGAGCGAAGCGCCAGTGTTGACCGCAGTCGCTCCAGTGTAGCCGTTGGTCCCCAAAGAGTTGTTGCGCCGGCGTTCGCCGTGAGACCGGTCGACCCGGATACGCCATTGACTGCGCCGCCTGTCGAGACGATGCCGCCCGAGCTGGCTAAGCTGCCGTTCTGGATCGTGCCGCCCGAAAGAGCGAGCGTGTTGATCGTCTGCGCGAAGCCGCCAAGATCTAGGATGCTGTTCGCCGTCACGGTGGTCGCGGAAAGCGGGCTGAACGCGCCGGCCACGCCGCCCTTCAGCGTGACAGCGTGCCCAGTCGTGCCATCGCCGACGTTCGTCGCGGCGGTGTAGGTGTTCGGCGCGGTCACGGTCAGCACGTCCGTCGTCGCCGAGCCCGACGTGCCGGTGATGTTGACCGTGCCCGAGCCCGATATGACGCCCACCGAGCTGGCGCCGGTGACTGCGATGTTCGGATCGCCGGACACATTGATCTGGTTGGTGACCGCGACGTTCTGGAGATTGACGGTTGTGGTCGGGTCGAGCGTCAAAGCGCCGGTCCCGAGCGCCGCGTTGTTGCCAACGATGAGCGTGCCGCTCGTGACCGTCGTGCCGCCGGAATAGGTATTGGCGGCGCCCAACGCCAGCGCGTTCGTGCCTGCATTGACCTGGATCGCGCCAGATCCGGTGATCGTGTTCCCAACAAAGCGCAGTGTTATTTGTGAAGCCGGAGGAGCTTTGGTTAAAGCTCAGGGTGGCGCCAGATCCGACGCCGATGTTGCCCGTTAGCGTCGCTCCGGTCCCTATGCCGAGCGTGCTCGTGCCCGAGATCGCATCCACCGAATGCGCGCCGCTTGCGCCGGCGACGACGCCCTGAACATAAAGGCTTCCGCCCGCCAATATCGCGCCCGCCCCGCCGGCCCCGGCGGTCCCTGCGGTTCCCGAAACGCTGGCGCCCGCGGCGCCGCCAACCCCGCCGCTCACGGTGGCGCCGCTTAGGACTATTAGCCCCGAGCCGGAATTTAAGTACACGCCGGCGCCGCCCTGCGCCGCCATTGCCGCCATTGCCGGATCCGGGCGCAGCGCCTCCCGGGCCGCCTGTTCCGCCTGTGATGTTTAGGACCGCACCCGTGTTAAATGTACCGACCGAAGTCGGGAATAATGTGCCATAGCCGCCTGCGCCGCCGCCGCCTCCGCCGCCTGACCCTGTTCCAGCGCCACCGGTCCCACCGGTCCCCCCAGTGTATACAGCGCTCCCTTCTACGTTGCTGGTTCCGCCAGCGCCGCCAGCGCCGCCATGCGCCCGCGGCCGCCGTTCCGCCGCCGCCCCGCCTGCGCTGTCGGGCGCGCCGCCGCCGCCGCCGCCGCCGCCCGTGGTCGCTGTGCCGTTTCCGCCGCCCATGCCGGGCAAGCCGCCGGCGCCGCCGGTCGCAGTGGGACCACCCGCGCCGCCCGCGCCTCCGAGACTTTGCGCACCCGCCGGCGCGCTCAGCGCCAGAACCCCCATGAACGCGAGCGCCGCAATCGACGCGCCGCTGAGCAGCGCCGTTCGAGCTGCGCCTCGCCCTTCAGCGAAACCGACCGCGCCGCGCAAAGACCCGAGCTGCTGGTGCATCGTCGCCCACCCCATCAAATAAATTTCGTGCCGAAGCCGGATAAACAGACGCAACATGGCCAACCTCGACGCCGAGTCGCGATTTGCCCTTTACGTAATTGGTTACGTGCGGCGCCAGGTCGACGCAACGCTTTTGTGGCAGATTGTGGCGGCTAGTCCGGCCCCCCGGCGCCGAACCCTTGGACCTGTTGCGCAATTGCCACAGAGACAGGCGACTCCGTAGCCGATTTCCGGCGTCTGTAGGGCTGCCGTAAGAACAATCGGCTCGCCGTCTCGATACAAAAGCGCAGCGACGTCTTGTTTACCGAAGGACCGAGCAACCGCCCACCCGTCTTCAGGGGCCCTCGCCCCGAGCTTGTCGAAGGACATTCCACCGCGCGGCCCCGCCCGAATCAGCGTTCGACAGGATCCGGAAGAGGGCATCGTCATGGCCGCCCGCTCGGCAGGCGCCTGCGAACCGGCAATCTCGCCGTAATCCCTTGAAATCGTTGAATTGCTCGCCGAAGGGACGGCCGGTTCGGCTCGCATCCCCTTGATTTTATTGAGGTCTGGTCGAAAATCGGCG
The DNA here is from genome assembly GCA_963816065.1 of uncultured Alphaproteobacteria bacterium. Taxonomy (GTDB): domain Bacteria; phylum Pseudomonadota; class Alphaproteobacteria; order Rhizobiales; family Beijerinckiaceae; genus Roseiarcus. Next base: position 314,718 of record CAWFJG010000030.1, on the reverse strand, counting down.
GTCGTGGAGGCTGGAGCGAGGCGACGGGTCCAGCCGGAGGCCGGTCGGGGCCGCCACAAGGCGCGCCGGTCGGCGCCGAGTGGGCCTTGAAAGCCCTACTTGCCGATGTCCGCCAGAGCCTGGGCGAAGCCTTTCATGTTCACGGTGAACTTCGCCTCGGAGCCGTTGACGGCGCGGATCGTGATCGCGGTCGTCGGCGCCGCGCTGAGGCTCTTGACCACCGTCTCCTCCAGCGGCAGCAGCGCCTCGCAATGGTCGGGCACACAGATCGAATAGCCGACCTTACGCACCTCCTTGTCGCCGATCTGGATCTCCACCCCCGGCGGGATCTGGACGCCCGAGGGAACGGAGATCGCCGAGGCGAGCTTGCCCTCCTGATGTCCGATCACCCAGGTGAACACGATCCTCTGTGCGCCGGCCTTGTCGGTCTGCGCGATCCTGAGCGCCGCCGAGCATAGGCGCTTGCTCTCGGCCTGGTCGGTCTGCTCGCAGGTGACCGTCCAGTTGTCGTCGACGATGGTCTCGGAGCGCCGGATCTTGACGGGCTCCGCCGGCGCCGCGGCAGAGCTCTTCGCGGCGGGCTTGGCGGCTTCGGGCGCAGCCGGCTTGACGGTTTGGGCGAGAGCCAGGGCAGAGGCGAGACAGCCCACGACGCTGAAGGCAAGCGCAGGCCGAATACCCTTCATTGCAAGCTCCTGCCTCGTGCGCGGGGTCCGGCCCTGCTAATCGAACCCTCCCACGCTGTCAATTTGTACCGCCCGCGTTCGAATTGTGACGGAAATCATATTGCGTTCGGCCGCGACTATACTAGAGTGGCGCCACTGACATGGGAAACGGGGAACGGAAGGGCGACATGGCTTCCAACAGCAATTCCGGCCAAAAGTTCATCTCGCGCAACCGCAAGCCGCGAGTGCACATCACCTACGAAGATCCGTACGACGCCAATCGGCTCGTCGAATTGCCGTTCGTGATGGGCGTGATGGCCGATCTTTCCGGCAACGCGTCCACGGTCGCGAAGGCCGAGATGACCGACCGCAAGTTTCTTGACATCGACATGGACAATTTCGACAAGCGCATGGCCGCGATCGAACCGGCCGTGTCGATGAAGGTCGACAACAAGCTCGGCGCCGATGAAGGCGGCGAGAAGCTGTCGGTGAATTTGAAGTTCACGAAGATGGACGATTTCTCGCCCGCTGCGATCGCGCGCCAGGTGCCCGCGACAGCCAAGCTCCTCCAGGCGCGCGAGCAGCTCTCGAATTTGCTGCGCTACATGGACGGCAAGGTCGCTGCGGAAGACACCCTGAAAAAACTGCTCGCCGACCCGGATTTGATGGCGGCGATGAAGTCGAAGCTCGGTCAGAAACCGGGCGACGGCGGAGCGGCGTAAGACTTCAAATCCCGACGCGGCGAATATCCTCGTCGCAGCTCGATTCCACCGACTACGGCGTGATGACAGGGAACCTATGCAATGGCTGAGCTCGAGGACCAGAAACAGGCGGAGACCGCGGGAGCCGCGGTTGTCGAGGCCGACGACTTCGCCGAAATTCTGAAACAGAACTTCAAGCCGCGCAGCGACCGTGCAGCGGCCGAAGTCGAAAACGCCGTCCAGACCCTGGTGACGCAGGCGCTGGCCGATACGAGCGTCGTCAAGACCGACGTCATCGACACGATCGAGGCGATGATCGCGGCTCTCGACGCGAAGCTCTCGGCGCAGATGAACCAGATCCTGCACGCGCCCGAGTTCAAGCAACTCGAAAGCGCCTGGCGGGGCCTCAGTTATCTCGTCTTCAACTCGGAGACCGACGCCACACTGAAGATCCGCGTGCTCAATGTCGGCAAGATGGAGCTCTACCGCAATCTCAAATCCTATCCCGGCGCGCGGTGGGACCAGAGCCCGCTGTTCAAGGCGATCTACGAAAGCGAATTCGGTCAGCTCGGCGGCGAACCCTATGGCGCGCTGGTGGCCGACTTCCACTTCAGTCACGCGCCGACCGACGTCCAGCTCCTGCGGGATTTGTCCAAGGTCGCCTCGGCGTCGCTCGCGCCCTTGATCACGGGCGCGGACCCGAACCTGCTCGGCATGGATTCGTGGACCGAGCTCATGAATCCGCGCGACATCGGCAAGCTGATGGACACGCCCGACTACGCAGCGTGGAAGGGCCTGCGGGATGCTGTCGACAGCCGCTACGTCGCCTTGTGCATGCCGCGCGTGCTGTCACGCCTGCCTTACGGCTCCAAGACAGAGCCGGTCGAGGAATTTGCGTTCGAGGAGGAGACCGACGGCCACCACGGCGAAAAATACGCCTGGATGAACGCAGCTTATGCAATGGCGGCCAACGTCAACCGCGCCTTCAAGGAGTACGGCTGGACGGTGCGCATCCGCGGCGTCGAATCGGGCGGCGAGGTGATCAACCTGCCGACGCATACCTTCCCAACGGACGACGGCGGCGTCGACATGAAATGCCCGACGGAGATCGCCATTACCGACCGGCGCGAGGCGGAGCTCTCCAAGGCCGGCATCATCTCGATCATCCACCGGAAGAACTCCGACAAGGCCGCCTTCATCGGCGCCCAATCGGTCTACAAGCCCAAGCTTTACGACAAGGTGGAAGCCACTGCGGCGGACAACCTGTCCGCGCGCATCCCGTACATGTTCGCGGTATCCCGGTTCGCGCACTACCTCAAGTGCATGGTCCGCGACAAGATCGGCTCGACCAAGGAAAAGGCGCAGCTCGAAACGTGGCTGAACGAGTGGATCACGCTCTACGTCGACGGCGATCCCGAGCACTCCAGCGAGGAGGTCAAGGCCAAGCTGCCGCTCGCGGCGGCCAAGGTCACGGTCGTCGCGGACGAGCAGAATCCGGGCTATTACTCGGCGAATTTCTACCTGCGTCCGCATTTCCAGCTCGAGGGCATGGACATCGGCATGAGCCTCGTCTCCCGGTTGCCGCTCGAGAAGTGACGGCGCGGGCGCGGCTTCGGCCGGAATTTGCACCCGAGTTGGTCGGAATGAGCGTTTGGGGCGGGGGCGTCGAAGTCTTTTGCGGCGTCTCCGTAAGTAGGGAAGCATGAAAGGAGATATTGATCATGGCAAGCGGCGATATGTTTCTCGAATTCTCGGGCAAAAACAAGTTTGATGGCGAGTCGCCGGACGACAAGTACAAGGACAAGATCCAGGTCACGTCGTTCTCGTTCGGCGTATCAAACTCCGGCACCGGGGCGGTGGGTACCGGCTCCGGCGCCAGCAAGGCGTCGTTCTCGGACCTGAGCGTTACGAAGTACGCCGACAAGTCGTCGCCGAACTTCTTCATCAACTGCGTAAACGGCGCGCACCACGAGAAGGCTATCCTTCACATTCGGAAGGCTGGCGAAAACCCGCAAGAATACCTGACGATCACGATGGAGGAGGTGTTCATCACCTCGTTCAGCCATGCCGGCGCCGACGGTGGCGGCCTTCCCACCGAGAGCGCGACGCTCAACTTCTCCAAGATGGAAGTCGCCTATAAGCCGCAGAAGGCGGACGGCACGCTCGACGCCGTCAACAAGAAGGGTTGGGACGTCAAGGGACAAAAGACTTATTCCGCCTAGTCGGAATCGCGACCGGCTCCAGCGTCCCTGGAGCCGGCCGCCATCCGCCCATATCCCTAGAGTGAGGAGGCGCGGATGGTCGCCAAGAAGAGCGATCGGCTGGCGCCGCCCTTGATGTACGCCTTCCGCGCGGCGCATCAGGAGCGCGATGCCGCGGTTCGGGTCGATGTCCGCGAGGATGGTGAGCGCGTACTGGCGTCGCGGAGGGTGACGATGCGGGCGCCGATCAGCGAAGGCGAGCTGCGAAGACTGGTAAGCTCCGATATCAGCGCGCTCATGAATACCGTCAATCTCGAATTGGCGGAAGACCTGTCCGAAGTTCCCGAGGTGCGCCGGTCGATTCTCAACTTTGGGCTACGCGACCTCGCGCGCCTCTCGCTCGACGAGGACGCCGTACACGGGGTGGCGAAGGAGCTTGAGGTTGCCTTGCGTGATTTCGAGCCGAGGCTCGCGGCCAAGACGATCAAGGTCCGACGCGACGACAAGGTATCGCCGGACGAACTGAGGGTGCGCTTCCTGGTTAGCGCCGACTTGCGGCTGCAACCGGTCAATGTTCCCATGCAGTTTGTCGCAGAGATCGAGTTGGACTCGGGCAAGATCAAGATCGATCGGCTCTGACGGATGAACCGCGAATTCGTCAAGTTTTACGACCAGGAGCTCAAGATCCTGCGCGAGCAGGCGATTGAGTTCGCCCAGGCATATCCGGGAGTGGCCGAGCGCCTCGGGGGCCTCCTGGAGGATAAGATCGATCCGATGATCGGCGGCCTGCTCGAAGGCGCGGCGTTCCTGGCAGCCCGGGTGCAGCTGAAGCTTAAGCACGAGTTCGCCGAGTTCACGGCCAACCTCATCGATCAGATCGCGCCGCACTATCTCGCCTCGACCCCATCCTTCGTGATGGTGCAGGCGGCGCCCAAGTATGGCGATCCCTCCTTGCGCGAGGGCCGCACGATCGCACGCGGCGCCTTTTTCGACGCGACCTACCGGGAGGCGCAGCGCAATGTCGCCTGCCGCTTCACACTCGCCACGCCAATCGACCTCTGGCCCTTCGAGATCGCCAGGGCCGAGTATTTGACCAGCCCCGCGGCCGTTCAGGCGCTCGTTCCCGGCGCCGGCGCCGACTGTGTCGCGTGCCTCAGGCTGCAGCTCTCGGTACGGGCCGCCCCCCGGCCGGAGGACGAGCCGGCCGACAAGGAGGCGTACGTCAAGCCCGAGCTCAGGTTTTCTTCGTGCCGTGTTGATTCGCTGCGCTTTCATCTGGTCGGCCCCGAGTTCGAGGCGGTCGCACTGTACGAGCAGCTCTTTGCTCATTGCCGCGGCGTCTACTTCCGCGTCCTCGATTCGTTCGGCGACCCGGTCTACGCCGCAGGCCGCCGCGAGATGCTGCAGCAATTCGGCTTCAGCGAGAACGAGGCGCTGATTCCGAACGACAGAGGACTGTTTCGTGGTTTCGACTACTTGCGCGACTACTTCGCTTTTCCGAGGCGCTATCTCGGTTTCGACCTCGTCGGGCTCTCCGAGGTGTCCCGCCGGCTCGATGCCAAGACCGTCGACATTGTCATCGCCTTCGATGAGGTGAAGCCGTCGCTGGCCGCAGCGGTCCGCAAAGAGTTCTTTGCGCTTTACGCCGCGCCGGGCGTCAACCTGTTCGACAAGACGGTCGACCGCATTTCGGTCCGCTCCAACCAGTTCGAGTTTCCGGTCATTCCGGACCGCAGCCGACTGCTGGATTTTGAGACGAATTGGGTGCTCCGGGTGTTCGCCCACATCCCCGGCGTGCCGCAGAAGGTCCCGGTCGAGCCGCTCTACTCGGCTTCCGCCGCGAAATCGGCGACAGGGCTCGCCTTTACGATCCGCCGAACGCCGCGCCGTCTCACGGTCGAGGAGAAGAAGTACGGTCAAGTCTCGGCATATGCAGGCGCCGACGTCTTCCTGTCGCTTGCCGAGCGTTCCGATCCCAACGAGGTGCAGCGGGTTGCAGAGTTGAGCGTCGAGGCGCTCTGCACCAACCGGCACCTCGCCCAGCATCTGCCCATTGGGGAAAGCGGGGCCGACTTCCGCTTTCTCGAGGACGCGGAGCTTGTCCTGCGGTGCGTTGCCGGTCCCACCCGGCCGTTCGAACCGCCGCTCGCGTCGTTCGAAAGCAAGGGCCAGGAAGCCTCGACCGGGGAGGTCGCCTGGCGGCTCGTCAGCATGCTCAGCCTCAACCATCTCGGACTGGCGGAGCGGGCGGCCGGCGACTCGGCCAAGGCGCTGCGCGAGATGATGATCCTGTTCGCCGACCTCGCAGACAACGCCACCGATCGCAAGATTTGCGGGGTCAAGCGTGTCGACGCGAGGCCGATCGTTCGCCGCCTCCGGCAACCCGGAGGCGCCGCCGCCGCGCGTGGTCTCGAGGTCACGGTGGAACTCGAGGAGAAGGCCTTCGAGGGCTCGGGCGCGTTCCTGCTCGGCGCGGTCCTCGACCGATTCTTCGCCGAATACGTGGCGATCAACCATTTTGTCCAAACGGTCGTCCGCAGCCCAGAGCGCGGCGAGATTATGCGCTGGCCTCCGCGCATAGGCGTCAGGGGCGTCCTATGACATTCCGCGACGAGCTCCTGGCAGAACCCTGGCGGTTCGATCTCTTCGCCGTGCTTCGGCGGTTCGAGCGCGAAAACCCGCGTAAGCCCCGGATCGGCGACTCCCGCACGCTCGCCGAAGAGTTCGTCACGATCGGTGAAAACCCATATTTCGCCTTCCCGGATTCCAACATCGAGGCGGCAAAGGTCGACGCTGCTGGGCTCGTCCGCCTCAAGGCGCGCTTTCTCGGCATGTTCGGCCCGCAGGGCGCCCTGCCGCTTACCACGACCGAGGAAGCTTACGGCTGGTTGCGCGAACGGGACGACGCCTTCGTCGAATTCGTCGAGATCTTCCAGGGGCGCTTCCTTGCACTGTTTTTTCGCGCCTGGGCCGATTCGCAACCGGTCGCCCAGCACGATCGGCCCGATCAGGATCGCTTCCTCGCCTATATCGGTTCGATGATCGGCGTCGGCACAGCCGCCTTCCGCAACGCCGATTTAATCTCCGACTTCGCCAAGCTGCAATATGCCGGACTGCTCGCGCCGCGAGTTCAAGAGCGCCTCCCGGCTCCGGTCGTTTCTATCGAACCTGCTCCAGACCCGCATCGAGATCGAGGAGTTCGTTGGCGCGTGGCTGACTTTGGAGCCAGACGAGCAATCCCGGCTTGGTGCAGCCAATAGCCGCCTCGGCGTCGATTGCGTCGCCGGCTCCAGTATGTACGGGGTGGACGACAAGTTTCGAGTCCGCGTCTATGTCCGCAACATTGAGCACTTCAAGCAGTACCTGCCTGGCTCGCCGCTCGCGCTCGAAATCGCCGACGCGATTTTTCTTTATGTTGGCGAAGAATACGATTGGGATATGGAGGTCGCCATTCCCGCTGGCGAGATCACGCCGGTTCGCTTGGGCCAGGGGATACAACTCGGCTGGACGAGCTGGATGGCGCCGAACTGGTCCAAATCGGACGAGACCATCCGGCGCGACGCGCATTTTCATGTCGTAAGCCGCCTCGACAGGCAGCGCAGAGGGACGACGACAAACTAGGAGGGGTGAGGAATGGGCGCAGACATCAGCGTTGAGTTGGTCGCAGGGAAGCTCAACCGCGTCGGCTACGAAGCCTTCATCCTCGGTCTCCGGCAGGCCAAGACCGCCGGCAACCGTAACATCGAGCTCGGCCACTGGATTTTCCAGCTCCTGCAGAAAGACAAGACCGACATTGCCCTGACGGCGGACCACTACAAACTCAGCCGCGCCAAGCTGCTCGCCGACGCCACCGCCGTGGTCAACGGATTCCGCAAGAACGAAACGGAGATGCCGGGCATCTCCAACCAGGTTGCGGACGCGCTCGACCGCGGCTGGCACTACGCCACACTCCTGTTTGGCGAGACGCAAATCCGGACCGGCCACCTTTTGGTCGCCCTGCTGAAGTCAATGGAGCTTCGGCGCGCGCTGGTCGGCATCTCGCAGGAATTCGCCAAGATCCCGGTTGACGACGTCGCCGTCAGCCACCGCTCGATCTGGGAGGGATCGGACGAGGGCAACCTGCGCCCGATGGACGGATCGGGCATCGCCGCGGCAAGCGCTGAAGGGTCGACCGCCGCCCCGGGCGCGAAAGGCACGACCGCCCTTGACCGCTTCAGCCAGGATCTCACGGCCAAGGCAAAGTCCGGGACGATGGATCCGATCCTCGGCCGCGACGACGAAATCCGTCAGATCGTCGACGTCCTCATGCGCCGGCGCCAGAACAACCCCATCCTCACGGGCGAAGCGGGCGTCGGCAAAACCGCTGTTGTCGAGGGCTTCGCCCAGCGGATCGCCTCGGGCGACGTCCCGCCGCCGCTGCGCGGGGTGAAACTGCACGTCCTCGACGTCGGGCTGATGCAGGCGGGCGCCTCGATGAAGGGCGAGTTCGAGCAGCGCCTGCGTTCGGTGATCGACGAGGTGCAGTCATCGCCGACCCCGATCATCCTGTTTATCGACGAAGCGCACACGCTGATCGGCGCGGGCGGCGCCGCCGGAACGGGCGACGCGGCGAACCTGCTTAAGCCCGCGCTCGCGCGTGGCACGCTGCGCACGATCGCAGCGACCACTTGGTCGGAATACCGGCAGTATTTTGAAAAGGATCCGGCGCTTACGCGACGCTTCCAGCCCATCCAGATCGGCGAGCCCGACGTCGCCACCGCCGCCGTGATGCTGCGCGGCCTCGTCGGTCCGATGGAGAAGCACCACAAGGTGCGGGTGAGTGACGAGGCGATCGTCGCGGCGGTCAATTTCTCCCACCGCTACATTCCGGCGCGGCAGCTTCCCGACAAGGCGGTGAGCCTGCTCGACACCGCCTGCGCGCGCGTCGCGATCAGCCAGACCGCGAAACCCGCATCGATCGAGGACGCCGAGGTCGCCATCGCCAATCTCGACAGCGAGAAGGCCTCGATCGCCCGCGAGCGCGACCTCGGCCACGCAAACGAGGAGCGCATTGTCGAGATCGACGCCAAGATCGTGGAGAGGCGCGAGAAACTCGAGGCGCTCAAGGCCGACTGGGACAAGGAGCGTGCGCTAGTTGAAGAAATTCTGAGCCTGCGCGAGAAGATCGCCAAGGCCACGCCGCCGAAACCCGCAGAAAAAACCCAGAGCGCGCCGGAGGCTCCAGCCGCCGAGGCGGAACAAACCGCCAGCAACCCGGCCGCCGACGGCGAGACCCTGCGCGCCAAGGTCGGCGAACTTAGCGGGATCGAGCCCGAAAAGCGGATGATCTACGCACATGTCGACGAGCAGGCGGTCGCCGCCGTCGTGTCCGACTGGACCGGCATTCCCGTTGGAAAGATGGTGGCCGACGAGATCGAGACGGTTCTCCATTTGGCCGACATCCTGAACCGGCGGATCGTCGGACAAAGCCACGGGCTCGAGATGATCGCCAAGCGCATCGAGACCAACCGCGCCCGGCTCGACAATCCGAACAAGCCGATCGGCGTCTTCATGCTTTCCGGGCCCTCGGGCGTCGGCAAGACCGAGACGGCGCTGGCGCTCGCCGAGGCGCTCTACGGCGGCGAGCAGAACATCATCACGATCAACATGTCGGAATTCCAGGAAGCCCACACCGTCTCGACGCTCAAGGGCGCCCCCCCTGGCTACGTCGGCTACGGCGAGGGCGGACGCCTGACCGAGGCGGTGCGCCGGAGGCCCTACAGCGTGGTCCTGCTCGACGAGGTCGAGAAGGCCCATCCGGACGTGCATGAGATCTTCTTCCAGGTGTTCGACAAGGGTGTGATGGAGGACGGCTCGGGACGCCGCATCGACTTCAAGAACACGCTGATCCTGCTCACCACCAACGTGGGGACCGAGGTCATCATGAAGGCGGCAGGCAGCGAGACAAAGCCGGATCCCGAGGCGCTCGCGCAGGCGATGAAGCCTGCGTTGCTCGACGTCTTTCCGCCTGCCCTGCTCGGGCGCATCGTGACGATCCCCTACTATCCGCTGTCGGGCGAGATGCTCGCCGGCATCGTGCGCCTCCAGATCGGCCGGATCGGCAAGCGCATCGAGGAGAACCATCGCGCCAAGTTCGTCGCCGACCAGAGCGCGATCGACCAGATCGTGTCGATGTGCCACGATCCCGACGCCGGCGGCCGCGTGATCGACAACATCATCACCAACACGATCCTGCCTGCGCTGTCGCGGGAGATTCTCAAGCGCTCGCTGGCGCGTGAGGAGATCCGCGAGGCGAAAGTCTCGGCGGCGGACGGCGCATTCGTCTACGAAGTGAACTGACTCACCGCGGAGCCTCGAGCCATGGCCAATCGTTTCGAGCAGGTCGACGACATCGTCGCAGACGCCATCACTGTCGCCCTCGAGCAGCGTCCGGACGGACAATGGGCGAAAGTCATCTGCCCGAAATCGGCGCACGAGTTTTTCGCCGCAGACAGGGTGACCGAATCGATGCCGCCCAAGGACGCGCTCTCGGGCGCGGTGCGGCTGGCCAACGACCTGAAGCTCCCGATTGTCGTTCACGATCCCGACGGCGTGTGGAAGAAGGAATGGGGCGAACTCTACCGCGTGAACGATGGCGGCGAAGTCGAAGGCGAAGCGAAAGCCGATTAGTGGCGGGAGGCGACCTGATGGAGAGCGCAGGCGGCTGGTGTCGCGCGCGGACGAGGAAACGGTCGCTCCGGGCTTGAAGACGGACAATCCAGGGGACCTCCATCCTTTTGCACCGGGAGGGTCGCGCGCATGGCGGATCCTGGCGAGCGCGGCGCTCGGCCTCTTTGCGCTTGCCGGTTCGACCGCGGCCGCCCACGCCGACTTTAAGGTGTGCAACAACACCCGATCGCTGATCAATCTGGCGGTCGGCTCACTTTCCGACGCGGACTATGCGACCGAAGGCTGGTGGACCGTGACCCCCGGCTCCTGCGCGACCCCCTTTCACGGGCCCCTCCCCGGCCGGTATCTCTACCTCTACGCGACCGGGATTGACGGGGTGGACCTGCTCAAGGGGACGGTGTCGATGTGCATCGACCGGGGCAAATTCAAGCTCCAGGGCATCGACAATTGCTGGCGGCGCGGCCTGCAAGCCGTCAACTTCGCCGAGATCGACACGCTCGAATTCGAGCGACTGGACGACCTTCCTCACCGAACCGGGCAAGTGACCGGTTCGGTCGACGGGCGGCCTTGGGTCCGAGAAGGCCGTCCCATTGGGCGTGAGGGCGGGCCACGGGCCTCCTCGAAAGCAACCCGCTACTCCGCCGGGCTCCCTACGGCGCGAGACATTTGGATCTCCTCAGGACTCCGCAGCCTTGCATCAGGGCTCCGCGAACCCCCGGTTTTTGGGCGGTTGGATTGTTTGGAATTCCTTGGATTCTCTCGTACGAAACGAGCCTTTTCAATGGCTTACGCGCGGCCCCGGGGCCAATTTATTTTCGCAGCGCCCCCTCCCGCCGCAGGCCTCGCAACAGCCGTCTTCGATCCGAAGACCGACCGGCCGGAAAAGCTTCGCAGCGGCGGAAAATGCCGTAGGTCATGGCAGGCGACGTCGCGAAGATCCGATCGGGCATTGGATCGAGACTAACGCTGTCTTCCCTTTTTTGCAAGGAAATGTCGATTTGTTACTATTTTATCCAACATTCCGGCGCGGCCTCCTCGCCGGCCGCCCTCTCATCTCGCTTCATTCCGCGGCGCGATCGGCGGCCGGGGGGGTCACATCGGCTGCGGCGGCGCGGTCCTTGGGCGGCGACATCTTCGCTGCGGCCTCCTGGGCCTGAGCCTGGATGGCGGTGAGCGCGATCGTGTAGACGATGTCGTCGACGAGTGCGCCGCGCGACAGATCGTTGACAGGCTTGCGCAAGCCCTGGAGCATGGGGCCGACCGAGATCACCCCTGCGGAGCGCTGCACGGCTTTGTAAGTCGTGTTGCCGGTATTCAGATCCGGAAAGACAAAGACATTGGCGTGGCCCCCCAATGGGCTCGACGGCGCCTTTTGATGACCGACGCTCTCGACAGAAGCGGCGTCGTACTGGATCGGCCCATCGACGACGATATCGGGACGGCGCTCTCGGACGATGGCGGTCGCCTTGCGAACCTTGTCGACGTCGGCGCCCGAGCCTGACGCGCCAGTCGAATACGAGATCATCGCGACGCGCGGGTCGATGCCGAAAGCGGCGGCGCTCTCCGCCGATTGGATGGCGATCTCGGCGAGTTCCTCGGCCGACGGGTCGGGATTGATGGCGCAGTCGCCGTAGACCAGGACCTGATCGGGCATCAACATGAAGAACACGCTGGAGACGATCGTCGAGCCCGGCGCGGTCTTGATGAGTTGCAACGCCGGCAGGACGGTGTTGGCGGTGGTGTGAACGGCTCCGGATACGAGACCGTCGACCTGACCCTCGGCGAGCATCATCGTGCCGAGCACGACCGTGTCCTCGAGCGCCTTCTCCGCCTGGAGCGCCGTCAGACCCTTGGCCTTGCGTCGTTCCACCATCGGTTCGATGTAGGCCGAGCGAATGCTCTCTGGATCGACGAGTTCGAGTCCAGGGGGCAATTCGATCCCGTGCGAGTGAGCAACCGCGCGGATGCGCCCGGGATTGCCCAAAAGGACGCACTGCGCGATGCCCCGCTCGGCGCAGATTGTGGCGGCCCTGAGGGTGCGCGGTTCATCCCCCTCGGGCAGGACGATGCGCCGACCCGCGGCGCGCGCCGCCTCGACCAGGCGGTGGCGGAACACCGGCGGCGGCATCAACAGGTCCACCGGCGTCTGAAGCCGGCGCGCCAGCGGCCGTACGTCGACCCGCTCGGCGATGAAACCGATCACCCGCTCCATGCGATCGCTATCGGCGTTTCCGATGTGCGAGAGATTGGCGAGTTGCGTCGCCGTGACGAAAGTGTCGTCGGGCGTGGCGAGCAGCGGCAGCCGGTTGAGCGGCGGGCTGCCGAGGAGCGCGGCCACCTCGGGCGCGGGATGCACGCCGCAGGTAAAGACGACGCCGGCGAGCGGCATGCCGCGCTCGGCGATCAGCGCGGTGGCGAGGATCGCGTCGGAACGGTCGCCTGGCGTAACAACGAGCGTGCCGGGACGCAGATGGCCGCTGAGCAGCTTTTCGGGCGCGCGCGCCGCGATCAGGGTCGATTCGACCCGCGCCGTCTCGATGTCGCCGCGCTGCAGGATCTCGAATCCGAGGCCCTCGGCGACATCGATGACGCGCGGAGCGGCCAGGCGAGGGTCGGCGATCACCGCCGACAGCACGGGGACGCGCTCCGCCTGACCTTCGACGTCGAGAAATCTGGCTTTGGTGAGCGCCACTTCGGTCTTCGACGAGCAGTAGTTGACGAGAACGCCGATGATCGGCCGCCGTCCCTCGTCGCCGTACTGCTCGACCGCCGTCGCAGTCCTGTCGGCGAGATCGCCGACATCGCGGTCGCGCCCCGAGATCACCGGGACGACGTCGGCGCCGAGCGACTTGATCATTTCGATGTTGAGGCGAGTGGCGACCTGAATGTCGATTTCGGGAATGAGACCCTCGACGACGACCATATCGCGGGTCGTGCGCACGGACTCGACCCTCGCGACGACCTCTTCCATCAGCGTGGCGAGTTGTCCGGTGCGCACCAGATCCCGGGCGTGATCGAAAGCGATCGGATCGGGCGTGATCTTGCCGCACAAGGAACGGGCGAAGTGAACAGCAAGATCGCGGTCGCCCTTCACGGCCTCCGGCTGGAGGATCGGCTTGAAGTAGCCGACCCTCACCCCGGCCAGCCGCAAAGCCTGGACCAGTCCCAGCGCCATTGAAGTGAGCCCGACCTCCTGCGAGAGCGGAACGAGGAAAACGGTGTGGCGGGCAGCGGATTCGTTCATGGACAAAATCCTACGCGATCAGGAGACGGAAATCGATTGAGGCGCTCGAGCCGCCAAGCGGAGTTGGCGGCGCTCGGCCAGGACACCAGGTCCGTCAGGCGACCGGCATGAGCGGCGAACAAGATCCCCTCGTTGTCGGCCGGGACAATGGCAAGCGGTCGCGCCCTGTCCCCCGAGAGGGCTCGGCGTGATGGCGGCGCCCGTGCGAGAGTCTCGCCGATGCCCGGACGAACGCCAATGCGTCGAAACCGCGCAGCAAAGCCGAAAGGCCGCCGGCGAGACGGACAATGATCGCGCTCCCGGTCCGGCGCCGGCGATCCGCTTGCCTGCCAGCAGGGCTTTTTTGCGCCCCATTCGACGCCATCGCCAACAAATACGTACAAAATATCAAAGCTTTACTGCCAATACAACTCGATGGTTGCGGTCCGGATGGGGCGGAACAGGCGCGTCAACAGGTCCGGAACAGGCGCCGAACAGGCGGGTATCAGGCCGGAACAGGAAGCGGCGCCCATTGGCCCCGGGCGAGGCGCCTATTCCCCCATATCCCATTTCTCCGCGCTCGCCCCCGCCAGCTCGCGCACCCGCCGCTCGTCGGCGCCGAAGGCGCGCGCGTCGCCCTCGTAGACGATCCGGCCGTCGTCGAGCACATAGGCCCGGTCGGCGATTTCGACGGCGGCGCGCACATTCTGCTCGACCAGCAGCACCGAGACTCCCCCGCGCCGCGCCGCGGCGACGATCCTGAACACCTCCGCGACGACCAGCGGCGCGAGCCCCTGCGAGGGCTCGTCGAGCATGAGGAGCCTCGGATTGAGCAGCAGGGACCGCGAGATCGACAGCATCTCCTGCTCTCCGCCGGAAAGCTGGGCGCCCTTGCTGGTCTTGCGCTCGGCGAGGCGGGGGAAGGTCTCGTAGATGCGGGCGATCGTCCAGGGTCCGGGCCGCTCGACCGGCACCATCAGGTTCTCTTCGACGGTGAGGTTGGCGAAGACGCGGCGGCCCTCCGGCACGTAGCCTACCCCGCTTTCGGCGATGCGGAACGGCGGCAATCCGGCCACATCGGCGCCGAACAACGTCACACGTCCCTCGCGCGGCGGAGTGAGGCCGATGAGAGCCCTGAGCGTCGTGGTCTTTCCGGCGCCGTTGCGACCGAGCAGCGTGACGATCTCGCCCTCGCGCACTTCGAGGCTGACGCCATGAAGGATATGGCTCTTGCCATAGAAGGCGTGGATGCCGTCGGCCTTGAGGGCGATCATGCGTGCGCCTTGCCCAGATAGGCCGCCTGGACCTTGTCGCTGTCGGCAATCTCCTGCGGGCTCCCCTCCGCCAGAACGCGCCCCTCAGCCAGCACCATGATGCGGTCCGCCAGATTGAAGACCACGCGCATGTCGTGTTCGATCAGCATGATCGTCAACCCCGTCTGCCGGTGCAGCCGGCGCACCAGCCGGGCGATGTCGTAGGTTTCCTGATCGCCCATCCCGGCGGTCGGCTCGTCGAGCAACAGGAGGCGCGGACGAAGCGCCAGCGACATCACGATTTCCGTCGCGCGCTGGTCGCCGTGCGAAAGCGCGCCGACGCGAATGTCCGCCTTGTCCGAGAGGCTGCCGAGCGCCAGGAGTTCGGCGACCCGCTTCTCGATCCCGGTGCTCGCCGCGCGGCCGAGCCAGGGCCGCAGCCGGTAGCCGGCCGCGATCTCGGCCGCGACGCGAATGTTCTCGGCGACCGAAAGCTCGGGAAAAATCTCGGTGATCTGGAAGGTACGCGCCATGCCGCGGGCGACCCGCTGGTTGGGCGCAAGCGAGGTCACGTCGCGTCCGTCGAACAGGATGGCGCCCGAGCTCGGCGGGAACAGGCCGCTCACCAGGTTGAAGAACGTCGTCTTGCCGGCGCCGTTCGGGCCGATGATGGCGCGCAGTTCACCGGGCTCGACGGTCAGGGATACGTTCTCGATGGCGACGAGATTGCCGAATTGCTTCGAGGCGGAGTTGACCTTGAGCAGGCTCACGCCTTCGCTCCGGCGCGCATAATCCCGAGCACCCCGCGCGGGAAGAAGCGCACGACGGCCACGAATACGAGACCAATCACCGACATCCAATTCTCGGTGTGGCTCGAGACATAATCCTGCAGCGCGACAAAAATCGCCGCGCCGATCAGCGGTCCCCAGAATGAGCGCATGCCGCCGAGCACCGCCATGATCACCAGATTGCCCGAGAGATCGAAGCGCAGCGCGCGCGGATCGGTGAAGTTGTTGAGCAGCGCATAAAGCGCCCCGGCGACGCTGACGAACAGGCACGAGATCACAAACGACAGCCAGATATGGAATTCGATCGGCACGCCGAGGAAGCGCGCCCGCCGCTCGTTCTCGCGGATGGCGATCAGCGTGCGCCCGAGGGGCGAGGCGAGCAACAGCGCCATCACGCCTGCGCACACGGCGAAGACGACCAGCACAAAATAGTAGAAAGCCTTGTCGCTACCGAAAATATCGAGCGTGGCGAAGCCGAGACCGATCGGCATGCGATGCCAGCCGCTGAGCCCATCGTCGCCGCCGGTCACCGTATTCCAGCGAAACGCTAGAAAATAGAAAACTTGCCCGAAAGCGATCGTCACCATGGCGAAATAGACGCCGCGCCGCCTGACGATCAGCGCGCCGATAACCATCGCGGCGACGGTCGCGACCAGTATGCCGAGCCCGATTGCAGGGATCGTCCCCAGATCGAGGTACTTGATCGCCATCGCCGCGCCATAGGCGCCGAGGCCGAAATAGGCCGCATGGCCGAAGGACAGGACGCCGGTGAAGCCGAGCAGGAAATTCAGCGACATCGCCGCGAGCCCCATCACAAGGATGCGGGTGGCGAGTTCGGTGTAGCCGCCGACCGCGCCCATCAAGAACGGCATCAAAAGGATGACGAAGCCTACGGCGATGTCGAGCAGCGTGGGCGCGCAAGGCTTTCAATGCAGGCGTCCCTCTTCGCCAAGAAGCCCGCGCGGGCGGACGAGCAGCACCAGCCCCATCATCACATAGATCACCGCCTCGGTGGCGGAAGGAAAGTAGACCGCCGTCAGCCCCGAGGCGACGCCGATCAGAAGGCCGCCGAGCAGCGTGCCGAGCAGGCTGCCGAGCCCGCCGACGATGATGGCGACGAAGCTCGGCATGATGAGCGAGGCGCCGAGCGTCGGCGACAGCCCGAGGAGACCCGCGGCCAGCACGCCGGCAAGGCCGGCCATGTAGATGCCGATGCCGAAATTGAGGCTGCGCAGCCAGCGCACGTTGACCCCGAGCGTCGAGACCGTGTCGAGATCGCGTGTGCCGGCGCGGATGCGCATGCCGAGCCGGGTGTAGTTGAGCACGGCGAACAATCCGCCGACCGCCGCAACGACAATGAGCACCATGAACACGCGGTAGCCGGTGAGAAAGAAGAACTGGCTCGACAGCGAGGTCTGGAGCCAGACAGGCACCTGGAACGGCAGGCTCTGCGCGCCCCACAGGACGCGCGTCCCGTCCTCGAAGATGTAGGCGAGGCCGAAGGTCAGCAAGAGCCCATAGAGCGGGTCCTTGCCGTAGAGCGGACGGATCAGCACGCGCTCGACGACGAGGCCGAGGGCGGCGGTCAAGAGCGGGGCGACGATCAGCGCGCCCCAGAAGCCGATGGCCGGGATCAGCGTATAGGCGAGATAGGCGCCCAGCGCGAGAAACCCGCCGTGGGCGAAGTTGATCACGCCGCTGAGATTGAGGATCAAGGAGAGGCCGAGCGCCATCAGCGCATAGAACGCGCCGACGATCAGTCCGTTGAACACGTTGAAGAGGACGACTTGAGTCATGCGATGAGATTCGTCGCTCTCGGTGTGGGCGGCGGAGGCGGGCGCTCCCGCCTCTTTGCATGAAGCTCAGGGCGGACAGGTCGCGGCCAACTCAGCTTGGCCAAGTCGGGTCGGCCAAGTCAGGTCGGCCAAGTCATCTTGCAGCCGCTCTCCTCGACGGTTCCCGCGACGTCGGCGCCGTTGACCACCTTGGTCACCTTGAAGAGATCGTCCGGCGCCGATCCTTTGGCCTGGGCGTCGCCGACGAACAGCGAGGCGATCAGCTGATTCTGGCCGGCGCGGTAGAAGACCGGGTTCGGCCCGAGGGCGATCTCGGGCGGCAGGTGGAAGTCCTGCAGCGCCTTCGCCATGTCGACCGCCTTCAGCGACTTGGCGGCGTCGGCGGCGTGCGCGCAGGTCCAGGTCGAGAGATAGCCGAACCAGGTGCGCGCGGTCGGCACGCGGCCGGTGCGTTTCTTCGTCGCCTCGACGAATTCGGCGACATGCGGCACGCCCGGCTGGTTCCAGTACCATTCCATCACCCAGGTTCCGACGCGCGCCTCGGGCGGCAGACCCTCGAGCGGCTCCAGTTCCTGCTGCGCGCCGGCGAGATGGACCTTGTTCTGCAGGCCGAACTGAACCGCCTGCTTGAGGGCGTTCAGCATGTCGTCGCCCTGGGTCAGGAAGATGATGACGTCGGGATTGGCCGCCTGCGCCTTGATCAGATAGGAGGAAAAATCGACGCTGCCGAGCGGAACGAGGTCGCCGCCAACTCTTTCGCCGCCGAGCGCGCCCGCGGCCTTGACGAGGCCCGCCTCGAGCGTGTGGCCAAAGGCGTAGTCCGGCGTGATGTAATAGAATTTCTTGCCGTAGGCCTTGATCAGCGCGCCTGCGGACGCGTTCGCCTCCATCTGCGTGGTGTTGCAGACGCGGAACACGTTCCAGTGGCAGCTCGCGCCGGTGATCGCGTCGGTATGGCCGCCCGGCACGATGTGCAGGACGCCCTTCTCGTTCGACACCTGCGCCATCGCGAGCGCCAGCGCCGAGTTGACGTTGCCGAGCAGGAAGTCGACCTTGTCGCTCTCGATCAGCTTGCGCGCTTTCTGCACCGCCGCGCCCGCGTCGCCGCTGGTCGAATCCTCGACGATCAGTTCAATCGGGCGCCCAAGGACGCCGCCCTTGGCGTTGATCTCGTCGAGCGCCATCTGGCACCCGATCAGCTCGTTCTTGCCCGGCCCGGCGTAGGTGCCGGTCAGCGGATTGTCGAGGCCGATCTTGACGGCGTCGGCCGCGCGGGCGCGGATGACGAAGGGAACTCGAAACCTGCGTAGCGGCGAGGACGAGCCCCGAAGCGATGACGCTGCGGCGGTCGATGCCGGCGCGCGAGTTGGCCTTGCTCACGGCATGTCCTCCCACATTTGCGACATGTCCGCCTGTGCTGAAGCGCGTCACGCTTCCGCTCGGACGCCTGTCGAGGATTGATCTCATTGCACTGTCGACCATTGGCCGGCAGGCCGTCAAGCGCGCCGAGGCGACCGCCTTCCGCTACGGCCGAATTGAGACGGATTTGAGGGCCGGGCCGGCAGGCGCCAGCGGCTCATTGTCCGACTGCCCCGGCGCCGCCGCGCGTCACGGCCGCCTCCGCAGGCGAGTCGTTCGCACTCGACGATCGAAGCGCGCCGCTCAATCCCGCCGCTTGAGCCTCGCGACCGAATCCTCGGGAAGGATGTCGTTGAGAAGGCTGACGAAGTCGCGAGTGGCGAGCGACTTGGCGCGCTCGAGCAGATAGGGGATCGGGCTCGACGGCTGGGTCTTCTGCATGTGCTGGACGACCGCGTCGATCGTAGCGACCGCGGCCTGACGGGTGGCGGCAGGCTCCGCCTCGGCCGGCTCGTCGCCTGCGGTCGGCGCGTCGGCGAGGTTGCGCACCGGCACCGGAAAGGCGCCGTCCGGCCCGACGAACACGCGCGCTTCGTCGGCCGCGCCCGGCGCGAGCAACTGCATTACCTCGTAGAGGTTCTTGCCCAGGCATTGGCGCGCCTGGCGGATGAGGAGCACCGCCGGGCTGGTGGGCTCCACGTTGAGAAAGTAGCCGTGGGCGGAGGCGAGCGCCGCATCGACCTCGGCGAGCGTGGCGAAGGCGGACGGGACGGCGGGGCCGGCCGCAGCCGTCGCGGCGTCTTCGCCGGGGGCGACGCCGGGCTCGCCAGTCCCGGCCTCGCCCGCCGCGCCGGGAGCGAGCGACGGGTCGCGGGCGACCACCGCCGCGCGCAAGAACTCGGCCATGCCCTTGGCGACGCCGTCGAGTTTCTCCAGCTTGACCGTCGCCTTCAGGCCGCCGCGCGCCTTCGTGGTCTCACGAATCGCCGCCACCAACTCCGCGAGGCCGCGCGCGGTCTGATAGAGACCGACCAGCTTCTCGATCTCAATGTCGCGCAACAGCCGGTCGATGGCGGCCGGCGCCATGAACTTCTCGTCGGCGCTCGTTTCCGTTTCGCCCTGGAGGTTCAAGCGCGTGACGACGCGCGGCTGAGCGGCGCCGGTCGCGACCAGGTGGTCGCGGTAGGAGAGCACGCCCTGGCGCGACGCCTCGACAAGCGGCGCGTATTGCAGCGGCATCAGCACCACCGGACCATCGTCGAGCGTTTCGAGCTGTCCGACGCGCAAGCCGAAATCCCCGCCTTCGGCGCGCGGATGGGAACTCGTCCCAATAGGCGTCAAGCAACCAGGCGATCGACGCGATCCGCGCCGCAAAACCTTCGAGGTTGCGATTGAGGATTGCGAGCTTCGCCCCGAGGATCAAAAGGCGCACGTCGAGGGTGCGCTGGAGCAGGGCGTCGATCATCTTGAACGCCGCCGGAAACTCGATCGTCTCGCGCTTGAACTCGTAATAGTTGATCGGCAGCAGACCTTCGGTCGCGGCAAAGAAGTTGAGGTAGTCCGGATCGCCTTCCAGATCGAGATCCGGCCCGCAAGGGTCGTCGGCCGAAACCGGCGCGAGCGCATAGGGGTTCGGGACAGCGGCGGCTTCGGCCGGCGCCTCGGGCGCCTTTGCGACGGCCTGGGGTTCCGGCGCCTCGGCGACTTCGTTGGCGGCAGTCAATGCGTCGCTCATCGACACTCCACGACATCGGCCCACGACATCGGCGCTTCGGGCGTCCCCAGCGGCCGCCCACGCCGCCGTTACGGCCGTCGCGACAGGCGCCCCGGCGAATGCATCGTCGACGCCCGCTCTGCGTCAGGGCCGAGCCTTCTCACTTTGGGGCTAAGCCAAAGCACCGTCAACCGCCGTCGAGGCCGCGGACCTCGAGCGCGCGGGTTCGACGCAACGCGGGGCTCTCGCATGAAGCCGCGGAGGCAGGGCCTGCGAGCCGCCACGCCATGGAATGGAACCTATCGCCCGCCACGCGAGGGGCGATCTCGCAGGAGTGGCCAGCAGCGGTCGTCGTGCGAGCGGCGGGAACGGGCGGCGCAGCGGACGTTCAGGCCCCCCGGATTGTCGGCGCGCAGTCCGTCCGAAACGGGCGTTGAGCAAAGCGCCGACAGGACGTCGAGAGGGTCTGAGTGGGATCATTCCACGCCGACGCCGGGAATGGCCGCGCCGCGCAAGAAACGCGCAATCTCCACCTGCCTTTGAGGACTCCCATTCCCGTTTCAGCGCGTCGTGTAGCCGCCGTCTATGACGAGAACCTCGCCTGTCACATAGCTCGCAGCATTGGAGCAGAGGAACAGGGCCGCCGCGGCGACCTCTTCGGGTTGGCCGACGCGGCCCATGGGCGTCATGCGCTGCCAGATGGGAAACCAATCCGGGTTCTCGATCCCGCCGCGCGAAAGATCAGTGTCGATGTAACCGGGCGCCACCGCATTGACTCGGATATTCTCCGCCGCCAACTCGCTCGCCAAGCTCTTGGTCATCATGTGGACCGCCGCCTTCGAACTGTTATAGGCGACCTGATTCTGCGGGATGTTGGAGACGATACCCGAGATTGAGCCGACATTGAGGATGACGCCTTCGCCCTGTGCGCGCATCGGGGCAAGTGCGGCTCGGCAGCTGCGAAAGACGGCGTCGACGTTGAGGCTCATGATCTGCCGCCAAGTGGCGTCGGGGTAATCGCCGCTGTCGCCGTGGATCGCGATGCCGGCGTTGTTGACCAGAATATCGAGCCTTCCCATCTTCGAGATCGTCTCGGAGACCAGACGATCCGGGGCGCCCTCATCCAGCAGTTCGCTGGCCACGAAGTCGAAGGAGACGCCAGCGTCGGAGAAGCTCCGCTCGGCGCTCTTCTGCAGAGTACGGCCGCTGATGACGATACGTGCGCCGACCTCGCCGAACGCCTTGGCGATGGCGAGGCCGATGCCGCGTGTTCCGCCCGTGATGAGAGCCACCCGGGAATCGAGCCGAAATCGATCGAGAATCATGGCGTATTCCTTTGTCGCAAGTGGGTTGCCGGTCAGATGTCAAGACTCTGGGGAAGAATCACGAGGTCGCGGATGACGACGTTGCGCGGCCGCGTCAGCATGAATAGGACAGCGTCCGCCACCTCGCTCGGCTCCATCAGGCTGCCGGCCGCCAGCGCCTCCTCCAACTTGGCCTTCGGCCAATCGCTGAGCAGCGCGGTCGCTACCGGCCCTGGCGCCACTTCCCCAACGCGAATTCCATGTTTGGCGACCTGACGCCTCACGGTGTGGACGAACGCTTGCACAGCATGCTTCGACGCGGTGTAGATCGGCTCCCAGACAACGGGAATGAAGCCGGCCACCGAGCTGGTAACGATGATGTCGCCGCCCTTGCGCTCGACCATATGCGGCAGGACCGCATGCACCGTGCGAAAGACGCTGTTGATATTGAGGTTCAGCATACGGTCCCAGGCATCCGGATCGCCCGACACGATCTCGCCTCCGATATAGGCGCCCGCATTGGCGTGAAGGATGTCGAGCTGGCCGGCCCTTTCGAGAATCTGGGGCGCCATCCGCGCCACGCTGGACCTGTCGAGAAGGTCGGTTGTGATGGAGAACGCCTGCTCGCCCAGTTCGGCGCAGAGCGCCTGCAGCCTGTCGGCGTCGCGGTCCACCAGCGCAACGCGGGCGCCCGCGGCAAGCATGGCCCGGGCGCATGCCAGGCCGATGCCGGAGGCGGCGCCGGTGACCGCCGCGACCTTTCCCGAGAGTTGCATAGTCATCCTAGGCTCTTCGATAGGCCGCTCGCTCACGCACGGCCGTGGGAAACGCGCGAGCGGCGAGCGAGAGAGTCGACGATGACCGCAACAGCCAGGACGCCTCCGGTGATCATGTACCGGAGCGACGAGGACAGATCGAGCAGCGTCAGACCGCTTGCGATGGACTGGATGACGATGATGCCGAGCAATGCCGAATAGGCGCTGCCGCGGCCGCCGAAGAGGCTGGTGCCGCCGATGACCGCGGCGGCGATGGCGTTGAGATTGACGTCGACGGTGCCGGCCTGCAGATTGGAACTGGCAAGGCGTGCGGCGGACAGCACGCCGCCGGCGGCGGCCAGGGTCGAGCACAGGGCGAAGGCGCTGGTATAGATCAGGCGCACGTCGATGCCGGCCCGTCGCGCCGCCTCGAGATTGCCGCCGACAGCGGACACCGAGCGGCCCCACTTGGTGCGTCGCAGCGCATAGTTCATCGCCATGACAAGCCCGACAAATAGGCCGAACATCCACGGCAACCCGCGGGCGAAGCTCAGGTAGTAGACCATTGTCTCAAGCACGACAGTGATCACCCCCGCCTCCAGCAGCAGCCCGCCCATGGACCGGGAGGACAGTCCGGAGGCTTGGCGTCGTCTTGCTGTGCGGACGCGGCTCACGAGCGTGAGGACGCCGGGAACCGCGGCCAGCCCAAAGGCCACCGGCGTTGGCATGACGAGGAGCTGGCCGAACTTCACCAGCGGTGACTCGTAGGGAAGGTTGATGGAGCCTGTCGGGCCGAGAATGTAAAGCTGAAGCCCGAGGAAGCCCAGCAGCCCCGACAGTGTCGAGACGAAGCTCGGCATGCCGAGGCGATTGAAGAGCAGCGCATACATGCCGCCGATCAGGCATCCCGCCGCCAAGGCCGCGAGTATCGCAAGCGCCGGCGGCCAACCGATCCGCACCCACAACACACCGAGGATAGCGGAAGAAAGGCCGCTGACGGAGCCGACCGACAGGTCGATCTCTCCCACCATGAGCACGCAGACGATGCCGAGAGAAATGATTCCAACGGTCGAACAGTCAAACAGCAGGTTTACGAGATTACGCGGCGACAGGAAGACTGGGTTGAGCGTCTGGAACACGGTCCAGATAATGGCGAGGCCGACAACCACAGGGAGGGAGCCGAGATCGCCGGACCGGACGCGGTCGGCGAAAGCCTTCAGCGCGCCGGCTGCCCCGCTTCGATCTTTGAGCCGCTCGTCGCCGCGGTCGAGCAGCGCTGGCGATTCGGGAAGACGTCCGGAATCGGAGCCCATCAAGGACTTCCCGGATTCAATGATCTGGGTTGGGAGCCGCTTCTCGCTCTGCGCGAGACCGCATTGTCCTCGGCGCCGGTGATGGCGCTCACCAGATCGTGGTTGGATGCATCCGGCGGGAAGACCCCATTGTTTCGTCCGAGCCGAAGCACGACGATTCGGTCCGCCACGGCGCGCACAACCTCCATGTTGTGGCTTATGATCACGACGCCAAGGCCGCGGTCCCGAACGCGTTCGATCAGGTTCAACACCTCGGCCGTCTGCGCGACGCCCAGGGCGGCGGTCGGTTCGTCAAGAAGGATTACTCTTGGATTCATCAGCAAGGAACGGGCAATCGCGACTGTCTGACGTTGACCGCCGGAGAGTGCGGCGACCGGTTCCCTGACGCTCGGGATGCGCGCCGAGAGCTCGCCGAGCAACGTCCAGGCGCGGACTTCCATCGCCACCTCGTCGAGCTGCAACGGGCTGAGCTCCCGGCCGAGAAAGATGTTGGCGACCACGTCGAGGTTTTCGCACAGCGCGAGATCCTGGAACACCGTCGCAATCCCGAGGCGCAGCGCCGCGCTCGGGTTCGACAGGGTCACTGGGGCGCCCTCGAATGAGATGGCGCCCGAGCTCGGCTGCAGGACGCCGGCCAGGATCTTGATGAGCGTCGATTTGCCGGCGCCGTTGTCCCCGACAAGCGCTAAAATCTCACTGGGAAAAATGTCGAGATCCACCTCGGTCAGCGCCGAGACGGCGCCGAAGTGCTTGGAGATGGCCCTCAAGCTGACCAAGGACCGAGGGTCAGGCGCCGGATGTTCGGCGGGTTCCGTCATTGGCGGCGTCCCGAAATGCGAATCGGTCGACGAGCGGCTCTTCCGGCGCCGCCCTCCATGGGATTGCGGAGGGGCAGCAGCCGGAGCGGTTCGGCCTCACGGCGGCTAACCGGTTTGTCATACGGCCGGCCGTCGATCCACGCCCTACTGGATGCCGAGCTTCTTGCAGCCCGCGGCATAGTCTCCCGTGCAGAGCTCCGCGGCCGTCTGGATCTTCTTGTCGATGATCTCGGCCTTGAGATTCTCCGCCGTCACGACGGCTGGCACGAAGAGTTGTGACGGCGAGTCGAACAGAGTTGTCGTCGCTTTCGGCGTTTCGCCCTTGAGGAGTTGCACGGCGACGTCGGCAGCCGCGCTCGCCACGATCTCGCTAGGTTTGGAGATCGTGTTGTACTGGTCGCCGGCGATGATGCGCTGCAATGCCGCGATCTCCGCGTCATTGCCCGTCACCGGCGGCACGGGGTCAACGCCGGCCGCCTTGAACGCTGCGATGGCGCCCCCGGCGGTTCCGTCGTTCGCCGCTACCACGCCGATGATCTGCTTGCCGAAGCGGGCGATCTGGCCAGCGGCCCACTGTTGGGCGTTGGTTGGAAGCCAGTTCGGCGTGTCGAACTCGGCCAGGGTCTTGTATTGGCCGGTCGCCAGGCCCTCATGGCAGCCCTTCTTGATCAAGCCCGCCGCCGCGTCGGTGGGCGAGCCATTGATCTGCAGCACGCCGTCCCCGTTGGTTGGCACGCCCAAGGCCTTGAGATGCTCGACCAACGACGAAGCAATCGCCTTGCCGATCCCCTCGTTGTCGAATGAGACATAGAAGTCGACCTTTCCATCGGGGATCGGCCGGTCGTACGCGATCACCTTGACGCCCTGGCTCTGAGCGTTGTGCACCAGCGACGCCGAGGCGGCGGAATCCACCCCGTCAAGCACGATGACCTTCGCGCCCTGGACGATGACGGAGTTGAACTGCTGCTGTTGCTTGGCGACATCGGCGTCGGCGTTCAGGTAGATCACCTTGCAACTCGGACACAGCTTGCTCATCTCGGCGACGAAGCCGGGATGATCGTGCTGCTCGTAGCGGGTCGATCCCTGGTCGGGCATCAGGAAGGCGACGGTCGAGCCGGAAATGTCGGCGGCATGCGCAGTGGCAAAACCTGCCCCCAGCATAACGGTCGCCAGCAGCCCTGGCCGGCTCTGCATCCACGAAATCTTCGTCATCGATTCCTCTCCTCATCTGTTATCGTTGCGTATAGACCTGCGCCTGGGAGGCCGCGTCGCGTGCGCTCCGGTATCCTTGCCCAAATGGCTGCGATGTCTGGCTCTTCCCTGATCCTCCCTGCCACGCGGCGGCCGAGAAATTTTCGGCCAGTTGCTTCCTGAACTGCGAGGGCGGCATGCCTTTCTCGGCGAGAAATTGCCGGTTGAAATTGGAAAGGTTGTTGAATCCGACCTCGAAGCAGATGTCCGAGACCTGCGCATGTTCATTGCTCATCAGAATTTGGCAGGCCATGTTGATGCGCAGTCGTCGGATGTACTGAAGGAGAGACATACCCGTATGCTTGCGGAATGAGCGAGAGAACGCCCCTGTCGATTGTTTCGCGATAGCGGCCAGATCGCGTTCGTTGAAGGGTTGGGTGAGGTTCTCGCGGATGTGGGCGAGCGCCTTGTTCATGCCTGCCGTCATGTAGCCGGAAGGATCGGGAACGTAGCTTTCGCTTGCAAGCACCCGCGCGCCTCGCTCACGCGTGAGCGCGCCTATGATCCTCATGAAGAGTTCGATCCGGAGCACGCCCTGGGCCTCCATGATCGATTCCAGCATGGGTCGGACCTCATTGCTGGTCTGGCCGCTGAACAGAACGCCACGGCGCGACGACTCCAGAAGCGGCGAGATTGCTTTCAGTTCGGGGAATGCATTCATCGCTCCGGCGATGAAATTCGCCGAGAATTGGATGAAGCGGCAGCGCAGGTCCACCGTCTGCCCAGCCGGCACATCACTGATCCAGTTGTGCGGCAGATTTGGGCCGGTGAGGACAAGGTTGCCAGGCTCGAACTCACCGATGAAATCGCCAACGAAGTAGCGGCCCCAAGTCGAAACGATCTGATGAATCTCGAACTTTGGATGGAAGTGCCAGCGCACCGTATGATACGGATAGCCATGGTACATCGTTGAAAACGACTCACTAGGCCTTATTTGGATGACCTCTAGGTCAGGTTCCATAGTCGTCCCTCCCAGAGGACGTCGCCTACCCGTGTTCGACCCGTCTGTTTCTTGGCTGAGCTTGTTTTCGGCTCGTTGCAGGTTGACGATAGCGGCACTCGCGGGCAAGCGCCACCACGGTGCGGTGCGGCGACTGATACTTTTTTGACATGTCCGAGCCCGTCGGAATCAAAGGTTACGCCCTCGGTGCATTAGGGCTCGCGCTTCTGAGGAGCTTGAATGAGATCAATATGTTCGCCGGTCGGATTCGAGTCCGTCCGGCCGCCGAGGGCGCCATTGAGCTCTGGGGCGTAAAAAGACATAACCGTCGCGCCAGGAACGCGCCGCTCAACGTCGCTGTGGTCTGTCCCTGGCCTCCGATCCGTGAGGAAGCGGCGCCAGCCCTGCCGCCCGGCCTCGTAACGCTTTGGCCGGTCGCGAGTTCATTGGCTTGGCGAGAGAGTTTTTCGAGGAAACAAGATCACGATCATCCGCCGTCAGGAGTGCCCGTCGAAGTAACGCGTCCACCAGGTCGTCGCCGCGCAGATGAACCGACGCGAGGCGACCGACGATGGGGACGCCCACGCGGTCCTGCAGATTGACGAGCTGGACTTCACCGTGGGCGTACGCGGGACGCGCTTCCGAACGCAAACATACGGACGACGCCCCGTTCACCAGGGTAGCCGGACCGGCTCGGCCCCGGCCAGCGACGAGATATGGGTGGAGGGAGGCCGCGAAACGACAGGGTAACGGCAGGAGGGCGCGACCCTAGGCCATCGCCCGCACCATCCCCGCCCAGGCGGATGCCACTGGCGCTTGAGCGCTTCAGCCCACGTGCCGCTCGACCATCATCGTCTTGATTTGCGGCGATCGCCTTGGCCGGATTGAGGCCCTTCGGGCAGGTCTTGGCGCAGTTCATGATCGTGTGGCAGCGGTAGAGGCGGAACGGGTCCTCGAGATTGTCGAGCCGTTCGCCCGGCGCCTCGTCGCGCGAATTCGATCAGCCAGCGATAGGCCTGCAGCAGGATCGCCGGGCCGAGATAGCGGTCGCCGTTCCACCAGTAGCTCGGGCAGGAGGTCGAGCAGCAGGCGCACAGGATGCACTCGTAGAGCCCGTCGAGCTTGGCGCGGTCTTCCGGCGACTGCAGCCATTCCTTCTCGGGCGCCGGCGTCGACCGTCTTGAGCCAGGGCTCGATCGAGGCGTGCTGGGCGTAGAAATTGGTGAGGTCGGGCACCAGGTCCTTGATCACCTCCTGATGCGGCAGCGGATAGATCACCACGGCGCCGTCGACCTCGTCGATGCCGCTGGTGCAGGCGAGCGTGTTGATGCCCGTCGATGTTCATCGCGCAGGAGCCGCAGACGCCCTCGCGGCAGGAGCGGCGGAAGGTCGAGCGTCGAATCGATCTTGGATTTGATCCAGATCAGCGCGTCGAGCACCATCGGCCCGCAATCGTCGCGGTCGACGAAATAGGTGTCGATGCGCGGATTGGCGTCGTCGTCCGGGTTCCAGCGATAGATGCGGAATTCCGTCACCCGCTTGGCGCTGGCGGGCTTCGGCCAGGTCTTGCCCGTGATCGTGCGAGTTCTTGGGCAGAGTGAATTGGACCATCAGCGTCTGATCCATGTGCCGGTCGGTGCGCGTCGGCGAGCGTCAGTACACCCGCGCCTTCGGCTCGATGTAGCGATCGTCGTTGCTCATCGTGTAGGCGTGCACCGGCCGGTAGTCGATCGTGACCGTCTGCTTGTCGGTGTCGATCCAGGCCAGCGTGTGCTTCATCCAGTTGTCGTCGTCGCGCTTGGGATAGTCCTCGCGCGCGTGCGCGCCGCGGCTCTCCAGCCGGTTCAGCGGCGCCCTCCATCGTCACCACCGCCTGGACGATCAGGTTGTCGTATTCCAGCGTCTCGACGAGGTCGGAGTTCCAGATCAGCGAGCGGTCGGTGACGCGCGACGTCGGCGCCGGCGCGCCAGACCTCGTGGATCTTCTCCTTGCCCTCCTCGAGCACCTCGCCGGTGCGGAACACCGCGCAATTGTCCTGCATGGTCTTCTGCATGGCCAGGCGCAGCTCGGCGGTCGGCGAGCGCCGTTGGCGTAGCGGAAGCGGTCGAGCCGCGAGAGCGCGAACTCGGCGCAGTCCTTCGGCAGCTCGGGCTGCGCGCTCGCCGGGCTTGATCGTCTCGGCGGCGCGCAGCGCCGCCGGCGCGGCCGAACACGACGAGGTCGATCAGCGAATTGGAGCCGAGGCGGTTGGCGCCATGCACCGAGACGCAGGCCGCCTCGCCGAGCGCCATCAGGCCCGGGCACGACCGATCCGGATCGCCGCCGACCTTGGTCAGCACCTCGCCGTGATAATTGGTCGGAATGCCGCCCATGTTGTAATGGACCGTCGGCAGCACCGGGATCGGCTCCTTGGTCACGTCGACGCCGGCGAAGATGCGCGCGCTCTCCGAAATGCCGGGCAGGCGCTCGTGCAGCACCTTCGGATCGAGGTGGTCGAGGTGCAGGTAGATGTGGTCCTTGTTCTTGCCGACGCCGCGCCCCTCGCGGATCTCGATGCGTCATGGAGCGGCTGACGACGTCGCGCGAGGCGAGGTCCTTGGCCGAGGGCGCGTAGCGCTCCATGAAGCGCTCGCCAGCCGAATTGGCGAGATAGCCGCCTTCGCCGCGCGAGCCCTCGGTGATGAGGCAGCCCGCGCCGTAGATGCCGGTCGGGTGGAACTGGACGAACTCCATGTCCTGCAGCGGCAGTCCGGCGCGCAGCACCATGGCGTTGCCGTCGCCGGTGCAGGTGTGCGCCGAAGTGCAGGAGAAGTAGGCCCGGCCGTAGCCGCCGGTCGCGAGCACCGTCGTCTGGGCGCGGAAGCGGTGGATCGTGCCGTCGTCGAGCTTGAGGCAGACGACGCCGCGCACGGCGCCCTTCGGAATCGCGGATGAGGTCGATGGCGAAATACTCGATGAAGAACTGCGCACTGCGCCCTCAGCGCCTGGCCGTAGAGCGTGTGCAGGATCGCGTGGCCGGTGCGGTCGGCGGCGGCGCAGGTGCGCTGGGCGGTGCCCTTGCCGAACTCGGTGGTCATGCCCGCCGAACGGCCGCTGGTAGATCTTGCCCTCTTCGGTGCGGGAGAACGGCACGCCCCAGTGGTCGAGCTCGTAGACCGCGGCCGGAGCATTGCGGCACAGATATTCGATCGCGTCCTGGTCGCCGAGCCAGTCCGAGCCCTTGACGGTGTCGTACATGTGCCAGCGCCAGTCGTCCGGCCCCATGTTGCCGAGCGAGGCCGAGATGCCGCCCTGCGCGGCGACTGTGTGCGAGCGGGTCGGGAAGACCTTCGAGATGCAGGCGGTCTTGAGACCGGCCTCTGCGCATCCGACGCTGGCGCGCAGTCCTGCGCCGCCCGCGCCCACGACCACGACGTCATAGGTGTGGTCCGTGATCGGGTAAGCCTTGCCGCCGAGCGCTGCTGCGCTCTCAGCCGGGGAGCCGTTCGTCGCCATTGCGATGGTCCGTTCTGTTGGCGTTTTCAGGTGAAGCTGATGCGCAGCGTTGCATAGACGCAGGCGAGGCCAAGCAGCACGGCGAAGCAGGAGTTGGCGAGAAGCACCCAGGCGCAGGCATGACCCTGAACATAGTCGAGAATAATCGACTTCATCCCGATCTGCATATGGACGACGCCAGCCAGGATGAAGGCGATCAGCAGGATCGCAGGAATAGGCTGGCCGAGAGTAGCGCGCACGCCGTTGTAGTCCATGTGCAGAAGCGCGAGCATCATCAGGACGAAGACGATGTCAGGGGACGAGCGCGATCGCAGTGACGTGCAAGGTCCAGGACTCGTCCAGTTCCCTTGCGCGAGGAACCGAGAAATCGAACCCGGCCCAGAGGTGTGCGAAGGCCGTCGGAATTGCCAGACATCAGAAGCGCCCCTTACCAGACAAGATAGCCGATCGCCCAGACCACGATGGCCAGCCCGAAGCCGAACACAGCGGTCGCCCAAGCGAGATAATCGCGGATCGGCGCCTCGAGGCCGTAGCCGGCGTCCCAGATGAAATGGCGAATGCCGCCGAACAGATGGTGAAGAGCGCCCAGGTGAAGCCGAACAGCATCAAGCTGTCCAATGATCGATCTGATGAACCACGAGAAGACGCCGAACGCCGCGGCGTCCATCGAAGCCGCGATCAGAAACCACGCCAGCAACAGGACGCCGACATAGAGCCCTGCGCCGCAGATGCGATGCACGATCGACATCACCATCGTGATGGTGAATTGATAGATGCGGAGATGCGGCGACAACGGGCGCGGACGGAGCTTTCCCGGCGCAACTTCGGTCGATGCCATGCGATCTATCCTGTTCGGTTTGACGACGTTTCTTAAACCCGTGGTCGAGCCCTCGCAATGCTACACTTTGTCGCCAAACGGCTTATGCCGGCTCACGATTGACGCTCGAGCGCAGCCTCGACCTCGGCGCGGGTCGGCGGGTTCGGAGCCCTTGCGCGTGCAGGTGATTGCTGACGCCGCGGCCGCAAATCTGAGCCATCGCTCGAGCGCGGCACGGTCCGGCGGCGCGGACCCGTCGCCGAGCGCCGAATCCTTGTCCATGGCGCCGAGCAGCGCCGACATGAAGCTATCGCCCGCGCCGACGGTGTCGACGACCTCGATTTCAGGAGCGGGCGCGCGATCAGCTCGCCTCCCGAGCATCGCGATCGCGCCCCGCTCGCCGAGCGTGGCGACGCAAAAGCGAGGTCCGGCCGTCGTCCACTCCGCCAAGCTCTCCTCGACGGAGCGGCCTGGATAAAGCCATCGGAGGTCCTCTTCGCTGGCCTTGACGATATGCGCGAGCGCCGCCTGCCGTTCGACGAGCGCGGCGACGGCGTCGCGGTCCGGCGTGACCAGAGGGCGGATATTGGGATCGTAGCTCACGGTTGCCCGCCGGCGCGCCGCCTCAACGCCCCGACCGCCCGTTCTCCGTGCCGGGAATCGACCGCCGAGATCGAACCCAGGTGCAAATGACGTCGCCACTTCCGGCCAATCTGTCGGGAAAGGCCATGGGCCGTCGAACGATGTCGCGTCGAGATAGAAGGCATAGCGCGAACCGGTTTTTGCGGTGCCGCGCATGACGAAGGCGAGGGCGCTCGGCCGCTCGTCGCGGAGGACATAAGCCAGGTCGACTCCGTTGTCGGCCAGCGCCGACGCGAGTGCGTCGCCATTTCCGTCCCTGGAAATGCGCGACACGAATGTGGTGTCTGAACCAAGCCGCGCGAGGCCGATTGCTACGTTGTACGGCGAGCCGCCAAGCACCGCGTCATACGTGTTCGACCGCTCGGGATCGGGGATCAGATCGATCAGCGCTTCGCCCGAAATCAGAATCATAGTCGTTCGCCCCATTGGCTTTGCGGATCAGTGTATACGCTGCCTTCGCCGCCGCATAAAATTCCGCCGTAAATCGCCGCCGCCGGTTCGTCGCCACGCGTCGTCTCGCGCCGCTCGCTTGCGGTCGACCGGGTCATGTTTGCTTCAGCCACTGCGCTGACATAGTCCGCCCGACCAGAGCAAGGCAACGGTCCCCGTTGGTCGGCCGCCGTTGTGACGCTGATTTAGCATGTATTGACGGGACAGCGAGGGGTGACTAGCGTCTGGCATGCTAGTTGGGAACGGACGAGCAAGCCGCTTTCCGGCGGTCACAGGCGGGACATTGGCGAAGGGCGCCATTCGAAGGCGGACGCCGTTTACGGAGAACTCAAGAGGGCGATCCTGACCGGAGCGCTCGAGCCGGGCAGTTTGATCGAAAAAGCCGAGCTGTGCGAGAGGTTTAGGGTTTCGCGCTATCCTGTGTCCACCGCAGTGAACCGCCTTGCCTACGACCAACTCGTCGACGTCGCGCCGCAGCACGGGTCATTCGTCTCGCGGATTTCGCTCCACGACGTGCGCGAGCGACTTTTCATTCGTAGCGCCCTGGAGGGCGAGATCGCCGCGGAGGCGGCGCTGCGCATGGCGCCCGTCGACAAGCAGGCGCTCGAGGCGAACCTGACGGAAGCCGAGGGCGCGGTCACGGCGGACGATAGGGCCGCCTTCTATGCGGCAGATGTCGCCTTCCATCAGATCCTAACGGCGCGGCTGGCCATGGCGCGCGCCGGAGAAGTGCTCGATGTCCTTCGCGTGCATCTCGAGCGGGTGAGGCGCATTCTGATGGCACCGCCCGGCCGGATCCGCGAGGCGCTGGCCGAGCATCGCGCCGTCGTGGAGGCGATTGCCGCCGGCGACGCCGCTGCGGCCCGGGACGCGATGAAGCGACATCTCAGCGTGACGGGCGCGCTGCTCGAACAGGTCGCCCACCAGCGGCCAGGGCTTTTCGCTGTGTAGCGGAAGCTAACGCAAGGAAATCAAATCCCATGGAGAACCCGCGTACATTAAAACTGAACGCGTCGGATAACGTCCTCATAGCCATCGACGAGATCCCGGCTGGGACAGCGTCAGTCAGCGGGACGCCGCCCGCGAACGGATTCCCAAGGGACACAAGATGGCCCTCGCCGCCATCGGGCCGACAAGCCGATCCGCAAGTTTGGCCAGATCATCGGATTCGCGTCCCGGCCGATCGCCCACGGCGAATGGGTGCACGAGCACAATTGCGCCATGAAGGACTTCGCCCGCGACTATCGGATGGGCGAAGACGCCCATCCGACGGCGATCGAGCCGATCGACCGGCAGCCGACGTTCCTCGGCTACCTCCGCGACAACGGCAAGGTCGGTACACGCAACTATCTGGCGATCCTGACTTCGGTGAACTGCTCGGCCACAACCGCGCGCCTATTGCGCGCGAGGTCGAGCGCTCCGGGATGCTTGCCGACTATCCGAACGTAGACGGCGTAATTCCGCTCGTCCATGGGACCGGGTGCGGCATGGCGTCGAAAGGCGAAGATTTGAGACGTTGATGCGCACCGAATGGGGCTACGCGGCCAACCCCAACGTCGGCGCGACGCTGATGGTTGGTCTCGGCTGCGAAGTGTTCCAGATCGGCCGGATGAAGGAGGAATACGAAATCGTCGAGGGCGACCGGTTCAAAGTCCTGACGATCCAGGCCGACCGGCGGCACGCGCAAGACGATCGAGGCGGGTCTCGAGCGGATTCGCGCTATGCTGCCGAAGCTCGATCGGGCAAGGCGCGAGCCGCAGCCCGCCAGCGCGCTGACGCTGGCTCTGCAATGCGGCGGATCGGACGGCTATTCTGGGATCACGGCGAATCCGGCTTTGGGCGCAGCGGTCGATAGGCTCGTGCGCAACGGCGGTACGGCGATCCTCTCGGAAACGCCGGAGATTTACGGGGCCGAGCACCTGTTGACGCGCCGCGCGGCGACGCCGGAGATCGGACGCCGGCTCCTGGAGCGCATTCACTGGTGGGAGGAGTATTGCGCCCGCAACGGCGGTGAGATGAACAACAACCCCTCGCCCGGAAACAAGGCGGGCGGCCTCACGACTATTCTGGAGAAGTCGCTCGGCGCGGCGGCGAAGGGTGGACGACGCCGCTTATGGCCGTCTACAAATACGCCGAGCCTGTCACAGCGAAGGGCTTCGTGTTCATGGACACGCCGGGCTACGACCCGGTCTCCGCAACCGGCCAGGTCGCCGGCGGCGCCAACATCCTCTGCTTCACGACCGGGCGCGGCTCCGCCTACGGCTGCAAGCCCACGCCTTCGATCAAGCTCGCCACCAACAGCGACGTCTATCAATCCATGATCGACGACATGGACATCAACTGCGGCGATGTGCTCGACGGCGTGCCGATCGCCGAGAAGGGGCGGGAGATCTTCGAACCGATCCTTGCCGTTGCGTCAGGCGCGCCGACGAAGTCCGAGACGCTTGGCTACGGGGAGGCCGAGTTCACGCCCTGGCAGATCGGAGCGACGATGTGACGGCGACGGGCGCCGCGCTGCTCTTCGACCTCGACAGGACGCTGATCGACAGCGACGCGAAACACCTCACGGCCTTTCAGCAAATCTTTGCTTCCTGCGGGATCACGGTCGATCAGGAATCCTACAACGCGAGCATCCATGGCGCGTCGAATGAATTGATCGGACAGATGTTTCTGCCGCATCTGTCGCCCCAGGCCCAGCGCGCCGCGCTCGAGGCGAAGGAGGCCGCCTACCGCGCCGACCTCGGCGGCGTCGAGCGAATTCGCGGAACGATCGAGCTTCTCGACTTCGCCGAAAGCCTCGGACTAGGCGTTGCGGTAGTGACCAACGCGCCGCGCGCCAACGTCGAGGTCGTGCTGAGCGCGCTCGGGCGCGCCGCACGGTTGCCGATCGCCGTTATCGGCTCGGAACTCGAGCTGTTGAAGCCCGATCCACTGCCCTATCGGCGCGGCCTCGAACTCACACGGGCGGCGGCCGAGCGTTCGGTCGCATTCGAGGACTCCCCGACCGGCGTCCGCTCCGCTACGACGGCGTGTCTCGCGGTCGTTGGCCTGACGACCTCACTCGATCCGGCGTCCCTTATCGCGGCGGGCGCCGTGATCGCCGTTGCAGACTTCGCCGACCCGCGCATCCGCGACCTCATCGAGAGGCGCTTACCGGCGCAGCATCGGCGGTGACGAGAGCGAAATCCCGATGTTCGAGGCAGGCGCGGCAAGGGCGGCGCCTCGGTCGCTGCTCAATGCCTATTCTGCGACGGACCGGCGACTTCCCTTTCCTTCGCTTTTCTTACAACATTCAAAAAGTCGCAAAAAACTCCGCGAATTGGGACATCGTGTCAGGGCGGGCGAAGGGGATAAGCTGAGGGCCATCGGTTTTCGCGGTCGTCGAAAGCCGGGCCGTTCCCTGCGCAGCAAACCGCCGACCAGTCCAAGGCCCTCTCCCGAATATGGTTTCTTAAGGGGTTCCAACGAAAATTGCGCGTCGAGTGTGTCGCCCCACAGCCCGACGAGTGATCGCGCCGGTTTCAGCGCGAAATTTGATCGTGTCGACAGCCGATGCTGAAAGCTTTAGCCCGTTTTTGCGCCGACCAAAAAGATCGATGCCTTCGCGTCGTCGATTCTTGCGTAGATGAGCACGCTCGCGATTCCGTTCGTTGCTTGACCACGCAAAAAGAGGCGCAGCTGGGTTACTTTATAACGCAGGCGCCCGGCGCCCTGGCCATGTTCGATCGGAATATGCGCTATCTCGCAGCGAGCCGGCGCTGGCAGAGCGTCTTCCGTCTCGAGGGCGACCTCGTCGGAAGGTCGAATGACGATGCTTTTCCCGAGACGCCCGAGCAATGGAAGGATCTGACGCTCCAGGCCCAGGCCGGCGAGGTCGTAAGCGAAGATCGCGTGGCTT
Organism: uncultured Alphaproteobacteria bacterium; assembly: GCA_963816065.1. Lineage (GTDB taxonomy): Bacteria > Pseudomonadota > Alphaproteobacteria > Rhizobiales > Beijerinckiaceae > Roseiarcus. The sequence goes on along the minus strand of CAWFJG010000030.1, from coordinate 278,665 downwards.
TCGTGAGCTCGGACGGGGGCGTGCAGTGGCTGCGGTGCGGGCTCCAGCCGTGGCGCCGTGCGGAGGGCTCGATCGGCGGCATTGTCGTCTACGTCGAAGATATTACGGATAATGTGATCGACCAGGAACGCGTGCGCCAGAGCGAGGCGACCTTACGCGCGATAGGCGACAATCTGCCGGACAGCGTCGTCTATCAGTATACGCGCGATCGGGCGGGAAACGCGCGATTTCTTTACATCAGCGCGGGCGTTGAAAAGCTGACAGGCGTGACGGTCGAAGAGGCGCTGGCCGACGCCAATGCATTGTACGCACAAGTCCTGCCCGAATATCTACCAAAGTTTATTGAGGCTGAACGAGCGGCCAAGCGAGCCATGAGTGACTTCGCGGTTGAGGCCCCGATTCGCCGAAAGGATGGCGAGGTGCGCTGGATGCGGCTTCGGTCCCGGCCGGAGCGGCGGCCCAACGGGGCGATCCTCTGGAATGGCGTTTGGACAGACATTACGGAAAGCGTTGCCGACCAGGAAAAGCTGCGCCAAAGCGAAGCGATGCTGCGGGCGATGGGCGATAACCTGCCAGACAGCTTCGTCTACCGCTATCGGCGCGATGCGGCTGGAAACCCGCAATATCTGTACGTCAGCGCCGGCGTTGAGAGGCTCACAGGAGTTACAGCTGAGGAGATTCTGACCGACGCCGGCGCCCTGTACGCGCAAGTCCTGCCGGAATATTTGCCAAGGCTGTTGGCGGCTGAGCAAGCCGTCAAGCGCGATCTGGCCGATTTCGCTGTGGACGCCCCGATTCGCCGGAAGGATGGCGAAGTGCGTTGGATGCGGTTGCGTTCTCGCCCCGAGCGACAGCCGAACGGAGAAACCGTCTGGAATGGCGTTCAGACGGACATCACAGAAAGCGTCGCCGACCAGGAAAAGCTGCGCCAAAGCGAGGCGATGCTGCGAGCCATTGGCGACAGCCTTCCTGACAGCGCCATCTACCAGTGGACGCGCGACCAGAAGGGCGTCGCCAAATATCTTTACGTCAGCGCCGGCATCGAAAAGCTGACTGGCCTTTCGGTCGAGCGGTTTCTTGTCGACACTGGCGTTGTGCTCTCGTTGGTCCTGCCTGAATACCGTCAGGCGCTCGTGGCGGCCGATCAAAAGTGCCAGCGCGAGGTGTCTGACTTCGACGTGAAGACGCCAATTCGCCGCATGGACGGCGAGGTGCGCTGGGTGCGGATGCATTCGCGGCCTGAACCGCAGCCAGACGGACAAATCATTTGGAATGGCGTTTGGACCGATATCACCGAGGCCGTCACCGACCAGGAAAGGTTGCGTCAAAGCGAAGCGATGTTGCGCGCGATAAGCGATAACCTGCCCGACAGCGCCGTCTTTCGCTGGACGCGCGATCGGAATGGCGTCGCGAGATACCTCTACGTCAGCGCCGGCATCGAAAAGCTGACCGGCCTCACCGTGGAGCAGGTTCTCGCCAACGATGATGCCATGCGGTCGCAGGTCTTGCCCGAATATCTACCGACGCTTGTGGAGGCCGAACAAAATTCCCAGCGCAGCGTGTCTGATGTCGCCGTGGAGATTCCGATTCGCCGCGCGGACGGCGAGGTGCGCTGGATGCGCCTGCGTTCGCGCCCCGAAAGGCAGCCGGGCGGACAGATCATTCGGAACGGTGTTTGGACCGACATCACGGAAAGCGTCGCCGACCAGGAAAGGCTGCGCCAGAAGCGAAGCGAGCCTACGTGCGATCGGCGACAACCTGCCCGACAGCGTTGTGTATCAGTATATGCGCGATTCGGACGGCAAGTTTGGATTTCTGTATATCAGCGCGGGCGTCCAAAAGCTTACTGGCGTTACCGTCCAGGAGGCTCTGGCCGACGCCAAAGTGTTGTACGCGAAAGTCCCGCTCGAATTTTTGCCCAAGCTGTATGAGGCCGAACGAGCCACCCGGCGCGACCTGACCGATTTTGCGGTGGAACTCCCGATTCGCCGCGACGATGGCGAAGTGCGTTGGGCGCGGCTACGTTCTCGTCCCGAGAGACGGTCGGACGGCTCGATCGTCGGGAATGGCGTTTGCACGGACATCACTGAAGAGAAGCGGCTACAGGCCAAGCTGCTCGAGGCTGCGCAACGTCAATCTTTCCGGCTCGAACTTTCCGACGCAATCAAACCGCTGCATGACCCATTCGACATCATAGCGGTCGTCAGCGAACGCCTCGGCAAGCAGTTGGGCTGCCATCAGGTCGCCTACGCCGAGATAGACGCTAAGGGGGAATATGCGATCATAAAGCGGGAATGGACCGACGGATCGATGCCGACCAGCATCGGCGTGCACAAACTTGCGGACTATGGCTTCGCCCTCGTCGACAACCTGCGCTCGGGCAAGGTCAGCGCCGTCGACAACGTCGCAGCGGACCCGCGTCTCGGATCGGATATCGCGGCGGTAAACCACCTCGCTCGGCAGATCGGCGCGTTTCTGCGGGTGCCCCTGGTCAAGGACGGAAAGCTCGTTACCGCGCTGTTGCTCCACCACCGGGAGCCGCGTCACTGGAGCGCCATGGATGTGTCCTTGGCGGAAGACGTCGCGGAGCGGACATGGGAAGCGATCGAGCGGGTGCGCGCCATGGAAGCGCTGCGGGGCAGCGAAGAACGTCTCCGCTACGCCCTGAGAGCGGCCAACGCTGGCGCGTGGGAATGGGACCAAGCGACCAATACAAATGTCTGGTCCAACGAAGCTCGGCGGCTCTACGGACTTGACCCGCGGCGCGGTGAGCCGACATCCGCCGCCTGGCTGGAGACCATCCATCCCGACGACCGCGATGCAGTCGTACGCTCCGTCAGTGAGTCCATAGCGGCGGGCCGGGAAATCGAAGTGGAATGGCGGACCAACGAATCCGGGGACGCGCAGCGTTGGCTGATGTCCCGAGGCGGCCCGATGCATTATGGCGATCGCCCCACCGCGCGCTACACGGGCGTCGTGATCGACATTACCGACCGCAAGAAGTCCGAAGAGAAGATCGGTTATCTCGCTCTTCACGACACCCTGACCGGCCTGCCGAACCGCGCGGCCTTCAATCAGCGCCTGGCCGCCGCGATCGCCAAGGCCGACGAAACCGGAACGTCGGTCGCCGTCTTGTGTGTGGACCTCGATCGCTTCAAGGAGGTCAACGACGTTTTCGGCCACGCCGTCGGCGACGAGCTCCTCCGCCGCGTGACCCAGAGTTTCCGCGCGGTCGCGGATGGCGCGCAAATCGCCCGCGTCGGCGGCGATGAGTTCACCTGCATCGTGTCCGGTAAGTCGTTGCCCGCGCGCGCCTCGGACCTCGCCGTGCGGCTACATGACGTGGGCGCCGCGATTTTCGATATCGACGGCAAGGAGATTTGCGTCAGCATCAGCATCGGCGCAGCGCTTTATCCAAACCACGGCGATGTCGAAGCGGTGCTCGCCAATGCCGATGCGGCGCTGTATCGGGCCAAGGCGGAGGGCGGCGGCGGCATTTGCTTTTTCGATTCCTGTCTGGATACCCGCCTGCGCGACCGCCGCGCGCTTGTCAAAGACCTCGAGAACGCCGTCGACCGGAACGAACTCCAGCTCTACTTCCAGCCGCAGGCCGACGCGGACGACGACATATTCGGGTTCGAGGCGCTTTTGCGCTGGCGCCATCCCCAGCGCGGTCTTGTCGCGCCGGGAGAATTCGTTCCCATCGCGGAGGAAAGCGGACTGATTACGCCGATCGGCGAATGGGTTCTGCGTGAGGCCTGCCGAGAGGCCGCGTCATGGCCGCTGCCCAAGGCCGTCGGGGTCAATCTTTCACCTAAGCAATTCCTCAAGGACGGGCTGCCTCAGTTCGTGCACGCGGTTCTCCTGGAAACGGGCCTCGCGCCGCATCGGCTCGAACTCGAGATCACCGAGAGCGTTCTGATCGACGATTTCTCGAGGGTGTCGGCGATGTTGCGCCAGTTGAAAGCCTTGGGCGTCCGCGTGGCGATGGATGACTTCGGCACGGGCTATTCGTCGCTGTCCTACCTCCACTCGTTCCCGTTCGACAAGATCAAGATCGACGCCTCGTTCGTTTCGAGCCTGCACGTCAACCCGAGCTCCGAATCGGTCATCCGCGCGATCGTCGGCCTCGGCAGCGGGCTGGGCGTACCGCTGATCGCCGAGGGTGTGGAAACTGAGCAACAGCTGGAGTTCCTGCGAGCGGCCGGGTGCCCGGAAGCGCAGGGATATCTGATCGGCGCGCCGCAACCGATCGAGGTCTATGCGGCGGTGGTGGGCCGGTCGGCCGGTCGGCTCCTGCCGTCGGGGGAAACGATCTGCATGAACGCTTTCGACGGGTTCGCGGCTGGCGCCGCCTTGTCCACCCGAACAGGGACGGGTCCGGTTTAGCCGCAGCCATTGTCCTGGGCATCGCGAGACGATGTCGCCGCGCATGAACCGCGCGCTCCGTGTGGAACCGAACGCCCGCGGTGCGGGTTTTAGGGCGTATCGTACCTCAAGGAGCCCGTCATGTCGCACATTGGATTCACGCTGTCCGCCGCAGCTCTCTTCGCCGCGCTCGGCGGACCGGCGCTTGCCAAGACCGAGAAGGACTTTCTCGCGGGCGCCATCAAAGGCGACTCGTCCGAAATCGTGCTCGGCCAACTGGCGCTCAGCAAGAGCAACAACCCAGGCGTCAAAGCATTCGCGCAGACCCTCGTCGACGATCACACGAAGGCGAAAGCTCAGGCTTCGACGGTCGCGGAAGAAATGAATCTTGTCCCGCCGTCGGCGGTCATGCCGGAAGCCGAACAGGAGCTGAAAATGCTGGAAAAGCTCGACGGCGGGGCCTTCGACAAGGAATTCGTCCGCTACATGGTCAATGACCACGAGAAGGATGTCACAAATTTGCGCAAGGAATCCCAGAGCGGAAGCGGCCCGGCTCAAAACCTAGCCAGCGAGACGCTTCCGACGCTCGAGAAGCACTTGCAGATGGCCAAGGCGTTGGAGACGGGAAAATAAGGCCGAACGGTGTCATGATCGAAACCGCAGTCCCTTTCAGAAAAGAAACCTGCCCATAAAAGCTGTGGTCTTCCGTGCGCTCAGCGATATCCGCCTCGACGATGTCTGCGAACCTTCGATCAAGGAACCGGCCGACCCCATCGTGAGGCTGCCGTCGTCCGCAATCTGCGGGACGGATCTTCAGTTCGTTCGGGGCACGTTCAGCGGCATGAAGTCCGGCCGCATCTTCGGCCATGAGGGCGTCGGCGTCCTAGAGCAACTCGGGCCGGGCGCCGAAAGTCGCCGCAGCTTCGCGTGGAGGCGTGCGGCGCGAACCCGCCTCGTTGAGCGCCGGCATGGAGTCCAAGGGGGTCCTCCTCGCGTCGCTTCTCCGCGACGTCGCAGAGGGGACCACAAAGTTCGTCGGCGGCGCTTTTACCGGCAGCTCGGCGCTGGTCGCCGAGGGATTCCGCAGCGTGGTGGACTGCGGCAACGAGGGACTGCTGTTCAACGGCCTGTTCCGATCCCGACGGGCGTCGGAAGAAAACGATCCGCTCGGCTACGGCCGTGAGCTCTATTTCTGGAACTTCGTCGGCGCGCTGCTGCCGATTCTCATGAGCGCGGGCGTCTCAGACGCTGAGGAAATCGAGCGCATCGCCAATCCCAGGCCGATCGAACACTCCGTTATGCTGGGGTGTCAGCGATCCTCGAAGGGGCCGCGCTTGCATCGCTTGGCGACCGTTCCGGCGTCAACGGGGACGATGCAGCGTCTGAGAGGGCGTCAGGGCCAGCAAGAACCCGCCGATCTTCATCGTCTGGTCGAGGGTTATATGTTTTCTTGGCCGCAGCGCCAAACGGGGCGGAAAAAATCCGCCTGTTAGCAGGCAGGCCCGGACGTTCGCCGGCGCACTCGTCACTGAAAATTCCGCCCTCCCGGCATCGCCTTGCGGATTTCGATCGTGTCGAGCGGCAGGGTCGGCGGCGCGCGCGGGTCTTCGAGCCGCGGAGGACTGGCGAAGCGATTGCCCTGGCGCTTTTGCGCCATCGTCATCTGCGGGCGCTTGACCTCGTCGGCCCGGGCGCTCGGATCGATCGTCGCGCCTTTTTCCGACAACAGTCCGAGCATCGGCGTCAGGTCCTGCATGCGGTCGGCGACGACATGGATGACGTCCTGCTCGTTCTGCAATTTCCCGGTCACCGCGACGAAGCGCGCCCCGAGCACGATCGCGCGCAACCGTTCGAACGCCTTCGGCCAGACGATCACGTTGGCGACGCCCGCCTCGTCCTCGAGCGTCATGAAGATCACCCCCTTGGCGGTGCCGGGCCGCTGGCGCACCAGCACGAGGCCTGCCACCGTCACGCGTTCCTCGCTCTTGACGGAGGGCAGCGCATCCGAGCGCAAAATCCCGCGCGCGGCGAGACGCGTGCGCATGAAAGAGGTCGGATGCGCCTTCAACGACAGCGACAGGCGGCGGTAGTCCTCGACCACGTGCGCGCCGAGCGGCATCGGCGGCAGTTTCGCGTCCGGCTCGGCGTTGCGTTCGGGGCGCGAGGCGGCGAACAGGGGCAGCGCGTCCTGATCGCCGACCCGGTCGAGCCCGCGCACCGCCCAAAGCGCCTCACGCCGGTCGAGGCCGAGCGAGCGGAAGGCGTCGGCGTCGGCGAGCTTTTCGAGCGCGGCGGACGAGAGGCCGCTCCTCAGCCATAAGTCGCGCACGGAGTCGTACCCCTCCCCGCGCCGCTCGACGAGCTTGCGCATGTCCTCCTCTTTGACGCCGAGGATCTGCCGGAAGCCGAGCCGCACCGCATGCGTCGCGCGGATGTGCGCCGCCATCGAGGCGTGGCGGGGGTGGATCGATCCCTTCTCCCTTTGGGAGAAGGTGGCGCGAAGCGCCGGATGAGGGGCCCCCCTCACCCCTGACCCCTCTCCCGATGGGAGAGGGGGGACAAGCGCTTCCAGCCCACAATCCCAGTCCGACAGGATGACGTCGACCTCGCGCACCTCGACCCCGTGCTCGCGCGCATCGCGCACGAGTTGCGCCGGGGAATAGAAGCCGAGCGGCTGGGAATTGAGCATCGCGGCGACGAATGCGTCCGGATAGCGGCACTTCATCCAGCACGAGGCGTAGACGAGCAGGGCGAAGCTCGCCGCATGGCTCTCGGGAAAGCCGTATTCGCCGAACCCCTCGATCTGGCGGAAGCAGCGCTCGGCGAATTCGCGGTCGTAGCCCTTGGCCGCCATGCCCTCGATCATCTTGTCCTGAAAGGTCTGGATCGTGCCGACCCGGCGGAAGGTCGCCATGGCGCGGCGGAGCTTGTCCGCCTCGGCCGGCGTGAAGCCCGCTGCGACGATGGCGATCTTCATCGCCTGCTCCTGAAAGAGCGGCACGCCGAGCGTCTTTTGCAGCACGGCCTCGAGCTCCTTCGACGGATAGACGACGTCCTCAAGCCCCTGCCGCCGGCGCAGGTACGGATGCACCATGTCGCCCTGGATCGGGCCGGGGCGCACGATCGCGACCTCGATCACGAGATCGTAGAAGCTCGCAGGCTTCAGCCGCGGCAGCATCGACATCTGCGCCCGGCTCTCGATCTGGAACACGCCGATCGTGTCGGCACGCTGGATCATTGCGTAGACGCATGCCTCCTCGGAGGGGATGGTCGCGAGGCAAAGCTTCTCGCCGTAATGCCTTTCGATGAGGCCGAGGCCCTTCGACAGCGCGGTCAGCATGCCGAGCGCCAGCACGTCGATCTTCAAGAGGCCGAGCGCGTCGAGATCGTCCTTGTCCCATTCGATCGTGGTGCGGTCCTCCATCGCCGCGTTCAGGATCGGCGCGACCTCGTCGAGCCGGTCGCGGGTGATGACGAAGCCGCCGCTGTGCTGGGTGAGATGGCGCGGGAAGCCGGCGAGCTCGCCCGCCATTGTGAGCGCCAGCGCGAGCGACGGGTCGGCGGGATCGAGGCCCGCGGAACGCACTTGTGTCTCGCCGATCGGCGTCGTCCCATGGCCCCAGGCCGTGCCGTTCAGCGCCGTGATCACATCGTCGGAGAGGCCGAAGACCTTGGCCGTCTCGCGGATCGCCGAGCGGGTGCGGTAGGTGGTGACCGCCGCGGCGAGGCCGGCGCGCTCGCGCCCGTAGCGCCGGTAGATGTACTGGATCACCTCCTCGCGCCGCTCGTGCTCGAAATCGACGTCGATGTCCGGCGGCTCGTTGCGCTCGGGCGAGATGAAGCGCTCGAACAGGAGATCGAAACGAGCCGGATCGACCTCGGTGATCCCGAGTGAGAAGCAGACGGCGGAGTTGGCCGCCGAGCCGCGGCCCTGGCAGAGGATGCCGCGCGAACGCGCGAATCGCACGATGTCGTGCACGGTGAGGAAATAGGGCGCGTAATCGAGCGCGGCAATGAGCGCGAGCTCGTGCGCCAGCGCCTCACGCACGCGCTCCGGAACGCCTTGCGGGTAACGCGCCCTGGCGCCCTCGAAGGCGAAAGCCTCGAGCGCCGCCTGGGGCGTCGCATGACCTTGGCGCACTTCCTCCGGATACCGGTGCGCCAGGTCGTCGAGGCTGAAAGCGAGGCTCTGGAGGAAGCGGATCGTTTCTTCAACGGCCTCGGGCGCCTCGGCGAACAGGCGCGCCATCTCGCGCGGGGATTTCAGATGCCGCTCGGCGTTGGCCTGCGTGAGCTTTCCGGCGGCTTCGAGCGTCACGCCCTGGCGGATGCAGGCGACGACATCGGCGAGCGCGCGCCGCTCGGGCGCATGCATCATCGCGTCGTTGGTCGCGGTGAGGGGGGCGCCGAGCGTCTTCGCCAGGCCCATGCGCCTTACGAGCGCCCCGCGCATGTCTTCGCCGTAAGTCAGGCTCGCGCCGATCCAGAGCCGTGGGCCGAAGACGTCGCGGAGGAGCTTCAGGAGTTGGCTTTCGTTGCGCGCCTGGGGACCAATCCCCCTCCCGCCTTGTGAGGGAAGGACGGAATGGGGGGTCGCGCCAACCTTAGCAAGCTCAGTTCGACTGCGCTTCTCTTGAGAGGTCCGTGCGACACCCCCCCCTAGCCCTCCCCCACAAGTCGGGAGGGAATGCGCTGGCATCGCCACCACTTGCAGCCCCTCGCTATGCTCGATCAGGTCCTCGATCCGCAGATGGCACTCGCCCTTCGGCGCACGCAGGTTTCCCGCCGTGAGGATGCGGCAGAGGCGGCCGTAAGCCGCGCGGTCCTGCGGATAGGCGAGCACGTCTGGTGTTCCGTCGTCGAAAGCGAGGCGCGCTCCGGTGACGACCCGCATGTCCTCCAGCGCCGCCTTGTTCTCGCGCGCAAAAACATGCGCGCGCACGACGCCGGCGAGCGTGTTGCGGTCGGCGATCCCGATCCCCGCAAGTCCGAGCTCGGCGGCCCGCGCGACCATCTCCTCCGGATGCGAGGCCCCACGCAGGAAGGAAAAATTCGTCATCGCCGAAAGTTCGGCGTAGCGGGGCTCGATCCGGATCACAAACTCCTGCCTCTTGCGTCACGGAAAGGCGAGAGCCGCAGCCGACCGCCCGACCCCCGTATGTTCGTCTTTTGTTCGAGTTCTGGCGCGCGGGATTGGCAGAGTCAAGATGATGTGGGGCGGCGCTTGAGCCGCGCCCCATCGCTCACGACGCGATCGTTCCCAGGATCGCCGCCGCGATGGCTATCACGAGCGCCGCCACGATCAGCGCCCCGGCCAGCGCGAGTTGGGAAGGTTCAACCATCATTCCGACGCCTCCTTCGCGGAGCCGGCCAATGGCCAATCGTCGGCTTCATCGTCAGAACTCCAAGTCAGGAGACGATGAAGCCGATCACGTCGCCGCCCAGAAGCCGTCAAGTCACCGTATGAACGCCGCTCGCAAAGACCCCAAGAAGCCACAAGACGACCAGGACGATGACCACAAGCCCGAGCGCCCCTCCGAGCCCAGGGCCGCCGTAGCCTCGGTAACCGTAGTATCCGCCTCCGCCGCCGAGGAGGATCACGATGAGCAGGATGATCAGGATCGTCATCACGGGCTGCGTCTCCTTCTGCGCCCGGCGACCTTCCGTCGCCGTTTTTTGAGAACGCCGTTCGGGCGCTCGCGTTCCCTCGCGTCCTGTCGATCGTGGCATGACCGCGGCGCGAGCGGAAATCACCCGAACACCCCGTGCACAAACCATTTCGCCCTTTGCGTCTCGCGGCCCCAGAGGCCTTCGCGGTAGAGCCAGAAGCGGCGGCCGTGCGAATCCTCGGCGCGGAAATAGTCGCGGGTCGGGCCGCCGTCGCGGCGCCACCAGGGCGGCGCGATGCGTTCGGGGCCCTCGATGGCGGCGACGTCGTGCAGCACGCGTCGCCAGCGGAAGCGCAAGGGCGGCCCATCGGGCACCTCCGCCAGCGTCTCGATCGGCTCGGGGCGAACGAAGAGCCGCAGGGGCCGCGCAGGGGCTCTGTTCGAGTCGTCATTGCGAGCGGAGCGAAGCAATCCAGGGGAACGTAGGGCGCTCCACGATCCCTGGATTGCTTCGTCGTTGCGCTCCTCGCAATGACGCCCCCCCTCCCCTCCCCTGCGCGCCTCGCCCGCGATCGCCGGCGTCGCGGCCTCGGCGAATTCGGGCAGGTGCGCCTCGACGAGGGCGCGCCGCGTCACCGCGCGGGCGCCGAGGCGCGCGCTGAGCCGGTCGATGAGATCGGCGAGCGCGCGGGCCCGCTCGGCCTCGTGCGCCCGCTCGATCTCGCCCTGAGACGGGGCGAGCGGCTCGGCGGTCAAACAGGCGAGGCGCATGAGGTCGACGCCGAAGCCCGCATCGATCGCGTCCTCCTGAGGGCTCGCGAGCTTTTCGGCGAAAAGCCGGACGAGCGCGCGCGCCTCGTTCAGCGGCCGCGACGCGCCGACCGCAATGCGGCGCACGGCGCCGTCGACCCGGTAGAGCGAAAGCTCGACCCGCCGCGCGCCCTTCGCCTGCCGCTCGAGCAGCACGACGAGGTCGTCGGCGAGCTTGCGCAAGGAGACCTCGATCGCCTCGACCGTCTGAACGGGCGAGACGAACCGCCGCTCGGCGACAAAGTCCGGCGGGGGAAAGCGCGGCGCGATCGAGACGCGGGTCGCGCCCGTGAGTTCGTCGAGCCGGGCGACCGACAGCGCCCCGAACCGCGCGGTGATCGGCGCGCGCGGCCTCAGCGCCACGTCGCCGATGCGCCTGAGGCCCGCCCGCGCCATGTCGGCGGCCGTCTTGACGTCGAGGCCGAGGGCTGCGAGCGGCAGGTCGTGGAAGAGTTTGGCGAAGGCCTTGTCGCTCAAGGCTTCGGAGGCGATGGTTTGCGCCGAGAAGCGGGCGAGCGCAAAAGCTCCGCGCGGATTGTCGGCGACGCCGGCGCACACGGCGATCCCCTGCGCGGCGAGGCGCGCTTGGGCGTCCTGGACGAGCCCCGCCTCGCCGCCAAAGAGATGCGCGACGCCGGAAATGTCGAGCAGGAGCCCATCGGGACGATCGAGCGCCGCGAGCGGGGTGTAGCGCGAGCTCCAGTCGCACAGGCGCTCGAGGAGCCGGGCCTCCTCGGCGGGCGCGGCCTCGATGGCGACGAGAGCGGGATGGCGCGCGCGCGCGTCGGCGAGCGTGAGGCCGACGGTCAGGCCGAGCCGCGCCGCGACGGCGTCGACGCCGACAAGCCGCTCGGCGTTGGCGACGCTGGCGACGGCCGCGAGCGGCGCGCGCGGGTCAATGCCGTGAAGACGCCGCGCGCGGTCGGTCGCCAGACGCGGCAGCCAGAGTGAGAGAAATCGCCGGGTCGTCAAAGCACCTCTCCTCATACCTCCATTCGAGCCGCACCGCGCGCGTCGGATCGTGCGCCCTGTAGCCGCGGTCGTTGACCGCGGAAACGCGATCCATAGGGCGTCCGAAAGGACGCCCGTCTTCCGACGGGTTATGGACCGCGTCTACAGAAGCGCTGGCGAGGTCATCGATTGCGTCCCTCATCGCGCGCGCCTTGACGAGCCGCGCCATGCAGGCGAACGGCCCCGGCAGATCCCGGCCGGCCGCCGCCGGGCTTTTGGCGCTCGGCGCGGCGGTGATCTCGAAGCGCGTCGCGGCGGCGGTAGAGAGCCGGTCCGCCTGGCCATAGCCCCCCGCCAGCACGACGAGCGCCGGCGTCCCGCCCTTGCGCGCGGCCATTAGGAGGCGGCGGGAGGCCAGGAGGCCATAGCTTTTGAGATTCCAGACCTCCGCCGCCACCACGGCGGGCGCGCCGCATTTCAGCGCCTCCTCGATCGCCCACAAAGCCGAGAGGGCGTCGGGCACAGATACGAACACGAGCCGGTGGAGCGGCAACCCATGAGCGACGAGACCCGGCCCGTAGAGCGCGCCCGCCTCGAGGCTGGCGAAATGCTCGCCGATCAGGAGCGCCGGAGCGGGACTACGGGCGAGAAAGCGCGCCGCGAGCGCGAGCGCGAAGCCCGTCGCCGCCGGCCCATCGGCGGGCGCGGCCGGGACGATCTCATGCAGGCCGTCCATGGCAAGTCCGCCGCGTAGGGCGGGATCGAAGGCGTGCGCGACGGCCATGCGCGGAGCGGGGCACGCCTCGGATGCGGGCTTGAGTCCGCTTTCGCTTCGATCTCGGCGATGACGCGGCGCAAACGCCCCGCCTCCGCCCTGCCGCCCGGCGACATTCGGCCAAATCCTCTTCGTACTCATTTTGTTCTTGTTTTGAGCCGAGGCGGGGGAAGAGTCAAGCCGCAGGATGAGCGGGCAACGTCTCAGCATTTTGTGCTTAAGACACTCGGCGAAAAAAGTGCGCCAAATCCCCCATCGTCATCGCGAGCCGAAGGCGAAGCGATCCATGTCGCAGGCCGCGGCGGCGGCATGGATCGCTTCGTCCCCGTCCTCGACCCTACGAGATTTACACATCTCGGAGGCTCCAACCATGCTTGATGGCGTGGAACTGCGTCAGGCCTCTGAGCATGACGATGGGGCCGGGTTTCCCATAGTAGCCGGTCCATCCTCCGAGCCTTGCGAAGACCCATGCGGCGTAGGCGAGGGAGCCCGCGGGGTGCGGGTTCTTCTGCTTGGCGGTTTTGCCTTCGAGGCTTTGGCAGACGCGCTCCAGGGCCGGGCGGTTGTCGGGGTCGAAGACGTCGCCGAGCGGGCGTTTGGCTTTGCCCTCGCGCTCGTCGACGAGTTGCATCACCTTGACCGCGGCGATCAAAATGGCGGCGACCAGCTTTTCGAGCGGACCGCCCTGCTCCTGCTGCAGCGCTTCGACGGCGAAACCCTTGGTCTTCATGGTGCGGAACACTTGTTCGATGGTCCAACGCAAGCGATAGAAGCCGATGATGCGGCGCGCGTCGGCGACGTCGTTGACCTGATGGGTGGTCAGGAGCAGCCAGAGCGCGGGCTCCTCGCCGTCGGGCGGATTGATCTCGCGGCCGACGACGAGCGTCACGCCGATGGTCCTGGGCAAGCCGCCGGCGGCGCTGTGGCGGCTCGGCCGCAGGATCTCGACCTTGCCGAATTTCACCGACAGCTCCGCCTTGCGCGCGGCCCGGCCCGGAGCGGCGGCAAGCTCCACCGTCATGCGGCCGGCCTCCTCCCAGGCGTCGGCCTTGCTGAACAGCGACGTTCCGTCGGCCAGACGGCGGTCCTGCGCCGCCCGAACCAGCTTTTCGACGTTGGCGGGCTTGAGCGCGAAGCATTCGTAGATGTCGCCCTCGCGATCCTCGATCACCGTGACGCAGGCCGCGCCGGCTTCGGCCAAAGCGCTGGCGGCGCGCGCGCCGTCGAGCCAGCGGCGGCTGTCCTTCTCCTCGAAAGCCTTTTGCTTGCGCTTGCCGCGCTCGCCGCCCTGGCGCGTCAGAAAGATCGTGTCGACAAGGCCGAGCACCGTCCCGGCATGGGCGTCCACCGCGATCACCGGATGAAACGACAGCCCGAGGCCTTTCTCGTCCACCCGCAGCGCCGAGGTGTCCTGAATGACCAGCACATGCCGGTCCGCGACCACCGCGCAGGTCCGCGCCTGCGCCGTCGCCATCATCTTGCCGACCGTCACCTTCGGATTGCGAAGAAACCGCGTAATCCGCATCTCGCCGGCGCGACCGCCGCCAAGCCCTCGCACGCTGACGCCCTTGCCGCCGTGCGCGACAAGCCGCTCGCACAAAAAGGCCCCCCTTTTTCCAGCCGCTCGTCGCCAAACGAGCCCAGCGTCATATCCATCTCCGCCTCCGGTCCGCAAATCAACGCCAAGAGGCAAACAGAGATTCAGACCTCTCCTCGCCGCGCAAGGAAAAATATCGTAGCCCTCGACCCGGGGGTTGCACCTCGCGGTGACGGTCGCGGGTTGCTTGAATTGATTTGGCGTGGATCATTCCGAGCGCAAGTCCCGACCGCCGGTCAGACGCGCCACGACGCTCTCCAACGTCAACTTGACTGTGACGCCGGCGCCGTCGCGCAGCGCGATAAACACGCGCTGCGGCTCGATTTCCTGGACGCTCACCACATGATCCGGGTTGATCGCGATCCGCTCGCCGTTCTCTTGGGAAAATATGGGATAGACCGCCATCATCGTCTCCGTCCATTGCGTTGAGCCTACCACGGACTGTCGGACGCGAGCGAGGCGGGTGAAATTCCCATCAAAATTCAAACCGAGACGCTTCTGAATTTCGATCATCAAACAGGCCGATCAAGAAGCTGTCTCAATTGCTTCGACAAATCCGGCGTCCTATGGGACCGCGCCGGCGGGCTCGGCGAGTCCGCCCTACAACGCACTGCCACGCCCCGAACGAACTCCATCTATCTTCGATCGACAATCCAGCCGCAGCCCCTCTCACTCCCCCGGCCGGTTGGCGAAGAGGACGATCGGCGCGACGGCGACGCCGCCGACTGCGCCGCCGATTGCGTCCGCCGCGTTGGCGAAAACGGTCCCTGACTTGTCGAACGGGCGCCCAGCGGCGAGGCTGTCGCCCAGTAGTTGCACGACCTGAGGGCTGGTCGCGAACTTGCTGTGGTTGAGCGGGTCGCTCGTGCTGACCCCCGAGAGATCGAGCACCGCGACGCCGGGCGTCGCCTCGAGCTCCGCCACGACCTGCGGCTCCGTGAGGTCCACCGCGCCGACGCGCGTAATTCCGCCGGCGAGCAGGGCCGACAGCCGCAGCGCGTGGTCCTGTCGGGACACGAATATCGTGATCCGCGGCCGGTTTGTCCCCATCTCCTGCACCTGCCGGCGAAACACGTCGACGTCGAGATCGGGAGAGGCGAGGATGACGTTCGAGATCTTTTTCGGCACGCGGCCGTCCTCGAGCGCGATCTGCCGCAGCAATTCCGTCGCGAGCCAGGCGCCCATCGAATGGGCGAGCACGACGACGTCCTTCACCCGCGGATTGTTCGCGAGCGCGCGCAGCAGGTTGGCCAGATCGGTGCGCGAGTAGTTCGCGCTCTCCCGGTCGTAGACATACTGAAGCAGCCGCCCGCGCGAAGGCCACGAAAACAGGATCGGCGCGACCGGCGCGCCCATGTCGTGGGTGAGCTGGGCGAACTGGAACACCGCGGCCTCGAAGCGGGTGTTGTAGCCGTGCACGAACACGAGCGCCCGTCCGCTCCGCGGGGTCAGCCGCGCGACCTCCGCGGGCACGCCCTGAGGCGCGATCGCGCGCTCGCTGACAAGGGCGAAGTCGCGGGTCGGATCGACCGCCCCGGCCGTCGGCCACTGGACCGAGCCGACGTCACGCCCTGGCGGCACGGACACGACGAGGTCGCGGAACGACACCGCGGCGGCGCGTTCGCCGTTGAACAGGACGCCCGGCTCGTCGCTCGGCTCGCGCGTCGTCGCGGCCAGCATGTCCACGGTCGCTGCGCCCGGCGGCGGCGCCGACACGGGAAGAAGCGCGCCCTCGTTGCCGGCGCAGGCCGTCATCGCCAACAGCGCGAGGCCCAAAGTCGCGGAACGGATCGCCGCGACGCTCAACGCGCCTCGCGCGCCGCGATGAGCGCCCGGATCCGCTCGGCGTCCTCCGGGGTCGCGGGATTGTAGATCACCACCGCGAGGTCGGGGCGGCCGTCGACGGCGAAAGCGGAATATTCCATCGACAGAAAGTCGCCGTTCGGATCGCGCAGCGTCTTCGTGCCGCCGCCATGGCTCGCGACGTCGTTGCCGCGCCAAAGCCGCTCGAACTCCGGGCTCGCGCGGCTGAGTTCCTCGACCAACGCCTTCACCGCCTCGGTCGCTCCCACCCGCGCCGTGTCGGCCCGGAACGTCGAGACGACGAAGCGGGCGACGCTCTCCCAGTCGAGCTGCCGCTCACGCACCCGCGGCTCCAGGAACATCATGCGCAGGACGTTCCGCTGATGCGCCTCGAGCGCCCCATAGTCGCCGAGCACCGCTTCCGCCGCGCGGTTCCAGGCGACGATGTCCCAGGTGGCGGTCTTGACCAGGGCGGGGCTCACCGGCAGCGCGTCGAGCACCCGCTGCAGCCGCGGCGTCACGCCCTCGACTTCCCGGTAGCGGACCTCGGGCGGGCGGCCGAGCGCGATCAAGAACAAGTGCTCGCGCTCGACCTCGGTCAGCATGAGGGCGCGCGCCAGGCGATCGAGCACGTCGGCGGACGGCGCGCCGCCCCTGCCCTGCTCGAGCCAGGTGTACCAGGTGGCGCTGACATGGGCGCGTTGCGCCACCTCCTCGCGCCTCAGGCCCGGGGTGCGGCGGCGCGTCAATTCGAAGCCGAGCGATGCCGGGTCGAGCTTCTCCCGCCGATCCCGGAGATAGGCGCCGAGCGAATGGGCCCCGCTGGCGGAGGTGGTCATCCTGTTGGTCATTATACCGGTATAAGGTCACGTATTTACCTGGATAGGTTAGCGGCAAATGATGGGCAAGTCCAACTGGGAGTCGCCTTTATGCGCATATTCGTCACCGGCTCGAGCGGGTTCATCGGCTCGGTCGTCGCCGCCGACCTCATCGCGGCGGGCCATTCGGTCGTCGGCCTCGCCCGTTCCGACGCCGCAGCCGCAAAGGTCGCCGCCACGGGCGCCGAGGTCCGGCGCGGCTCGATCGAAGACCTCGACAGCCTGAGAACCGGCGCCGCCGCGAGCGACGGCGTGATCCACTGCGCGTTCATTCACGACTTCTCCGACTTCAAGCGCAACTGCGAGGTCGACCGGCGCGCGATCGAGGCGCTCGGCGACGCGCTCGCGGGCTCGAAGCGACCCCTGCTCGTGACCTCGGGCGTCGCGATCCAGAAGGCGGGGCCAGTCGCCACCGAGGACGACCCGGCCATCCCGATTTCCGACGCCTATCCCCGGGCTTCGGAACAGACGGCGGTCGCGCTCGCCGAGCGCGGGGTCAGCGCCGCGACCGTCCGCCTGCCGCCCTCCGTGCACGGGCTCGGCGAGAAAGGGTTCGTCCCGATGCTGTACGCGATCGCACGCGAAAAGGGCGTGTCGGCCTATGTCGGCGAAGGGCTCAACCGCTGGCCGGCCGTCCACCGGCTCGATGCGGCGCGGGTCTTCCGCCTGGCGATCGAGCGGGGCGCCGCCGGCGGCCCGTTCCACGCCATGGGCGATGAAGGCATTCCGTTCCGCGAGATCGCCGCGGCGATCGGGCGGCTCTTGACCGTGCCGGTCGTGAGCGTCAGGCCCGAACAGGCGCACAACCATTTCGGCTGGTTCGGCGGATTCGCGGGCTGGGACGTTCCGACCTCGAGCGCCCGCACCCGCGTCCTGCTGAACTGGGCGCCCAAGCAGCCGGGGCTGCTCGCGGATATGGATCAGCCGGGCTACTTCGGCGGCTGACGGCTCCGCATTCGCCATCAGAAAAAGGTCATCTCCATGCGCATCTTCGCCACCGGCGCGAGCGGATTTGTCGGCTCCGCCATCGTCGCCGAGCTCATCGGCGCGGGCCATTCGGTTCTCGGCCTCGCGCGATCCGACGATTCGGCCGAGACGCTCTCGGCGGCCGGGGCGGAGGTCCATCGCGGCTCGCTTGAGGATGTCGGCAGCCTCAAGAGCGGCGCCGCCGCCGCGGACGGCGTGATCCACTGCGCCTACGTGCACGACTGGTCGAATTTCGCCGAGACCGGCGCGATCGACAAGCGCGCCATCGCCGCGCTCGGCGAGACGCTCGCCGGGTCCGGCCGACCGCTGATCTCCACCACCGGCGTCGCGTTCCTGTCGCCCGGCCGGGTGTCGAGCGAGGAGACCGAGCCGCCGCCGGAACACGCGGTCCCGCGCGTTTCGGAGCAGGCGGCGCGGGCGCTCGCGCCGCGCGGCGTGCGCGTCATGGCGGTCCGCCTGGCGCCGAGCGTGCACGGCGACGGCGATCTGGGCTTCGTGCCGGCGCTGATCGCCATCGCGCGCGAAAAGGGCGCCGCAGCCTATATCGGCGAGGGGATGAACCGCTGGCCAGCCGTTCATCGGCTCGACGCCGCGCGCCTCTATCGGCTTGCGCTCGAGCAAGGGACGTCCGGCGCCTGGTATCACGCCATCGCCGAGGAGGGCGTTCCCTTCCGGGCCATCGCCGCCGTCATCGGCAGGCGGCTCGGACTGCCGGTCGTCAGCGTGCCGCCCGAAAAGGCGGCCGAGCATTTCGGCTGGCTCGCGATGTTCGCCGGCATCGACGCGCCGTCATCGAGCGTCCTGACGAGGGAACGGCTCGGATGGAGCCCGACCGGGCCGGGCCTCCTCGCCGACCTCGATCACCCGCGCTACTTCGGCGGCTGAGGCCGCCGACCGACCCGCGACTGTAAGAGGGACCCTCGCCTATCGGGTTAACGTGGTTTTCGACCACGCGGAATCGTCATTGCGAGAAGCGAGACCTGAGCTCAGCGTCAGCCGCCGCTGACAGCTGTCAAAATGAAGACATCAGCGCCCGGCTCAAGCGGGGTGTCGAGGCGTGCGCGCCTTCCACTGACAAAGACGTTGATGTGCCGCCGGATTGCCGGCGTCGTGTCGCAAAGGCGCTCGCGCATGCCCGGCCAGCGCGCTTCAAGCTCGTTCATTACGTCCGCGACCGTCTCCGCCTCAATCCTCACGACGCGCTCGGCGTCCGGAAAGAGCGCCGCCAGCAAGGCCGGCAGCCGTACAACAGCCGGCATAGGCATCAGGACGCCGTCATCGTTTCGACTGACGAAATCGCCGGCAGGTCGCGCGCGATGCACGCCCAGGTCTCGCCCTCGTCTTGGCTTGCGTAGAGCGAGCCGTTGTTCGTCCCGAAGTAGACGCCGGCGGGATCGAGCGCGTCGGTCGCCAGGGCCTGGCGCATCACGCCGAAATAGGCGCCGGACTGAGGAAGTCCCACGCGAGCGTCTTGCCAGTGTGCGCCGCCGTCGCGGGAGCGCCAGACCGCCGCAGCCGCTTCGGGCGGATAACGGCCTTTGATGTCGCCGTTGAGCGGAAGGAAGTAAATCGTGTCGGCGTCACGGGGGTGAGCGGCCACGGGAAAGCCGAAGCTCGACGGCAGACCCTCCTCGATGCTGCGCCATGACGCGCCGCCATCGTCACTGCGGTACATGCCGCAGTGGTTCTGCTGATAGAGGCGGTTTGATGAGCCCGGCGCGAGCGTCAGATTGTGCACGCATTGGCCGAACTCCGGGTATTGTTCCCCTTCGGGCAGATAGTCGCACCGCGTGCCGGAGTTGCGAGGGCTCCACGTCTCGCCGCCGTCCTCGGTGTAGAACACGCCGACCGAGGAGATGCCGACCCACATGCGGCGCGCATCGGCGGGGTCCGTGACGATGGAGTGGAGCACGAGCCCGATCCCGCCCGGTTGCCACTGCGAGCGCGAGGGATGCCGGCGCAGGCCCTCCACCTCGCGAAAGCTTTCGCCGCCGTCTTCGCTGACGAAAAGCCCCGCCGGTTCGACCCCGACGTAAAGGCGCTCAGAGGCGGGATGAGCGACCCACGCGCATTGCACCGGCGTCTCGCCTTCCGGATACGCAAGGCCCTTGCTCGAGTGTGTCCAGGTCACGCCTCTGTCCATGGACTTCCACACTGCCGGACCAAACCAAGCGTTGCCGCCGGTCGCGTAGATTGTCCCGCCTGGGTCGTCGGCGGCGACATGAGTGATCGGCCAATGCTCGCAGAAAGGTCCGCTCACGCGCCAGGCGCGTCGAGCGCCGTCGCTTTCGACAATGAAGGCGCCCTTCTTGGACCCGATCAGCACCCAGACCCGCATGGGCGGCCTCCGCGTTTCGACATATAGAGCGCTTCGGCAGCCCAACTCGTCAAGATTGATCGGATCGAAGGAATATAGCCGCCAAGCTACGCGGCAACCGTCTCGATGCGCGTGTGTCCGCTGCGTAAGCTCAAAGGCCGGTCCGGGCTGGGCGAGACGATGGAAGGACCCGGCGAGCCGCTGACCGCAACGTCCCCCGGCCGACCTCGTCGAGACCGCGCCCGGACGACGCGAGGCCCCTCTGGACCGCGATGCGGAGGCTCGTCAGCGCACGGCCGGCGTTCGCGGCGCCCTCGGTGAGCGCAACGCCGGTATCGCGCGCGCTCTGTCCAAGGCCGTTGGCGACGCAATCGACGCGATCGCAGGTCACGGCCCGATGGGCCGCGGCTACGCCGACGAAGAGGCCAATCGCCACGACCGCGGCGCCGATCGCCACGACGGCGTTCGAGGTCCACCTCCAGACACGCTGAAGCACGCGGTCGAGACGATACGAAGACATGGCGTCTCCCGCGTGAGGACGGTGGCAAGACCTTCGAAAACCAGCCGCGGCCAGTTCTGTTCCCCGCCGGCGGAGCGACGCTCGGACGCCGGCGCTTCGGGAAGCGAGGCCGCCGCGACGGCGACCCCGCTCCGTCGAGGGCTACTTCGTCTTCGAGCTTTCGCTGTGCGCCTTCTCGGAATGCTCGTGCGCGGCCTTGGAATAGCCGTGCGCCTTGGTCGATTCGTCGTGAGCCTTGCCGTGCTCGCCGCGGCCATGGTGGTCGGCGGCGGTGCGGTGGCTCTTCGCCGCGGTCTCGTGATGCTCGGCCGCCTTCATATGCAAATCCTTCGACATGGGATCTCCTTCCCGCACTGTTGGCCCCCTAGCGGACAGGGAACCACCGAACCTGCCATTCGTTCCCGCGGACAATCGAATGACTATGGACGAGCCGCATTTCGTTGGGGCGCCGATCGCTCGATCGGAACGAGCTCGATCGCGCTAGGCTCAAAGCCACCCAACGGGTAGAGAAAGCGGCGATGCGAATCCACCATCTCAACTGCGGGTCGCTGTGCCCGCGCGGCGGCCGGCTGTTCGGCGGCCGCGGCGGCCCTTGGGCGATCGCGCCGATGTGCTGCCATTGCCTGCTGATCGAGGGCGACGACGGCCTCATCCTGGTCGACGCCGGGCTCGGCGTCGAGGACGTGGCCGATCCCAAGCGGCTCGGCTTCCTGTTCAATGCGCTGACGCGGCCACGGCTCGAAGTGGCCGAGACGGCCCTGCGGCAGCTCGCCGATCGCGGCTTCCGCGTCGGCGACGTCCGCCACATCGTGCCGACCCACCTGGACCTCGACCACGCTGGCGGCCTCGCCGACTTTCCGGCGGCCACCGTTCACGTCCACGCGACGGAGCTCCGCGCGGCCAACGAACCGACGTGGCGCGAGCGCATGCGCTATTGCCGGGCGCAGATTTCCGCCGTCGCCAACTGGGCGCCGGTCGAGGCGGGCGGCGAGGACTGGTTCGGGTTCGCGAGCGTGAGCGCCTTGCCCGGGACGCGCGACGACGTGCTGCTCGTCCCCCTGCCCGGTCACTCGCGCGGCCACTGCGGCGTCGCGGTCCGCACCGGGCCGGGCTGGCTCCTCCATTGCGGCGACGCCTATTTCCGCCGCGCCGAGATCGCGCCCAAGGACGCAAAGGCGCCGGCGGGGATCCGGATGTTCGAGTCGCTGGTCAACTTCGACAGGGCCAAACGCCTCGCCAATCTGGAACGGCTCAAGGATCTCGAGCGCAGCCACAGTGACGAGGTTCGGCTGATCTGCTCCCACGACCCGGGCGAACTCGCCGCCTGCCGCGACTGAGGTCAGCCGATCGCGACCGCCGGCTCGATTTTCGCGAGCCGCCTCAGCGCCGTTTCGTCGACCGCGTCGAGCGCGTCGACGAAGGCGACCGCGAAGCTGCCCGGGCTTTTGGCCCGGGACTCCGCCAGTTCGGCCGCGACGGCGAAATGGACGTGGGCGGCGACGAGGCCCGTCAGCGCATCGGGGGCGACCGAGGCGTAGGCGGCCGAGAGCGCGCCGAGCGCGCAGCCGGTCGCCGTGACGCGCGTCAACAGCGCGCTGCCGCCGCCCACTCGAACCAACATGGGCCGGCCGTCGACCCGCCCGACCGCGTGATCGACCGGCCCCGAGGCCGAAACTGCGGCCGCATGCGCCAGGAGGTCGACAGCCGCGGGAACCGCCGCCGCCGGATCGGCCGAGGAGTCGACGCCGCGGCCTCCCCCGCCCAAGCCAGCCAGGCCGATGATCTCGGAGGCGTTGCCGCGCACGATCGCCGGCTTGAACTGCAGGAGTTCGGCCGCCACCGCGCCGCGCCAGGGCAGGCCGCCTGCCGCAATCGGATCGAGCGCCCACGGCTTGCCGGCCTTCTGAGCCGCCGCCGCCGCGAGCCGCATCGACTCCACCTGCGCGGCCGTCGGCGTGCCCAGGTTGATCAGCACCGCGTCCGCGATCCCCGCGAACAGCGCCGCCTCCTCCGGATTGTCGACCATCGCCGGCGCCGCGCCGGCCGCGAGCAGCACGTTGGCGACGAAATTGGTCGAGACGCTGTTGGTCAGCGCCTGAACGAGCGGATGGCGAGCGCGCAGCCCGGCATGGGCGGCGACGACGGCGTCGAGGGTCGGGGAATGGGTCGAGGAAACGGTCATGTCGGGCTCGCATCCTGTGGCGGGAGGTCGCTTGTGTCCGCCGGAACATGGACGGTCTCGTGGCCGCGGGGCAAGGGCCGCCGACGAGTTCGAGTAGCCTGCTAGCAGGCGCTCTTAACCCCGCGGTCGGACGACCCTTCCAAAAATCCATGAAATTTCATGTCGTTGCCAGGTTACAATCCGCCGGTTGCAGGTGCGGAACAGGCGCCTTAACAGGCACGGAACAGGCACGGAACAGGCAGTTAACAGGCTCGGATCAGGTCAAGATCAGGCGGATGAAGACGGAGCGCGAGTCCGGTCCGGCCAGGTTGCAAGGCGTGGCCGGGACCCCGCATTCCCCGTGTCTAATCCGTCTCCGTCCTGCCCCGCATGGCCTTGATCGAACCCCGGCGGCTCTTTTCGTCGAGGCGGCGCACCTGCGAGGCCCGGGTCGGACGGGTCGGGCGGCGCGGCTTCTCGCGCTCCTGCGCCTGCATCACCAGCGCCTGAAGCCGGGCGCGCGCGTCCTCGCGGTTGCGCGGCTGGCTGGAAAAGCGCTGCGCGAAGATGACGATCACCCCGTCCTGCGTCGCCCGCTGCCCGGCAAGCCGGATCAGCCTCGTCGCCACGTCGTCGGGCAGGCTCGGGCTGCGCCGCGCGTCGAAGCGCAGTTCGACCGCGCTCGCCACCTTGTTGACATTCTGCCCGCCGGGCCCCGAGGCGCGGACGAACGACTTGACGATCTCGCTTTCGTCGATGAGGACCGCGCCGATTTCATGGGACTGCCCCTGAACCGCCCCCGCGCCGACGGCCTTTTAAGGCCAACGCCGGGCGGAGGCTACTCTCTCATGAAGGCCCTGGACGCTTCCCGGCGCGCCCGCGGCGTCCTTGAACGCCGCGGCTCGGGCCTTATGGGAGCGTACTGGAGAGGCGGAAGCCGACGTTGTTGTTGCGATTGTCGGGGTGGTTCCTGTTGCGGATCGCGGAGCGGAGGTTCCTGGGGTTGTTGTTCCAAGCACCGCCGCGCAGCGCCCGGTCGGGCGTTTGGGGCCTTCAGGCTTCGGCGGCTCGCTGGGCGGCCAACCGCGGAAGAGGGTTTCGCGCAGGCGACCGGCATGCGCCTGCGCGGCATGCGCGCTCCACGCTGCGAGATTTGGCTGATAGTCGCTGGCCCGCGCCGCGCCGGTGGAGACGCGGTCGCGCATGGCGCGAAACCGTCCGCGAAACCGCGCGACGTTCTCGTCGGGCAACCGCCGGCCGCCATCGCCGCACAGGACGATGCCGAGGAATAGGGCAGGCTCGGCGGTGGGACACGATCGACGTCTTGCGCGGGTGCAGGAGGAGCCGCCTGCCAATCAGAAATGTGGCGATACGGTCGCGCCAGTCCTCCAGGACAGCGACATCGTCGTGGAACAGCGCGAAGTCGTCGACGTATCGCAGATAGCGCTTCGCGAGCAGCCTTTCCTTGATGAAATGGTCGAGCGGGTCGAGATAGACATTGGCGAACCATTGGCTCGTCAAATTCCCGATCGGCAGTCCCCGACGCCTCTCGATCGGCGCAAGCAGATCGTCGCCGGGGAAGAAGACTTCGACCTGCTCTTGCGCGTTGGAGCCGTCGACGATCGCATCGGCGACCGCGAGCAAACGCGGTTCCGATACTCGCCTTCGCAGGTCGCGTTCGAGGATCTGGTGATCGATGGCGGGAAAATAGCGGAAGATGTCGCAGCGCAGAACGTGCGCCGAGGCGCGCGAAAAACGCTCGTAGCGGTCGATCGCCGCGTGGGTCCCCTTGCCCTCACGGTTCGCATAGGAATTCGAAAATGAAGCCACGTTCGAAAGTCGGCGCGATCGTTTCGCAGAGCGCGTGATGCACCACGCGGTCGCGAAAGGCCGCGGCGGAAACGCATGCGCCGTTTCGGCTCCTGGATTTCGAACGCGACATAGGGACCGGGGCGCCATGAACCGTTGCGCAATTCGCGCTCCAGCCGGAGGCATTCGGTTTCGAGATCGGCGAGGAACGTCGCGGCGGAGAGGCCCTTGCGCTTGCCCCGCGCTGCCCGCAGCGCCGCCGCCCTCAGCGACCGAAAGCTCGTCATTCGCTCGAAGGCGTCCGCTTCAAGCAGGGGCTTGCGCGCGGTCATGCTTCGCCCAGCCGCCAATCAGCCGCCCCACTTCGTCGAGCGAGCGCGCCGCGTGCTCGTAACGGTTCAGGTCGAGATAGTGCAAGTCCACCGCGATGCGGATGAGGTGCCGGAGCTTCTCGACGCCGAGATTTGCGCCTTGCAGATGTGCCTGTCTCGGCTTGCTGTAGGTCGCCTCGATCAGCCGCTCCAGCACGCCGAGCGCCGTCGATTGGATGCGGTCGCCGAGCAGGAATTTCTGGCTTTTCGGGAATTTCTCGATCGTGGGGATCAGCCACCGTATGAAACCATTCATAGCTTCGAGCGACGGACTTGTCGTTCGGTCCGCCGGTCCGACATGCGCCACAACTCTGATTCCCGTCCCATATAGACATGACGCCTGCTCGGGCTCGGCGAGCCCGTCGGGCAATCCGTTTGGTCCTCGGCGCCTGTGCAAAAGTCAAAAAGAAATCTGCCGGGGCTTCGCCCCGGACCCCAAGGAAGTAAAGACGTAAGGAATCAGGATTTAAAAGCGTCCTGGAGAGGCGGAAGCCGACGTCGTTGTTGCGATTGCCGGGGTGGTTCCTGCTGCGGATCGCGGAGCGGAGGTTCCTGGGGACGCTGTTCCACGCACCGCCGCGCAGCGCCCGGTCGGGCGAATTAACATCGTTATTCTGTTTTTTATAACTGCGGCTACGCTTCAGCGCGGGCTGGTAGGGGCGGCCGTCCGCGGGCAGGTCGGACAGATTCTTTGTCCAAACGTCAGCGCACCATTCCCAGACGTTTCCGATCATATCGCTGAGCTTGAAGTTGTTTTCGCCTTTTTCGCCATAATGACCGACCGGCGACGTGCGGCCGCCTTCGAACGACCGAGCGCCATTGGCGCGCGACGGATCCCAGGCGTCGCCCCACCAGCGCCGCGTGGGGGTCCCGGCGCGGCAGGCGCGTTCCCATTGTACTTCGCCTGGAAGCGAATAAAACTCGGCGCCCAGCCGCTCGTTAAGCCACGCGGCGTAGGCGTTGGCGTCGTTCCAGCTCACGTTGATGACCGGCCGCCGCTTGCCGGCCCAGCCCTCGTCCGGCGGCGGCTTGCGGTTCGCCAACTCGCAGAACAGCAGATACTCCTCGAACGTGACCGGATATTTGCCGAGCGCGAACCGCTCGGGGATAACCATCCTCCGCTTTTTCCCGTCCGGGCCCTTTTCGTCCTCGTAGGCCTCGTCGTCCAATTCGTCCGACCCCATCCAATACTCGCCCGCGGGAATAACGACCATTTCGGGCGCGAACGGCGCCTCGCGGAACCGCGCGAGGTCGGGCAGGCGCGCGGGGTTGACCTTGCGCCGGGCGTTGGCGGGCCGCTTCAGATCGCCCTTCAGCCAAGCGTCGAAATCGGCCGCCTCGCTGAGGGCGGCGAGGCTGACGTCGGCGAGGTCGAACACGGCGCCGGCGATTTCCCGGTTCTTCACGATTTTGCCGGCTAGGGTCGCACGGGCGAACGTAGAACCGCTGAGGTCGGCTCCGGTGAAATCAAATCCCGAAAGGTCCTGTCCATCGAGCGGACAGCCGGAGAGATTCTGAAACCGCAGGTCTCGCTCCGGCGTGAGCCCGACGGCCTCGACCATGGCGCGAAAAGTCTCAACCGGCATGGCGGCGAGCCGTTGGAGCCGCGCCGAAAGGGTCTCTTCGTGGGTCGTTGGCCCGTCGATCACGAGTCCTCCTTGAGTTCGAAGAGTCTGCCGGCAGAGGATAACCCAGCCCTCGTCGTCGCCTTCGCCCAGCGCTTCGCGCTTCGCCAGGATTTCGCGCAAGCGGTCTTTCCAGGGGTGATCCAAAGGCTCGACGTCGTCTGCAAGGCCGATGTCGCTCATCGGCGCTTTCGTCACGACCTCGATCCTGTCGCCAAGCATGAGGCCGTGACACTCGCCCAACTCTTCACCCCCGGCCCAATGGCCGCGAAACCACTGCGCTTCGGTCCTGAACTCGAACCACGGCGCATCCGGCGTACCGCGCGTTGCCACCGAGATGCTATTTCCCCGCCGCTGCGTCTCCCGCCGCCTCATCACGACGCCTTCGCGCTTCGGCAAGGACATCTCCAATTCAAAGTAGGAGACGCCGACGAGGATGCCTGCCCCGATGTCGCGCGGCTCGAATTCCCCCTCGTCGGTGAGCTTGATCGGATCCTCGGGCTTTCGCGGAAACTGGCTGCCCTCCAGACTGTCGACGTGCACCTTTGCAAACCTGGGGCTGACGGTGGGCTTCGGCTGTGCGGCGACCATCTTCATCCGCCCGCCGCGCAGCACTCGCAGATAGGCCTGAAAACGCTCGATCGTGTCCTTACGGTCTCTTAGCTGCGTGTTCGCCGTCGCGAAACGGTCGCGCCAGGCAGGGCTCGAAATCGAGAAGCCATAGGCGTCCGCAATTTTTGTCTGCAACCCGGGCGTCATCGCGCCCCGATTAGCCGGCGACTTCAATGCTTGCTTTGTCAGGCTGGCCTTTTTCTCGATCAGGGCCAGCGTCCTGTCGAGTTCCGCCAGCTTTTCCTTAAGACAGTGAATTTCCTCCGCTTTCTCGCGGGTTGTCCTGTTGGCCGGCTTGGCGGGCATAGCATTGATCCCAACAAAGCAACGAAGAAAAGAAGGCACTTTAGCGCGCCGTCCGTTTTGCGCCAGCGACCCATCGGCAACCGCTCGGCGACCTGTCGCGACCACTGTGCGACTCGGGAGACGCCGGTTCGGCGCCCCGCAGGCGACTGGCCAGCTTCCGTTAGCGAACTCAGCGGTTGCCGAGGTCCGCGGGTTCGGCGCTAATGGACTCGACCATCAAACTAACTCCCGAGGTTTCGATGGTCGCACGCTTTCTCACCCTCCTGCTCGCGGCTTACTTCCGCGCGTGCATCGCCCACGCACTCAGCCTGCCGCTGGAGGCGGCGGCGTCCGACCGCTTCGCACATGCGCCCCATTGGGTCTGTGATGGGCTCGGCATATTCGTAGCCGTGCTCGTGGTCGAGACGACGGCGGTTCTGTTCGAGCAGGCGCTTCGCCTCTGGCGGCGCAGAGTCCAGGACGCCAAAGCGCTGACTGGCTTACGTCCGCCCCTCACGCCGCCTGGTTCTCAATGATGGTCTGGCGTTTCTCGCCGCTCCCTCGCGCTGCGGCGACTGCTTTACTGCATGCCGCCGCTGGCGATCAACTGCTGGCCAGTGAGCCACCCAGCGTCTTCTGTCGCCAGGAACGCGGCCACCGAGGCGATGTCCTGAGGCTGGCCGATACGTCCGAGCGGCGTCTGGGCGACGGCCCAATCCTGGAAGCTCGAGCCGATGAAGCCCGCGCTGCGCGAACCCTCGGTCTCGACCATGCCGGGATTGACGGAATTCACGCGGACGCCCTTGGGCCCGAGTTCGCGCGACAGCACGCCGGTGATGGCGTCGACCGCGCCCTTCGCGGCGGTGTAGACCGCCGAGCTGGGCGGCGTGATGCGCGAGACAGCCGACCCGATATTGACGATACTGCCGCCCTGACCGAGATGCTTGGCGGCTTCCTTGCTGATCAGCAGCAGGCCCAACACGTCGATGTCGAATATTGCGTGAAAATGCTCCTCAGTGATGTCTGCGAGCGGTTTCATGTCGTAGACGCCGGCATTGTTGACCAGCACATCGAGACGGCCATAATTCTTGATCGCGGCTTCGACGACGGCGTGGGCGTCGGCCGCTTTGGATACATCGCCTTTGACCGCGACGGCCTTGCCGCCGGCGGCGGTGATGGCCTCGACGACTTTGTAGGCCCCTTCCTTGCTTGAGGCGTAGTTGACGACGACGCTCGCGCCCATGGCGGCCAGCGACTTCGCGACGGCGGCGCCGATGCCCTTCGAGGCGCCGGTCACGATTGCGACTTTTCCGGAGAGTTTGCTCATGGCGGATTGCACTCCTGCTTGACAACTCAATAGTTCATTAGTTTGGGACTATGGAACTCTATGTCAAGAGGCGTATATGATGGACGTCATGAAGCCGATCTTTCACCCTCCGCTGCACGCGATCACGCTGGAGGGCATTTTCCACGCCCTGTCCGATCCGACACGGGCGGCCATCTTCGCCAACATTGCGTTCTCGCAATGTCCGCAAAACTGCACGGCGTTCGCGCAAATCAGCAGCCGGGCCATCCCGAAATCGACCTTGTCGCAGCATTTCAACGCTTTGCGCGAGGCGGGGCTCATTCGGTCCGAGCGCCGGGGCGTGGAGATGCACAATATCTCGCGTTGCGACGAGCTCGAGCAGCGCTTTCCCGGGCTCATCCCCTCGATCCTGACCGCTTACAAGAAGCAGCTTCAGGAAACCTCGCCGTCAGAGGTGGCTTAGGGTTTAGACTCGGAAATTGGCGCGCCGGGCGACGCGTCGACGCCCGCGATCAGGCTCGTCGCGGCGCACCAACGCTGCGATATATCGCTGGAAATCGCACGCGCGGCTCCCTCTGGTTTTCGTGCACGCGGAGATTGAGAGCCGCGGCGCGGCTCGAGCAGATCGGCGCCAACTGAAGTGGCCCCCGCGCCCCGGCCGGCGTTTGCGGGCGCAACGAGGTTCAGCGGCTTCTGGGCGAAGCGGGCCACTAGGCGCAGCCCGAATTTCATGTACGCTTTGAATGAACGCCGCACAAATGCTCACGCGGCGGACGGGAGGGAATTCCGATGCTACGACGGCTCACACACGACAGCGTGATCAGCGAGACCACGATCACCCGCCTGAAAAAGTCCGGCGACGCCGAGACCTGGCTCGTCGTGGACACCAGTTGCGAAGCGGACGGCCCCGAAATGCGCAACGTGGTCAGCGAGGCGCTCGCGCTTCTTTCGGCCACGAACGACCTCGACGGCGTCGAGGTCATGTCGACCAGGGCGCTGTAGAGGCTCAGGCGGGCGCCCGCGAGGACGCCTGCCGCCAGTCCCGCATAGCGCCAAATCGCCCCGCGATCGCTGGCAGATCGCTGACCTGCAGGGCGGACCGGCGCGAACGCCCTACCGCCACGTCCTCACGTCGACGAACCGCCCCGCGATCGCCGCCGCCGCGGCCATCGCCGGCGAGACGAGATGCGTGCGGCCCTTGTAGCCCTGGCGGCCCTCGAAATTGCGGTTCGAGGTCGAGGCGCAGCGCTCGCCGGGCAAGAGCTTGTCCGGGTTCATGGCGAGGCACATCGAGCAACCGGGCTCGCGCCACTCGAAGCCGGCGGCGAGGAAGATCTTGTCGAGCCCCTCGGCCTCGGCCTGCGCCTTGACCAGGCCCGAGCCCGGCACGACCATGGCGTTGACGCGCTCGCTCACCTTCCGCCCCTCGGCGATCTTCGCCGCCGCGCGCAGGTCCTCGATGCGGCCGTTGGTGCACGAGCCGATGAAGACGCGGTCGATGGCGAGCTCGGCGATCTTCTCGCCGCCCTTGAGGCCCATGTAGTCGAGCGCCCGCTGGATCGAGGCGCGCTTCTGCTCGGTCGCGGCGTCCTCGACGCGCGGCACGGCGCCGGCGATCGTCGCCACGTCCTGCGGGCTGGTGCCCCAGGTGACGATCGGCGGCAGTTCGGAGGCGTTCAGCCGCACTTCGGCGTCGAAGTGCGCGCCGTCGTCGGTGCGCAGAGTCTCCCAGTAGGCGACCGCCTGATCCCACAGGGGCCCCTTCGGCGACTTCGGCCGGTCCTTCAGATAGGCGAAGGTCTTGGCGTCCGGCGCGACCATTCCGGCGCGCGCGCCGCCCTCGATCGACATGTTGCAGACCGTCATGCGGCCTTCCATCGACAGCGCCTCGATCGCCGGGCCGCAATATTCGATGACGTGGCCGGTGCCGCCCGCCGTGCCGATCTCGCCGATGACGGCGAGAATGATGTCCTTGGCGGTGACGCCTTCGGGCAGCGTCCCGTCGACGCGGACCCGCATGTTTTTCGCCTTGGACTGGATCAGCG
This sequence comes from uncultured Alphaproteobacteria bacterium, assembly GCA_963816065.1. Taxonomy (GTDB): domain Bacteria; phylum Pseudomonadota; class Alphaproteobacteria; order Rhizobiales; family Beijerinckiaceae; genus Roseiarcus. The sequence goes on along the minus strand of CAWFJG010000030.1, from coordinate 247,836 downwards.
TCTGGGTCGCCAGCACATGCTCGACCTCGGAGGTGCCGATGCCATGCGCGAGCGCGCCGAAGGCGCCGTGGGTCGAGGTGTGGCTGTCGCCGCAGACGATCGTCGTGCCCGGCAGGGTAAAACCCTGCTCCGGCCCGATGATGTGGACGACGCCCTGGCGGCGGTCGAACTCGTCGTAATATTCGATGCCGAATTCCTTGGCGTTGGCGGCCAGCGTCTCGACCTGCTGGCGGCTCTCGGGATCGGCGATGCCCTGGCTGCGGTCGGTCGTCTGGATGTTGTGGTCGACGACGGCGAGCGTCTTTTCGGGCGCGCGCACCTTGCGGCCGGCCATCCGCAAGCCTTCGAACGCCTGCGGGCTCGTCACCTCGTGGACCAGATGGCGGTCGATGTAGATGAGGCTCGATCCGCCCGCCGTTTCGATGACATGGTCGTCCCAGATCTTGTCATACAACGTACGCGGCTTGGTCATGAACGCTCTCCGGCGCCGGGCGCCGGCGCGAATGGGGGAAAGTCAGGGTTGGCGCGCTTTTATGCCGATCGTGACAAAGACGGAAGGGGTTGCGGCATTCGACCTCCCCGGGAGATCTTGCGCGCGCGCTGCGGCCGATTTGGCGCCGACAATCCATTTCGCAAGCGCTTTTTAACCCGCTTGCCCGAGAATTGTCATAAGGTGACGTCAATGAGACCCCGGGATCGGGGCGAAGAGGAGGATATGCCGTCTTGCGGGCGACTGACGTCAAGCATCCGGAGTACTACCACCGAGTTCGTCGATTGCCAGTGGGCCTGTCCCGCGCATACGCCGGTCCCGGAATACATCCGCCGCATCGCCCAGGGCGACTACCAGGGCGCCTATCTGATCAACTGGAAGTCGAATGTCTTCCCCGGAATCCTCGGCCGGACTTGCGACCGCCCGTGCGAGCCGGCCTGCCGGCGCGGGCGGCTCGAGGAGCAGCCGGTCGCCATCTGCCGGCTGAAGCGCGTCGCCGCAGATCGCAAGGACGACATCGCCGGCCTGCTGCCCAAGGCGCCCGACGCGCGCAACGGCAAGCGGATCGCCTGCGTGGGGGGCGGCCCCGCCTCGCTGACCGTCGCCCGCGACCTCGCCGCGATCGGCTACGAGGTCGTGGTGTTCGACTCGGATTCGCGCGCCGGCGGCATGATGCGCAGCCAGATCCCCAAATTCCGCCTGCCCGACGAGGTGATCGACGAGGAGGTCGGATATGCGCTCTCGACCGGCGGGAGCTTCGTCGCCTCCCGCCGCATCACGAGCATGAAGGCGCTCCTCAGGGAGGGCTATGACGCGATCTTCGTCGGCTGCGGCGCGCCGCACGGGCGGGACCTCGTGATCCCCGGCCGCGGCGAGGCGTCGCGCAACATCCGCGTCGGCATCGAGTGGCTGGCGAGCGTGTTCTTCGGCCATACCCATGCGATCGGCAAGCGCGTGGTGGTGCTCGGCGGCGGCAACACGGCGATGGACTGCTGCCGCACCGCCCTGCGGCTCGGCGGCGCCGAGGTCAAGGTCATCGTGCGCTCGGGTTTCGCCGAGATGAAGGCCTCGCCCTGGGAAAAGGAGGACGCGGGCCACGAGGGCGTCGAAATCCTCAACTACCTCGTCCCCAAGGCCTTCACCCATGAATTCCGGCCGGCTCACCGGCGTCCTGTTCGAGAAGGTGAAGCCCGAGACGGACGCGCGCGGCCGCCGCAAGCTCATTCCGACCGGCGAGGCCGACGTGCATATCCCGTGCGACGACGTCCTGATCGCGGTCGGCCAGGAGAACGCCTTTCCCTGGATCGAGACCGGTCTCGGCATCGCCTTCAACGACGGCGGCATGCCGTTGGTCGACCCCGTCACCTTCGCCTCGAGCCTGCCGAACGTGTTCTTCGGCGGCGACGCGGCCTTCGGGCCGAAGAACATCATCACCGCGGTCGCGCACGGCCACGAGGCCGCGATCTCGATCGACGCCTTCTGCCGGGGCGAAAGCCCCCGGGTCCGGCCTCCGCCGACCATCAATCTCGTCAGCCAGAAGATGGGCATTCACGACTGGTCCTACGACAGCGCGATCACCCTCGATCGCCGCTTCGTCGTGCCGCAGGTCGAGCGGGCGGCGGCGCTGCGCAACCTGAGCACCGAGGTCGAACTCGGCTTCACCCTCCAGCAGGCGCTCGGCGAGGCGAGGCGCTGCCTGAATTGCGACGTCCAGACCGTATTCTCGGCCCCCGCCTGCATCGAATGCGACGCGTGCGTCGACGTCTGCCCGATCGACTGCATCTCGTTCGTGGCGAACGCGCCCGAACCCGAATTGCGCCTGTCGCTGATGGCGCCGGCCGCCAATCTCGATCAGGCCATTCTCGTGTCCGAGCCGGTCAAGAGCCTGCGCGTCATGGTCAAGGACGAGGACCTGTGTCTCCACTGCGGCCTGTGCGCCGAGCGCTGTCCGACCGGGGCGTGGGACATGCAGAAATCCTACATCGAAACGGCTCAAGCGGGACAACACACATGCCGATAGAGGCGGTCAACGATTTCGTCATTCGCTTCGCCAATGTGAACGGCTCGGGCTCGGCCAGCGCCAATCTGCTGTTTGCGCGGTCGATCCTGCGCATGGGCGTGCCGATCGCGCCCCGCAATATCTTCCCCTCCAACATCCAGGGCCTGCCGACCTGGTACGAGGTCAGGGTGAGCGAGGACGGATGGCTCGGCGCGCGCGGCGGCGCCGACATCCTGGTGGCGATGAACGCCCAGACTTTCGCCCAGGACGTCGCCGCGCTCGACCCCGGCGGCTACCTCTTCTACGATTCGACCCGCCCGCTCTCGGCGTTGACGCGTCGCGACGACATCGTCATGCTCGGGATGCCGCTCACCGAGATCTGCGCCGCCGAGTATCCGGAGCCGAGACAGCGCCAGCTCTATCGCAACATCGTCTATGTCGGCGCGCTCGCGGCGCTGCTCGATATCGACCTCGACGTCATGGAGACGCTGACGGCGGAACGGTTCAAGGGCAAGGACAAGCTGATCGAGGCCAACCAGCGCGCATTGCGGATCGGCCATAGCGAGGCGATGGCGCGCTTCGCCTGCCCGCTCGGCGTGCGTGTCCGGCGCAGCGAGGCGGTCGGCGACCGTATTCTCGTCGAGGGCAATTTCGCCGCGGCGCTCGGCGCGGTCTACGGCGGCGCGACGGTTTGCGCCTGGTATCCGATCACGCCGTCGACGTCGCTCGCCGAGGCGTTTGAACGCCTGTGCTCGCGCCACCGCCTCGACGCCGCGGGCAAGAGAAACTACGCCATCGTCCAGGCCGAGGACGAGATCGCCGCCATCGGCATGGCGGTCGGCGCGGGCTGGAACGGGGCGCGCGCCTTCACCGCGACCTCGGGACCCGGGATTTCGCTGATGCAGGAGTTTTTCGGCCTCGCCTATTTCGCCGAAATTCCGGTGGTCGTGTTCGACGTCCAGCGCGGCGGCCCGTCGACCGGCATGCCGACCCGGACGCAGCAGTCGGATCTCCTGTCCTGCGCCTTCGCGTCGCACGGCGACACCAAGCACGCGCTGCTCATTCCCGATGGGCCCAACGAGGCGTTCACCTTCGCCGCCGACGCGTTCGATCTCGCCGAGCGGCTGCAGACGCCGGTGTTCGTCATGCTCGATCTCGACATCGGCATGAATTCCCACCTTTGCGCGCCGTTCCAATGGGACGACGCCCGGACCTACGACCGCGGCAAGGTTCTGTCGTTCGAGCAACTCGAAGAAGCGCCGAACTTCGGGCGCTACGACGACGTCGATGGCGATGGAATTCCCTATCGCACGCTTCCCGGCGGCCATCCGACGCGCGGCGCCTATTTCACGCGCGGCACCAGCCGCGACCGCTTCGCCCGCTACACCGAGGAGGGCCTGCCCTATATCGACAACATGGAGCGGCTCGAGCACAAGTTCGAGACCGCGCGCCGTCTGCTGCCGCGGCCGGTCCTCGCGCCGGCGACGAAGCCGACCCGGATCGGCGTTCTCCATTACGGTTCGACCGCGGCCTCGATGGACGAGGCGCAACGCCTGCTGGAGCGCGAGGGTATCCATGTCGACGCCTTGCGCATCCGGGCGTTTCCGCTCGCCCGCGAGGTGCTCGAGTTCATCGAGGGCCACGATCGGATCTTTGTCGTCGAGCAGAACCGCGACGCCCAGATGCGCACCCTGATTTCAACCGATCTCGGCGTCGCGACCGACCGCTGGACGCCGATCCTGCATTACAACGGCATGCCGACTTCGGCCCGCTACATCTTTCGCGAAATCGCCACGCGCTTGCAGGAGCCGGCCGCGTCGCAATCCCTCGAGGCCGCCGAATGACCTACCTCGCCAAGCCGAAGTTTCATCATCCCTCGATCGCAGTCAACGCGCTCGGCTTCACCCATCGCGACTACGAAGGCTCGATGTCGACGCTCTGCGCCGGCTGCGGCCACGACTCGATCACCGCCGCGATCCTGCACGCCTGCTTCGAGCTCGCCCTGCCCCCCCATCGCATCGCCAAGCTCAGCGGCATCGGCTGCTCGTCGAAGACGCCGACCTACATGCTCGGCCAGAGCCACGGCTTCAACTCGGTGCACGGCCGCATGCCCTCGGTGCTGACCGGCGCCAATCTCGCCAACCGCGACCTGATCTATCTCGGCGTTTCCGGCGACGGCGACACCGCCTCGATCGGCTTCGGGCAGTTCGCCCACGTGATGCGCCGCGGCGTCAACATGGTCTACATCGTCGAGAACAACGGCGTGTACGGACTGACGAAGGGCCAGTTCTCCGCCACCGCCGACCGCGGCTCGAAGAGCAAGAAGGGCGCGCGCGCGGCCGACGCGCCGATCGACCTCGCCGCCGTCGCCATCGAGGTCGGCGCGACCTTCGTCGCGCGCAGTTTCTCCGGCGACAAGGCGCAGCTCGTGCCGCTGATCAAGGCGGCGTTCGAGCATCGCGGCGCGGCCTTCATCGACGTGATCTCGCCGTGCGTCACCTTCAACAACCACGAAGGCTCGACCAAGAGCTACGACTATGTGCGCGAGCACAACATCGCCGTCAGCGCGCTCGACTTCATCGACGGCAAGGAGGCGATCGAGGTCGACTACGCCGAGGGCGCGGTTCAGGCCGTGACGCTGCACGACGGCGCGACCATCGTCCTGCGCAAGCTCGACTCGAGCCATGACATCGGCGACCGCGCCGCGGCGCTGACGTTGCTCGAGAGGCGCCGCACGACCGGCGAGATCCCGACCGGCCTCCTCTATCTGGAGGAGGACGTCGAGGACCTGCACGGCACGCTGAACACCACGACCCGCCCGCTCAACGAACTGGCCGAGACCGAACTCTGCCCGGGTTCGAAGGCGCTGTCTGCGATCAACCGCTCGCTGCGGTAGCGGCGCCCGATGAATTCCGTGCCTGTCCGGCCAGAGCGGTTTTCGATCAAACTGAAGCACCCCCTGCCCTTCTTCCCCAGCTCGGCTGGGGAAGGTGGCGCGAAACGTCGGATGGGGTGTGGGCCGTTGCTCTGACCACGCATCGTTGGCGCAACCAACGCGTCGAGGCGCATCCGATTGCCCCTCCGCCGCGCCCGATCCCTCGCTTTGAGCAACCTTTCCGCCGTACTTGTGCGCACGCGTTGTTTGGCGGGACTGGCGCCTGTAATCCATTTCTGCCGCCCGCACCGTCAAGATCAGCGCAGATGCGCCGGCCAGCGTTGCGGCGACCGTAACTGGTAGATGACGTTTCCTGGGAACCTCCTCGCTCTTTGCGAGGCGCTCGCGCCGTTCTGTTCCCCTTATGGCGAGCGGCGCAAGCGCCAGCCTGTTGGGCAAATCCGGCCCGTCCCGTTCTCACTCAAATTTTTCGTTCACGACGAATTGATGCGGTCCGGTCGTTTTGGTGTCGATCGTGAAGGTCTTTCCCGACAGCGACGACGCTGAGCCTTCGGCCAGGACGTAGCGGCCGTGGCCTGTCGTTGTGACCCCGACGACTTTGCCGTCGCTCATCATAAACTCCAGCTTCTGGTCGGTCATCACGTATATGGCGGTTCCGTCCGGCTTGCGAATGACGCCGGTTCCCGTCGCGAGCTTCCCGCCGGACTTGTCGAGCACGGAGACGGCCCGTCCGGTGTCCACGCCGCCGGTCATGGGACCCGAGGTCGCGACGCAGAGGTAGTCGTTGACCATCATCACGGGGCCCGGCTGGGCGCTGAGCGGTTCGGGCGCGCTAACACCCACGTCGTAGCAAGTCCACGTCGCGTCATATTGCTGGGCTATCGACTTCGATACGGTCGCGGACAGGAACACGCTCGCCAGAACGGCGATGGCGGCGACCTTCAACAGACGGTGACGTTTCATCGTCAGCCTCCTTTTCTGCTGCCTTTCGTTCTCCCTCAGTTCATGTCCGTGGCGCTCAACGCGTCGGGGCGCCTGCGTTCCACTGCTCTTCGGTTTTGCGCGCGCTACGCCTTTCCTTTGAACAAACCTATTCGACTCCGGGACGACTGGTGCTGATTCTCGTCAATTGTCCGCCAAATCCTGGCGATAACGCCGCAACAACGAGAAGGACCCGCCGGGAACAACGGCCTTTTCTGCACCTCACTCGTGGCGCCGACTTCAGCTTTCTGGTCCTCTCGGTCCGTATCGGCCTGGCCTGGAACAGCAGCGACGAGATGAAGTCGCCGCTCACCATGTCGCCGGCGCATGTTCGGTAATTGCGCGGAGCGGCTCCGGCCAGAAAATGAGCGTTCTCCCACGACGCTTCCGCGCGGCGGCATACGCCAAAGCTTCATTGCAGGGCCCTGCCGATCATGCGGTATGCTTCTGAACGTGTTTCGAGTGATGTAAGCTCGCGACGTGAGGACGCTTCAGGTCACCGAAAATTGCGCGGTCCCAATCGACAGGGGGCGTGGGATCAGCCGATCCAAGTCTCCACGGCGGCGCCAACTCCTCGTACAGACTGACCCTGTTGGGTTCGGTCCAGATCGGGGGGGCGTTTTGAAAGGAGGGGATTTTGCGCGCCACGTTCGTTCTCCCTCGTAAGGAGAGGCCGTTCCCACCGTTCCTGGTATCACAAACCCAGCATTGATTGGTTGATATTGGTCAATTCGCAAGCCGGACATCGATATCGCCGACGGCGACCATTTGCGCGCGCCTTCACAGAAGAAACGGCAGCAGCGCGTCGCATTCCCATCGTGTAATGAAGCGATATCGAGCCGATGGAACCGGCGCAACTCCGCCGTGCCGGCGCCGAACGGCAACTGCAGCAAGGAGTCGATTTGAACCGCGCGTCCCGCGGCCGTCGAAAGCCCGCGCCTTGCGATCCGCTCTTTGCGAGGTCTGTCGGCGCCTTGGTCACGGTCGCCTTTCAAGCCATGCACCGCTGATACGGTGTCGGCGTTCGGCGCCGGTCAATCACTATTCCGTCACTATCGAGTGGGCATCTGCGTTAGCCGGATCGGCGCCCGATCACTCCTCGCCCCTGGGCGGCCGGCCGAGCAGGGCCGCCACGGCGCCGGCCACGTCGAGCCTCCCCTCGATCAGCGCCTCGACGCAATCGGCGATCGGCATGTCGGCGCGGCGCGCGCGCCGTTTCGATCAGCGCCAGGGCGGCGAATGCGCCCTCGGCGAGCCTCCATGCCTGCGCGTCGGCGGCGCTTTGGCGCGGCCCAGCGAGAAGCCGAAGGCGAAATTGCGCAACTGGGCCGACGCGCAGGTCAGCGCCAGGTCGCCGAGCCCGAGAGTCCCATCAGCGTCCGGCTACGGGCGCCGAAGGCGTCGCCGAACCGTCGGGTCCAAGCCGCGCTCAGGGAATTCCCACCTGGCGCTTCCTGCGCTTAGGGGGCTTTCAGAGGTTCTCCGCCCCGCGCGGGGAAGCCCGCGAAGGGCGGGGCGCACATCAACACGGCGCCCTCGTCCCCTGGCCTCCCGCATGGCGCGCCACGTCACCGACCGCGATCCGCACCCGCCACAGCGCGGGGCCAGGCCAAGAAAATTAGGGGTTGAGTAAAGCGTCATCGTAGTAATGGGCGCGCAACCAGGACTCCCCCACTGCGAGGATTCCGCTATCGGCCCATAGCATGCATTGGCGTCAGGAAAAGGCCGCGGTCCGCGCGGCCTTTCGAATTGCCGAGGCGGTCAGACTACGCGATCGAAGCCGCCTTCCGCGAGGCGCGGGAGCCCGCAAGGCCGAGGCCCGCGAAGCCGGCGAGCAGCATTGCCCAGGTCGAAGCCTCGGGAACGGTGCCCAAGGTGACGTCAAAAACGACGCTTCGACCGCCAAGGGCGCTGAACCCGCCGCCATTTGAGGTGCCCGTAAACACGGCGTCGGAGCCATTAAAGGAGACGCTCGAGAAGTCGCCCTGAGAAAAATTGCCGGAGCCGTAGGTTATGCCGAGAATTTTTTCGCCGTTGGGAAGACTCCAGTTATTCAGATCAACTGCGAAGGAGCCAGTAGACCCGAAAGTGCTGCCAAAGAACGTGAACGTGATCGTCGCAGACCCACTGGAGACATCCGCAAAAGAGAGGAAGCTGGACACGCCTGAGCCCACGTCGCAACCGTTCGCCGGTCCGATGCAGAAGAATGGACCGCTGGGATCGGTGTAGCCGCCGTTGGGGCTTTGGGAGACGATGTCCACGGTTCCTGTCGACGACACGCTGAAGTCATACGAGGCGCCCACGAGATCCGCCGTCGCCGGGCTCGCCCCGACCGCAAGCGTCAAGGCCGCAAAAGGTAACAGCGTGAGCATATTTCGCATGTTTTGTTCTCCCTGTAGCAAGATCTCCTCCATAGAAGCGGTCTGCTACAGGGCTGTCAATCAACTCGGCACGCGAGTTGACATTGTATGTCTAAGGAGCCGCGCGCGAATATTGCGGTTTTACAAGGCAGTAGGCGTCACAACCATACACTTTCATTACTGGTAATGTAAAAAACTGTTTGTTGGCCAGGGGCCGCCACCGACCCTGCCAGACCGGCGACCTCAACCGGGCCAGCGGAACCGGGATGGCCCGCTCTCCGCCTGAGGCGGTCTTCGCCGTCCGGCTTGTTTGAGTTTTGATCCTTTGCCGCCCGGTCACTCCTCGCCCCTGGGCGGCCGGCCGAGCAGCGCGCCGACGGCGCCTGCCACGTCGAGCCGCCCCTCGATCAGCGCCTCGACGCAATCGGCGATCGGCATGTCGACGCCGCGCGCGCGCGCCATTTCGCTCAGCGCCAGGGCGGTGAAGGCGCCCTCGGCGAGCCTGCCCGCCTGCGCCTCGGCCACGCTTTGGCCGCGGCCCAGCGCCAGGCCGAAGGCGAAATTGCGCGACTGGGGCGACGAGCAGGTGAGCACCAGGTCGCCGAGCCCCGACAGTCCCATCAGCGTCTGGCTGCGGGCGCCGAAGGCGGCGCCGAACCGACTGAGTTCGGCAAAGCCGCGGGCGACCAGCGCCGCCGACGCGCTCGCGCCGAGGCCGCGTCCGGCGGCGACCCCGCAGGCGATCGCCAGCACGTTCTTGGCCGCGCCGCCGATCTCGACGCCGCGCACGTCGGTCGAGTGGTAGAGGCGAAGGTTCGGCCCATGCAGGAGGCGGCAGAGCGCGCGGGCGAGCGCCTCGTCGGCGCAGGCGAGCGTCACCGCAGTCGGCAGGCCGGCCGCGACGTCGGCGGCGAACGACGGCCCCGACAGGATCGCCGCGGCGCGGGCAGGCGCGGCCTGGCGCAAAATCTCGGTCATGAAGGCGTGCGAGCCGCGCTCGATGCCCTTGGCGCAGGTCACCAGAGGCGCCGTCCCGGGCAGCCGGGCGAGCGCGCCCGCGGCCTCGCGCGTCGCCTGTGCGGGCGTCGCGACCAGAATCGCCGCAGCGCCGGCGAGCCGATCCGCCTCGGCGGTCGCCGCGACGGCTTTGGCAAGACGCACGCCCGGCAGCTTGTCGCTGAGCCGGGTCTCCTCCAACGCCGCCATCGCCTCGGCGTTGCGGCCCCACAGCACGACCGCCGAGCCGGCGGCGGCGGCGGCGTTGGCCAGCGCCACGCCCCAGGCCCCGGCGCCTGCCACACCGACCAAAGAGCCGCTCGTCACGCCTGTTCGCCTCTCGTCTCATGGCATCCGGTCCCGGGGCAGGCATGGAGCCAATCGGGCCTCCCGCGCAAGGCCCCACGCAAGCCCGCGACATGGCGCGCCTAGCCAAAACGACGTTCAGCGACTAGGTATGGGGAGCAGGCGAGGCCCCGCGAGACCAAGGCGAGTAGAGACTGGAACGCCGATGCCGGATATTGACCTTCCGACCGTCATCTTTGCGCTGGTGGCCCTGTTCGTCGCCTACAAGCTGCGGTCGGTGCTCGGAATGCGGAACGATGGGGAGCGGCCGCCCGGCGGCGGTCTCCTTGCGCCGCTGCGCCGGGCGCCCGGTCCGGTCGGGCCGACCGTCGCGCCGCCCGAGCCGGCCATCGCGGGCCCGCTGGCCGCTGCGCCCCCGCCGGACCGCTGGCAAGGCTTCGCCGAGCCCGACGCCTGGAAGGGACTCGACGCCATCGCCGCCGTCGACCGGACTTTCGCGCCGCCCTTGTTCCTCCCGGGCGCGCGCTCGGCCTACGAGATGGTCGTCCGGGCTTTCGCCGCCGGCGACCGGGGGACCCTTCAGAGCCTGATGGCGCCCGAGGCCTTCGCCAATTTCGACGCGGCGATCCAGGCGCGCTCGGCGGCGGGACACACCATGACCACCACCGTCGTGTCGATCGACAGCGCCAAGATCGCCACGGCTGAACTCGTGGGGTCGATGGCGCAGGTCGCCGTGCGCTTCGGCGCCAAGCTCGCCTCGGTCACGCGCGACAAGGCCGGCGAGGTCGTCGAGGGTTCGCCGACAGAGGTGGCCGACCACCTGGATCTGTGGACCTTCGTGCGCGACGTGCGCTCGCGCGACCCCAATTGGCGGCTGACCGAAACCCAGTCGGAGCGTTGAGCGCGGAGACGCCCAGGCAGCCGCTGCTCGCGCCCGGCGCCTTCGACGGCCTCGCGGGCTTCGCCGACGACGACGCGCTTCAGGCCTTCCGCTGCTTTGCGGTGTCCGCCCAGGCGCTCGCGGCCGGTCAGGCCGAAGGGCGGGCGGCGAGGCCCCCCTCGGCGGCGCTGAAAGCCGCGGCCGGCGCCGCGCTCGGGAGCGGGGTCGGCTCGGAGCGGCAGGCGCGAGCCTTCTTCGAGCGCTGGTTCCGCCCCTGGCGAATCGTCGCGGAAGCGGACAGCGGCGGCTTCCTGACCGGCTATTACGAGCCGGTGGTCGAGGCTTCCCGGGTCGAGACTGCCGCGTTCGGCTGGCCGCTGCTCGCCCGTCCGGCCGATCTCGTCGCCCTGGCGCCGGGGGAGGCGCCTCGAGATTTTCCCGATGGCGTCGCGAACGCGCGCCGCGGCGCCGATGGGCGCCTCGCTCCCTATGACGACCGGGAGACGATCGAACGCGCCGGCCGCGATCCGGTCGCGTGGGTCAGGGACGCGGTCGAGGCCTTTTTGATCCAGGTCCAGGGCTCGGCGCAGCTCGTCTTTCCCGACGGCGGACAGGCGCGGCTCGCCTATGACGGCCGCAACGGCCTACCCTACACTTCGATCGGCCGCATCCTGATCGAGACCGGGGCGATCCCCGAGCGGGCGATGTCGCTCGCGAGCCTCAAGGCCTGGCTCCGCAGCGCGGGCCTCGGCGAAGGGGAAGCGGGCCTCGAGCTCATGCGCCGCAATCGCGCGTTCGTCTTCTTCCGCCTCGTGACGGACTTCGATCCGGCGCTCGGGCCGGTCGCCGGCGCCGGCGTGCCGCTGACGCCGCTGCGCTCGATCGCGGTCGACCGGACGCTGTGGAGCTACGGCCTGCCGTTCTGGATCGAGGCCGAACTGCCGTGGGCGGGCGACGGGCCGACGCCCTTTCGGCGGCTGATGATCGCCCAGGACACCGGCTCGGCGATTGTCGGACCGGCCCGCGCCGACCTATTCTTCGGCAGCGGCGACGCGTTGGGCGCTCGCGCCGGCGCGATCCGCCATCGCGCCGCCCTAACCGTGCTCTTGCCCATCGGAGACGAGCCGTGAACGAGCACCGGCCCCTGCGCCTGAGACGTCTGAGCGACGAGGAGATCGCGCTCTGGACCGAGGTCGCCCGTAGCGTCTCGCGCCGCCGAGGGGCCAGCCTGCCGGCGCCGGCAAAGCCGGTTCAACCCCAGGCGCCCTCCCCGCCGCAGGCGTCCGCGGCGCCTCAGCCCGAAGGCAAGCCGGCCAGGGGCCGGCCGTTGCCGCTTGCGCCGATCGAGCGGCGGCTGAAACGCGAGCTCGCCCGCGGGCGCGGGGCGATCGACGGCGCGCTCGACCTGCACGGCATGAACCAGTCCGAGGCGCACCAGGCGCTGCGCGGCTTTTTGCGATATTCGCAGGCGCGCGGCGCGAAGCTGGTGATTGTCGTGACCGGCAAGGGCGGCCCGCTCGGCGAGCCGCTGTTCGGCGACGAGCGCGGCGTCCTGCGCCGCCTGACGCCGCACTGGCTGCGCGAGCCGGACCTGCGCTCGATCGTGCTCGGGTTCGAGGAGGCCGGCCGCGCTCATGGCGGCTCCGGCGCGCTCTACGTGCGTCTCCGGCGGGCGCCGTAAAGGTCGCAAGCGGAGGCGAGACGCGCCGGCGGTGGGGGCGCTCGCCCTCATCGACATCGCCGGCCGCTCGTCGCCGGACGAACTCATCCGGCTCGACACGGACTCCGAAATAGGCCGTTTGGGTCGGACTTGAGTTCATGCATGATATGAGTATTTAATCGCAACTCATTGATAATATTGAATCCTAGCGCGACCGAAGTCTCTTGAAATGCGGCTAAATTGCGTCAAACGGCCCTCCGGGAGCCCGACCAGAGTCAAAATATGCGCCCAACGCCTTGAAAACATTGGGCTGGCCGCCAAAATGGGCGCCCGCGCCGAGCGGCGGCGCTGTCCGACGGGCCCCAACCCATTCGCGGCGGGCAACTCTGCTGCGTACATTTGCACGCTGGCCAGACCATAAAGTTCGGCGTAGGAAGGCTCATCCTGCGCGTCCTCGCGCCAAAAAAAGAGCCTCCCCGTGCCATTGCCAGCGCCTTCGCCCGCCCCGGGCCTTCGATTCCTGATCGACACCGCCGACCGCGCCGCATGGGCGCAATGGCTTCCGCTCGGATGCTTCCACGGGGTCACGACCAATCCGACGCTGCTCAAGGCGGCCGGCGTGCCGTGCATGGTGACGGCCCTGGCGCGCCTCGCCCGCGAGGCGATCGAACTCGGCGCCGGCGAAGTCCACCTCCAGAGCTGGGGCCGCACGCGAACCCTCTATGTCGAGCATGGCCGCGCGCTGGCGGCGATCGACCCGAAAATCGTGGTCAAGGTCCCGACGACCGTCGAGGGCGCCGCCGCGGCCGCGACCCTCCGTCGCGAGGGCGTCCGCCTGACCATGACGGCGGTCTATTCGGCCGCCCAGGCGCTGGTCGCGACCGCCCTCGGAGCGGACTACGCGGCGCCCTATCTGGGGCGCATGAACGACGCGGGCCACGACGGCTTCGGCGAGATCGCCACGATGGCGCGGACGGCCCGCGCGCAGGGCTCGTCGATGCGGATCCTCGTCGCCTCCCTGCGCGACACCGCCGACATCGTGCGTCTGGCCGCCGAAGGGCTCGACACCTTCACCTTCAACCCGAAGCTGATCCCGGGATTCTTCTCCGACCCCGACGCCGCCCAAGCCGTCGAGGTGTTCGAAACGGCGGCCGACGGGCGCTGAAGCGCGGCGAAAACCCCATCGCCCGGCCCTCCATCCAGCGCTGCGCGCTGCCTTCTCCCCGCGCCGCGCACGGCTGTCCGGGGAAGTGTAAGGGCTGATTCAACGTGTCGCAGCGCATGCCCCGCAAAACCAGGGAACTTGATGAGATTCCTTGGTATTTTCTGGTTGCAGAGACTCAGAAAAGAGAGCGGGGCATGCGCTTTACTCCGACCATTTTCAGCCAACTTGTTGAACCCCTCGACCGGCGGCGGTTCGAGGCGATCGTCAAGCGCCGAAACGCCGACGCCTATGACAAATCGTTCCGCAGCTGGGAGCACCTGATGGTGTTGATCCACGCCCAGCTCACCGGCGCGACGTCGCTGCGCGCGCTCGCATCCGGCTGGAACGCCAACGCCCACGCCCATTATCATCTGCGCTGCGAGGCGATCGCCCGCTCGACGCTTGCCGACGCCAATGCCCGCCGGCCAGTCGAAGCCTTCGCCGAAGTCCTGGGGATGGTCGCGGGTCTCGCCGACCGCTCGACCCGGGCCGAGGCCAAGAAACTGCTGCGCCTGATCGAACTCGACGCCCATCCCATTGGGAAAACTGTTCGATTGGGCCAAGTCCAACGGCCGCATCCGCGGCATGAAGGCCCATGTCGTCTACGATCCCGGCCGCGATCTGCCGCAGATCCTCGACATCACCGACGCCAACGTCAACGACGCCCAGATCGGCCGACAGATCGAGATCGAGGCCGGCCTCACCTATGTGTTCGACAAGGGCTACTGCCATTACGGCTGGTGGAGAGCCATTCATGCGGCCGAGGCCTTCTTCGTCACCAGGCCCAAGACCAACATGGGCCTGACCGTCAAGGCCGAGCGCCAATACGGGCCCTCGCGCGGAGACGGCTTCACCGTGATCGCCGATGAGGAGGTCGAGCTCTCGAGCAAAGGCGATTCCAAGCTGCCGATCCCGCTGCGCCGCATCGTAATCCTGCGCGACGAGGACGCAAAGACGATCGTCGTGATCACCAACGACATGAAGCGATCCGCCGTCGAAATCGCCCAGGCCTACAAGTTCCGCTGGCAAATCGAGCTGCTGTTCCGCTGGCTCAAGCAGCACCTGAAGCTGCGCTCCTTCCTCGGAACCAGTGCAAACGCCGTCAAACTGCAGATCTACGCGGCGATAATCGCCTACATCCTGCTGAGACTGGCGGCCAAGGCCGCCAAAACCAAATTCGATATCCTGCGCTTCACCGAACTCGTCGGCGTCTTCCTCTTCGCCCGCCGCCGCCTCGCAGCCATCGAAACGCCCCCACCGACCAATCCAAGCAGAAAACGCGACCGCCTCAATCCCAACCAGTTGGCCTTCCCCTATGCGTGAAAAATTCCCCGGACAGCCGTGCCGCAAGCGGGGCGAAGAGAAGACCCTACCTCGACGCTCCGCAGCGCTCCGGCGCGCCGGGCGCGGCGACGGCGGCAGTCAGCGTCGGATCGGTCGGGTCGCGTCGCTTGACCGGGCATCGCTGCGACAGGCGGTTCATCAGGTCCGCCAGGGTCGCCCGGTTGCGCCGGTCGCAACGCTGGGCGTCGACCTCGGCCTGCACGGATTGCGACAGCCACCAGCTCATCGACACGTCGTTCATGGCGTCGACCCCCGCGCGCCAGGTCTTCGCCAGCGCGCCGCAGTCGGCGGGCGGCGTCTCGCCGACGAGGGGGCTGAAATCGGGGTTCTGAAACATCCCGAACACGAAATAGCTCGATCCGACCTCCGCGGGATCGGACGGCGTCACGTCCTGATTGAGCGTCCAGAGGTCGCGCTGGGCAGCGGCCGCGACCTCGGCGCCGTGTCCGTCGCGGGTCTCCGTCAGGGCCGTGACCGGGGCGAGGACCACGCCGAACGCCCGCTCGAGGCCGCGCGGCTCGGACGCGCCCATGAAGGGCGTGCTGGCGCCGCGCGGCGGGACCCAGGCGGGCGCCTTGACGTTCGCGGCGGGCGCGGGCGGCGCCGGGTCGGCCGGGTCGACGCGCGGATCGTTCTGCACCCAGAGCACGACCGGCACGACGCCGAGGCGACGGACCTCGCGCGCCACGTCCATCGCGCTGGTCAGGCCCGAGTTCTCGAAATAGCCGCCGTCGACCGCCCGGTCGCCGATCCCTTCCTCGCCTTCCGCGCGCAGGATGCCGGCGGGCGAGATGATCGGAAAGCGCGCCGAGAGGAGTGCGGCGGTCGAAAGCCGGAGGTCCGGGCCCGTGCGCGCGAGCGGCAGGTCCTTCACGCCATCGTGGGCGGCGGCGCAGGAGGGTCCGACGATTTTCTCCTGCGGGCAGGGCGGGGCCAGCATCTCGAACACGTCGAAGGCCGTGGGATAGAGCGGGAACCGGCCGAAGGCGTTGCCGGGGTTGCCGCCCGGCGGCAGGGCCGCCGAACGGGTTGAGACGAGGTCCGAGGCGATGATCCGCGTGCCGCTGTCGACCGAGGTCGCGTTGAGCAGCAGCAGCGGCAGCCAGCCGTTGGCGTGGACCGTCTTTTCCGCGATGAAGCCAAACCGGGCGCGCAATCCCGTGGGCGGCTCCGCCGGCGGCGCGAGGTCCTGAGTGACCTGCGCCCAGAAGCCGGGGATCTCCCCCTTCACTACATGATCGTAGTGCCGCTCCCACGCCCGCTCGATCAGCGCCGCGCGGTCGTCGGCGAACAGGAGCGAGCCGCCGTCAAAGCCCGGCGGCGAAAAGTTGTCGCGCCAGCCGAGGCCGACGAACGCGGGCGTCAGATAGTCGCCGGCGACGAGCGCCTGCAGGCAGGCGCGCCAGCTCGAGCGCACCGCCGACGGATCGGCGCCGAACCAGCCGTTGGTCGGCCTCTGGCAGGGCGGCGGCCCCTGCCCGCGGGCGAGCGAATCGGCGAGCGCGGTCCGGATCGTGGCGGCGCCGAACGACCCGCCCGAGACGCCGGAGATGGCGAGGATGCGACGGGCCGGGGCGAGCGCGCGGCCGTTCGCGTCGGGCAGTTCGCTCGCCCGGTCGAGAAGGTCGCCGATCGCAGTGGCGGCGGCGAAGGCGGCCCGGCTCGCCCCGCCCTCGGACGCGATGATGACAGCGGGCGGACAGCCAAGCGTGTCGCAGTTGACCGCCATCCAGCCGCGAACCGCGTCGCCGATCTCGATCTGCCGACCTGCGGCCTCGGCCGGCTGGGCCGGCAGCGTCCGGACATCGTTGAAATGGCGGTTGAAGCCGGTGACGACGAGCGCGCCCACGGCCACAAGCGTCAGGATCGGCGTCGAAAATCTGTGGCCGAGCCAGGCGAGCCAGGTTCCCATGAAGACGAACCCGCCAAACAGCACCGGCACGATGGCGGCGCGCGGGGCGATGTCGGCTGGCAGAAACGGCCGCGCCACGGCGGCGACGAAGAAGGCCGTCACCACGACGGCATAGGCGCCCGCGAGAACATTGGAGGACGCGTCCGACATCTGGCGGATCAGTCCTTGGCGGCGCCAGAGGAATATGAGGAAGACGGCGCCGAGGACGACGTCGAGGACGGCGAGAGTCGCAATCTGTTTGGCGGCCGCGCGGGCCGGCGCCAGCGCCGGCGTCCCGGCGACGACCTGATAGGCGGTCGACAGGCCAATAAGGACAGCTGCGAACGGGACCATCGCCAGAATCCGAGGTATCCAGTCGATCGGGCCCTCGAGCTCGTTCCGGATGTCCGTCAGCCACGTCGCATCGACATCGTCGCGCAGGCGGCCCGAGACCATCCAGTCGTCGGCGCCGAGCAGCCGCCGCGCCGCGTAGTGGACGGGAAAAGCCCAGAGGAACACCAGATAGGCAAAGAAGCTCGCCCACATCAGCCAGGCCCGCGCGTCTCCCGGCAACGCTCCGAACGCGATGTCGGCGAACAGGTCGCGGGCCTGGGTGGAGACAAGAAACAGGAGCGCGCCCGCCGCGACGCTGAGCACGCTGACCCGGCACGCGAACAGGATGCGGATCGCCCAAAGCGCCTTGACGCCCACCCCCATGCCCCGCTCTCCCCCTGTCCTCGAACGCGGCGCGGCCGGCGCTCGCGACGCCGCTCGAACGCGGATCGCGCCATCAGGCCGATCCGAGATGCTTCCCAGCGGAAGAGGCTCGTGTCAACGGCGAGCGGTTGAAGGTCGGGCCACCGCCTGGTTCTAAGCGTGTCGACGGACGTTCGAGAGCGCACAAATATCGCCGGTCCGCTGGGATCATCCTTCGACAAGCCTAAGCAGCTTCCGCTTGGTTAACCAACAAATAGGCTTTTTGCGATTCGCTGCCGACCCTGGTTCGTGAGGTGTGTGGCATGAGCGGCAAATCCCCGGCTTACGGCGAGCGAGGAGCAACGCTCTGCCCTGGCGGCTCTGGCTGGTTCGCGTGATCGCGGCGAGGCGGACAGGGCACGCGCCATTCTGCTGACGCTTTCGGGTTGGACCAGTCCGCGCATCGCCGAGGCGTTCAGCGTGCGCGAAGACACGGTCCGGCTGTGGCGCAGCGATTTCAGCCGCCGGCGGCACCGACGCGTTGAAGGCGAGCGTCGCGCCCGGTCCGCCACCGGTGAAGAGTGAAACGGCCTTGCGCGTGGTCGCTCCGTTGCTGGAAGAACCCGTCGCCGACCGGCCAACTGGACGATCGCTCGCATGCGTGCGGAGATCGAGGCGCGCGAGGGCGTGCGCATCAGCCGCTCGCAACTGTCCAAGGCGTTGCGAAAAAAAAGTTCCGTTATCGGCGGCCGCGGCACACGCTGAAAGGACGCCAAATTGCCAGCGAGGTCGATCGGATTGGCTTGCGCCTGCAACTGCGCGAGCAGCAGGCCGAAGCCGGCGACATCGTTCTTCTCTATGGCGATGAGAGCGAGGCGTTGACGCATCCCTACCTCGCCAGAGCATGGGCGAAATCCGGCGCCGATCTGCGCGTGCCGGCACCAGGCCAAGCCAAGAAGGTAGCGATGCTGGGCTCGCTTAATCATGTCACGCACGAACTGATCGTGCATACCAGTCCGACCAAACGCAGCAGCGACTTCGTGGCGCATCTCGAGCAAATCGACGCTCTTTATGGACCGATGCCCGGACGGCAGGCCAAGCCGGTCGTGTTGGTCGAAGACAATGGGCCGATCCACGTCAGCAAACTTTCACGCGCAGCCCTTGCCGCCCGCGCGCACTGGCTCACCGTCGAATGGCTGCCGAAATATACCCCCGAACTAAACGACATCGAGGTCGTCTGGCACGATCTGAAGGCCTATCACCTCGCCCACCAGACCTTCACCGACGCCAACGCCCTCGACCAAGCTATCCAAGACGCCGTCGTGCCGTCTCGAACCGCGAGCGAACCGTCATCCGTTGGCAAAGCCGCGAATCTCTGCTCAGGATGAGCGCGGCGTAACGCCGACTACCGCTTCGCCGCCGCCAGGATCGGACCGGCGCCGGCCGCCTGAACGATCGCCGCCTCGGCGAGGCTGTCGCCGCCGGCTGGAACCGGAAAGGATGCGGACCGCCCGATCCAGTGGCCGAGGAGGACCATGTCGCGCACCACGTCCTTGTGCGGCAGAGTGCGCCCGGCGTTCTCGCCGCGCCTCACCTCGACCTCGACGACGCGGGGATCGTAGCGGGCGAGCCAGACGTCTGCGCCTCCCGCAGGCGCGGCGCCCTGGCCGACCGCCACGGCCCGTCCGTCGAAGACGACGCTCGGGCCGCCCGCGCCGCGGTCGCCGTGCTGCACAAGCATGCCGAGGCCGCCAGCGTCGAGTCCGTCGCCCTCGACCCGGCCGTTGACCACCACCTGAGGCGTATAGACCTCGTCGCGTCCCATCGCGTGAGCTTAGGCATATTGTCGCGCCGTCCAGGCCGGACTGGAAAACGTGTCCTTCCAGCCGAGCCGATCCCAGTAGTCGACCTCGAAGGCGAGGGCGAGCACGTCCGGGCGGTCGCTGATCGTCTGCACATTGGCCGCGGCCGGCGGACAGGACGAACAGCCCTGGCTCTGAAACAGCTCCACCACGGCCGGATGCGCGGCGTCCGCGGCGAAGGCGGCGGACGAGGCGATGAGGCTTGCGGCTGCGAGCGAAGCGCGAAGGGCGCCAGGGATCATGGTTGTGCTCCGGGTTCGGGGCGAGGGACGCCTGTTCCCGCCATTCGCGCGAACGGCAAACTTGTTACCGGTCGCGCACGCCAGCCGGTCGATGCTATAGGCGCCCACGCTCCTCTTGCGAAAGCCCGCATGCCCAACGAGGTTCGCGCTCCCCGCCTTCACGTCGCCGCGGCCCTCGCCGCGGGCGCGGCGCTGGCGCTGCCGCCTAATCAAATGAGTTACCTCGCCAACGTGCTGCGCCTCGGGGCCGGCGCGCGAGTGCTCGTCTTCAACGGGCGCGACGGCGAGTTCTCGGCCGAGATCGTCGCCGCCGGCCGAAAGGGCCTGGCGCTCACCGTGATCGCCCAGACCCGGCCGGCGGAGGCCGCGCCCGATGTCGATCTCCTGTTCGCGCCGATAAAGCACGCCCGGCTCGACTACATGGCGCAGAAGGCGGTCGAGATGGGCGCCGGCCGACTGCGTCCGGTCGTCACCCGCCGCACCCAGGTCGCGCGCGTCAACCTCGAGCGCCTGGAAGCCAACGCGATCGAGGCTGCAGAGCAATGCGGCGCCGTTTGGACCCCCACAGCGCTGCCGCCGGAACCGCTGGACCGGGCGCTGGCGACGTGGCCGGCCGAGCGACTTCTTGTGTTCTGCGACGAGCAGGCGCCGCCAGGCGATCCGCTCGACGCGCTGCGCAAGGCCGAGGCGGACCCTGGCGCCGGTCTCCTGATCGGCCCCGAAGGCGGTTTCGACGAAGCCGAGCGCGCGGCGATCCTCAGGACGCCGCGCGTCCTGAGGCTGAGCCTTGGTCCGCGTACGCTGCGCGCCGACACCGCCGCCGTCGCGGCGCTGGCGCTCGTCCAGGCGGCTCTCGGCGACTGGCGAGCTCCGCATTTTCGAGGCGAGGCGGGATGACGCGGATGCGGCCAAACGCCATTTTGCCGCCACGATGTCGGCTCATCTGGGACTCCGTCAACCGGAAGCGAGTCGGAATGCGGCAAAAGATCGGACGGTCGGCGGCGGGCGCCTTCGCGTCGGTTGCGATCCTTCTGAAAGCGTTAATCGTCAACGCTGCATCGGCTGGGAGCATCGGCTTTTCTCAGGATCGGGGCGACGGTTTGCGCGGGTCGTCCTGCGACTCGGCTGGAGGGTGCGCCCATATCAGCGGATACATCAAGGCCGGGACGGATTTCCCGGTCCGCGCCCTGGACGGCCGAGCGCCGGCGCGGATCGCCCCGACGCCTTCCGCAGCCCCGGTAGGACAGACGGCTGCGGAAGGCCTGATCCCCGGCGTGTTTCCTCTCGACAGCGTCCGCGAGGAGCAGACGCGGTAATTGAGATGTCCCTCATCTCCCGTTCGGGAGAAGGGCCGGCATCGAGGGCTTCGGGCAGGAGATCGATTGCCGATCCTTCCAAGCGTTGTCATCCTCTGCCGGAATTGCTCGGCCTTGACGGTTCTTACGACCCTGTTCGGCTCCCGCACGATTCGCGCTTTCTTGAGCGTCCGTCTATGACCCCGCTCGAGGTTCATCCGATCCGGGATGCGGCGCCGGCGACAGCCGGGGCGGCCGCGGACAGGGGACTGGCCAGCAAATAAAATGCGGCGATGTGCGTGATCATCAGGAGCGGCACGTAGAGGATTGGGATCGCATAGGTGGCGCCCAGTTCCCCCACCAGGGCCGGGAGGCCGACCCGGTCGCCGTGATAATAATCGACGAGGATGTCGACGCGCCTACGAGATTGAAGGCGACGACGAACGGCCAAAAGAGCGGACGAATCCTGAAGGTGAGGAGCGCCAGAATCGCCAGCAGTCCGGTGGCGAAGTCGCCGTAGGCGGCGAAGTCGGGAGTCGAAGGCAAATTCGCGCCGACCACGCCCGGTATGATGAAGACGAGACCGAAGAAGCGGAAGCTGTGCAGAGTGGCGATGGCGCGTTGCGCTTCGGCCTTGTCCATCGCGCCGAGCCTTGGCCAGACATACGCGCCAAAGCAAAGCAGCCAAGGAACGTATCCGAGAACAAGTTGGGTCTGGAAGATTGTCGCCGGCGCCATTTGGCTCTCCTGTCGGGTTGGGTTCAGTCGGCCTCGAAAACGGCGGTCAAGACGCCGAGGCGGCCTTCCATGAGACTTCGCCCCAGGTTGGCGGCGAGCTGGGCCATATCCGGCCCCATGACCGTGCCGAGATTTTGCGGCGCCGGCGTCTGCTGGGGCGCGAGCCGCTGATCCTCCAGCCCGTGGGCCATGAACGCCGTCTTCAGCCGCTCGATCAGTCCGGTCGCGCCAGAGTGGTCGCGCACGTCATCAAGGACGTCGGTCATTGCGGATTCCTCCAAGTTCAGACGGATCGTCGGCCTCGATATTGGGGTGACGCCCTCGGCGATCAGCCAGGCTGTGCGTGCGCTCGAGTCGCGCATCGGCGCGACGCTCTTCATCCGCACGACTCGAAGCGTCGGCCTGACGGAGGCCGGCGAACGGTTTCTGTCGCGGACGAAAGCCCGCCTTTGCCGAACTCGTTGCCGCCAGCCAGGACGCCCGCGACCTCGGACAGCGTCCGGCCGGGCTGTTGCGCCTCACGGCCCCGCGCGCAGTCGTGCCGATTCTGCTGGAGCCGCTGATCGCATCCTTCTGCAAGGCCTATCCCGAGGTCGAGGTGGAAATCGTTGCAGACCCAGACCTGGTCGATATCGCGGCCACAGGATTTGACGCCGGCATCCGGCTCGGCCAGTTCATCGAGGCCGACATGATCGCGGTGCGTCTCACGCCTCCGTTCCCGTTCGTGGTCGTCGGTAGCCCCGATTATTTGAGCCAGCGGAGCCGGCCCGAGGACATCGTCGATTTGCGCGGCCACGCCGGCCTGCGGTTGCGTCGCTCGAACGGGTCGATCGCGCCCTGGTGGTTTGTCAGCGGCAACGAGGCCGTGGACGTCATTGTCTCAGGACCCTTTATCGCGAACGACTACCCGACGCTCCTCGGCGCAGCGATCCAGGGGCGTTGGCCTTGCGCAGGTTCCCGGCCCGCTCGCCAAAGCTCCGATTGCCGGCGGCCTGCTGCAAGCGCTGCTGACGCGCTTCGCCGTCAACGCGCCGGAAAAAGAGCTTTCCGCGGCGCGTCGAAGGGTGGCGCGCGTTTAGAAACTGTAGCGAAGAGCTGAATTCGAACTCTTAATCCGCGGGTCCAAGGTTCGAGCCTTTGTGCGCCCACCATCGAACGTTCGCGCGGCAAGCGGCCGGCTAAGGGTGGCGGCCACGGCTCATTGGCGATCCCTGACCAACTCGGCCATCGTCTGCGCTGCCTCGTCGCCGATCGCCTCGAGACCCTCGACCACGCCGGCGCGAT
This sequence comes from uncultured Alphaproteobacteria bacterium, assembly GCA_963816065.1. Lineage (GTDB taxonomy): Bacteria > Pseudomonadota > Alphaproteobacteria > Rhizobiales > Beijerinckiaceae > Roseiarcus. Next base: position 224,712 of record CAWFJG010000030.1, on the reverse strand, counting down.
CGGCAGCGCTGCGGTTCTGGCTCGTCTTCCACTTGCCCCTGATGTCCGCGATCTCGATCTCGATCCCGACGATCGCTTTGCGCTGAAGGGCGACGAAATCGGGTGGCGCGTCGCGGACTGCCCAATGCTGCTCGCGAGAGGCTTCCTGCTTCGCTGTCAGCGCCACGATCTGGCGCTCAAGCCATTCGCCGTCCTCGATCACCTGGGCCAACCCGCGCGCCTGGACCATGGCGTAGTTCCAGGTCGGCACCACCTTGTGCGTCTCCTGCTTGCTTGGGTACCATGACGGCGACACGTAATGGTCCGGCCCCTGGAAGACGACAAGCGCCTCAGGGCTCTCCGCAAGATTGCGCCATTGCGGATTGGCGCGCGCCACATGCGCTCTGAGCGTGCCGAGCTTCGATGCGGCGGGGTCGAGGAGGAAGGGCACGGCGTTGGCGACCAAGCCTTGCGGTCCATGGCTGATCAGGAGGCCGATCGTGCGAGCCTTGATCAGGTTGTGCTGCCTGGCGAGGTCGTCCTCGCGGTGGAGCGGCGGCTCGTACATCCCGTCCCTACTCCGCGGCCTGGTCGACGCCGCCGAAGCGCCTGACGACATAGGCCTCGACTAGCGCCTTGAACTCCTCGGCGATGCGCGGCCCCCGCAGCGTCATTTTCTTTGCCCCGTCGACGAACACCGGCGCCGCCGGCGTTTCGCCCGTGCCGGGCAGGGAGATGCCGATGTCGGCGTGTTTGCTCTCGCCCGGTCCGTTGACGATGCAGCCCATCACCGCAACGTTCAGCCGCTCGACGCCCGGATAACGGGCGCGCCACTCCGGCATGGAGGCCGCGAGATGGGCCTGGATGTCACGGGCAAGCTCCTGGAAAACGGTCGAGGTCGTACGCCCGCAGCCTGGGCATGCCGCGACCTGAGGCGCAAAGACGCGAAAACCCATGGTCTGCAACAGCTCCTGGGCGACCCGCACCTCCTGCGTCCGGTCGCCGCCCGGCTCGGGCGTCAACGAGATTCGGATGGTGTCGCCAATTCCCTCCTGCAACAGCACCCCCAGGGCCGCCGAGGAGGCGACGAATTCCCTTCGATCCCATGCCGGCCTCGGTCAAGCCGAGGTGAAGGGCATAATTCGAACGCACGGCCAACGTGCGATAGACGGCGATTAGGTCCTGGACCGCCGAAACCTTGGCCGACAAAATGACACGCGCGCGTGGCAGTCCGATCGTCTCGGCCCGCTCGGCCGAGAGGAGCGCAGATTGGACCATCGCCTCACGAGTCACCGCCCGCGTGTCGAGGGGGGTCGCGCTTGCAGCGTTCTCGTCCATGAGATGCGTCAGCAACTCCTGGTCGAGCGAGCCCCAGTTCGCCCCGATCCGCACCGTCTTGCCGTTGCGAATGGCAATCTCGATGATCTGGCCGAATTGAAGGTCGCGCTTCGCCCGGAAGCCGACGTTGCCCGGATTGATACGGTATTTGTCGAGCGCCTCGGCGCAGGCCGGATGGTCGGCGAGCAGCTTATGGCCGATGTAGTGAAAGTCGCCGATCAGCGGAACGTTGACGCCCATCGTCGCGAGGCGCTCCCGGATCCGCGGCACGGCGGCGGCCGCTTCGTCCCGGTCGACGGTCAGCCGCACCAGCTCGGAGCCGGCGCGGGCGAGGGCCGCGACCTGACGCGCCGTCGCCTCGACATCCGCGGTGTCGGTGTTGGTCATCGACTGGACGACGATCGGGGCGCCGCCTCCGACCGTGACAGCTGCGGAGCCCTCGCCGATTTTCACGGCAACGGTTGTGCGTCGGGATCGAGGGCCAGACGACGGTTCGGCGCACGAAGAGTTCATCGACATGTCCCTCAGGCGGCGGGACGCCTTGCTAGTCCACGGATATGTAGGTCCGGACGGCGGAAAAGTCATCCGCGACGCTTCGCCCTCTCGCATGCTTCATCGCATTGCAATATGACCAATTTACGCAGTCAGCGACCGTCCGGCGCGCAGCGTCCGGCGGCATTTTCTGGAGGATCGCGAATATGTCGCTCTCAACCCGTCATGCCGTCGTGACCGGCTCCACCAGTGGGATCGGCCTTGCCGTCGCCCGGGAACTCGCCAGGGAAGGCGCGGATGTGATGATCAACGGCTTCGGCGACCCAAAGGCGATCGAGCAGGAGCGCGCTGGGATCGAAAGCGAATTCAAGGTCAAGTGCGTCTACAACGGCGCCGACATGTCCAAGGGCGACGAAGTGGAGGCGATGATCAAGGACGCGACCGAAAAACTCGGAACCGTCGATATCCTAGTCAACAACGCCGGCATCCAGTTCGTCTCGCCGATCGAGGACTTCCCACCGGAGAAATGGCACGCGATCATCTCCATCAACCTGGTATCGGCCTTCCATTCGATTCACGCGGCTGTCCCGGGCATGAAAGCGCAGAAATGGGGCCGCATCATCAACACCGCTTCCGCTCACTCGCTCGTCGCCTCGCCGTTCAAGTCGGCCTACGTCTCGGCCAAGCACGGCATCGCCGGCCTAACCAAGACGGTCGCGCTCGAACTCGCAACCTTTGGGATCACCTGCAACTGCATCTCGCCCGGCTACGTCTGGACCCCTTTGGTCGAGAATCAGATCCCCGATACGATGAAGGCCCGCAATTTGACACGCGACCAGGTCATCAATGACGTGATGCTGGTCGCACAGCCGACCAAGCAGTTCGTCACCGTCGACCAGATCGCCGCGATGACCATCTATCTCTGTTCCGACGCCGCCTCCCAGATTACCGGCGCCAACATATCGATCGATGGCGGCTGGACGGCCGCGTGAGCAATGGCGGAACTCCGGAGGAGGACGACGGCAAGGCGGTCAACCTCGCGCTGCAGGGCGGCGGGTCGCACGGCGCTTACGCATGGGGCGTACTTGACGCACTGATCGAGGACGATCGGATTGAGATCGGCGCGATCAGCGGCGCGAGCGCCGGCGCCTTCAACGCCGTGGTCTATGCGGCGGGTCTCGCAGAGGGCGGACGCGCCGGTGCCCGGGAGAAGCTGGAAAGGTTCTGGCTCTCCGTCTCGACGGAGGGCTCGCTTGCCCCCGCCCAGCGCAAGCTGTTCGACGCCTGGCTCAAGCCCTGGGGCGCGGTCTGGCCCGGAACGGCCTTTCTCGGCGCCTGGGTGGAGGCGGTGGCGCAATTCGCCAGCCCTTATGCCCTGAACCCATTCAATTTCAATCCGCTGCTCGACCATCTGGCAGCGCTCGTCGACTTCGAGCGGCTGCGCGCTTTCGACACGCCGCAATTATTCATCGCAGCGACCAACGTCAGAACCGGCCGCGGCGAGATTTTTCGCCGCGGCATTCTGACCGCCGATCACGTCATGGCCTCGGCCTGCCTGCCAGAGCTCTTCCAGGCGGTGGAGATCGGCGAGGAGGCCTATTGGGACGGCGGCTACGCCGGCAATCCACCCCTTTGGCCGCTGTTCTACGAGACGGCCTGCCGGGATGTGATCATCGTCCAGATCAATCCGATCGAACGCGCCGACGTTCCGCGCACGCCCGAGGACATCATGAACCGGCTGAACGAGATCACCTTCAACGCCAGCCTTCTGGGCGAGTTGCGAGCGGCCGACTTCGTCGCCCGGCTGATCCGCTCGGGCGTGCTGAAAAGCGAAAGCTACCGGCTCGAGCGGCTGCACCGCATCGGAGGAGCGGGCCGACTCGAAAGCTTCCCCGCCTCGACCAAGTTCGACGTGTCGTGGCCGTTTCTCGAACGGCTCCGCGACCTCGGCCGGGCCGACACGAAGGCCTGGCTCGAGCGGCACTACGACTCGATCGGCGTCGAGAGCACCCTCGACATCGATGAGACGCTGAAACGCGAGCCGACCAAGCCTCCGATCGAAGGCGTGGCGGCGGCGAACCCATAAGCGTTCCCCCATCCTGGCCGCCTGCCCCCGCCGCGGCAAGCGAATGCAGCGCCGCCTGCGCGCGGCTCTAAGTCGATCCGCGTCACAGAGCGAGTTTACGCGCGGAGGCTGCGGTCGCCATCGCCGCGAACATCTTCCGGTCCGCCTCGGTGGCCGAGCCCAGCGTGCCGAGCAGCCAATCGGCTAGCGGGAAGGCCGAAGTCGAAGCGCGCCGCCGGATGCCGGTGATGGAGGAAATGATACCAGGCATAATAGCGGAAGAGCGCCGTCCGGCTGAACCATCGCTCGCGCGGCGCGTGCATCTCGAAGTGAATCGCGTTGTAGATGTGATTGTGCAGGACGACCGCCGCAGCCATCGCCAGCCCCAGCATCCAATCGGCCCAGAGGAGCGGGCCCGCGAGCAGGACGACCATCGCCGCGGTGACGCGCGCGTCGATGTCGAGGGCGTAAAGCGTCCTGTTATCGTGCGCGGGCCGGTCGAAGCGCGGAAACGCCTGGTGATGCAGTTCGTGCCGGCGAAAGATCTCGCCCAACGGCCAGACGACGCCCCGCGCCTCTTTCCAGCGCGGATCGTGCGAGGGCCAGCGGTAAATCGCGTTGGCGACCAACGAGACGACGAAGTAACTCGCGCCGATGCTGTACAGCGCGTGCCGGAATGAGCCGGCCGCGCTCATCCGGCGGCGCTGCCCTGCGTCAGGCGCGAAAGGCTCTCCTTCTGGCGCCCGCCGGCGTCGAAGTTGTCGCGGAGGAGCCAGCGCTCGAACGCCGTTTTGCGCGCGGGCCACTCGCCGTCGAGCATCGAAAACCAGGCGGTGTCGCGGCTGCGGCCCTTGACGATCATGTGCTGGCGGAAGACGCCCTCGAAGGCGAAGCCGAGCCGCTCCGCCGCGCCCCGCGAAGGCGCGTTCAGCGCGTTGCACTTCCACTCGTAGCGCCGATAGCCGAGCGTATCGAAGACGTAGGAGGCAAAGAGATATTGCGCCTCGGTCGCGCCCGCCGTGCGCTGCAGGGCGGGCGTGTACATGACATTGCCGACTTCGATGACGCGGTTCGCCGGATCGACGCGCATGAGGGTCTGGTAGCCGAGGGCGCGGCCCGAGGCGTTGTCGACCACGGCGAAGAACAGCGGATCTTCCGAACGCGCTTTCGCCTCGAGGCCCGTGCGAAAGTCCTGCAGCGTGGCGTAGGGCCCGTCGCCGAGGTAGGTCCAGACGCGCTCTCGCTCGGGTTCGCCGTTCGAGCCGTCGTAGAGCGAGACCGCGTGCCTATGGGCGTCGAGCGGGGGGAGCGTGACGTAGCGTCCCTTCAGGGTTACCCGCTGCGGCCGCTCGGCGGGTGTGGCGTCGACCTCGGGGCCGATGGGCTGTTCGGAGCTTGGAGACGTCATCAGGGTTGATACTTCCGAAGAGAGCAGCTGGGACGAATGTTGGCTCAATCCCCATTGACATCTGTTTGCGAGAAATCGTCGCCCTTGAAAAGCAGAAACGCTTCGTGCGCTTTTGCGCAGGCATAGGACAGGCAGTCGCCAAAATTCAGCTTGGCCGGGTGTCGGCCCTTCCCGATACCGCTCAAAACACTCGACTGCGAGCCGGCCGATCCGTTCGTCGATCGGAATTTCCGCGACATCCGCTTCCAATAGCAATGCGTCGAAGTAGTGCTGCGGCCCGTGCAGAAGACACGTCGCGGCGGGTCACGATCACCATGCAGGCCTCGAGCCGGACCGCAGGCGACGTGAGCCGGCGCTCCGACTGTCGCACCCGGGTCAACAACGTCGAAGCGTCGCTCTCATCAAGCAGGATGGACACGATCGCCGACGTGTCGACGAAGATCACTGACCCCACAATGCGTCGATCTCTTCTTTTGTCATCTCATGCCCGTTGGGTCCGGCCTCGGCCAGCAACTGATCGGCCAGCTCTCCCAGCCGCTCCTCGAGCGGCCGCTTGTCGCGCTCGCGCTTGAGCTCGGCCTTCAGCGCGTGGGCGATGGCTTCGGTCATGTTGGTCTTGCGCAGGCGGGCGAGCTCGCGGGCGAGCGCGCCGACCTCGGGATCGCGGATGCTGATGCCCATTACGGGCTCCGTATATACGAACGTGTCAGCCCAGTATATACGGAGCCCCGTCGCCGTCAATGATTGTCCCGCGGCACGCCGGCCTTCTGCGCCAGGCGCTGGTATTCGACCGCCGGCTTCAGCACCATGCCCTCGTCCAGCTGCGCCACCATTGAGCGCTGGATCTGCTGCCAGGGGGTCTGGCTCTTCGGATAGGCGTAGCCGCCGTGCTTTTGAAGCTCGGCGCGGCGCTGATTCAGGTCGTCGTCGGAGATGAGGATATTGGCCTTGCGCTTCAGGAGGTCGATCCGCACCCGGTCGCCGGTCTTGACCAGCGCCAGGCCGCCGCCGGCCGCCGCCTCAGGCGAGGCATTGAGGATCGAGGGCGAGCCGGACGTGCCCGACTGGCGTCCGTCGCCGATGCAGGGCAGCGCGTGCACGCCCTTTTTGATCAGCGCCGCCGGCGGCTGCATGTTGACCACCTCCGCGCTGCCCGGATAGCCGATCGGCCCGGTTCCGCGGATGAACAGAATGCAGTGTTCGTCGATGGCGAGCGCAGGGTCGTCGATACGGTGGTGATAGTCCTCCGGCCCGTCGAACACGATGGCGCGGCCCTCGAACGCGTCCGGATCGGCCGGGTTGGAGAGGAAGCGCTTGCGGAACGCCTCGTCGATCACGCTCGTCTTCATGATCGCGTCGTCGAACAGGTTGCCCGACAGCACGACGAAGCCCGCCTCCTCTTTCATCGGCTTGTCGATCGGGAAGATCACGTCGGGATCCTCCGCGACGGCCGCGGCGCAATTCTCGCCGATTGTTCGGCCGTTGGCGGTCACGGCGCCCTCGCGAACGAGCTTCCGCTTCATCAGCTCGTGGACGACCGCCGGCACGCCGCCGGCGCGATAAAACTCCTCGCCGAGGTACTTGCCGGCCGGCTGCATGTTGACCAGTAGTGGAATGCGGCGGCCGATCGTCTCCCAGTCGGCGACGGTCAGCTCGACCCCGATGTGGCGGGCGATGGCGTTGACGTGGATCGGGGCGTTGGTCGAGCCGCCGATCGCGCTGTTGACCACGATGGCGTTCTCGAACGCCTCGCGGGTCAGGATGTCGGACGGCTTCAGGTCCTCCCACACCATGTCGACGATCCGCTTGCCCGTCTCGTAGGCGATCTGCCCGCGCTCGCGATAGGGCGCTGGGATCGCGGCGCAGCCGGGCAGGCTCATGCCGAGCGCCTCGGCGAGCGCATTCATCGTCGAGGCGGTGCCCATGGTGTTGCAATGACCGGTCGACGGCGCCGAGGAGGTGACCAGCGCCATGAACTCCTCGTAGTCGATCTTGCCCTCGGCCAGATCGGAGCGCGCCTGCCAGACGATCGTGCCAGACCCGGTCCGTTCGCCGTGACGCCACCCGTTCAGCATCGGGCCGCCCGACAGGACGATCGCCGGAATGTTTACCGTCGCCGCCGCCATGATGCAGGCCGGGGTCGTCTTGTCGCATCCGGTGGTCAGCACGACGCCGTCGATGAAATAGCCCATCAGGATCTCGACCAGGCCCAGATAGGCGAGATTGCGGTCGAGCGCGGCCGTGGGCCGTTTGCCGGTCTCCTGCAGCGGATGGACGGGAAACTCGAACGCGATCCCGCCCGCGGCGACAATCCCGTCGCGCACGCGCTTGGCGAGGTCGAGATGATGGCGGTTGCAGGGCACGAGGTCCGAGCCCGTCTGGGCGATGCCGATGATCGGCTTGCCGGAGCGCAATTCCTGAGCGTGAGGCCGTAGTTGAGGTAGCGCTCGATATAGAGCGCCGTCATGCCCGGGTTGTCGGGGTTGTCGAACCATAGCCTGGAGCGCAGCGGGCGCTTCGCCCCGCCAACGGTCTTGGGCTTCTCTGCCATTGTCTCAAACCTCTCCTCGGGGCCGCATTGCGGATCGCACCGCGCGCTGGCATGCCAGTATGAGCGGGTCGGCCGATCGATTTCAATCTTCGGGCGATTATAAGCCCCGGCGCGGCCGTCTGACGAGGACGATGGCACGGCCCTCGCGCGGTCTCTACGTTGACATGTACGGTTTAGTTAGTTAGTTTTTTTTCGCACTATAGAAATGCCCCCTCGATGCAAAATCGCTTCGGCGCTCTTGTCGGCGAGGCGCGGTCTCGGGTCTGAGGCCGCCAGCGCGGAGGGAGGGTTTTGAACCCATCGGTCGACGCCGCCCCTTGGGTCCACAATTTACAATGGGAGGAACTGATGAAATTCAAGGCCCGGATTGGCTGTTCGGTCGCAAGCATCGTCGCTGCCGCGCTGATGGCGCAAGCCTCCACTCAGGAGGCCCACGCAGACTCCAAAGGCACGATTGTCGCGTTCATCATTTCGAGCACCAACCCATACATTGGGCAATGGCGGGAAAGGGGCGGAGGCGAAGGCCAAGGAGCTTGGCTACAATATTAAAATCATAGAGAACAACTTCAATCAGACTGAAGAAGATAGCCAGGTCCAACAGGAATTGGCTTCCGGCGAGAAGGCTGCGGGTTACATTTGGTGGCCCATGCAAAACGCGGCCGGCATTAATTCGCTCCGTGCGCTGTCCAAGACGGGCGCCCCAGTGATCCTCACCAACCAATATCCGGTCAAGGGCAGCGAAAAGTACTGGACGGCGTATGCCGGCGCGAGCGACATCCTGAGCGGCAAGACTGCAGGCGAAATGCTCCTCGCGACCTGCGAAAAGCAGACGAAGGTCAAATGTGACAAAGGCCTGATCATTCGCTTTCCCGCTGGCTATTCCGCCGGAGATGATCGCGTTACTGGCTTTCAGGAGGCGGTTAAGGGCAAACTTACGACAGTCGACGTCGTTCCCTCTGGCGGTTTCATGGAGGACGACGGCTACAAGGTCGCCTCGCAAATCATTCCGGCCCACAAGGACGGCCTGACCTGGATTTATACCGAGAACGACTCCATGGGCGGCGCAACGGCGCAGGCGCTTAAGGAGAATGGCCTGACGCCAGGCAAGGACGTCTTCGTAGTCGGCGGCACGTGTCATGGCGATCCGACTTACGTCGTGAACGGCGACCTCGTCGGCACCGCAATTCAATCCGGATATTTCGAGGGCTGGCTCGCCGTTCAGACGCTCGCGAAGTATCGGGAGTTGGACAAAGTTCTCGACGGAGAAAAATTCTACGGCAACGCGGATGCGCCGCCACCCGACGCCGGCGCGCCCTATCGCTACAATTATATCCCCAATCCGGCGGTCGGAAATACGCAAGCCGACCACGACAAGGCGAAGATGTGGGGCAAGACCATCATGGATCTTTGCGAGTTCTGAAGCCTGCGACGAACCGCAGCGGCTGACGCCCGCTGCGGCTTCCAGGGAGCGCTCCATGCTGAGGATGTCGCAAATCACCAAGCGTTATGGCGCTGCCGTCGCGCTGGAAAACGCCGATCTTGACGTCTCCCGCGGCCAGGTCATGGCGCTCCTTGGCGAAAATGGCGCCGGCAAATCGACGCTGATGAAGATCCTTGCCGGGCTCGAGACCCCGGACGGTGGAAAAATCGAGATCGACGGAAAAAGCCGGCAACTCGGTTCCCCCGGCAAGGCCAGGGCTGACGGAGTGGGCTATGTCGCTCAGGAATTGAGCATCGTCGAGCAAATGTCGGCGGCGGAAAATGTATTCCTCGGCGACGCGACCGTAGGCTGGGTGCGGACTCCGGGGAATTTGGCGAAACAGGCGCAGCCCTACCTGGAATTGATGGGACTGTCCCATATCGATGCGCTGGCGCCGGCGGGATCGCTTTCAGTCGGTGAACGGCAACTCGTGGAAATTGCAAGGCTCCTATCCAGAAAGGCGCGCATCGCCATTCTCGATGAACCGACGGCTGCTCTCGCCGACGCCGAAATCCGCAAGGTGGAAAATGCGGTCAAGGCGTTGGCCGCGGAGGGATGCGCGGTGATCTACGTCACGCACCGCCTGCGTGAAGTGTTCCAGCTTTGCGGCCGCGTCACGGTGCTTCGAAACGCTCGAAGCTTTCCGGCGGTCGATACCGATACGCTCACCGTCGACCAACTGATCGAAAAGATGCTGGACGGCGCCTCGACCAGATGTTTCCGCAAAGATCGACGTCTTTCGGAGAAGATTTGCTTTCGCTTCGCGATTGCATGGGCGAAGGCCTCCACGCGCCGGTCAATCTCACAGTGAGGCGTGGGGAGATCGTCGCTCTCGCTGGACAAGTCGGCAGCGGGGTCAATGCCGTCCTTCGGATCCTTTCGGGCCTTACGCCGCTCGATTCCGGATCAATATGGTTGAACGGACGGAAATATGGGCCCGCGTCCCTGCGAGATGGGATATCCAAGGGCGTGGCCTTCTGTTCGGACGATCGCAAGCGAGACGGAATATTCGCGGGGCGAAGCGTCACCGAAAATCTTTCGGCGGCGGCGCTGGGGCGAGTTACCCGCGCTGGACTGATCGACCCCGGACTTGAACGGACATTTGCGGAGACCATCGCCAAGCAATTCGAAGTGGATAAGCGCCATATGACGCGCGCGGCCGGAAATCTGAGCGGCGGCAATCAACAAAAGGTGGCCCTGGGCAAATGGGTCGGTATCGACCCTCGTGTGCTCTTGGTCGAAGAACCGACCCGCGGCGTCGACGTCGGCGCGCGCGCGGAAATCTATCGGCAGCTGCGCAAACTTGCGAACGAGGGCGTCGCCGTCGTTTTCGCATCCTCCGACACGCAAGAGGTGATTGGCCTCGCCGACCGAGTTGCGACCTTCTATCGCGGACGAATGGTTCGCGTGATGGACGCCTATGGAGCCGCCCCGGAGGCGATCACCAGGGACGTCACCCACCCCGAGGTTTCCGGCTCGCTGGCGGGAGCGTAGCGCGATGGGCGTCGCAGACCTGTCGGCGGTCGCGTCCTTCTCACACCGACGAGTTGGCCTTTATCTCGGGCTGCTGGCTGGGACTGTGGCGGCTTTGCTCCTCGCGGGTTGGTCCACGCCCAACTTTCTGACCTTCGACAATATGTTTGTCGTGGTGCGTGCCGCGTCGATCACCGGAATTGTGGCGGTCGGCATGAGTTACGTGACGATATCGGGCAACCTCTTCGCCTTGTCCGCGGGGCAACTCTCCGCCTTGCTAAGCGTCGTCTACGCGCTCATGGTTCGCGGAAATCTGGGGGTCCCGCTCAGTTGCGCCGGCGTCTGCGCTCTCGCTGCGCTGGCCGGGGTCCTGCAAGGCTACGCCATCGCGATCATCCGTAATCCGATCATCACGACGATCGCCTTCGGCGCGGTCTTCGTCGGGTTGGCGGCCTATGTGAGCGGAAACGGCAACATTCGCATCCACAGCGCCGCCGCAAGCTGGCTCGGCACCGTGCGGCCGCTCGGAATACCGATTTAGAGTTGGGCGTTCGTCGCCTGGGCCTTGATCGGGCTCTTCCTGCTCAAGAGGAGTTGCGTCGGTCGACTGATAACGCTGAGCGGAGCGAATTGGCTGACGGCCGCAGCGACGGGAATCCGTGTCGATGTCACGACCGCCATTTCCATGGTCATGCTGGCGCTCAGTTGCGCGATCATCGCGATTTTCTCCGTATCCCAGTTCTCGTCCGCCAAAGCCGATATGTTCTCGGGGCTGGATATCGATTGCATAGCCTCGGTCCTGGTCGGAGGCATAGCGCTTCGCGGCGGTCAGGGAACGCCAATACAGGCCGCGTTTGGCGCCGTCCTGATTGCGCTGTTGCAGAACTTTCTTCTCTTGAGGTCGCTGCCGACCGGAGTTCGGCTCGCGATCGTCGGCATCCTCGTCGTCGCCGCCACTTCCGGTTTCCACCTTCTGCAAAGGAGGACCCGATGAAGAAACCAAGCGGCGAATTCACCGCACGCGCAGTGCTGGCGCTTATTGTCTATGTTGTGCTCGCGGCGCTGATGCCGAACTTTCATTCGGCGATTGGCATTGCGGCTCTGCTCGACGGCGCCGTCATGACGGGCCTTGTCGCCGTGGGCCTCGGACTTACGATGATTGCCGGCGAACTCGATATGTCGGTCGGCTCGATGGCCGCGCTGGCCAGCGTTGGCGTCGTGAAACTGATTGGAATTGGGATTGGCGTCATTCCGGCTCTCGCGATCGTCGTCGTCGGAGCGGCGGCCTTCGGAGTGGCTCAAGGTTTGGCGATCACGCTTTTGAATATCAATTCTCTGGTCTTTACGGTCGGGACATTGATTGGGCTTCGCGGTGTGGCCTTGATCGCCGCGAACGAGACGACCCCGACGCTGCCTCTGGACATGTTGTCGATCTCGGACGCCGTGAGCAACCGCACTTGGATATTTTCGCCGCTCAGCGCGGCAATGCTGATCGCATTCGCCGTTGCCGGCCTGTTCGCTTCGCGGACGATCTGGGGACGGGAAATCTACGCCGTCGGGGGAGGTCGAACAGAATCGCGCGCAGCGGGGGTCCCACAACGTCGGCCGATCGTCCTTGCCTTTGCCGCCTCTGCGGGCTTTGCGGCGTTCGCGGGCGGTTTGATCGCCATTCGCTCCGGCAGCGCCAGCCCGCTCGGTTTTGAGTCCGTGCTCTTGGAAGCGGTCGCCGCGTGCCTCATCGGGGGCGTTGCGCTCGATGGCGGCAGGGGCGGCTTCCTCGGGATCCTGATAGGGGTGTTCACGATCCGGCTCGTCATTACCGGCATGGCCAGCCTCGGGGCGCCTTTTTGGGCGCAAAATCTGATCGTCGGGCTCTTGCTGATTGTCGTCATCGTCGCCGAGGCGGCGTCCGCCTCGCTCGCCCGCAGGCGCGCGCGGACGCGGCGTCGGACTGCGGAAGCCTACTCCGGATCGTGAGGATTCCATGCCGACATTGGTAGAACGTCTCGAAGTGGACTCACCGGGAAATCCCGCGCTCGGCGACGCCTGGTTTCCCTCGGCGTGGGGACCAGCCGATGAAATGGGCGCCGGCAATCTGTTGGGGCCGGAAAAGACCCTTTCGGCGGTGAAGCTTATCAAGACCGGTCGCGTCGTGAAGCTCGGCTTCCCCTATTCCAAAGGCATGCCGTTATCCCCGGGGCGAAGTTTTGAGCTGCGCATGCCCGGCGGCCCCACAGGCGGTCCCGAGGGAGGGCTCAGTCGAACCGTCTGGAACGACGATTTTATCGCGACCGAAATCGGCCAGATCGGCACCCATATGGATGCGCTGGGTCATGCCGGTTGCGCCTGCGGGTTCGGCAAGACGCTCTTTTACAATGGCAACGAGCTCAAAGAGTGCTGGACGCCGTATGGGCTGAAGAAACTGGGCGTCGAAAAGGCGCCGACCTTCTTCACGCGGGGCGTGTTGCTCGACGTCCAAGCGCTAAAGGGCGCCCCGCTCGCGCCCGGGGATGAGATCACCCCGGGCGATCTCATGGCTTGCATAGCGGCGCAGGGATTGCGCGATCCGTGGCTCTCGCCAGGGGATGTCGTTTTGATTCGGACCGGGCACGGATCTCGGTTTTTCAGCCACGCGAGCACCTGGTATGATGGCGCGCCGGGACTGGGACTCCCCGCAGCGCGTTTTCTTTCGCTATTGCAGCCGTCAATGGTCGGCGCCGACAATTTCGCGGTTGACGTGATCCCGCCTGTCAATCCTGAAGTTGCGTTGCCCTGCCATCAGCATTTGATGATGCGACACGGAATCTATTTGCATGAAGGCATGAACCTCGACGAGCTTGCCGAGACACGGCGCTATGAATTCGCGTATATTTTTTCTCCCTTGCCTATCGTTGGCGCCACAGGTTCGCCGGGTACGCCAATAGCAGTGCTTTGAGGAATGGAAACGATGCGATAGGCCAAGCTTAAAAATTTGAAGGAAGGTGAAATTGAATTCCGTGATTGAATGAATCCTTGGGTCTGGATGCACAGCGCAAAACGATCTAGCGTTCAAAGGAGCGTGGGTTGCTCCGTACCTTCATCAGGGACGCCCATTGGGCGAAAATTGCCAGGCCATGGACGCTCACATTGTCCGAAAGAAGCGACCGGAGCGTAAGGCTGACCCAGCGAGGGACTTAGAACGCACGAAGGCTGATATTCTCGCGGTGGCGACAAAAGAGTTCGCGAATCATGGCCTGAGTGGGGCTCGGATCGATACGATCGCCGCACTCATGCGCACCTCCAAGCGAATGATCTACTACTATTTCGGTAGCAAAGAGGGCTTGTATCTCGCGGTCCTCGAAAAGGCCTATTCCGATATCAGGGCGATCGAGGCTTCGCTTCGCCTCGAGTCCCTCGATCCCGTCGAGGCCTTGCGGCGCCTTGTCGAGCAGACATTTGAAAACGACGACGCCAACGAAGACTTTGTGCGACTTGTCGTGATCGAGAACATTCATCTGGGCAGGCTTTTCGACAAAACGGATTTGCTTCGAAGGATCAACTCGGGCGCCATCGAGACAATCAAATCAATTCTCAAACGAGGACAAGCCGCTGGAATTTTCAGAGACGACCTCAGTCCGGTCGACCTTCATATGGTGATCAGCGCCCTGTGTTTCTTTCGAGTTTCCAATAAATACACATTCGGAAAGATCTTCGGCGTCGACCTTTCAAGCCCCTCCCGGCGGCGCAGGCAAAAGAGAATGATCGTGGAAGCCGTGCTGCGCCTCGTTCGCAAGGAATGAACGCGACAAGCAACTCCCGTTTCATGTCCAAGGCGTGATTGTTCGCATTGCGGGCGGCGCCCGCTTCGGCGAAACTCTTCCGTCCAACTAGCGCAGGTCTCGCCCGGTTGCCGTCCTACTTGCAACCTTCCCGGTCGCGATCCTTAATGACGCAATCGTCGGGCCATGAAGTCCAAGGGCATCGGACGACTGGCGCAGCGGGGCGTCGCTTCCCGCCTCCAACTTCTTCCATCACGCAGGCGACCGAGGGGCAGGCCGGCGCCTTTACATCGCCACCGGCGACACGCCGAACAGCCACACATGAAGCCCGCCGATCAGAGCGCCCCACAGGATCACGCCGACGACGATCGCCCCGATGGTCGCACCCCAGTTCGGCGCGGGATAGACGATCGCCTTCGTCCGATCGCGAGTGTAATTGGCCATGAGGTCCACAAGCGACCACGCCAGGAACGCCCCGAACAGCACGATATCGGCCATCGAGCCGTTGGCGAGAAGATGCCCAAAGCTCCACACAACGACCGCCCACAGCATCGGGTGATGGACGGCGACGGCGATATGGCTCTTCTTGAGGCCATAGGCTGCGAGCAGGATCATGCTGAACAGCATCAGGAGGATCGTGATGTGCCGCGTCCACACCGGCGGCGTCCAGATCATCGGCGCCGTTCCGCGCGCCTCGCCGAAACCCCAGACGATCATCACGAACCCAACCAGCGACAGGAGGCTGTAGACGCCCTTCCAAGGGCCTTCGCCAAGCCTGGCGATCGAGCGCTCGCGACCGCTCTCGGCGAAAATGCGGATCGAGTGCAGGCCGAGGAAGATCACAAGGCCGAAGATGAGCAGGGTCATGAGGGCGCCTGACGCAGAAGGGATTGGCCGCGCCAACGTGGGCCTCGGGCGGCGCGGTGACAAGGGCTCGGCGCAGGAAGCGCCAGCGCCCCGCCGCCATGCTAGGGAAAGCCTTCGAATTGCGAGCCCCAAGCCTATGTCGTCCGCTTCCCCAACACGGCCGCCGCGCATGTCCCTTCCCGTTTGCGCCCAGCGCCCCGCCTCGGCCGCAAGCGCGTCGCGGAGCCGCCCGCATGGCTGACGACGCGCCCGGCGATCGCCTTTATCCGCCCCGGCCGATCCTGGCCGTATCGGTCGCCGTGTTCCGGCAGGGCCGTGTGCTCGTCGGGCGCAGGGCGCGACCGCCGATGGCCGGGCGCTTCTCCTTGCCCGGCGGCGTCGTCGAGATCGGCGAGACGCTGATCGAGGCGGCTTTGCGCGAGCTTTACGAGGAGGTCGGGGTCGAGGCCGAGATCGTTGGGTTCAACCGGCACATCGAGCCGATCGTGCGCGAAGGCGACAGAGTGCGGGCGCATTTCGTCATCGCCTCGTTCGTCGGCCGCTGGACCGGGGCGAGGCGCGGGTCAGTCCGGAGATCGACGCCGTCGCCTGGATCGACCCCGCCGCGGCGACCGGGTTGCTCTCCACGCCGGAACTGGCGGAGGTGATCGTCAGCGCCGCGCGGATCGCGAGCCGAAGCCACTTTCCCTAGACCGAAACGGTCCTGGACGAAGCCCGCGCCGCGCTCCTCCGCCCGCTCCCGCCGCTGCCCAGCGGCAGGAAATGCTGGCCCATGCAACCTGGCCGCGCCTACTTCTGCGTCCTCGCCTCTTGACCTGATACGTGCCTGTTAACGACCTGTTCCGTGCCTGTTATGGGGCCTGTTATGGGGCCTGTTATGGGGCCTGTTCCGCGCCGCTCCGGGAGACGCAACCGTCGGGTTGTAGTCGACACAACCATCTGATATGTCAGTGAAACGCCAAACGCGACAAAAAAAGCCGCCTGCCAAATATATTTTGCAGGCGCCCGCGCCGCCGCCAGCGAGCCGGGCGCACGAGGGATTTTGCGCCAAGCCGCCGCCGTGGGCACGCCGATTTACCTCTTTCCGCCGGCCATGAAGGCCATGAAGGCGGCGCGGGCTTCCGGCGAAGCCAGCGCCGCGGCGAACGCCTCGTTCTCCGCCGCCATCGCCATCTTGAGCGCCTGGAGATCGCCGCGCATCAGCCGGCGGGTCGCCAGCAGCGCCGAGCGTGGCTTGGCGGCGAGCGCGGCAGCCTTGCCGAGCGCGTGGGCCAAGAGCGCGTCGGCGGAAACAAGCGCATTGACGAAGCCGAGTTCGACCGCCGCCTGGCCGTCGAAGGGCTCGGCCAGCATCAGGAACTCCGCCGCCTTGGCCCGGCCGAAGCGCAGCGGAGCGAGCAGGGACGAGCCCGCCTCCGGGACGAGGCCGAGATCGACGAAAGGCATCAGGAAGCGCGCCGCTGGCGTCGCATAGACGAGGTCGCAATGAAAGCAGAGCGTCGTTCCGATGCCCGACCGCGAGGCCGTCCACCGCCGCGACGAGCGGCTTGCCGAACTCGGCGAGCCGGGCGACGAAGCGGCCGGCGGGAAAGCTGGCGAAGTGGCCCGCGCCGGCGCCGCCTGCGGCGATCGACAGGAAATCGGCGATATCGTTGCCAGCGGTGAAGACGCCGCCGCGGCCGGCAAGCACGACCGCGCCGATGTCCGGGTCGCGCTCGGCGGCGTCGAAGGCCTCGATCAGCGCCTCGTACATGGCGCCGGTGATCGCGTTCTTCTTCTCGGGGCGAGCGAAGGCGGCGAGGAGAACCGCCCCCTCGCGCGCGATCTCGATCCCGGCGCTCATATCGCGTCCGCCAGGACCGACTCGTAGGACTTCATCGCCCCGGCCCCGGACGCGACGATCCGGTTCAGTCCCGGAGCGACCGGAAGCAGCTTCTCGGCGTAGAAGCGCGCGAGCGCGACGCGGGCGAGCTCGCTGTCGTCGCCCTCGCCGGCGAGGGCCTGGGCGGCGAGGCCCGCCCTGGCGAGGCAGGCGCCGCCAAGCGTCAGGCCAAACAGGCGCAGATAGGGGGAGGCGCCGGCGAGCGCCGACTTCGGTGTCGTTCGACAGCCAGAGCTGCATGGCGCGAGTCGCCTGGTCGAGCGCCTCGGCCGCCTCGGACAGGCGCGCGCTGGTCGCGCCGAACGCCGCGCCGCCGCGCTCGGACACCGCCCGCGCGACATCGCGGATCGAATTGACCTCGTTGCGGACCGTCGTCCCGCCGGCCAGCGGCAGCTTGCGCAGCACGAGATCGATGCCGTGAATTCCGTTGGCGCCCTCATAGATGGCGGCGATGCGGGAATCGCGCATGTGCTGGGCCGCCCCGGTCTCCTCGATGAAACCCATGCCGCCGTGGATCTGGACGCCGAGCGATGCAGCCTCGTCGCCGAGGTCGGTCGAGAACGCCTTGGCGATGGGGGTCAGCAAGGCGGCGCGGTTCGGCGCCCGCTGTCCGCTCCTCTTCCGTCCGTCCATGATTTGCGAGATCGAGCGAGGCGGCGGTCAGATGGCAGATGCCGCGCGCCGCATGAACGGAGGCCTTCATCGTCATCAGCATCCGCTGCACGTCGGGATGCTCGATGATCGGGGCCATTCCGTCTCCGCCCTTGCCGTCTCCCCCCTTGGCGCTGCGGCCTTGGCGACGCTCGCGGGCGAACTCGAGCGCCTGCTGGTAGGCGCGCTCGGCGATGGCGACGCCCTGCGTGCCGACCGCCAGCCGCGCCGCATTCATCATCACGAACATGGCGGCGAGGCCGCGGTTCTCCTCGCCGATGAGCCACGCCCTGGCGCCGTCGCTTTCGCCGAAGATCATGACGCAGGTCGGCGAGCCGTGGATGCCGAGTTTGTGCTCGATGCTGGCGCAGCGCAGATCGTTGCGCGCGCCGAGGTTGCCGTCCGGGTTGACCAGGAATTTCGGAGCGAGGAAGAGTGACAAGCCGCGCGTGCCGGCCGGCGCGCCGGGCAGGCGGGCAAGCACGAGGTGGACGATGTTCTCGGCCATGTCGTGCTCGCCGTAGGTGATGAAGATCTTCTGGCCGAACAGGCGGTAGGTTCCGTCGTCGGCGCGCTCCGCGCGTGTTCTGATCCCGTTGAGGTCGGAGCCGGCTGCGGGTTCGGTCAGGTTCATCGTGCCGGTCCAACGGCCGGAGATCATCGCCTCGAGATAGACGTCGAGCAGGTCCTTCGAGCCGTAGGCCTTGAGCGCGCCGACCGCGCCTTCGGTGAGGAGCGGGCAGAGGGCGAAGGCCATCGAGGCGCCGTTCCAGATCTCGGTGCAGGCGACGTTGACGAGGTGCGGCAGCGCCATGCCGCCGAACTCAGCCGGCGCGGAAACCCCGCCCCACCCCGCCTCGGCCCAGCGGCGATAGGCGTCGGCGAAGCCGGAGGAGTGGTCACGACCCCGTTGGCGTAGGCCGCGCCCACCGTGTCGGCGGCGCGGTTGAGCGGCGCGATCTCCTCGGTCGCGAAACGCCCGGCCTCGGAGACGACCGACGCGATGGTTTCCCAGTCGAACTCCCCGTCGAGCTTTGCGCCAATGAGCTCCGGCAGACCCGCAACCGCCTTCAGCGAGAACAGGATGTCGGCGACCGGGGATCGATAAGTCATGAGAGCTCCTCCGCTTCCTTTGGCGTCGCCGCGCCGTCTTGATAGGGCAAAGCCAAAGCCGATTAAAGATAGACCAAATTCGCAACGCGCGAGACGGAAAGACAGCATGGCGACGCACCGCCGACCGACGCAGCGAGCCCCCGCGACGCCCGAGACGATCGCCGAGGCCGCCGAATGCCTGCGGCGCGGCGGACTTGTCGCGATGCCGACCGAAACCGTCTATGGCTTGGCGGCGGACGCGACTTCGGACAAAGCGGTGGCGGAAATCTATGCGGCGAAAGGTCGCCCCGCGTTCAATCCGCTGATCGCCCATGTGCTCGGGGTGGAGGACGCGCTCGAGCACGCGAGGCTCGACGGCGCCGCCGAGCGACTGGCGCGCGCTTTCTGGCCTGGGCCGCTCACCCTGGTT
The DNA here is from genome assembly GCA_963816065.1 of uncultured Alphaproteobacteria bacterium. GTDB lineage: Bacteria > Pseudomonadota > Alphaproteobacteria > Rhizobiales > Beijerinckiaceae > Roseiarcus. The sequence continues at coordinate 205,246 of CAWFJG010000030.1, read as the reverse complement.
GCGTCGGCCGCGCCCAATTGCCGAGTCAGCCTGCTGGCGCGGGCGGGGCTCGACACGCTCGCGCTGCGAGCGCCAGCCCATCCGGCCGCCCGCGCTCTGATCGAGGCCGCCGGTCGGCCGCTCGCCGCGCCCTCGGCCAATCGGTCTGGGCATGTGAGCGCGACAACGGCCGAGCACGTCCTCGCCGACCTCGACGGAAGGATCGACTGGGTCCTCGACGCTGGCCCGTCGCTGCACGGGGTCGAATCGACGATCGTCGCCTGCCTCGAGGCCGGTCCGACGTTGCTGCGCCCGGGCGCCGTGCCCCAGGAGGCGATCGAGGCGGCGCTGGGGCGACCGCTCGCCCAGACCGCCGCTCCGGATGGCGCGCCTCAGGCGCCGGGGCAACTCGCGTCGCACTACGCGCCCCGCGCGCGCCTCAGGCTCCGGGCCCTCGCCGTCGGCCGCGACGAGGCAGCGCTCGATTTCGGCGGGGCGCTGGCCGGCGCGGTTTCGCTCGCACGGCTCGACCTGTCGCCGTCGGGCGATCTCGTCGAGGCGGCGGCGAATTCTGTTCGCGTTCCTACGGGCGCTGGACGAACTGGGCGCTGCCGCGATCGCCGTGGCGCCGGTTCCCACGCGGGGCCTCGGCGCGGCGATCAACGACCGCATGCGGCGAGCGGCGGCCCCTAGGAACGGCTGATTTCGACAGTGGAACCAATTGACGGTCTAGCGAATTCCGTTGGTCGCGCGGCAAGGTGGCGGTAACGAATGACGACCGGGCTCTGGTTGCATGCCCTATACGCCGAACTGGGACGAATTCCGGCTGGTGAAGGCGATCGCAGACAAGCGGTCGCTGGCCGGCGCCGGAGCGCTGCTCGGGCTCAATCACTCGACCGTGTTCCGCAGGCTTGCCGGGCTTGAGACGGCGGTCGGCGCGCGGCTCTTCGAGCGGTCGCGCGCCGGTTACACCCCGACCGCCGAGGGCGACGAGATGATCGCACTTGCCAACCAGATGGCGGAGTCGGTTGCGGCCTCCGAGCGGCGTGTGGCGGGCCGAGACCCCAAGCCGACCGGACTCCTGCGCGTCACCACGGTCGAGGCGATCGGGCAGCGCTTCCTGCCCGCGATCCTGACGCAGTTCCAGGCGCAGAACCCTGGCGTCATAATCGATCTGGTCCTGTCGGAGCGGTCGTTGAATCTGTCTCGCCGGGATGCGGACGTCGCCATCAGAATCGCAAACGACCCGCCGGAAACGCTGATTGGCAGACGCATCTGCATCGTTCGCTGGGCCGTGTACAGCCGCCGCGATCTGGCCGCCGCGACCGGGACCTGGCCTGCCCAGACGGCGCCGTTCGTCGGGTTCGCCGACGACTTCGGACCGACGCCCGGAAGACGATGGATCGAGACGAACGTCCCCCTCGACCGGCTCGCGGCGCGCGCGAACTCGCTCCACGCCATGCTCGAGATGGCGCTGCTCGGGTTGGGCGCGGCGCCGCTGCCCTGCTATCTCGGCGAGGCCAACCCGGCCCTCGAGAGCTTTGGTCCCCCGCTGCGCACGGCTGTCCGGGGAAGTGTAAGGGCTGATTTAACGTGTCGCAGCGCATGCCCCGCAAAACCAGGGAACTTGATGAGATTCCTTGGTATTTTCTGGTTGCAGAGACTCAGAAAAGAGAGCGGGGCATGCGCTTTACTCCGACCATTTTCAGCCAACTTGTCGAACCCCTCGACCGGCGGCGGTTCGAGGCGATCGTCAAGCGCCGAAACGCCGACGCCTATGACAAATCGTTCCGCAGCTGGGAGCACCTGATGGTGTTGATCCACGCCCAGCTCACCGGCGCGACGTCGCTGCGCGCGCTCGCATCCGGCTGGAACGCCAACGCCCACGCCCATTATCATCTGCGCTGCGAGGCGATCGCCCGCTCGACGCTTGCCGACGCCAATGCCCGCCGGCCAGTCGAAGCCTTCGCCGAAGTCCTGGGGATGGTCGCGGGTCTCGCCGACCGCTCGACCCGGGCCGAGGCCAAGAAACTGCTGCGCCTGATCGAACTCGACGCCCATCCCATTGGGAAAACTGTTCGATTGGGCCAAGTCCAACGGCCGCATCCGCGGCATGAAGGCCCATGTCGTCTACGATCCCGGCCGCGATCTGCCGCAGATCCTCGACATCACCGACGCCAACGTCAACGACGCCCAGATCGGCCGACAGATCGAGATCGAGGCCGGCCTCACCTATGTGTTCGACAAGGGCTACTGCCATTACGGCTGGTGGAGAGCCATTCATGCGGCCGAGGCCTTCTTCGTCACCAGGCCCAAGACCAACATGGGCCTGACCGTCAAGGCCGAGCGCCAATACGGGCCCTCGCGCGGAGACGGCTTCACCGTGATCGCCGATGAGGAGGTCGAGCTCTCGAGCAAAGGCGATTCCAAGCTGCCGATCCCGCTGCGCCGCATCGTAATCCTGCGCGACGAGGACGCAAAGACGATCGTCGTGATCACCAACGACATGAAGCGATCCGCCGTCGAAATCGCCCAGGCCTACAAGTTCCGCTGGCAAATCGAGCTGCTGTTCCGCTGGCTCAAGCAGCACCTGAAGCTGCGCTCCTTCCTCGGAACCAGTGCAAACGCCGTCAAACTGCAGATCTACGCGGCGATAATCGCCTACATCCTGCTGAGACTGGCGGCCAAGGCCGCCAAAACCAAATTCGATATCCTGCGCTTCACCGAACTCGTCGGCGTCTTCCTCTTCGCCCGCCGCCGCCTCGCAGCCATCGAAACGCCCCCACCGACCAATCCAAGCAGAAAACGCGACCGCCTCAATCCCAACCAGTTGGACTTCCCCTATCCGTGAAAAATTCCCCGGACAGCCGTGCGCGATCCGGGAATGGGACCTCGGCCTCTGGATCCTCACCCATTCCGACCTTCGCCGCTCGGCGCGGGTCCGGGCGTTCATGGACTTCGCCGGCGCGGAGCTCGCGCGACACCGCCGCACGATCGAAGGCGCCGAAACCGAATGAGTCCCAGACCGCCGTCGGCTTGCCATGCGGCGCCGCCTGTGGCAAAAGCGCGACGCTTTTGGGCGCCCATCGCCCGAATGCTGCAGTAGCTCAGTGGTAGAGCACTCCCTTGGTAAGGGAGAGGTCGAGAGTTCAATCCTCTCTTGCAGCACCAGCTCAACCATGAAGCTGCCGGCGGATCAAGAACTCTCCTCGATCGCAATCGCACGCAATTTCGACTTCGAAATGCGGATCATCGTCGCGTCCAAGCGCATAGGTCTCCCGCCGGTGAGCGCGCCGAAAGGCGCCTCCGAGAGGCTGGGATTCGCGCGATCGCGCTACAGCGGGACCGCCGGCGCCCGGAACCGGTTGCCTCCCTCCAGACTTGCCACGGTCATCGACAGGGGCTATCGGCGTCTCGGAACCTGACCTTAGCCATGGCGAACGAACCGGACATCCGCCTTCTCACCTCGCCCCGCATCTTCCTGGTCGGAATGGCGGCGTTCCTGGCGCTTGTCGGATTCGTCGTCCTGATTCTCTTGAAGCAGCTACAACTCGCCTTCTCCGCGAACCCGGGCCTGAACGGGCTCATCCTCGGGGTGCTCGGCATTGGCTCCCTGTTTACGTTTCGCCAAGTCTTCCGGCTTTTTCGCGAGATCCGCTGGGTCAACTCTCTGACCGGAGCCTACGAGGACCGGAAGGTGAAGCAGCCGCTGCTGCTCGCCCCGATGGCCGCGATGCTGAACGCGGGAGCGGGCGCAAGCGGTCTTTCCACGTTGACCACCCGCGCGATCCTCGATTCGATAGCCACTCGGCTGGACGAAGGCCGCGAACTCAGCCGCTATCTGATTGGGCTCCTTGTGTTCCTCGGTTTGCTCGGGACGTTCTGGGGTTTGTTGGAGACGGTCCATTCGATCAGCGGCGTAATCGAAAGCATGAAGACGGGCTCGGACACGACCTCGATGTTCGAGGATCTCAAGTCGGGTCTTTCCGCCCCAATCGCGGGCATGAGCGTTTCGTTCACCTCGTCGCTGTTCGGCCTCGCGAGTTCCCTCATTCTCGGCTTTCTCGACCTGCAGGCCGGACAAGCGCAGAACCGCTTCTATGCGGAATTCGAAGAGTTTCTGGCGAGCCACGTGCGGACGGCGGCGGTCGAACCGGACGCCATGCCTCAGCCGGCGATGATAGCCCCAGCGCACGTCGACCATCAGAAGAACGCGGCGGCGATCGCCACGCTGGCCGAGGGAATCCAGGCGCTGGTCGGCCATATGCGCACCGAGCAGCAGCAGATCCGCAACTGGGTCGACGTCCAGGCTCAGCAGCAGGAAGACATCGGCAAACTGCTGCGGCGACTGCTCGAAGAATTGACAACGCGTTGATTGGCCCCGTTAACGGGGAGAAGTTGGTCCGAAGGACCAATTGTGGGGCGACGACGGCCCCAGTCGTTAGGGTCGCTGCTCACCCCGACTCTCTCCCGCCGAGCGAGGGGAGCGAGACCGGGCGAGGGAAAGGAGGAGCACGCCATGCCGCTGTCGCGGGGTCGTCGTTACGAGCCGGTCAATTACTGGCCAGGCTTTGTCGACGCGCTGTCGACAATGCTCCTTATCATCATCTTCCTGCTTTCCGTGTTCATGCTGGCCCAGTTCTTTTTGTCGCGCGAGGTGACCGGGAAGGACGAAGCCTTGACGCGGCTCAATCGACAGATCGAAGAACTGACCAACCTGCTGGCGCTCGAGCGCACCCAAAAAGGCGCGGACGAATCCCGGATTGCGACTCTCACGGCCACGCTCGACTCAGCTGAGCGCGAGCAGAAGCGCCTGAAGGACGCGGCTGCGGACGCCTCCGCTTCCGTCGACGCCGCCGGGCGGGCCGCGGCCGTCGGAAGCGCCCTCGACGCGGAAAAACAGATTTCCGCCCGGGCGCTGGCCGAGGTCGACGTCCTCAATCAGCAGATCGCCGCGCTGCGCAAGCAACTCGCCGCAATCGAGGACGCGCTCTCGGCATCCGAGACCGCCAACAAGGAGTCGCAGTCCAAGATCGCCGATCTTGGCCAGCGGCTGAATGTCGCACTCGCCCAGAAGGTGCAGGAACTGAACCGCTACCGATCCGACTTCTTCGGCCGCTTGCGTCAGATCCTCGGCTCGCGGCCGGACATTCGCGTGGTCGGCGACCGGTTCGTGTTCGAATCCTCGGTGCTGTTCGACGTCGGCAAGGCCGACATCAGCCCGCAGGGCAAGCAGTCGCTCGATACGCTCGCGGCCGCCATCATCGACCTCGAGCGCGAGATCCCGCCCGATATCCCGTGGATCCTCCGGGTCGACGGCCACACCGACAACCAGCCGATCACCGGGAGCGGCCAGTACAAGTCGAACTGGGAGCTTTCCGCCGCGCGCGCCGTGGCAGTGGTGCAGTATTTGGTGTCAAAGGGGGTCGAGCCAGACCGGCTTGCCGCCGCCGGCTTCGGCGAGTTCCAGCCCATCGACGCCGGAACGGACGAAGCCGCCAGAGCGCGCAACCGCCGCATCGAACTGAAGCTGACCGAGCGGTGAGCGTCTCTGTCTGGACGTTGCGCGACTTCGAGGACCACGACCTCCCGGCGCTGGCCGACCTGTGGGTCGCGGCCTGGCGGGCGAGCGGTTTCGACATCGAATTCGAAACGCGCCGAGCCTGGCTGGTCCAGCGAGTCGCCGCCCATCGCGCGGACGGGGGCGCGATTGTGGTGGGCCTCGACGACGACGGCCGGCTGGCGGGCTTCGTCACGCTCGATCGAGAAAGCGGCTATCTCGACCAACTCTGCGTCGCGCCGGAGGCAAGCGGTTCTGGGCTCGCCAAGGCGCTCCTCGACCATGCGAAGCGGTTGGCGTGCGGCGCCGTTGAACTGGACGTCAACGAGGCGAACGAGCGAGCTTGCCGTTTCTACCGACGCGAAGGCTTCATAGCGATCACTGAGGGAGCAAGCGCCTTGTCAGGCCTGCCGACGCTGCGCTTGCGCTGGAGCCCGCGCGACTGAACCGCTCTTCATCGCGGTTGCCTCGGCGTGGTAACCCGGCTAGGCCTTGACCGAGTGAGGGGCGGCCCGCCGCATATGGCGGCGAGCATAAGACCGCCCTCGTTTCCCGGGAGAAACTAGTCCATGCGCAATATCGTCATCTTATCGCTGATGGGAGCCGCCCTGCCGGCGTTTGCGACGCCGTCGTTCGCGGACGACCTCGTCATCGCCGTCGCCGGTCCGATGACAGGCCCGGTCGCTTCGATCGGCGACCAGATGAAGCGCGGCGCGGAGGCCGCCGCCGTTGCGATCAACGACGCCGGCGGCGTCAACGGGCGTAAGATCAAGATCGTGGTTCAGGACGACGCCTGCGATCCGAAACAGGCGGTCGCCGTGGCGAACCTGGTCGTCGGCCAGCAGATCAAGTTCGTCGACGGCCATGCCTGCTCGGGTTCGTCGATTCCCGCTTCGGAGGTCTACTCCGAGAACAACATCCTGATGATGAGCCCGGCCTCGTCCAATCCTGTGCTGACCGAGAAGGGCCACCCGACCATTCTGCGCCTCTATCCGCGCGACGACGCGCAAGGCGCCTTCGTCGCCCCCTGGATCGCCGACAAGTTCAAAGGCAAAAAGATCGCAATCTTGCACGACAAATCGGCCTACGGCATGGGCCTCGCGACCGTTGTCAAAAACAAGCTCAACGCCGCCGGCGTCAACGAAGTTCTGTTCGAAGGGATCAACCCGGGCGAGAAGGACTACAGCGCCATCGTTTCCAAGTTGAAGCACGATGGCGCGGAATTTGTCTACTTCGGCGGCTATCATCCCGAGGCCGGGCTCATCCTGCGCCAGGCGGCCGATCAGGGTTACAAGCCCCAACTCATGACCGGCGACAGCATCGCCACCTCCGAGTTCTGGCAAATCTCCGGACCAGCGGGCGAAGGCACGCTCTTTACCTTCCCGACCGACCCGCGCCGCTCACCGATGGCGGCGCACGCGCTGGAGCAGTTCAAGGCACAAGGGTTCAATCCCGAGGGTTTCACGCTATTCAGCTATGGCGTCGTCCAGGCGATCGCTAACGGCGTCAAAAAGGCGGGCTCCGACGACCCGAAGGCCGTCGCCAAGGCTCTCGAGAGCGGAGAGCCCTTTGAAACGGTGCTCGGAACGGTCAGGCTCGACGCCAAGGGCGACGTCAAGGACCCGACCTACGACATCAACAAATGGAGCGACGGCAAGTACGCCGCAATCGCTCAGTAGAGCCATCGAGCAGTGGCGTCGCGGTTGGATCAGGCTGCGCCGCGAACGCCTTTCAGGGGGCGCCCGCAGCCTCGCGGCGCGGCGCGGGGTCGCGTGTGCGCCTTTGTCGCGGTTGCGTTGAGGTCCCTTGCCGGTTAGGCCATGCGCGGCGAAGGAGACGCCGCCGCCGCGCGCCGCGGAAGCAAGACGGTCGCCCTTCCCTAGGAGACATCTTTCATGCGCAACATACTCATTTTGTCGCTGGCGGGCGTGGCCCTCTCGGCGTTCGCCCCGCCGGCGCTGGCGGACGATCTCGCCATCGCCGTCGCGGGTCCGATGACCGGTCCGCTCGCCTCGATCGGCGACCAGATGAAGCGGGGCGCGGAAGCCGCCGCCGCTGCGATCAATGACGCCGGCGGAGTCAATGGCCGCAAGATCAAGATCGTGGTTCAAGGACGACGCCTGCGATCCGAAACAGGCGGTCGCCGTGGCGAACCTGATCGTCGGCCAGCAGATCAAGTTCGTCGACGGCCATGCCTGTTCGGGCTCGTCGATTCCGGCCTCCGAGGTCTACGCCGAAAACAACGTCCTGATGATGAGCCCGGCCTCGTCGAACCCGACGCTGACGGAAAAGGGTCTTTCGACCGTCCTGCGGCTCTACCCGCGCGACGACGCGCAGGGCGCCTTCGCCGCGCCCTGGATCGCCGAGCACTACAAGGGCAAGAAAATCGCCATCCTGCATGACAAGTCGGCTTACGGCAAAGGCATCGCGACCGTAGTCAAGGACAAGCTCAATGGGGCGGGTGTCGCCGAGGTGTTGTTCGAGGGCCTGAATCCCGGCGAGAAGGACTACAGCGCCATTGTCTCCAAGCTCAAGGGCGCAGGCGCGGATTTCGTCTATTTCGGCGGCTACCACCCAGAGGCGGCCCTCATTCTGCGTCAGGCGGGGGACCAGAACTACAAGCCGCAATTGATGAGCGCCGACGCGCTCTCCACCTCCGAGTTCTGGCAGATCTCGGGACCCGCCGGCGAGGGCACGCTGTTCACCTTCCCATCCGATCCACGCCGCTCGCAGGCCGCGGCGAAAGCGCTCGAACAGTTCAAGGCCCAGGGCGTAAATCCCGAAGGCTTCACGCTGATCAGCTATGGCGTCGTCCAGGCGATCGCCGACGGTGTCGAGAAGGCCGGTTCCGACGATCCCAAGGCGGTCGCCAAGGCGCTCAAGAGCGGCGAGCCGTTCGAGACGGTGCTCGGCCCGATCGCCCTCGACGCCAAGGGCGACATGAAGCGCCCGCAATTCGACCTCAACAAATGGAGCGACGGCAAGTACGCCGCGATCTCCCCGTAGAGGGATCGCCTGTTGGTCTCCAGCGCGCGCCGCCTCTCGAACGTGCCGCGGCGCTGAATCTTTGAGGGCGCCAATGCAAATTCTGGTGACTGGGGCGGCCGGAATGATCGGCCGCCAGCTGACGGAGAGCCTCGTGCGGCGCGGCGGTCCGAATGGACAGCCGATCGACGCGCTGACGCTGATCGACATGGTCGAGCCGCGAACGCCGGCCGATCTCGTAGAGCGGACGGTTGCGCGCGCCGCCGACATCGCCGCGCCGGGCGTGGCCGAGGCCATGATCGCCGGCCGGCCCGACATCGTGTTCCATCTCGCCGCGATCGTATCCGGCGAGGCCGAGGCCGACTTCGACAAGGGCTATCGCATCAATTTCGACGCGACGCGCAGCCTGTTCGACGCGATCCGCGCAGCCAACGTCGCCTCGGGCTACCGGCCGCGCGTGGTGTTCGCCTCCTCCATCGCCGTTTTCGGCGCCCCCTTTCCGGAAAAGATCGGCGACGAGTTCTTCACCACGCCGCTGACGAGCTACGGCACGCAAAAGGCGATCGCGGAGCTGCTGCTGGCCGACTACTCGCGGCGCGGCTTTTTCGACGGGATCGGCCTGCGCCTGCCGACGATCTGCGTCAGGCCGGGAAAGCCGAACAAGGCGGCGTCGGGATTCTTCTCCAGCATCATCCGCGAGCCGCTGGTCGGGCAAGAGGCCGTGCTGCCGGTCTCGGAGGACGTGCGCCACTGGCACGCGAGCCCGCGCTCGGCGGTGGGGTTCTTCCGGCATGCCGCGGAGCTGGACCTTGCCAGGCTCGGCGCCCGCCGCAGCGTGACGTTGCCGGGCTGTTCGGCGACCGTCGGCGATCAGATCGCCGCGCTTGAGCGGATCGCGGGGTGCGAGGCGACGGCGCTGATCCGCCGCGAGCCCGATCCGGCGATCGAGCGGATCGTCGCCGGCTGGCCGCGCGACTTCGACGCCCGTCGGGCGCTCGCCCTCGGCTTTCGCGCCGAGACCTCGTTCGACGACATCGTGCGGGCGCATGTCGAGGACGAGCTGGGCGGGAAGGCGTAGCCGGCGCGGGAGCAGTCCCGGGGTTCGGCCCCTCCGTCGGGGGCGCTGCCGGCCCGTGACCGCGTTTTTCTGACAGGAGCGCTGTAATATCAAAGACTTAAGGATCGCATTGAGCGATTCTCAGAACAGGACTCCAATGATTTCAAAGGCTTGGCGCGAAGTATCGAATCGCAAACACTCTCGGCCATCAGTCCTCGTGCACCGCCGCGCCGTCCTGATGGGGCTGGCGGCGGCGTTCGCCGCGGGCGTCGGAGCCCGCGCCGGCTCGGCCGCAGACGCGCCCGTCGCCGAGGCCGCCGACCGGATCGCCGCACTCGAGCGCAGCGCCGGCGGCCGACTCGGGGTGGCCGTCATCGACACGGGAAGCCGTGCGACGCTGCTTCATCGCGCCGACGAGCGCTTTCCGATGTGCAGCACGTTCAAGGCGCTCGCCTCGGCCGCGGTGCTGAAGCGCGTGGACGCGGGCGAGGAGTCCCTCGGCCGGTTCGTCCCGTACGGACAGGCCGACCTTCTGGACTACGCGCCCGTGACCAAGGCCCACCTCGCCGCGGGCGGCATGGCGCTCGGCGCGCTTTGCGCAGCCGCGATCGACTGGAGCGACAACACCGCGGCCAATCTGATCCTGAATGCGATCGGGGGTCCGCCCGGCTTCACCGCCTTCACCCGCGCGCTGAGCGATTCCGTAACGCGCCTCGATCGAACCGAGCCCTCGCTGAACACCGCGATCCCCGGCGATCCACGCGACACGACGAGCCCTCTCGCCATGGCGCGAGATCTGCAGACGGTCCTCCTCGGGACCGTCCTGTCGGAGGAACTCGAAGACACAGCTTGAATCCTGGCTGTTCGCCGACAAGGTCGGAGACAAGCGGCTGCGCGCCGGACTGCCGCCGACTTGGGGGATCGGCGACAAGACCGGCAGCGGCGATCATGGCGCGGCCAACACGATCGCAATCCTTCGCCCGCCGAACCGCGCGCCCCTGCTCGCGGCGGTCTATTACACCGAGGGACCGGAGGCGATGGACGCGCGCAACGCCGTGCATGAACAGGTGGCGAAAATCATTGTCTCGACGTTTTGACGACAAGGACTTCGAGGCGACGGGCGACGGCGGCCGAGACTCGGAGACATGAGCCCGGCCGGCGGATCTGTGTCATAAGGACTCGATGACTGTGTCCGACCTTACCCGCGCCGGAAGCGCCAAAGGGCCTGCCGCGAGCTACGATCCGGGCTTCGGCGTCTATGTCCACTGGCCGTTCTGCCTGTCGAAATGCCCCTATTGCGACTTCAACAGCCACGTTCGGGCCGCCGCGATCGACGAGCGCCGGTTTCTCCAGGCCTTCCGCGCCGAAATCGCCCATCGGGCGGCGCTGGCGCCGGGGCGCGTCGTTCGCTCGATCTTCTTCGGCGGCGGCACGCCCTCGCTGATGCGTCCGGAGACCGTCGCCGGCGTGCTCGAGGCGATCGCGGCGAACTGGCGCATCGAACCGGAGGCCGAGATCACCCTCGAGGCCAACCCGACCAGCGTCGAGGCCGGGCGCTTTCGCGGCTACAGCGACGCGGGCGTCAACCGGCTGTCGATCGGCGTTCAGGCGCTCGCCGACGCCGACCTCACGGCGCTCGGCCGCCGCCACACCGTCGCGGAAGCGCTCGCCGCCCTGCGGCTCGCCGCCTCGCTCTTCCCGCGATTCACCTTCGACCTCATCTATGGCCGACAAGGGCAGGACGAGGCGGCCTGGCGCGACGAACTCGCCCGCGCGCTCGATCTCGCCGGCGATCACATCTCGCTTTACCAACTCACCATCGAGCCGGACACGCCGTTCGAGCGGCTGCGCGACGCGGGCCGTCTCAGCCTGCCCGACGAGGACCTGAGCCTGGCGCTGTTCCGGGCGACGCGCGAGCTGACCGAGGCCCAGGGCCTGCCGGCCTATGAAGTCTCCAATTACGCGCGGCCGGGCTGCGAGAGCCGCCATAACCTCGTCTATTGGCGTTACGGCGAATACGCCGGCGTCGGCCCCGGCGCGCACGGGCGGCTCGTCACGCCGCTCGGCCGGCTCGCCCAGGCCTGCGAGCGCCACCCCGAGACCTGGCTGAACCAGGTCGAGACGGCGGGGCATGGCCTGATTGAGAACGCCCCGCTGGCGCCGGAGGAGCAGGGCGACGAGTACCTGTTGATGGGTCTCCAACTCGCCGAAGGCGTCGATTCCGGGCGATATCAGGCGCTCAGCGGACGCGAGCTGAACCGCGAAAGACAGGGTCGCCTGATCGAAGACGGCTTTTTGGAGCGCGATCCGACCGGTCGCCTCCGGGTGACCTCAGCCGGCGCACCGCTGCTCAACTCCGTGGTTGCGGACCTTGCCATGCCCGTGATCCACAAGGCGGCTGACGTGTATAATGTTTGTAATTCGTAAATCTTTAGAAGCACGTCCGACGATGATGAGCGCTATGTCGGCGCTGCAGCGCTAAACTCAATATGAGCGAATTGCGATCTTTGCCGGCGAGTTCGGCAATATGTCTACGCCATAGCCCTACGCTAGAACGCCCGCGCTGCAAAAGGGTTCAGCGTGGGAATGCCGAAGTCCTCGAAATCTCGCAGGTTGCGGGTTACGATAGTGAGGTTGTGGACTGCGGCGGTGGCGGCAATCATGGCATCTTCGATGAAATGGTCCGCCCTGCGGTGCATGAGGCGCGCCCAGACGCGGAAGGTTCGCGCGTCCATGCACAAAACGTTGTACGTCTCGGAAACCTGCTCCAGCCACGTCTCGATTTCGGCCGACTTCGCTTGATCCTCATCGCGCGTGATCTCGATCCCTCCCTGAATCTCACCGATTGTCACGACGGACACGTGCAAATCCTCATCTCGCACGTCTCGAAGCCAGGCAAGGACTGCACCGTGCGGAGGAGCCCGGCGCAGTTCTGAGACAACGTTCGTGTCCAGAAGATACATTGACGATCACAAGAAAGCGCGCGTCGCCCGCCGGCGCCGCCCGCCACGCGGGGGAACGTTCAGCTCTCCTCGCGCATTGTCGGTCAGGAGCAACTCCTTCAATGTGGGCTTATTCGCGCGTTTCATTCTCTCCCACTCGGCCATAGGCGCCAGAACGGCCGCGTCGGCGCCGCGCTTGGCGACAACCTGCGGCCCTTCTCGCAAGCATGTTTCAAGCGGCTCGCTGAAGCGGGCCTTTGCATCCTGAACCGGCCATGCCCTCACGAGGACCTCCATGCCGCGCAACGACGCACCAGTCTTTACGGAGGCGCGTTGCAAGCGCCGCAACGCAAAGACCCGCCGGGGTCGCGGCCCCACAAGCGGCGCCGGCTTCAAGCCGTCATTGGATAGCACGGCGCAGGTTGAATAGATTTGGCGCGAGTCGTTTGAGAAGGGGAAAGCCGGACAATGCCGCCAGTCGACGAACACGCCGAACGCCATCGCCGGCGCCTCGGCAGTCTGCTCGACCGGCTGCCAGGGCGTGTCCGCAATTCAGCGCTGTGGCTCCTGCGGCCCGAATCGCGTTGGGCCCGTATTCCCGCCGGCGTTCTCCTGATCGTCGGCGGGTTCCTCGCGATCCTGCCCGTGTTCGGCCTGTGGATGCTGCCGCTGGGCATCCTCCTCATCGCCGAGGATGTTCCGGCGATCCGGCGGGTCGTCGCTCGCGCGCTCGATTGGGCGGAAAACCGCTGGCCGCGACACTTCAAGGCGCCCGGCGACGATTGACTAAAGACGCAATCTGACCCATCTGTAACAGTCCGCAGGGCCGAGGGCTCTCAAGCGGAATTTTTTAGTGCGCCACGGGGGCGCGGATCAAACCCAGGAGAGTGGCCATTCGTCGTCCCATGAAAGCAACTGCGGCGCCGGAGAAAGGCGGCCCGCGCACGAATAGCGACATTCGCGCAGTTCAAATTCAACTCATCGACGCCGAAGGCAAGAATCAGGGCGTGGTGAACCTTTCAGACGCGCAGCGCCAGGCGGAAGAGGCCGGACTCGATCTGGTTGAGATCGTCCCCAATGCGACCCCGCCGGTGTGCAAGATCCTCGACTTCGGCAAGTATCGCTTCCTCGAGCAGAAGAAATCTTCCGAGGCGCGAAAGCGCCAGAAGGTGGTCGAGATCAAGGAAATCAAGCTGCGCCCGGGCATCGACGATCACGACTACGACGTGAAAATGCGTTCGGTCCGTCGCTTTTTCGAGGAAGGCGACAAGGTCAAGGTGACGCTTCGCTTTCGCGGCCGCGAAATGGCGCATCAGGACATCGGCTTCAAGCTTTTGCAGCGGGTGAAGACCGAGACCGCGCCGATCGCCAAGGTCGAGGCCGAACCGTCGATGGAGGGCCGGCAAATGATCATGGTGCTGGCGCCGAGATAGCCGAAATCACTTTGATTTGAAGGTCCACGCCGCGTTCTGCGGCTATAGTGGCTGCGACGGCGGTCCTTTCGATCGGCGCCAGGAGGATTGCTTGACCACAGCGCCGACCTACGCCGACCGCGCGCCCGCGCGCGCCAAGGCCGATTCGACCGCCGCCGTCGGCGTCATCGCCGCGCTCAGCGCGTCGCACATGCTCAACGACACCATGCAGTCGCTGGCGCCGGCGCTCTATCCGGTCTTCCACCAGAAGTTCGCTTTGACCTTTTTCCAGATCGGGGTGATCACCCTGGTGTTCCAGATCACGGCCTCTTTTCTCCAGCCGCTGATCGGCATGGGACTCGACCGGCGGCCGGTCAACGGCGTCCTGCCGGCCGGCATGGCCTTCACCCTGGTCGGCCTGGCGCTGCTTGCCTTCGCCAACTCCTATCCGATGATCCTGCTTTCGGTCGGGGTGGTCGGGATCGGCAGCGCGGTGTTTCACCCGGAGGCTTCGCGGGTCGCGCGGTTCGCGTCCGGCGGCCGGCATGGCTTCGCTCAGAGTTTTTTTCAGGTCGGAGGTAATTTCGGTCAGTCGCTCGGTCCGCTGCTGGCGGCCTTCATCGTCGTGCCATTCGGCCAGCGCTCGGTCGTGGCCTTCACTGTGCTCGCGCTCGCCGCCATCGGGCTTCTGACCGGCGTCACCCGCTGGTACGCCGCGCGACGGGCTGAGAGCGGCAAAGCCGCGGCGGTTGTCGGCCCGATCCATCCGCGCAAGGTTGTCGTTCGCACCCTCTCCGTGCTGATCGTGATGCTGTTTTCGAAGGTGGTCTACCTCGCCAGCATCAACAGCTATTACACCTTCTACCTGATCCAGACCTTTGGGGTGTCAATCCAGAGCGCGCAGGTGCTTCTGTTCGTGTTCCTCGCCGCGGTCGCAGCCGGGACCTTCCTCGGGGGGCCGCTGGTCGACCGCCTCGGCGCGCGAGTCGTGATCTGGGGCTCGATCCTCGGCGTGTTGCCGTTCACCCTGCTCTTGCCTCATCTCGGCTTCGCCGGCACGATCATCAACAGCGTCGCGATCGGCCTGATCCTATCGTCGGCCTTTTCGGCGATGGTCGTCTATGCCCAGGAACTGACGCCGGGCAGCGTCGGCGCGGTGGCGGGCCTGTTCTTCGGGCTGAGCTTCGGCCTCGGCGGCGTGGGAGCCGCGCTCCTCGGCATCCTGGCCGACAAGACGAGCCTGACCTTCGTCTATCAGGTCTGCGCCTTCTTGCCCGCGATCGGCCTGCTCGGCGGCTTCCTGCCGGACCCACGGCCGAAGGAGGGGTGACGGCTGCGCACGCCCGCGCGAGACCCCTTCAAGAGGCGCCCTTTCAAATCGTCGGAGCAGCAACCGGCCTGTCGCGCCAGTCTGGATGGCAGGCGCTCTCAAAGCCGAGCCGCTATGCGCAGTCGCCGGCCGAAGGAGTCGCGAATCCGTTCCGGCACAATGCGTTCCTGGCGCCAGCAATCCGGACCGAACGCAAAGAAGGCAATAGCACGTCGCACGCGCCGGGTCCGCCATTCCCCTCAATAAAACGGCGCATCCAATTCAACCGCTAAGGGCCGGGCGTAGCCTGATGGGGGCGCGGCCGCAGACCGCGCCCCGCGCCGCTCAGTAGTTGTTGCACACCTGCACGCGTTGCCACACATTCCCCACCCACGCGTGGGTGAAGTGGCAGGTGGTCGAGCCGACCGTCACCGCAGGCGCAGGCTCCACGACGACCGCCCGGGCATTGCCGGCGTTGGCGTTGCTCACCGCGTTCCCGATAACCGCGCCCCCCAGCACGCCTCCGGCCAGCAACCCGGCAAAGAGCGCCGGCGCGATGAAGAACGCCTTCGCGGATGTGGTCGCAAGCGCCACGCCTACGCCGGCGCTGCCGGCGGCCAAGATCGATATTCGCTTGTTCATGACTCTCTTCCTTTCGGATCACGCCTCCCGGACGCATCAGCGCCCGTCGCGCCGGCGCCGCGGCCCCGGCTTGGCGAGGGTTGTCGCATCCTGCCCAGTGGAGCGATTTCGCAATACAGGGAGGCGACAAACCCCAAACTCCTTGTGCGGTCATTGGGTTCCGCGGGGTCTCCTGCTTTTGCGCGCCAGCGCGGATGACGGGCGCGCCCGGCTCGGCGGGCTTTCCGCCAGCCCAACGCCGAAGGACGTGCGAGGGCGCGCGCCCCAATGCCGCCGTATTCGAAGCGCTATGAGAATGAATGTTCATTCTCATGACTCCGATATGACGCCGGGCGGCCCCTTTTCGAAGCGCCGCGTCTCCGAGGACGGCCGACGCGAGCGGATTCTCCAGGCGGCCGAGCGCGCCTTCGTCAGTCACGGCTTCCACGCGGCCACGATGCAGCATGTCGCCGAAGAGGCCGAGATGAGCGCCGGCAACCTCTACCGCTATTTCCCCTCCAAGGAGGCGATCGTCGATTCGCTCTGCGCGCTCGATCAGGAGGGCAACACAGAGGCGTTCGTCGAGCTTTTGGAGCAAAACGCCGACATCGCCAAAGCGATCCATGTCGCTCTGCGCGACCACGTCTTCGCCAAGCCGCCGGAAAAGGCGCGCATGATCGTCGAGATCTGGGCCGAAGCCGGCCGCAACGCCCGTGTCGCCGAAATGACGCGGGCGCTCGACGCCGACGTGCTGGTCAAGCTCGAAAAGGTGATCAACGCCGCCAAGGCGGCCGGTGCGGCCTCGCCGAATCTCGACTCGCGATTGGCGGCGCGGTTCTTTTTCACCTTCGTCGGCGGGCTCTTCAAGCGGATGGCGACCGAGCCCGACTTCGACCGGGCCGCCGAAACCGCCATGGCCTATGGCGTGCTGAAGGCTCTGTTTGCCGGGGCGATCGCCCCCAGCGAGGAGGATCTCTCGCAATGACCCGTTTCCTGGCCCCGCTGCTCGTGCTCTGCGTCCTCATCGGCGCCGCCTGGAGCTTTGCGGCGCTTCAGCCGTGCTCCACCCCGGCCCAGAAAGCCCGAGCGCTCGGCCTGCCGGTCG
Source organism: uncultured Alphaproteobacteria bacterium (assembly GCA_963816065.1). GTDB lineage: Bacteria > Pseudomonadota > Alphaproteobacteria > Rhizobiales > Beijerinckiaceae > Roseiarcus. Next base: position 188,276 of record CAWFJG010000030.1, on the reverse strand, counting down.
GCAGGGCGTCCTGCCCTGCGTCCATCGCCTCCGCGGCCGCCGCCGAGCCGCTTCCCGAGCCGCCTCCGCCCGCGGTCACGGTCGCGACAGCGGACCGGCGCGAGTTCGTCGACCGGCTATTCGTCTCCGGCACGCTGATGCCGCGTGACGAAGCTCAGGTGGCCGCCCGAATCGACGGGCTGACGATCGTCGAACTGGACGCCGAGGACGGCGACTGGGTCAAGGCCGGCCAGGTGCTGGCCCGGCTCGACAGGACCCAGCTCGACGCGCTGCTCGCCGGGAACGACGCGGCGATCAAGCGGGCCGACGCTGCGATCGAGCAGGCGAAAAGCAACATCGCCCAGGCGGGTGTGCAGGTGAAATGGACGAGCGATGATTTCGGGCGCGCGCAAAAGCTCGCCGGCGGGGTCATGTCCGTTTCGACCGTCGAGCAGCGAGAGACGGCGCTGAAGACCGCTGAGGCTCAGTTCGCCTCCGCCAGCAACGCCCTTGCCGTCGCCGAAGCCGATCGCAAGGCCCGCGACGCCGAACGTCAGGAACTCGAGGTGCGCATCGGCCGCACCGAGGTGACGGCGCCGGTCGCCGGGCTCGTCAGCCGTCGCTCGGCCAAGCTCGGCGCGATGGCCTCCAGCGCCGGCGAACCGCTTTTCCGCATCATCGTCGACGGCGCCGTCGACCTCGAGGCCGACGCGCCGGAACAGTCGCTCACCCGCTTCGCCAACGGAATGCCGGCGTCCATCCGTCTGCCCGGCGTCAAGGACCCGGCGCCGGGGCGGGTCCGGCTGATCTCGCAGGAAGTCGACCGGGCAAGCCGCACCGGCAAGGTCCGCATCGCCCTTTCCGACGTGTCGCACGCCCATATCGGCGCCTTCGCCTCGGCCGAGGTGGAACTCGTGCGTCGCGACGGAGTTGGCGCGCCGGCCGCCGCGCTCGAGCGCGAAGGCGATGTCGCGCGTCTCTTCGTGGTGCGCGACGGCGTGACCGAGGAACGGAAGGTGACGCCCGGCATCGTCGACGGCGATGAGGTCGAAATCAGGGATGGGCTGGCCGGCGGGGAGACTGTGGTCGCCAAAGCCGCCGCCTTCCTGCGTTCGGGCGACCGCGTTCGGCCGACGCCGCCGACCACGACCGCTGCGGGGGGTTAGCCGTGGCCCTCAATGTCTCCGGCTGGTCGATCCGGCAGCCCATCCCCGCGATCGTCGCCTTCTCGGTGCTGACGATTCTCGGCCTGGTCAGCTTCCGGTCGATGTCGGTCACGCGCTTCCCGAACATCGACATTCCGATCGTCCAGGTGCTCGATCACACAGTCCGGCGCGGCGCCGAGCGAACTCGAATTGCAGGTGACGAAAAAGGTCGAGGACGCTGTCTCCAGCCTCAACGGCGTCTGGCACATTCTCTCGACCGTGACCGATGGCTCGTCGTCCACGATCGTCCAGTTCAACGTCGGCTCGGTCGACATCGACCGGGCCCTGAACGACGTGAAGGACCAGATCGCCAAGATCCGCGGCGACCTTCCGCGCACCATCGACGAGCCGATCGTCAGCCGCGTCGATGTCGAGGGCCTGCCGATCGTGACTTACGCGGCGTCCGCGCCCGGAATGTCGGTCGAGCAACTGTCATGGTTCATCGACGACACAGTCGCCCGCGACCTGCAAGGCATCCGCGGGGTCGGCGAGGTCAAGCGTTTCGGCGGCGTCGACCGCGAGATCCGCGTCGCGCTCGACCCCGAGAAGCTGCTTGCGCTCGGCGTGACCGCCGCGGCGGTGAACGAGCAGGTGCGCGCCGACAACGTCGATCTTGGCGGCGGCCGCGGCGAAGTTTCCGGGCAGGAGCAGGCGATCCGGACGCTCGCCGGCGCCCGCAGCGTCGCGGACCTCGCGGCGCTGCCGGTCGCCCTGCCCGGCGGCCGCAGAGTCCGGCTTGACGAGCTTGGCGAGGTCGTCGACGGAGCGGCCGAGCCGCGCACGTTCACTCGCCTGTTCGACGAACCGATCGTCGCATTCGGAATTACCCGGGCCAAGGGCGCGAGCGACGTAACCGTCGATCAGCGGATCAGCGCGAGCCTGACGAAGATCCAGGCGGCGCATCCCGAGGTCACGTTCACCAAGGTGGACACCCAGGTCGACAACGAACTGGGCAACTACCATTCGACCATGGAGACGCTGTTCGAAGGCGCGCTGCTAGCGGTGATCGTCGTCTTCCTCTTCCTGCGCGACCTTCGGGCCACGATCGTCACCGCCCTCGCCCTGCCGCTGTCGATCATCCCGACCTTCTGGGTCATGGACGCGATCGGCTTCTCGCTGAACCTCGTCAGCCTGCTGGCGATCACGCTCGTCACCGGAATTCTCGTTGACGACGCCATTGTCGAGATCGAGAACATTGTCCGTCATATGCGGATGGGCAAATCCGCCTATCGCGCCTCTTTGGAGGCGGCCGACGAGATCGGCCTCGCCGTCATCGCCATTTCGCTCTCGATCGCCGCGATCTTCTCGCCGGTCAGCTTCATGGGCGGCATCGCCGGCCAGTATTTCCGTCAGTTCGGCCTGACGGTCGCCATCGCCGTGATCTTTTCGCTTCTGGTCGCGCGCTTCGTCACGCCGGTCATCGCCGCCTATTTCATGCGAGCGCCGAGTAAGCGCCAGCAGGTCGACGGCGCCGTGATGCGGGCCTATACCCGGCTCGTGCGGACGTCCGTGCGCCATCGCTGGATCACGTTGGTCCTCGGCGCCATCATCTTCTCGGCCTCCCTGTGGTCGACGCGGCTCCTGCCTTCGGGCTTCATGCCGGCTGACGACATCGGTCGGGTGCTGCTCGCAGTCGAATTGCCGCCTGGCTCGCGGCTCGACGACACCGACAGGATCACCCGCGCGATCTCCGGGAAGCTGAGGGCCATGCCGGAAGTCCGCTCGGCCATCATTTATGGCGGCCAGATCCTGGGCGGCGGCTCCGAACCGCGCAAGGCCACGCTGGTCATCAACTTCGTCCACAAGTCGGAGCGCGAGGCGACGCAGAAGGAACTGCAGACGCGAATCGGCGCGATGCTCGCCGATCAACCGGACATCCGCTACTGGTTCCTCAAGGACAACGGCCAGCGCGACATATCGTTGATCATCGCCGGGCCCGACATCGCCGTCATCAACGATACCGCGAACCAGATTGCGAGCGAGATGCGTTCGATCCCATTCATCGAGACGCCGATGTCGACGGCTGAACTCGAACGGCCGGAATTGCGCGTGACTCCGAAGCGTCAGGTTGCGGCCGACCTCGGCGTCTCGACCGAGGCGCTGTCCGAGACGATCCGAGTCGCAACGCTTGGCGATATCGACGCGAACCTGGCCAAGTACAACGCCGGCGACCGGCTCGTGCCGATCCGGGTGCAACTCGAAGAGGCGGCGCGCGGCCGCATGGGGCTTCTTCAGGGCCTCCGTGTGCCCACGGCAAGCGGTGGATCGACCCCCCTGTCCGTGGTTGCGGACGTCTCGATCAGTCACGGACCCACGGCGATCAATCGCTACGACCGCACCCGGCGGGTGACGATCGAGGGCGATTTGCGCGGCGATGCAGCGCTTGGCGACGCGGTCGCCGCGATTCACGCGCTGCCGACCGCGAAGGCCCTGCCGCCCGGCGTCGAGATTCGCGAGACCGGGGACGTCGAGATCATGGGCGAGGTGTTCGCTTCCTTCGCCGCCGCGATGGGCGCGGGCCTGATGATGGTCTATGGCCTCCTGGTGCTGCTGTTCGGCAGTTTCCTTCAGCCGATCACCATTCTGATCTCGCTGCCCCTGGCGATCGGCGGCTCGATCATCGCGCTGCTCGTCACCCACAAGGCGATGTCGATGCCGGTGGTGATCGGCATTCTGATGCTCATGGGCATCGTCACCAAGAACGCGATCATGCTGGTTGATTTCGCGGTCGAGGAGATCGGTCGCGGCACGCCTCGGCTCGAGGCGCTGGTCGAGGCCGGCCGCAAGCGGGCGCGCCCGATCGTGATGACCACCATCGCCATGGCGGCCGGGATGTTCCCGTCCGCGCTCGGCCTCGGCGACGGCGGCGGGTTCCGCTCGCCGATGGCGATTGCGGTCATCGGCGGGCTCATCGTGTCGACGATGCTGTCGCTCGTCTTCGTGCCTGCGGTGTTCACCGTGCTGGACGACGCCGGGCGCCTTGCCTGGCGTCTGTTCAGTCGCCTTTTCGGCGCGGTCGACGAGGACGAGCCAGCCGTCGAGCGGCCGAAGCCGCCGGCGCCTCCCCGGGCTCGGCCCGCCAGGGATGTGCCCGTACCGGCGGAGTGAAGGGTGAAAGACGACCAAGCGAAACGAGACCGCGCGTCGACCCTTGGGCTTATCCTCGACGGCGGCCGGGCGGAGCGAATGGGCGGAACCGACAAAGGGCTCATCGATCTCGCCGGACGGCCGATGATAGCCCACGCGATCGAGCGCCTGCGTCCTCAGGCCGCGACGCTCGCCATCAGCGCCAACGGCGACCCCTCCCGCTTCGCGTGCTTCGGCCTGCCGGTCGTCGCCGACGACCCTGCGGACGCATCCGGCCCGCTGGCCGGCGTGCTCGCCGGGCTCGAGTTCTGCGCGCAATCCAACTGGCCCCTGACCCATGTCGCCACCCTGCCCGGCGACACTCCGTTCGCGCCCATGGATTTCGTCGCGCGGCTGCAGGCGGCGCGGCGGGCGGCGGGCGGCGAGATTGTCGTCGCCGTTTCGCACGGCAGAGCCCATCACGTCGCCGCGCTCTGGCCCGCCGCGATTGCGGAGGACCTGCGCCGCGCCGTTGTCGAAGAGGGCGTGCGCAAGGTGGAGACATTCGCCGCGCGATACGTCGTCACGAGGGTCGAGTGGTCGGCGGAACCGCTCGACCCGTTCTCCAACGTCAATACGCCCGAGGACCTCGCGCGCGCCGAGGCGGCGCTGGCCGCGCACTTAAGCGGCCGCGGCGCGCTCTGACGGCGACGACGCGAGCGCGGCCCACCAGCCTTCGATCGCGGCGAGCGTCGGCGGCAGCTTCATATCGAGGCCGCAGGCGAACGCGTCCCAGGCGGCGATGTAGCGGACCGGCACCCCGACGATGAGCGGCACGCCATCGGCGAAGGCCCGACCGATCTCGGCCAGCATGCCGCCGCCCTCCGATTCGAGCCTTCCAAAGCGATTGACGACCAGGAGGTTGGGAGCCGCCGCCCGCGCGGCCTCGAGCCAGCGCGCGGCTGTGGCGATTGCGGCGGGATCGACCCGGCAGCCCGTCGCGTCGCGGCCGAGGTCCTGCATGATGTCGAGCGTCGCGCCGGTGACAAGATCGCGCACGCGCACGTCCTTGATCGCGCAAACACCGTCGGGACGGGCGTGTTCCTGCACCAGGCCGGCGATTCGCGCGCCGCGTCGGGTCGCCGCCTCGATGAATGCGAGCAGCGGCGGATCAGGCTGTTCGTCACGGTCGAACACGACTGCGGCCAGCCGGATCGCGTGCTCGGCCGGTCCTGTCGTTTCGCTCGCCTCGCTCGCCATCGGACCTCGCCGTTCTTGTTTCCGCTCGTCGGATATAGCAATCGGACGACGCACGAAAGGAGCGGAGATCCGCGCGATCGGCGTTGCGGACGGGGGCGGCGTCAGGCCACGCGGCTGTGGTGCGTGCGACCTCGCGCCCGCCGGCGCCTACGGCTGCTTGTGGCCGAAGACGGAGCGCGCAGCTCGATCGCCGGCGGCCCTGGCGTCCGCCTCGCACATGTAGGCGCCCTTCTTGGTGCGGGCGTAATAGCGCGTGCCCGGGTAGTGGTAGATCTTCGAGGCGGTGTTGACCCAGACGACCTTGTCGCTCGGGCAGCGGGCGCGCGCCTCAACCTCGGCGCCGAACTGGCCGGCGCCGGTCGGCGCGGGCGCCGCGTTCGGGTTCGGTTGCCACCACGGAAAGAGCGATCCCGTATTCGACGCCGGCGCCGGAGCAGGAGCCGGGGCGGGCGCAGGGGTCGGGGCCATACTTGCTGACGAAGCCTGGCCGACCTGCGTCTTGCACTTGGCAAGGAACTGCGGCCAGGCGACGCCGCCGGTCGTCCCGGCCGCCTGCGCCGCTTTCCACTGGCTCGCACAGACCGCCATGACGCTCTCGGCCCGGGCGCCGGCGGCGCCGGCGAACATGGCGACAACCAAGAATGCGGCCGCGGCCGCGCGCGAGACGGAAGATACCCGCATGACAGACCCCCGAGCGTTCGACCCTCTTGCGGGCCGCGACATTGATCTTACGCGAGGATTTTCTGACCGCCAACGCGTCGCGAACCAACGATCCTGTCCGTCCGCTTCGCGTCGGCCCTGTCCGCCCGTCAGAGGGCGTCGTCGCCGACCTCGCCCGTGCGGATCCTTAGGGCGCTTTCGATCTGGGCGACGAAGATCTTCCCGTCACCGATCAGGCCGGTGCGTGCGGCGAGTTCGATCGTCCGGATGGCGTCCTCGGCGCGTTCGTCACTGACCGCGACTTCGATCCGCACTTTCGGCAGAAAGCGGATGACATACTCGGCCCCGCGGTAGATTTCAGCGTGGCCCTTTTGGCGGCCGTAGCCCCTGACCTCCGTCACAGTCATGCCATCCACGCCAATGCTGTTGAGGGCTCGGCGGACCTCATCGAGCTTGAACGGCTTGATGACCGCAGTGATGAGCTTCATGAGTCCTCCCTCCGCCGAATTCATTCCGCGCCGGAAACTGGCCGTTGCGTCGGCATTGGCGGCCGTGCCGGATCAGGCGACGATCCTCACGCATACAATAGCGGGGCGCGCAAGCAATGCGCCGCCGTGTCTGAGAACGCGACGATCGGTCGCGCCGGCTATCCGATTGCGGAGCGCGCGATCAAGGATAGGTCGCGACGCTCCGGAAAAACACGCTGGCGTCTCGTCTCACAGGGCCTCGTCGCCAGTTTCGCCGGTGCGCACGCGCAGCGCCCGCTCCATCGGCAGGACGAAGATCTTGCCGTCGCCGATCTGTCCGGTGCGAGCCGCCGCTCGGATCGCCTCGATGGTGCGATCGACCTCCTGATCGGGGACCGCCAGCTCGAGCCGCACCTTCGGCATGAAGGCTGCCGTATATTCGGAGCCGCGGTAGATTTCGGTATGGCCCTTCTGCCGCCCGTAACCGTTGGCCTCGCTGACCGTCATGCCGCGCACGGCGAGTTTGTCGAGCGCCGCCCGGACCTCTTCGAGCTTGAAAGGTTTGACGATCGCCAGGATGAGCTTCATGTCTGCCCGCCTTCGGGACGCGTGTGAGAAATATTGATTTATTCGCTATGACGCGACGCTCGGCTACGCAAGCGCCGAGTTGCATGGGGCGCCATCGGGCCGGCTGGAAAGTGGTAGCGGGACCCAGACTTCGAACCTGGGGACCTACGGATTATGATTCCGCCGCTCTAACCGACTGAGCTATCCCGCCGCAAAGGTCGCCCCAACCGCGGGCGAAACGAGGCGCTCGTATAGTGATTCGCCGGCGGCGGTGTCAAGGCGAAGACTCGAAGGCTTCACCCGTCGCTCGGCGCCTCCGGGAAGACCCGGGTCACATGTCCCATCTTGCGGTCGGCCCGGATTTCCATCTTGCCATAGAGATGCAGGCAGAGGTCGGGCTGGGCCAGGATGTCTCGCCAATCCTCGGCGTCTTCGCCGATCAGATTGTGCATCTCGACCCGGCCCCGGCGTGTCGCTGCGCCGAGCGGCCAGCCGGCGATCGCGCGGACGTGCTGTTCGAATTGCGAGGTCTGGGCCCCGTCGAGCGTCCAATGGCCGGAATTGTGGACACGCGGCGCAACCTCGTTGACCACCAGACCCTCGCGACCGTTCCAGTCGCGCGTGACGAACAGTTCGACGGCCAACACCCCGACGTAATCGAGCGCCTCGAGCACGGTCGCGGCGATCCGGCGCGCCTCGAGCGCCGTTTCGGCGCTGACTCGGGCCGGCGCGCGAGTGCGGGCCAGGATATGCCGCTCATGCTCGTTTTCGCTCAGGTCATAGGCGACGATGTCGCCTTCGAGGCTGCGCGCAGCCACCACGGAAACCTCGCGTTCAAAGGCGACGAAACCTTCGAGAATCATCGGCGTCCCGCCAAGCGCCCGATGGACCGCGGAGACGTTCGATCCCTCCCGGATCAACGACTGCCCCTTGCCGTCGTAGCCAAAGCGCCGGGTCTTCAGGATCGCCGGGCGGCCGAGTTCCGCGACGGCCCGGGCGAGCGCTCCGGCGTCGTCCACGGCGGTGAAGGGCGCTGTCCTCAGGCCCGCGTCGCGCAAGAAAGACTTCTCGATCAGCCGGTCCTGGGTCAGCGCCAGCGCCCGGGCGCCCGGACGCACCGGGACCCGCTGGTTGAGAAACTCGACGGTCGCGGTCGGGACGTTCTCGAATTCGTAGGTGACGATGTCGACTGATCTCGCGAATTGGGCGAGCGCCTCTTCGTCATCGAATGGCGCGATCGTGCGGCCTGCGGCGGCGTCATACGCCGGCGCCTCGGCCTCGGGGGCGTAGATGTGGGTGCGCAGGCCGACCTTCAGAGCGGCGATCGCCAGCATTCGTCCGAGTTGGCCGGAGCCCAGAATGCCGATTGTCCCGCCCGGCGAGAGGATCATGCCGCGCCCTCGTCGGATGGACGTTCGGCGACCGAGGCGGTGCGCTCCGCCCGCCAGGCCGCCAGGCGTTCGGCGAGATCCGGATCGGACAGCGCCAGAACGGCGGCGGCGAGCAGCGCCGCGTTGACAGCGCCCGGCTCGCCGATCGCCAACGTGCCGACGGGCACGCCGGCCGGCATCTGCACGATCGAAAGCAGGCTGTCCTGACCCGACAGCGCCCGGGTCGGGACCGGAACGCCGAACACCGGCAAGGTCGTGAAGGCCGCCGTCATGCCGGGAAGATGCGCGGCGCCGCCGGCGCCGGCTACAATCACCTTGAAGCCTGCCGCCTCCGCGCCCTTGGCGAAAGCGACGAGGCGGTCGGGCGTGCGGTGGGCCGAGACGATCCTCGCGTCGTAGCCGACGCCGAGCGTCTCGAGCGTTTCGGCGGCGCGACGCATCACTGTCCAGTCCGACTGGCTTCCCATGATGACGGCGACCGGCCTCGACGCGCCGCTCACCGCCGCCCTCGTGCGTGCGATGCGATAGCCATGATCGAATCGATACATGCAAGGGGCGCGGACGCGCAAGCAGGGCGGACGCGGAAAGGGCGGCGCTCCACAGCCGCCGCGAAGCCCTGCGGCTTTGGGCGCGCTGGGGCGCCCGGGCGACAGGCCGGACGACCGCCGCGCGATCCCTGCGACGTTTCGCCAACCCGAAGCGGTTTCCGGGCCCTTGACGCCGCCATCGCCGTCGCCTACAGAATTTCGATTATCGGCAGAGGCGACGCACAGTGGCGAACCTTATTGTATCTTTGGCGCTGGAGAGCGGGCAGGCATAGGACCTGCTTACGTTCGCTGGCGCATGCCGAGGCCCCTCCGAGGGCCTTTTTTATTGCCTCCACATCCCTGAAATTCAAACACGACGGACCAAAGCGGAAGGACAAGAGCAATGGCCAAGCACATGACCGGCGCCGAGATGGTGGTCGAAGCGTTCAAGGACCAGGGCGTCGAATACGTCTTCGGCTACCCCGGCGGCGCGGTGCTGCCGATCTACGACGCGATGTTCAACCAGGACAAGGTCCGTCACATCCTCGTCCGTCAGGAGGGGGGGGCAGCGCACGCCGCCGAAGGCTTTGCGCGCTCGTCGGGCAAGGTCGGCGTGCTGCTGGTCACTTCCGGACCTGGCGCGACCAATGCGATCACCGGCCTCACCGACGCGCTGATGGACTCCATTCCGCTGGTTTGCATCACAGGCCAGGTGCCGACCCATCTCATCGGCTCGGATGCGTTCCAGGAGTGCGACACGACCGGCATCACCCGGAACTGCACCAAGCACAATTATCTGGTGCGCCGGATCGAGGACCTGCCTCGAATCCTGCACGAGGCTTTCTATATCGCCTCGCACGGCCGGCCGGGCCCTGTCGTCGTCGATATTCCCAAGGATATCCAGTTCGCCGCCGGACCCTACACGTTCCAGCGCAATATCCAGCACAAGACCTATCATCCACAGGTCAAGGGCGACATCGAGCGGGTGAAGCACGCGGTCGAGATGATGGCCGAGGCCAAGCGACCGATTTTCTACACCGGCGGCGGCGTCATTAATTCGGGGCCGCACGCCTCCACGCTCCTGCGCGAGCTGGTGCTCGCCACCGGCTTTCCGATCACTTCGACGCTGATGGGGCTCGGGGCCTATCCGGCCTCGGACAAGCAGTGGCTCGGCATGCTCGGCATGCACGGCTCGTTCGAGGCGAACAACGCCATGCACGATTGCGACCTGATGATCTGCGTCGGCGCAAGGTTCGACGACCGGATCACCGGCCGTCTCGACGCCTTTGCGCCGAAGTCGAAGAAGATCCACATCGACATCGACCCCTCCTCGATCAACAAGAACGTGAAGGTCGACCTGCCGATCATCGGCGACTGCGCCCACGTGCTCGAAGACATGGTGCGGGTGTGGCGGAACGGCCATCAGGCCGATGCCGGCGCGCTCGCCAAGTGGTGGGCGACGATCGACGGCTGGCGGGCGCGCAACTCGTTCGGCTTCCGCAACTCAGACAAGATCATCAAGCCGCAGCACGCGATCAAGCGCCTCTACGATCTGACCAGGGGCCGCGACGTCTACATCACCACCGAGGTCGGGCAGCACCAGATGTGGGCGGCGCAACATTTCCACTTCGAGGAGCCCAATCGCTGGATGACCTCTGGCGGCCTCGGCACGATGGGCTACGGCCTGCCCGCGGCGATCGGAACGCAGCTCGCCCATCCCAAGTCGCTGGTCATCGACGTGGCCGGCGAGGCCTCGATCCTGATGAACATCCAGGAGATGTCGACGGCGATCCAGTACCGGCTGCCGGTGAAGATCTTCATCCTCAACAATCAGTACATGGGCATGGTGCGCCAGTGGCAGGAACTGCTGCACGGCGGCCGCTATTCGGAGAGCTACACCGATTCGCTGCCCGACTTCGTCAAGCTGGCCGAGGCCTACGGCGCCCACGGCATCCGCTGCTCCGACCCGGCCGATCTCGACGCGGCGATCAAGGAGATGATCGACACGCCGAAGATGGTCGTGTTCGACTGCCGCGTCGACCAGAAGGAGAACTGCTTCCCGATGATCCCCTCGGGCAAGGCGCACAATGAGATGCTGATGGCCGACCTCGAGGACGACGCCGGCATCGAACTCGGCAACGTCATCGACGAGAAGGGCAAGATGCTGGTGTGACCCCTCTCCCATGGCGAGAGCGGGAGGAGTTGCGCGCTTCCGCCTCTCCCCATGGGGCTCCAGAAAAGATCGGCGAGTGGCGTGTCCGACGCCGGAATTGAAGTGGACGGCCGAAATGTTCACCCTTGGCGAACTTAACGAAGCGCACAGCCTCGTGCAGAGCGCCCTGCGCCCGACGCCGGCCTTCGCTTGGCCGCTGCTTGGCCGGCGGCTCGGGGCCGAGGTGGTGGTCAAGCACGAAAACCATCAGCCGACCGGCGCGTTCAAGGTGCGCGGCGGCCTCACCTACTGCGAGGCCTTGCGGCGGCGCGAGCCGCAAGGGCGCGGGATCATATCCGCGACGCGCGGCAACCACGGCCAGAGCCTCGCTTTCGCCGGCCGGCGATTCGGTCTCCCGGTGACGATTGTCGCGCCGCGCGGCAATTCGCTCGAGAAGAATGCGGCGATGCGCGCGCTCGGCGCGGAGCTCGTCGAGCACGGGGCGGACTTCCAGGCGGCGCGAGAGGAGGCGATGCGGCTTGCAGAAGCGCGCGCGCTGCATGCGGTCCCGCCGTTCCATCGCGATCTTGTCCGCGGCGTTGCCACCTATGCTCTCGAATTGCTCACCGAGTGGAGCGACCTCGACGTGCTTTATGTCCCGATCGGACAAGGCTCGGGAATCTGCGGCTGCATCGCCGCCCGCGACGCGCTGGGGCTCGAGACTGAGATCGTGGGCGTCCAATCGACCGAAGCGCCCGCCTACGCGCTCTCATTCGACGCTGGTCGCGCCATTGCGACGGCAAGCGCCGACACCCTCGCGGACGGCATGGCGACGCGGGTCCCCGACGAGGAGGCGCTCGTTATGATCGACAGGGGCGCATCGCGCGTGGTCCTTGTCACCGACGACGAAATCGCCGCGGCGATCCGCGTCTTTTGGACGGACACGCACAATCTCGCCGAGGGCGCGGGCGCCGCGCCGCTTGCGGCGGCGATGAAGGAGCGCGCCCGCCTTTCCGGCCGAAAGGTGGGGCTCGTGCTTTCGGGCGGCAATATCGACTTCGATCTCTTCCAGAGCTGGGTTGCGGCGGCGCCGAAAGCCGCCGCGGCCTGAAGTTCCATCTGGGCGCGCCGCTTCGGCGGCCGTTCTTGCGACGAGGATAGACATGAACATGGTCAGAGCGCACTCCGCCCCCCTCTCCCCCTATTCTTCGGCGTCCGTTCGCTCGCCGATCGAGACTCATACGCTCTCGGTGCTGGTCGACAACGAGCCGGGCGTGCTCGCGCGCGTCGTTGGGCTGTTCTCGGGCCGCGGCTACAACATCGAGAGCCTGACGGTCGCCGAAGTGGCGCACGAGAGCCGTCAGTCGCGCATCACCATCGTCACCTCGGGCACGCCCGAGATCATCGAGCAAATCCGTCACCAGCTCGAGCGCCTGGTGCCGATCCATTCGGTGAAGGACCTGACTCTGACCGTTCGTGCGATCGAGCGCGAGCTCGCCATGATCAAGGTGCGCGGCAAGGGCGAAAATCGGGTCGAAGCCATGAATCTCGCCGAGGCCTTCCGCGCCAAGGTGATCGACGCCACGGTCGAGAGCTTCATCTTCGAGCTGACCGGCGCGCCGCAGAAGATCGATGACTTCGTCGCCCTCATGCGACCGCTCGGCCTGGTCGAGGTCTCCCGCACCGGCGTCGCAGCCATCTCGCGTGGGCCGGAGCCGATCTGAGGGCGGCCCGGCTTGCGTCCTCGCGAGGTCCGCGCCGGCTCCGGCCGGTCCTCATGGATGAATCGGGTGGCGCGCTTTTGCGCGGACGGGTAGGATTTGGTGGCCGTCGGCATGAAGTCGGCTTCTTCACTGATGCCTCGAACTCGGTTGCGAGCTGGACCTGGGCCGTCTGGATGGTCCCCCGCTGTCCATTGTCGCAATCGACCGAACCGACAATGACGATTTCCGCGCCAGGGTCGCCCAGGAGAAGCTGATCGAAGCGTCCGGCATCCCCTACGCCATCGTCCGCTCGACCCAGTTCATGGAATTCCTCCGCGGCATCGCGTTCATGTCGTCGGCCGGAACGCGAGCAACGCCAGGCCGGCGAAATTCCTGGTGTTCTTGATCAAGAACAAAGGCCCTCCGGTGCTTGTGCCGATCCAGTAGTGAACTGATCAAGTGGGACGCCGCCGGCTCAATCGACCGGACATCGCTATCGCGAAATTGCAATCGAGGAAATGCTGCTGACCGTCCGAGAGGCGTTAAGTCGAGTTCTTGACCTGTGGGTCGATCTGCCGTCGCCGTTGCAAGAAGAGATCGGGCCGTTTCCCGCTAAACCTGGGGCGGCAATCGGTTCCGTACAATGCGTCAAAAGGGCGCTCGACACGTGTGCGCCCGAGGGCGACCGCGAGCAAGGCGCCGCCTGACGCTTACTGCGGCGCATGACGACGGCTACGGCGCAGTGTCAGCAGACGGGTGCAGTCCACGCCCGTCTTTATTGTTACTGATCTGCGGGGCGTAGCCCAATATGAGCTCGACTTGCGCGAGATCAAACCATGGGCGGAGGGGGCATGGAAAAAAGCGCGGGGAAGGCGCCGGACGATGGGCCGCGGCATAGCCGTGTGCAGCTTGGGCATGGCGGGCGGCCATGGAATGGGGATGACGCCGGCCGCAGTAAGCCCAAGGCGGCGATGAGAACCGGCGGGGAGGACGAGCCCACGATTGCCAGCGCTGACGTTGGAAGCAGGCGCCAAGGACTTCAATGTCGAGCGATACTTTCATGAAAAGGGGATTTCGCCGGGGCTGCGAGGTCGTGCTGCTCACGTCATTGATCCTGCAGACATCCGTCGCGACGGCAGGAGGGCCCTGGAGGGCCGGAGAGGGCAACACGCCCGGCTGGGCGCTGATGACTCCTGAAGAGCGCATCGCCCACCAGGCCATGGTGCGCAGCTTCACGAATTACGACGACTGTCGCGCCTATCAGGTGGCCCACCACCGGCTGATGGAGGAAAGGGCGGAGCAGCGCGGATTGCCGCCGCCGGCCGGAAGGCGGGACTTTTGCGCCCGTTTGCGCTCTGCGCAACCCCCTTCGGATCGAGAGGGCCCAGGCCAGTGACTTCCCGGCTTCGCCGCGTCGTCCCCCCGCTCTTCGCCCTCTTCGTCACGGGGGGTCTGACGATTTGGGCGTTTCCCGACGATTTGCCTCCGGCGCGCGCAACGGGGGTCGTCCTGGGATGGATCGGGACAGGCCTCCTGCTTTCGAGTCTGGCGCTCGCCTTGCGCGAGCCGAGGCTGGCGTCTTGGTTCGGCGGCATCGAAGCAATGACCTTCTGGCATCGCTGGTCTGGCTTCACCGCCTATCTGCTGCTGCTGGCCCACCCTGTCGCACTGGCGGCCGCGTCGCTGCCCTCCTCTCCGGCGCAGGCGTGGGAAACGGTGTCGCCGATGTCCGAGAGCTGGCCGGTGTGGTCGGGCTGGCTGTCGCTGCTCCTTCTCATGGCCGGCTTGGCCGCCACCTTCGCCGTCCGTCTCCGCTATCGCGTCCGACGCATTCTGCACGCGATGATGGGAGCGGCCGTTCTGATCGGGCTCGTCCACCTCATGCTTCTGGGCATCGACGAACCCGTCGTGCCGATTCTCGTTGTCGCGGCCGTCCTTTTCGGCTGGCGCGTCGTCAAGGAGGACTGGGGGCTCGGCGCGCTCCCGTTCGTCGTCGGCTCGGTCAAGCCCGTGGTCGAGGGCGTCGTGGAGATCGCATTGAAGCCGCTGGCCGACGTCGTCGCAGCCGCGCCCGGCCAATATGTCCTCGTCTCCTTCCATTCCGGCGACCTCTACAGGGGATGTCGCGAATATCATCCCTTCACGGTCAGCGGCGCAGACGAGCGCGGGGTTCTGCGGATCGCGGTCAAGGCCTGCGGAGACTGCAGCCGGCGCATCCAGGGTATGAAGCCTGGCACGCCGGCGCGGATCCAGGGGCCGTTCGGCGATCTGCACGCCGAGCCGTCGGCGGCGCCGGAGCTTTGGGTCGCCGGCGGCATGGGACTGACGCCATTCCTCGCGCTGCTCCGCTCTGGGCGTCTGGCCTCGGCGACGACCCTCCTGTACCTGTACAAAACGCCGGCGGATGCGGCCTTTCTCGCCGAGCTCGAGGCGCTCGCGCAGGCCGACGGGCGCCTGCGCCTGCGCCCCGTCGAGACCGGGCCCGGACTGCCGGACCTCGACGCCATTCTGCCGGACGCCAGCGCGCTGGCGGGGTGCGAGTGCTACGTCGCCGGACCGCCGCCGATGATCCGCAGCGTGACGCGCGCTCTGCGCGCTCGGGGGGTCGAGGCGCGCCGCGTCCATTCGGAGACCATGCAGGTGTTGTGATGCGGCTGGCGTTTCTGATTTCGACCGTCGCCTTTTGCGGCCTCGTCGCGGCGCTGGCGATCGGCGCCGCGATTGCGCCCGACGCCGCGCCTGCGGACGACGCCGACCGCGTGATCTCGGCCGAGGAGCTCGCGAGGCACGCGCGATCGGACGACTGCTGGATGGCGATCCGCGGCGGGGTCTATGACCTGACGAAGTACCTCCCCGATCATCCCTCGCGTCCGGAAGTCATCGAGCCCTGGTGCGGTAAGGAGGCGACTCTGGCTTACGAAACAAAGACGAAAGACCGTAAGCATTCCGAGGCGGCCGACAGGATGCTTCCGGCATACCGAATCGGGACGTTTGCCCAAGGCAATCCATAATTCCCTTCCGCCGTCGCGACCCGCGTAGTCTTTCCTTGGTTTTGCGCTTGGCCTTTGGACCGGCGGCGCCCTCGGACGTCCGCCGGAGGCCACCGTCGTCATTTCGGCGCCGCCGCCCCCGTGCGCGATGTCCAGGTCGGACCGGGCAAGATTTGCGGACCATCGGCATTGGCGCGCGGCGAGAATTGATGCGAGTCAACGCGCCTCAGACGATTCCGTCTAGTATTTCCGCAAATCGATGGAGGGCGGCGATGGCTCGTCCATGCTTTTCAAAGCGTTTCGCTCCGGTGGGGATTGCGCTTGCGGCGCTGATGATCGCCGGCGCTGGGGTTCCGCAGCCGCTCGACCTGAAAGACAAGCCGAAACCGGAGAGTGGGCCTGCTTCGGTCGTGAAGGGGCTGTCGTCCGACTTGAAGAAGCCAAAGCTGGACGTCGCGGAATGCGCCGACGCCTGGTCGTTGACCGGCAACGCAAATTCGCATTGGGGCGTAAACTTCCTCGGGACGAATGACGATCAGCCTCTGGTATTCAAGACAAACGGCGTGGAGGGGATGATCCTCACCAAGACGCACGAGCTGTGGGTAAAGCGGCTGTCGATCAGCCCCAGCCCGTCGTCGAGCAATCCGGTGTCTCTCAGCTACGGCGAACGAGGACCGCTTTACATCACGGACCGGAGCGGGTGGGCTAACCTCGCCGTCGGCGGCATCGTATTCGCAGACGGGACGGTCCAGCGGACCGCCGTCATGAAGGGCGACAAAGGGGACCAGGGCGCGAACGGGGATCCGGGGATCCCGGGAAAGAACGGCGTCGATGGCAAGAACGGGAAGGACGGGACGGCCGGCAAAGACGGCGCCCAGGGGCCTCCAGGTCCGGCGATCAAGACCGTCGCCGCATGTTTCAGCAACGCAGCATATGACTTGAGATGCGGCTGCAAGGACCCGATCCAGGAACAATCGGTAGGGGGCGGCCAATGCGAGGCCGTGGCCGAAGTTGGCCGTTGCAACGCCATTGCAAGCGGAAGTCCGGGCGATCGATATTTGACATATGCACTGTGTTGCGTGTGTCGGCCATGAACAGGCCGCATCATAAAGCTTGGGGCAACCGCTGGAGAGAACCATGACCGCCGCTTCCGCGAAATCCGTTCGAGCAATGGCTGTTTCCGTTTGGGACCCGGCCGTCCGCGTCGGACACTGGGCCCTCGTCGCCGCCTTTCTCGTCGCCTACTTCTCGGCAGAGGAAGAGGGAGCGGCGCGCGGAATCGCTCCACGTATGGGGCGGCTATGTCGTGGGGGCGATCGTCATCCTGCGAATCCTCTGGGGATTTTTTGGGCCCGAACACGCTCGCTTCAGCGATTTCATCTGCGGGCCGATCCCCGCCATCCGGTATCTCCTCGACCTGATCGCCGGGCGTGCGCGCCGATATCTCGGCCACAGCCCGGCCGGTGGAGCGATGGTGATTGCATTGCTCGTCTGTCTCGCGGGGACGGTCGTGACCGGGGTCGTCGCGTACGGCGAGCGCGGCAAGGGGCCGCTCGCGGCCAGCGGCGCCGCAGCGATTACGACCGACGCCCGCGCCGAGGATGACGAAGGCCGCGCCGGTGAAGCGAATGGCGTCGAGGGCGGGAGTTCGATCATCGGGGAGGTGCACGGCGCGCTCGCCAACATCACGCTCGGGCTCGTGGTCCTGCATGTGTTCGGCGTTGGGCTCGCCAGCTACGCGCACCGCGAGAATCTCGTCGCCGCGATGTTCACCGGCAACAAGCGTGTGGCTGAGTGAGGCCGGGGGCCGTGGCTGCACAAGAGCTGAAGCGGGCGACCGAATGCTTGAAGTCGGCTTCGGGCCGAGTCGAACACGTCCCCGAGCTATTCTGAAGGTTGGGCTTCCCGCCGAATCCGGCTGTTCACAAACGCCCCATTGATGGCGCGCTCTCCGCACTTCGCGCGGCGCCCGCGGCGCCCATGGAATCCCTCACTCGCCCCGACCAAGGCTTGGCTTCGCTTGCCCGCGTCGGGACGCTCGCGATTCTCGGGCTCATCCGCCGGACCTCGGCCACGCCGCGCGCGTCAGGCAGGGGCGCCGATTGCGTCTAGCCTGGCACGCGCGGCTTCCGGCAGCTCGAGGCTCGCCGCGGCCAGGTTTTCGCGCAGGTGCGCGCGCGACGAGGTGCCGGGGATCAGGAGAATGTTCGGAGCGCGGCGAATGAGCCAGGCGAGCGCCGTCTGCATCGGCGTCGCGCCGAGATCGGAGGCGACCGTCGACAGGTCCGCCGATTGCAGCGGCGTGAAGCCGCCGAGCGGGAAGAACGGCACATAGGCGATCCCGGCCGCCGCCAGTTCGTCGATCAGCGCGTCGTCGGCGCGATGCACGACATTGTAGAGGTTCTGCACGCAGACGACCGGCGCGATCCCGCGCGCCTCCTTCACCTGGGCGGACGTCGCGTTGCTCAAGCCGAGATGGCGGACGAGGCCCTGGTCCCTGAGCTTCGCCAGCGCGGCGAACTGCGGCGCGATCGAGCCTTCGCTCGGCTCGTGGACCCTGCCCATGATCCGCAGATTGACGACGTCGATCGCCTCGACGCGCAGGTTTCTCAAGTTGTCGTGAACCGCGCGGACGAGATCGTCCGGCGCGAAGGCGGGCAGCCACGAGGCGTCGGCGCCGCGTACCGCGCCGACCTTCGTCACCAGGGTCAAGCCCGCCGGATAGGGATGCAACGCCTCCGCGATGATCTCATTGGTGACGTGAGGCCCGTAGAAATCGCTGGTGTCGATATGATTGACCCCGCTGTCGACCGCTTCCCGCAGCACCGCGACCGCTTCGGCGCGATCCTTGGGCGGCCCGAACACGCCGGGGCCGGCAAGCTGCATGGCGCCGTAGCCCATGCGATGGACGACGCGGTCGCCGAGGGGGAAGGCGCCGGCGGCGGAGGCGATGGCGGTCATGAACGATCTCCCTGTTGTCGAGATCCCGCTGATATGGCGCCCTCGCCGCCGCGCGATAATCCCCTATAGTTTGGACAGGCTGTGCGGACAGGCGAACAATGGCGGCAGACTTGAGCGACCTTTCGGCCTTCGCCGCCGTCGTCCGGGCGGGCGGGTTTCGCGACGCGGCCCGCGCCAGCGGCGCTTCGGCGTCCAAGCTCAGCGAGGCCGTGCGGCGCCTCGAAACCCGTCTCGGGGTGCGCCTGCTCAACCGCACCACGCGCAGCGTGGCCCCGACCGAGGCCGGAGCGCGCCTGATCGAGCGTCTCGCCCCGGCGCTCGCCGAGCTCGACGCGGTCCTCGACGTCGTCAACGCCTTTCGGGAGCGGCCGGCGGGTACGCTGAAGCTCAACGTGCCCTCGGCCGTGGCGCGCAACGTATTGGCGCCTATCGTCGCGGCCTTTCTCGAACTCTATCCGGAAATCAGGATCGAGGTCATCGCCGAGGACAGTTTCGTCGACGTGTTCGCGGCGGGGTGCGACGCGGGCGTCCGCTACGATGAGCGCCTCGAGCAGGACATGATCGCCGTGCCGATCGGGCCGCGCGTCCAGCGCTTCGCCGCCGCCGCGGCGCCGCGCTACCTCGCTGCGCACGGACGGCCCGAACATCCCCGCGATCTTCTCCAGCATCGCTGCCTACGCGTGCAATTCGGCGCCGGCGCGCGGCCTTTGTGGGAGTTCGAGCGCAATGGCGAGACCGTGCGCGTCGATCCGGTCGCCGCGCTGGTCGCGCAGTCGGGGACCGCGGGCGATTTCCTGATCAGCGCGGCCGTCGAGGGCGTCGGCGTGATCTTCCTGTTCGAGGACTGGCTGCGCCCCGCCCTCGACGGCGGCGCGCTCGCGCCGCTGCTGGAACCGTGGTGGCCGAGCTTTTCCGGGCCATTCCTCTATTTCCCCAGCCGCCGCCTGATGCCCGCGCCGCTCAGGGCGTTCGTCGATTTCATCAAGGCGCCGTGAATCCCCCTCCCCCACCGGGTCCCACCGGGAGAGGGACGCCGCGAAGCGGCGGGGTGAGGGTTCGTAGCGCAAATCTCTCTCGTCCGGCTTCTCATCGAGGGACGCGCCCTCATCCAGCGCTTCGCGCCACCTTCCCCCGGAGGGGGAAGGGCCCCCCCGTCAGGAGTAGGCGACACAGCTTAGGCCAGATGGCCAATGGACGTTGATGGGCGAAGACGAATAGTTGAAGGGACGCGTCATCGGGCGCGCGGGAGGAAACGATGGATAGTAAGCTCGGTAATCCTACGCCGCTCGGCCTTTTTGCATTCGCTTCGACAACATGGCTCTTGAGCATGGTCAACGCGGGCTGGTTCGACGATAAGAGCGTCGTTCTCGTCCTGTCGATGGCGCTCGTATTTGGCGGAACAGTTCAGGTTATTGCGGGAATTCTTTCTTTCGTTCGGGGAAATACATTCCCTGGCGTCGCCTTCATGGCTTACGGCGCGTTCTGGATTTCCCTTGTCACCTTCGCCAAGTTTTTCGGCGGCGGGGCGCCGGCGGCTTTCGTCGGCTGGTATCTCTTCGTCTGGGGGGTTTTCAGCTTCTACATGTGGATCGCAACCTTCCGTCATAACACGGCTTTGCAGCTGACGTTCCTGACGCTGTGGATCACGTTCCTGCTGCTCGCGATCGGCGATTGGTTCGCTATTCCCTTGAGCCATATGGCGGGCGGTTACCTGGGGCTCGTTTGCGCAGCGCTCGCCGCCTACCTTTCGGCGGCGGAAATCATTAACGGCGATTTCGGCCGGACCGTTCTTCCGGTCGGGCCCTACGCCGCATGACGGAGGTCTGAGCCAACGCTTTGCGGCCGGCGGGAGTGCGAGCTGTAAAAAAGGGCTGAATGATCGGCGGAATGACAATCCGCCGGTCGCCGACAAGCCTTTCATCATTGATGATCTGTAAAATATGACTTACCAGCACGAAAGCACGTCGCCGTTAAGGCGGCCTGTAAGGCTTTGAACCCGTTGAGGGCGGTCGATAAACGGCGCTAAACCGCTAGCTTGCGGTCCAGTCTAGGATGATCTTGCCGCTGTCGCCGCGGCGCATGATCTCGAAGCCTTCGAGGAATTGTTCGGCCGGCAGGCGGTGGGTGATGACCTTGCGTACCGCGAGGCCGCTTTCCAGCATCGCGATCATCTTATGCCAGGTCTCGAACATCTGGCGTCCGTAGATGCCCTTCAACGTCAGTTGCTTGAAGATCACCTTGTTCCAGTCGACCAGCGTCGCTTTCGCCGGAAGGCCGAGCAGCGCCATCCGTCCGCCGGTGACGATCGAATCAAACAGCTGATCGAAGGCCGCCGGCGCGCCGCTCATCTCGAGCCCGACATCGAAGCCTTCGGTCATCCCCAGTCTGGCCATGACCGCCTTGAGGTCCTCCTTCGACACGTCGACCGGCAGGATGTCGGCGACCTCGGCCGCGAGCGCGAGGCGTTTCGGATTGATGTCCGTTATGACCACATGGCGGGCTCCGACATGGCGCGCGACGGCGCCCGCCATGATCCCGATCGGGCCCGCTCCGGTACCAGCACGTCTTCGCCGACCAGATCGTAAGTCAACGCCGTATGGACCGCGTTGCCGAGCGGATCGAGGATGGCGCCGAGTTCGTCGTCCACGTCGTCGGGCAGAGGAACGATGTTGAAGGCCGGAACTCGGACATGTTCGGCGAAAGCGCCGGGAATGTTGACCCCGATGCCCTGCGTCTCCGGGTCGAGGTGGTACCGGCCGCCGCGCGCGGCCCGGCTGCGCATGCCGATGACGTGACCCTCGCCCGACACGCGCTGACCGACCCTCAGGCGCCGCACGTTCGCCCCGACCTCAGCGATGACGCCCGCATATTCGTGGCCGATGGTCATCGGCGTCGGAATGGTCTTCTGCGCCCATTCGTCCCAGTTGAAGATGTGGACGTCGGTGCCGCAAATGCCCGTCTTGTGGATCTTCACCAGGACGTCGTCGGGACCGATCTCCGGGATCGGCAGGTCGCCGAGCCAAAGGCCGGGCTCGGGCTTCTGCTTGACGAGGGCGCGCATGGTGGGCTCCATGGGATCCGCGGCAGACTCCGCAGCGTAGAGGTCGAAGTTGGCGGGCATCGGTCTCCCGCCATATCAAACGATTCCCAATGCATGCCCTGCGTCGGCGAAGGCGTCGACAGCAAAGTCGACGTCCCCTGTGGTCAGCGCAGCCGACATCTGCACGCGAATGCGCGCCTGCCCCTTGGGCACGACGGGGAAGAAGAAGCCCGCGACGATAGACGCCGCGCTGATCGAGCGCCTTTGCGAGGTCCTGTGCGAGCTGCGCCTCCCCGAGCATGACAGGAATGATCGGCGTGACGCCCGGCGGAGTTCGAAAGCCCGCCGCCTCGATGCCGGCGCGGAAGCGATTGGCATGGATTTGGAGCAGCGCCCGACGGTCGTCGGAGCGAATCGCGACCTCCAGCGCCTTCAGCGCTCCGGCGGCGACCAGCGGGCGCGAGCGAGTTCGAGAAGAGATACGGCCGCGCGCGCTGGCGCAGGAGATCGACAATCGGTTGCGCCGCCGCGACGAAACCGCCCATGCCGCCGCCGAGAGTTTTGCCGAACGTGCCCGTGACGATATCGACCCGATCGCCCACGCCCGTCAGCGCGGGGGTGCCACGGCCTTTCTCGCCGAGGTGCCCGTCGCGTGGCAATCGTCGACGAGCACCATGGCCCCGTGGCGCTCGGCGAGCGCGCAGATCTCCGGGAGCTTCGCCACATAGCCGTCCATCGAAAAGACGCCGTCGGTCGCGATCAGCTTGAAACGGGCGCCGTCGGCGTCCGCCTGCTTCAGGCTGTCCTCGAAAGCGTTCATGTCGGAATTGCCGAATCGGTAGCGCCTGGCCTTGGCGAGCCGCACGCCGTCGATGATCGAGGCGTGGTTGAGGCTGTCCGAAATGATCGCGTCCTCTTCGCCCATCAGCGGCTCGAACACGCCGCCGTTGGCGTCGAAGCAGGCGGCGAAGACGATGGCGTCGTCCTTGCCGAGGTGCCGGGCGATCGCGCATGTCGAGTTCGCGATGCAGCGTCTGCGCCCCGCAAATAAAGCGCACCGACGCCATGCCGAAGCCGAATGCGTCCATCGCGCCCTTTGCGGCGGCGATCACCTCGGGATGATCGGCGAGGCCGAGATAATTGTTGGCGCAAAGGTTCAGCATCCCGCGTTCGCCCGCGTCCGAGGCGACGCGGATGTGGCCGCCTTGCGGCCCGGCGAGCAGACGCTCGCGCTTGGCGAGTCCGGCCGTCTCGATCTCGTCGAGCGTCGCTTGGACATGGCGAAGAAAGGCGTCGGACATTGGCGCCATAGTAGACGCGGAGGCCGGCGCCCTCAAGGCGCGCCATCGGCGAGGCGGCGCGACAATGTCTGTTCACGCCTCTCTTGCCGTTTTGCATGCCAGGGAGCGCCCAGAAACTCAAGGAATTTTGCCGATCGACCGGGCGTCACACCCGGCTACGCTCCCCAGTCGATCAGGCGGCTCGCCGCGATGGATGGCGTCCGCCTCCGCCGTCAACCGCCCGTCCGCCTCGTGCAGGACCAGCGCAGGAGCGAAGCGAAGCGGCGCTTTCGAGCCCTTGACGCCGCAGACGATTAGACGGTGCGCCGACCCGCCGGCGCGCGGATGAACGGGCAGGAGCGCAAGCGCGCCGAGCCGGTTGTCGGCCGCCGCAAGGACTGCGACGAGGGCGGCGGGCCGGTGGATCATCGCGAACCGACCGCCGGGCTTCAAGAGGGCGAGACACGCCCGGATCCAGCCGACGAGCGCGCTGTCGCCGCAATCCCCAGCGAATACGTGCGCCCGCGCTCGGCATGCGTCCGGCGAAGCGCGCACCGTCCCCCGCTCGAAGAAAGGCGGATTGGTGACGACGAGGTCCGCCGCCTCGTCGGCCAGTCCAGCGACTCGGCGGGCGCGTGCGTCGAAAACGTCGGCAATCGACCACGCGCGTCCGGCGGCCCGAGGCCATTGCGGGCAGCGTTTTCCCTCGGCGAGCTCGGCCAGGGCCGGGTCGATCTCGACGCAATCGGCGGATGTCGGCGCGTGACGGACGAGGACGCGCCAGCGCCGACCGCCCCGACGCCGGCGCCGACGTCGACGATGCGGCCGTCGGACAAGATCCGGCGGCGGCGGCGAGCAGGACGGCGTCCGAGCCGACCCGATGGCCCCGCCGCGGCTGTTCAAGCGTCAGTCGGCCCCCGAGCCACAGGTCGCGCGACAGGCCGCCTCCGCCCGACTCTGCCGCCTTTGGGTCATCGCGCCAGGCGGCGGTAAATCAGTCATCGACGCAGCTCGTCGGCGAGGCCCGCTTCGATCAACAGCCGGCGCGCCCGCGCCTCCTCGTCGTTCGCACCAGGATCCGACGGGGCAGAAAGCCGAGCGACCCTTCGACGGCCGCCATATGCTGATCGGCAACGAAGCAGCCGACGCCTGCGGCGCGCAATAGCGACTTCGACGGCGCTGATCAAGACGAGATCGTTGGTTCTCAGGATTTCGACCAATCAGGAACCCCGGAAGGGCGCACTTGCCGCGCGGTTTGGCGCGTCTCTATGGTCGATCCCGACCGGCAAGGGGATCCACGACCGGTGGCAAGGGATAGCGTCTCGTGGGTGTTGTCGATTCCGCTCGAAGAAAAGCCGGTCGATCGCCTGATCGAGCCGCTTGACCGCGCTCGTCGCCAGCGACATGGACGCGGGTCAACCAGACCATCCTTTCCCGCACGGGATCGGAGGTCGCGATGATCCCCGAGGTCGCCAACCACCTGATTTCGTCCGGCGGCAAGCGGCTGCGGCCGATTCTGACGCTCGCGACCGCGGCGTTGTGCGGCTACGGCGGCGTCGGGCCACGTCAAGCTCGCCGCGGCGGTCGAGTTCATGCACACCGCGACGCTGCTGCACGACGACGTCGTCGACGACAGCGACATGCGGCGCGGCAAAGCCGCGGCGCGGGTGCTGTGGGGCAACGAAGCCAGCGTGCTGGTCGGCGACTTCCTGCTCGGCCAGGCGTTCAAGATGATGGTCGAGGTCGGTTCGCTGCCCTGCCTCGACGTGCTGTCGACCGCCGCCGTCGTGATCGCCGAGGGCGAGGTCATGCAGCTTTCCGCCGCCAAGGACACCGAGACGACCGAGGACGCCTATCTCGCCGTCATTCGCGCCAAGACCGCGGCGCTGTTCGCCGCCGCCTGCGAAGTCGGCCCGATTCTGGCCGGCCGCGGCAAGGCCGAGATCGCCGCCTGCCGCGCCTACGGGGCCAATCTCGGCGTCGCCTTCCAGCTGATCGACGATGCGCTCGACTACGGCGGCTCGTCGGCCAAACTCGGCAAGAACGTCGGCGACGATTTCCGCGAGGGCAAGATCACCCTGCCGGTCGTGCTGTCCTTCCGGCGCGGCTCGCAGACGGAGCGCGAATTCTGGAGGCGCACGCTGGAAAAGGGCGAGATCGGCGACGGCGATCTCGAATTCGCGCTCGCGACGATGAAGAAGCACCGCGCCCTCGAGGACACGATCGAGCGCGCCCGCCACTACGGCGCGATGGCGCGTCGACGCGCTCGAACTGTTCCCCGCTTCGCCCTGGAAGCACGCGCTGCGCGACGCGGTCGAGTTCGCCATCAGCCGGGCCTATTGAGCTCGACGGCAGGTCGGGCGCAGGAGCGCATTCGAGCGGCTAATTTCAAGGTCTTAGGCGCCAAACCCCGCAATTTTCGCGGACTAGCCGGGCGGTGCAACCACCGCCGGCTTGGCGCCCCGACCCTCGACCCGTTGTGTCGCCAGCTGAGAAATTGCAGCCGGCCAAGCCGTCCTTTAGCAGGGGCGGCGTATATTCCAAACGTATTCACTTGCTAACAATGAGCGAATGAGTATCTACATTTGATGTTGTAATTTCACTGGATTCGCTCCCTTCGACGGAGAGTTCGTCGGCCTCATGACTTTTGAGGGTACGCACAGCCTCCAACCGAGGATGTCGGCGGGCATTGGGACCGCGCGCCGAGATCGACGATCCGTTAGCTCGTATGGGGAGCCGGCAGGCTTGGTCCAAGGCGTCGCCTCAGTCCGCGGTAAGGCGCCTCAGCAGGATCGGCATCGCCGCGGGAAGGCGCGCCGGGTCACTCATGACCACGAACCCGCCTCGTCCGAACAGCAGGGGAAAACGCGCCTGCGTACGGGCGTCGATCGTGACGCCGAATGGCCGGATTCCATGGCGACGCGCCTCCCGAATGGCGCGGCGCGTATCCTCGACGCCGAAACGCCCCTCGTAGTGGTCGATATCGTTCGGCTTGCCGTCGGTGAGGAGCACGAGCAGCCGATCGCGTGCGGGCGTCTTCTCGAGCTCCGCGGTCACGTGACGGACTGCAGCGCCGATGCGCGTGTACCAGCCGGGCTTCAGAGCGCCGAGTCGACCGACGATCGCGGTCGAAAACACCTCGTCGAAGTCCTTGACGGTGGCGATCCGCACGTCGTTGCGGCCCTTCGAGGTAAAGCCGAAGACCGCGTGCGGGTCGCCGGCGGCATCGAGGGCGTGGCAGAACATCAGCGCGGTCTCGCGGGCGACGTCGATCACCCGCCGTGCGCCGACGAAGGCGTCGGTCGACAGCGACGCGTCGATGAGGAGCGCGATCGCGAGGTCGCGCCTCGTTTCGCGCGCGCAGGCGTAGATGCGGTCCGACCCCTCGCCGCCGGCGGCAAAATCGGCGCGCGAGCGCACGACCGCGTCGAGATCGAGGTCGTCGCCGTCGATTTGTGCGCGCGCCTGCTCGCGGTGCGGCCGGAACGACTTCGAACTGGCGTCTAATCCTGCGAACGCGTCGCAGCGCCTCCGGCGAGGGCACCCATTCGGTCGCCGGTCTCGCGCAATGGAGTCGACGACGACTCGGCAGGCGTTGTTTCGATAGGCGCGGCGCCGCCAGTCCCACTCCGGGTAACGCAAGCCTTCCGACGCCGCGCCATCCGCCGCCGCCGGAGGAGAGAGCTCGAGCTCGAGCTTCAGCCGCGTCGCCGCGGCCTTTCGGTGCGGCGATAGCACGATCTCATCCGAGTTCTCGACAGCCCGCCGCGCGCCTTCGTCATCGTCGTCGTCGATCGGTCGCGCCAGATTCATCCACTTCGGCAAGCGTCAACATCTTCTCAAAGCGGTTGAGCGCGAGATAGTCCTGCCGCTGGGTCTCATTTTGCGTCTCCCGCCGCGCCTTCCGGGCGATCTCGTCGCCCTGCCCTGACGCCGCCGGATCGCCTGCTCGCATCCGCGGGAGGGGCGCCGTTCGCCGCATCCGATCGCCTCGCCCCATAGGGGCACAGGCGCGAAGGGACGGTAGGAGCGGGGCCGCGGCGCGGCGAGAGCGGCTTCGCAGGATGTCTTGAACGCGTCCGGCGTCGCGGACCAGGAGGGCGCGAACCGCGCGCTCGACCGCCGCCTCCGCCGGCGGCCGTTTCCGCGGCGGCCGAGCGGCGAGGACTTTGTCGCACAGCCGGGCGTGGACCGCATGCAGTCCGGGAGCCGACCCAAGCGTTCGTTCGGTCGCGGCCGCAACGCTCACAAGATAGGCAACGTCGCTGACGACGCCGGGCGCCGCGGGCGCGCGGGGCGGCAAGTGGACGAAGAACGCCGCGAGCCACACGTGAAGCGCGCGGTTGTCGGCGCGTTCCGGCCAGAGATCGATGACGGCGGGCAGATAGAGCGCCTGGCCGTCGCGTCGCGAAACCAAGGTCGCCGATCCCGAGCGCCGCTCGCGCCAGCGCGCGCTTCCGCCCTTGACGCGCTCGCCAACCCCGCATAAGTGCGAGCGCCGGGGACCCGCCAGTCCGCGAAACAGCACCCCGAGCGACGCGCGCGCCTCATCGAGCCTCGAAGCGGCCTCCGGAAAGCGGGGCGGCGCGCCGAAGCCTGCGGCGCGATGCCAAAGCTTCCCGACGAACTCTTCGGGCTCGAGCAGGCCAAGAAGCGATCGCATCTTGGAAACGCCTACCCGAGCGTGACGGCGACGAGCTCCAAGAGCCCGCGGCGCGTTTCGGCGTCGTCGGTCAAGCGGCTCGATCATCGCGGCGCAGCACTGCGTCGTCCGTGCGCATGCCGCCGGCGATCAACGTCGCCGCGTAGACGACGAGGCGCGTGGAGCAGCCCTCCTCGAGATCGACGTCGCCAAGCGCCCGCAAACGATGGGCGAGCAGGATCAGCGCTCGGCAGCGTTGAGCCGACAGACCGCTCTCAGCCGCCACGATCGCGACCTCGGCCTCCTCTGGAGGGTAGCCGAAATCGAGCGCGAGAAAGCGTTGGCGCGTGCTCGGCTTCAGCGACTTCATGCAGATTCTGGTAGCCGGGATTGTAGGACGCGACCAGCATGAATGTTCGGCGGCGCGACGAGCGTCTCGCCGGTCCGGTCGAGCGGAAGGATGCGCCGGTCGTCGGTCAGCGGATGCAGAACGACGGTGACGTCCTTGCGCGCCTCCACCACCTCGTCGAGATAGCAGATCCCGCCGTGCCGCACCGCCCGGGTCAGCGGTCCGTCGACCCAGTGCGTCTCGCCGCCGCGCAGGAGATAGCGGCCGGTCAGGTCGGCCGCGGTCAAATCGTCATGGCAGGCGACGGTGATGAGCGGAACGCCGAGTTTCGCCGCCATATGGGCGACGAAGCGCGTCTTGCCGCTGCCGGTCGGGCCTTTGAGCAGCAGCGGCGAGGTGGTGGCGGAAGGCGTGCTCGAACAGCGCGCACTCCTGCCGTACAGGCAGATAGAACGGGACCTCGGGTTCGGATTTCAGCACGGCGAGCGACATTCGTTGACCTTGTGAAAGACCCCCGCGGGGATGGCTCCGGCTTCCGGCCGGGAGGCGACCCTGCCGGCCGGTTCTGTCGTCATTCCGCAGGCGCGAGAGCGACGCCCGCGGGAGCGCTCCGACGGCCGGGAACGAGGATCGCGACCAGGAACATCACGAGGCCGAGCGCGGTCATGACGCCGCCGTAACAGGCGGATCGTAGTAGAAGAGGCCGAGCTGCTGCTGGACGTCCATATAGTCCTGGCCCATCACCCGCTCGAGATGCGTTTGCAGCACGCCCGCGAAGGTCAGCGCCGCCGACATGAGGCCGACGCCGGTCGTCATCGCCCAGAAGCTCAAGATGTTCAGCCACTGGTTGTAGGGCGCGCGGCCGAGCAGCGGCGGCATGGCGTAGGTGATCATCGCGAGGTTGACCATGGCGTAGGCGCCGTAGAAGGCGAGATGCCCGTGCGCGGCGGTCACCTGGGTGCCGTGGGTGTAGTAGTTGATCGGCGCGAGCGTATGCAGGAAGCCGAGCACGCCGGCGCCGAAGAAGGCGGTCACCGCGCAGCCGAGCGACCACAGCAGCGCGGCGGCGTTTGGATGATCGCGGCGGCCCTTCCAGACCATGGCAAAGGCGAACAGCACCATGGCGAAGAACGGCAGCGGCTCGACGGCGGAGAAGATCGTGCCGATCCACTGCCAGTATCCGGGCGTGCCGATCCAGTAATAGTGGTGGCCGGTACCGAGGATGCCGGAAAAGAGCGCGGTCCCAATGATGACGTAGAGCCACTTCTCGACCACCTCGCGATCGACGCCGGTGAGCTTGATCAGGAGGAAGGCGAGGATGCTTGCCATCACGAGTTCCCACACACCCTCGACCCAGAGGTGCACCACCCACCACCAGAACATCTTGTCGATGACGACGTTGGCGGGAACGTAGAAGGCGAACAGGAAGAAGATCGCGACGCCCCAGAGCCCGAGCAGGAGAATGCCGGTGATGACGGTCTTGCGGCCGTTGAGCACGGTCATCGAGATGTTGAAGAGGAACATCAGCGCGACGACGACGATGCCGACCTTGATATAGATCGGCTGCTCGAGATAGGAGCGGCCGTCGTAATTGCCGAAAAGGTACCCGACGACGGCGATCGCCGCGGCGATGAAGAAGAGCCAGAACTGCACCTTCGCCAGCACCGGCGACCAGATGTCGCGCTCGGTCTCCTCGGGCAGGAGGAAATAAGCCGAGCCGAAGAAGCCGAGCAGCAGCCAGACGATGAGCGCGTTGGTGTGGATCATCCGCACCACGCTGAACGGCAGCAGGTCCGGCGGAATCAGGTTCGGCGCAACATACATCGTCGCGCCGATCAGGCCGAAGACGAGTTGAAGCGCGAAGATTGTGAGCGCGCCGAGGAAGTACGGAAGCGCGACGCTCTGCGACGGATATTTCATGGCGTTGCCTTTGAGGGGGTAAGGAGATCAGGGCTCACTTCGACGGGTGCGGCGGCCAGTTCTGAGTATCAACCTGGCTCACCCAGCGCAGAAAAGCGGCCACGTCATGCACGTCGGCGTCGGAGAGATGGAGCTGCGGCATCTGGTGCCGGCCTTCCGCGCCGGACGGCATCGCGGCGAACCAAGCCTTGAGAGACTCCTCGGCGCCAGCCGGGTCCTTGTCGCCGCCGTACTTGATCCAGACTTTGCCGAGCTCCGGCGCGAAGCGGGCGCCTTCGCCGAACAACGTGTGACAGTCGTAGCAAGCCTTCTTCTCCCAGATCCGCTTGCCGCGCTCGACATCGGCGGTGATCGGATATTTTTGCTCGATCACACGCGCCTGCATGTAGCTGTTGCCGACCAGCAGCGCGAAAATGACGAAGAAGAAGATTGAGCCGCCGTAGAAGATGTTGCGCGCGGCCGCTGTCGTTAGGCGTTCCATGTCGGTTCCTGTGATCTAAGAACGAAATCGAATTGGCCCTCGCCGGATTTGGCCGACGATGTCTCGACCCGCGGCGTCCGAACCCCTGGCCGCGTCGAAAGGCGCCGTCACTTTCGTGGCGTCATCCCGTCGTCGGCCGGCGGGCTCGCCGGTCGGTTAAAGTGGTATTCCCGGTACCATTTTTCTGGCATGCGCAATCTGAAGCCGTCAATGCTGCTCAAGGGGCTTTTGCATGCGACTTCTTGCCTCAACCGACGGGGCCCTGCGGGCGCTGACGCGGCTGGCCCAGGGGCGGCCTGCGGGCGCCGCCAATGTCGAGACATGGCTGCGAAAGCGCGGCGTCCTCTGCCCAAGATCGCGCAGGACCTGGCCGGCTCGAAATTCTGCGGCCAGTCCGGAGCCCGGAAGGGGGCGTCAGGCAGGCGAAGCCTGCGCGCAAGCTGAAGATCGGCGCGCTCGTGCTCGCCCTGGAATTGGATCAGGCGATGGTTCCCCGCTTTCGCCCCGGCTACGGCGCGCGATTCACGCGCCGACGTATTCACGCCGGTAGCGAGAGCCGAGGCTCGTCAGCACCTGATAGCCGATCGTGCCGCTCCGCGAAGCAAAATCGTCGAGCTCGATCGTCGCGCCCAAGAACTCCGCCCGGGTTCCGGGCTGGACCGCCTCATTGGCCAGGTCGGTCACGTCGGCGATGACGAGATCCATCGACACCCGTCCGACCAGCGGACAGCGCCGGCCGGCGATCGCGACTTCGGTGCCCCGCCGCGCCTCGGTGGCGCCGGCGCCGCGCGGCAGGCCGTCGGCGTAACCCGCGAGCAGAGTCGCCAGCCGCGTCCGGCGCTTCGCCGTCCATTGGGCGTTGTAGCCGCAGGTCTCCCCGGCCTCGATCCAGCGCGTCTGCTGCACCGCAACGGTCAAGGTCACGACCGGCCGCATCGGGTTCAGCCGGCCGGGCGTAGGGT
Organism: uncultured Alphaproteobacteria bacterium; assembly: GCA_963816065.1. Lineage (GTDB taxonomy): Bacteria > Pseudomonadota > Alphaproteobacteria > Rhizobiales > Beijerinckiaceae > Roseiarcus. The sequence continues at coordinate 156,674 of CAWFJG010000030.1, read as the reverse complement.
TGCCGCCGTAGAGCGCGTAGCCGGGGCGGGCGAGATCGTGAATCGGGCGAGCAGCCAGAAAAATCCCCGACGAATTGGCGAACGAAGCGCGCAGACGCGGCAAGGCCGCCCGCGCGGCCTCGAACCGCGCGATCTGGCGGCCGTTCAACGGGTCGTCCGGAATTTCCGCCGAGACGAAGTGGCTCATCAGGAGATCGGCGCCGCTCGCCGCGCCATGGGTCGCCATCGCGTCCATGAGCGCATCGAGCGAGCCGAATCCGAGCCGGCGCATCCCGGTGTCGAGATGCAGCGCCGAAGGCGACAGCCGCCCCTTGCGGGCGGCGAAGGCCGACCAGCGCTCGAGCTCTTCGGTGCTGCCGATCGCGGGCTTGAGGCGATGCTCGACGTAGGCTGCGGGATCGGCGTCCGCATCGAGACCGTTCAGCACATAGATGTCCGCCTCTGCCGGCAGCAGGCGGCGCGCCGCAAGACCCTCCCCGAGGTGGGCGACGAAGAAGGTGCGCGCGCCGGCGGCCCATAGCGCAGGCGCGGCCTGGTCGAGTCCGATCCCATAGGCGTTCGCCTTGACCACCGCGGCGCAGCGGCCGGGCGCCGCCCGCTCGGCGAGCGCGCGCCAGTTGGCGGCGAGCGCGGCAAGATCGATGGTCAGACGGCCGGGCGCGCTGTCGGGGGCAGTCATGACAGGCTTTTCTCCATGACCGCAACGGTTGGCGTTCGTTCGTCGAGAATTGGGAGGCCGGCCATCAGGAGGCCTGTCCTTGAACCCACCGCCGGGAGACCCAAAGCGGCAAACCGAAGATCGGCTCAGGTTGGAGGCCAATTACGGATTTTCGCGACAGATACTGCTGACGGTGGTGGGTCTTCTGCAAGTAGGCCTGAACTATACGGGCAGCGTCCTTGGCACCGATTATGATGTTGCCCCCGACACTTTTCTTCATGAGGTCGATCTTACGCTCGCCCAGGCCGGGTAGCGTCACATAGACCTCCTTCAAGCAATGTCTTATCGTCGGAATTGGCAACGACGGAATGGCATCGAAGAGAATGAGAATGTCGAGATCCTTGACACCACTGACGACGCGCCCGTCATCGGCAACCAAGCACCCCTTCTCTTTAACCTCCTCACGGTTAACCTCAATGTCGTGGTCTGCCTTTAGCTCGGGTCGGGTGTCAACAAAGTGCTGCCCGGCCCCCTGGACAAGGATTGCCGCCAACACGCGTTGGCGGTAGCTCGAATATTTTCCCGAGGCGACGTCGGTGCAGAATTCGACGAATTTCCTCGTCTACGTGGGGACAAAGATTCCGTAGATCGCCTAATTCGAGGGACTCAAACGTTCTCACCAAAATCACTCCTGTGGCGACTAAAGCGGCTGCGATGCAGACCTAATGAGCTGTGGCGCGGCGTGGCGGCAAACCGCGCGCCAATTCGCCACCAGCGCTCCAAGATCGACCGTGAGACGACTGGCGCGTTATCAGTTTGGTCGTTGGTGTTCACGTCAGGTGTTTCTCCAGGATAGCGACGGTCGGCGCCGCAAAGCCCGCATGCGCCTCGATGCGGAGCCGCTGAAAGCCCATGCGCGAAAACAGCCGCTCGTTTTCCGGCAGCTCCAGCCGCACTCTCAGCCGCACGCGGCAGAGGCCGAGCGCCTCCGCCGCCGCTTCGCATGCGCCGATCAGGCGGCGGCCGAGGCCCCGCCCGCGCGCCTGCGGCAGCGCGCACACGCGCCCGATCATCAGCGCGTCTCCATCGACCCGCCACAGCGCGACCGCGACGAGCCGGCTCGGCTCGCCGACGCCGAAACCGCCGCCGGCGGCGATCTTGACCGCGATCGACTCGGGCGTTTCGCGCAGCGCCGAGGAGGGCGGCGTGGTCGGCCTGCTCTGAGCGGCGAAGGCGGCCCGAATGACCTCGGCCGCGCTCGCGGCGTCCGCCGCAGTCAGGGCGCGCAGGACGACTTCGCCGGCTCTGGACGAGGCGCGGTCGGCGCCCGCAAGGGAAAGCACCATGATCGCCCGGCCCCTACACCTCCTTGGACGGGCAGGGCAAGATCACGGAGGGCGCCAGCTGTTCGTTCCGGTGATCTGCGGCGCAAAGCTCGATAGTCGAACCGCGCATGGCCCGACAGGCCCCTCGGCGTCCTTCCCTTTGGCATCGCGAACATCCATGCGCTTGCGCCAGCATCGAAACGACAAGCCGAGCGAGCTCGCAAGCGCGATTCCGGCCGCCCGGCTCAATCAGCGATTGATGAACGAACTTTAACGCCAATTCCGGCCGCTTTCGCCCGTCGCGCCTCGCTTTCGCCGCGGTCGCTGGCAAAGAGCGTTTGCGCGCGGTCATTTGCGGCGAGCGGAGGCGAGTTGATGGTCAGGATGTTCACCCGGCGGGCGGCGCTGAAGGCCGGGGCGGCTGGCGCGCTTGTCGCCTTCGCGCGGCCGCTCTCGGCGCTCGCCGACAATTCGGTCGAGACGCACGGCCTGTCGTCCTTTGGCGACCTCGCCCTGCCGCCCGACTTCCCGCATTTTGCCTATGTCAATCCGGACGCGCCGACCGGCGGCCTGCTGTCGCTGCAGATCACCGGCACGAGCGGCAACCAGAACTTCGACACGTTCGACACTCTCAACATCTACAGCTGGAAGGGCGACGGCGCCGCCGGAATGAGCGCGACCTTCGACACGCTGATGGCGCCGAACGGCGACGAGCCCAATTCGGTCTACGGCCTGCTTGCCCAGTCTGTGCGCGTGTCCGGCGACAAGCTCGATTACCGTTTCAAACTGAGGCCGGAGGCGAAGTTCTTCGACGGCTCGCGGGTGACGGCGGCGGACGTCGCCTTCTCCCTCAACATCCTGAAAGACAAGGGCCACCCGGTCTACGCCCAGCTTCTCAGGGAGGTCGAATCGGTGGTCCCGGAGGGCGACGAAATCGTCCACGTCCGCTTCGTCAAGGACCGCAGCCGCGACGCGCACCTCATCGTTGTCGGCATGCCGGTCTTTTCCGCCGCCTGGTGGAAGGGTCGCGATTTCACCGCCGCGACGCTCGACGCCCCGCTCGGCTCCGGGGCCTACAAGGTCAAGACTTTCGAGCAGGGACGATTCATCGAGTACGAACGCCGGCCCGACTACTGGGGCGTCAAGCTTCCGGTGAACCTCGGCCAGAACAATTTCGACCGGCTGCGCTTTGAATACTACCGCGAGCGACAGGTCGCCTTCGAGGCCTTCAAAGCCGGCGCCATCAATTACCACGAGGAGTACACCTCGCGCTTCTGGGCGACTGCTTACGACTTCCCCGCGGCCAAGGATGGACGGGTGAAGAAGGAGACGCTGCACAACGGCGAGCCGTCGCGCACGCAGGGCTGGTACCTCAATACGCGTCGCGACCAGTTCAAGGACCCGAGGGTGCGCGAGGCGATCGGGCTTGCGTTCGACTTCGAGTGGACCAACAAGAACATCATGTATTCCGCATACAAGCGGGTTGTGTCGTTCTTCCCCAACACCGACATGGAGGCCAAGGGCAAGCCGGGCCCGGACGAACTCAAGCTTCTCGAGCCGTTCCAGGATAAGCTGCCGGCGTCCGTATTCGCCGACCCGTATTCGCCGCCCGAGAGCGATGGCTCAGGCTTCGACCGCAAGCTGCTCAAACGGGCCTACGACCTGCTCATCGCGGCCGGCTGCCAGCGCGACGGCGCCGCGATGAAGCTGCCGGGCGGCAAACCCCTGACGATGGAATTCCTCGATTTCTCCAGCGCGCTCCAGCCGCACACCCTGCCGTTCATCCAGAATCTCGGGAAGCTCGGCATTCAGGCCAATATCCGCATCGTCGACGCCACCCAGTACAAGGCCCGCACCGACGCCTTCGACTACGACGTGGTCACCGCCGCGAACGGCGGCTCGTCGACCCCGGGGGCCGAGCTCAAGGTCGCCTTCACCTCCGAAGCCGCGGCGAGACAGGGCTCGCGCAATCTCGCCGGCGTCGCCGATCCCGTCGTCGACGCGCTCGTCGCGACGATCTCCGACGCCAAATCGCGCCGGGAGCTGAACACCGCCTGCCGCGCGCTCGACCGCGTCCTCCGCGCCGGGCATTATTGGGCGCCGATGTGGTACCGCGACACGGCCTGGGTCGCCTATTGGGACGCCTTCGCGCGGCCCGAGCGACAGCCCAGGCTCGGCGTCGGCGCGCCCGGCACCTGGTGGTGGGACGAGGCGAAGGCCAAGGCGATCGGGTTGTGATCGCCGCTTGACGGCTCGCTCGCCACAGGCAAGTTGACCATCGCATGCTCGCTTACCTCGCCCGTCGCCTCGTCCTGATGATCCCGACAATTTTCGGCATCATGGCCGTCTCCTTCGCCATCGTGCAGTTCGTGCCCGGCGGCCCCGTCGAGCGCGCGATCGCGCAGCTTCAGGGCGCCGACCAGAGCTCGACGGCGGGTTTTGGCGGCGGCGGCGGACAGATCGGCGGTGGATCGCAGGCGGTCGGCGACATCGCCTCGCGCTACCGCGGCTCGCAGGGGCTCGATCCGAAATTCATCAAGGAGCTCGAGAAGCAGTACGGCTTCGACAAGCCGGTGCTCGAGCGCTTCTGGATCCTGGTGCGCGACTACGCCACCTTCAACTTCGGCAAGAGCTATTATCGCGACACGCCGGTCCTGAAGCTGATCGAGGAAAAGCTGCCGGTGTCGATCTCGCTCGGCATGTGGATGACCTTCCTCTCCTACGCGATCTCGATCCCGCTCGGCATCCGCAAGGCGGTCAAGGACGGCACGCGCTTCGACACCGCCACCTCCGCGATCGTCATCTTCGGCTACGCGATCCCGAACTTTCTGTTCGCCGTCCTGCTCATCGTGCTGTTCTGCGGCGGTTCGTTCTGGCAGATCTTCCCGCTTCGCGGTCTGACCTCGGATAATTTCGCCGACTCTCGACTGGCCGCACAAGATTCTCGACTACCTCTGGCACATCGCCCTGCCGGTGACCGCGCTGGTGCTCGGCTCGTTCGCCACGACGACGCTGCTCACCAAGAACTCGTTCCTCGACGAGATCAAGAAGTCCTATGTGCAGACGGCGCGGATGAAGGGCCTCTCCGAGCGCAGCGTGCTTTACGGTCACGTCTTCCGCAACGCGATGCTGATCGTGATCGCCGGCTTTCCCGGAGCGTTCCTCGCCGCCTTCTTCACCGGGTCCCTGCTGATCGAGCAGGTGTTCTCGCTCGACGGGCTCGGCTATCTCTCCTACAATTCGCTGATTCAGCGCGACTATCCGGTTGTGCTCGCCAACCTCTACATCTTCGCCCTGCTCGGGCTCGTGGTGAACCTGATCTCCGACCTCACCTACACCTGGATCGACCCGCGCATCGACTTCGAAACGCGCGAGGTGTGAGGGCGCGAACGCCGGCCGAGGACCGGCCATTACGAGGAGCGCTGCGCGACGAAGCACATCAAGCGCCGCTGCGACTTACGTTCTGTGGATTGCTTCGCTGGCCCGCAGTCGACGCCCGGCTCGATCAACAGTCGTTGCGATGACCGCCGTGGCTCGCCCTCTCGCCGATGAACCGCCGGCGGCTCGACAACTTCCGCCGCAACCGTCGTGGCGCGTGGTCGCTCGCGATCTTCCTCGTGCTGTTCGTCGCCGCGCTAGGCGCCGAGTTCATCGCCAACGACAGGCCGTTGATCGCATCCTACAAGGGTCATCTCCTGTTCCCGATCTTCTTCAACTATCCGGAGGAGATGTTCGGCGGCTTCCAGGCCAAGACGGACTACCGCGATCCGTTCGTCGCCGACGAAATCAGAGCGCACGGCTGGATGATCTGGCCGCCGATCCGCTTTGCCAATTCCACCACGATCCTCGATCCGGCGACGCCGCTGCCGACGCCGCCGACCTGGCTGCTCACCGATACGCAATGTCGAACGGCGCTCGAGAAGCAGCAATTTCCCGGCGCCGAGAGGGTGCCGAGGCCTTGTTCGAAGCTTGAGCCGCTGTGGCTCGGTTCCGACCAGGACGGGCACGACATCGTCGCCCGACTGCTCTATGGCTTTCGCATCTCGGTTCTGTTCGGCCTGATCCTCGCCGGCGTGTCGTCGGTGATCGGCGTCTTCGCCGGCGCCGTTCAGGGCTATTTCGGCGGCCTGCTCGACCTCGTCATGCAGCGCGTGATCGAGATCTGGTCCTCGCTGCCGCATCTCTACATACTGATCATCCTGTCGGCGATCCTGGCGCCGAGTTTTGTCGTGCTGCTCGTGATTCTGCTGCTTTTCTCGTGGGTGAGCCTCGTGCATGTCGTGCGCGCCGAGTTTTTGCGCGCGCGCAACTTCGAATATGTCAACGCCGCGCGGGCGCTCGGTCTCAGCAATGCGAAAATCATCGTCAAGCACGTCCTGCCGAACGCGATGGTGGCGACGCTCACCTTCCTGCCCTTCATCGTCAACTCGTCGATCAGCACCCTGACCTCGCTCGACTTCCTGGGGCTCGGCATGCCGCCCGGTTCGCCGTCGCTCGGCGAACTTCTGCTGCAAGGGAAAGCGAACCTCTCGGCGCCGTGGATCGGCGTCTCTGCTTTTGTGGTCATCGCGCTCCTGTTGTCCCTCCTCATCTTCATCGGCGAGGCCGTGCGCGACGCCTTCGACCCGCGAAAGACCTTCACGTGAAGGCCGACCCGCCGCTGATCGACGTGCGCGATCTCTCGATCGCCTTCGCCCAAGGCGGCGAGCGCAACACGGTGGTCGATCGCGTCTCCTTCCGGCTGGAGAAGGGCAAGGCGCTGGCGCTCGTCGGCGAATCCGGTTCGGGAAAGTCGGTGACCGCCCAGGCGCTGGTGCGCCTCTTGCCGCAACCGGCGGCCAGCTATCCGACCGGCGAGATCCTGTTTCGCGGTCGGGACGTGCTGAAGATGACCGAAGCGGAGCTGCGCGAGATGCGCGGCGGAAAGGTCACGATGGTGTTCCAGGAGCCGATGACCTCGCTCAATCCGCTCCACACCATCGAGCGGCAGGTCGGCGAAATCATCGCGCTCCATCTCGGCCGCGCTGCGGCCACGAAGAAGCGCATCGTCGAGCTTTTGACCGAGGTCGGCATCGCCGACCCGGCCGAGCGGCTCGGCGCCTATCCGCACCAGCTCTCCGGTGGGCAGCGCCAGCGCGTTATGATCGCCATGGCGCTCGCCAACCGCCCCGACCTCCTGATCGCCGACGAGCCGACGACCGCCCTCGACGTCACCGTGCAGGCGCAGATCCTGAAGCTGCTGAAAGACCTGCAGCAGAAGATCGGCATGGCGATGCTGTTCATCACCCACGACCTGAACGTCGTGCGCCGCATCGCTGACGATGTGCTCGTGATGCAGAAGGGGCTGATCGTGGAGTCGGGCCGAACGGCGGAGGTGTTCGCCAAGCCGCAGCACCCCTATACCAAGACGCTGCTCGCCGCCGAACCCAAGGGAGATCCCCCGCCCGGCAATCCGAGTGCGCCGACCATCGCCAGCGCCGATGACCTGAAAGTCTGGTTCCCGATCCGGCGCGGACTCTTCCGCCGCACCGTTGGATATGTGAAGGCGGTCGACGGCGTGAACCTGACCGTGCGCGAAGGGCAGACGGTCGGCGTCGTCGGCGAGTCGGGCTCCGGCAAGACGACGCTCGGCCATGCGGTCCTTCGCCTCATCCGCTCGGAAGGGCCGATCGCCTATTGCGGGCGGCCGATCCAGGGGTTGACGGCCAAGCAGATGCGTCCGTTGAGGCGACATATGCAGATCGTGTTCCAGGACCCGTTCGGCTCGTTGTCCCCGCGCATGTCGGTCGCCGAGATTGTCGAGGAGGGGTTGATCGCGCAAGGGACGACGCTCAATTCCACCGAACGGCGGCGCGTGGTCGAGCAGGCGCTGGACGACACGGGGCTCGACCCCTCGACCCTTGACCGCTATCCGCACGAATTCTCCGGCGGCCAGCGCCAGCGAATCGCCATCGCCCGCGCCATGGCTCTAGAGCCAAAATTCGTCGTGCTCGACGAGCCGACCTCGGCGCTCGACATGTCGATCCAGGCGCAGATCGTCGACCTGCTGCGCGATTTGCAGAGGCGGCGTAACCTCGCCTATCTGTTCATCTCTCACGATCTCAAGGTCGTGCGGGCTCTGGCGAGCGAGATCATCGTCATGCGGCGTGGCAAGGTGGTCGAAAGCGGCGAGGCGAAGGCGGTGTTCGCCGACCCGCAGAGCGAGTACACCCGCGCACTGTTCGCCGCCGCCTTCTCCAACGAGGCGACGCTCTCCGGCGTCGTCAGCCAGTGAGGCGCCAATGACACGCGCAATTCTCATCGTCCTCAATTCGGTCGGCTGCGGCGGCGCCGAGGACGCCGCGACCTACGGCGACGAGGGCGCCGACACGCTCGGACACATCATCGAAGCCTGCGCGCTGGGTCTAGGCAATCGCGACGGCCTCAGGCGCGGGCCGCTCGAGATCCCTCGTCTCGCCGCTCTCGGCCTTGCTCACGCGATGCGAGCCTCCACAAGCCGCACGCCGCCGGGGTTCGATCTTACGACGCGCCCGCGCGGCCAATGGGGCTATGGGATCGAGACGTCGCGTGGCAAGGATACGCCGTCGGGACATTGGGAGATCGCCGGAACGCCCGTCGACTTCGACTGGGGCTATTTCCCGGAGGAAATTCCCGCCTTTCCCAACGAGCTGACCGAGGCGCTGATCGCCGAGGCCGGTCTTCCCGGCGTTCTCGGGAACAAGCACGCGTCGGGCACCGTGATCATCGAGGAACTCGGCGAAGAGCATGTCCGCACCGGGAAGCCGATTTGCTACACCTCGGCCAATTCGGTGTTCCAGATCGCGGCGCACGAGGAGGCGTTCGGGCTCGAGCGGCTCTACGAGCTTTGCCGCATCGCCCGTCGCCTGTGCGATCCGCTGAACGTCGGCCGGATCATTGCGCGCCCGTTCGTGGGATCGAACGCTACGGATTTCGTCCGCACTGCCCATCGCAAGGACTTCGCGGTCTTCCCACCTGACGGCAATCTGCTTCAGCGCGCCACGCAGGCGGGACGCGCTGTCGTCTCGATCGGCAAGATCGGCGACATCTTCGCCCATCGCGACACCGGTCGCGAGATCAAGGGCAAGAGCAACGACGGCAACGTCGACCTGCTCATTGCGGCGCTGAAGGATGCGCCCGACGGCGCCTTGATCTTCGTAAACCTTGTCGACTTCGACACCGAATGGGGCCACCGCCGCGACGTTCCCGGCTTCGCCGCGTGCCTCGAAGCCTTCGACAGGCGGCTCGCCGAGATCGAGGCGGCGATGCGGCCCGCCGATTATTGCCTGATCACCGCCGACCATGGCAACGACCCGACCTATAAGGGCTTCGACCACACCCGCGAGCACGTGCCGATCGTCGCCTTCGGCGGCTGCGCGCCGGCCGGCTCGCTCGGCGGGCGCACGTCGCTCGCCGACATTGCCGAGACGCTCGCCGCAAAGCTGGGCCTGCCGAAGGGTCTGCATGGGCTGGCTTGGCCGGCGTGAGCTTTTCGCTGGACGCGCGGCTATCGCGCGACACGGACTTCGTCGGCGACCTGCCGCTCTGCCGCGTTCTGCTGATGAACGACTCGCGCTGGCCGTGGCTCGTTCTCGTGCCGAGGCGCGACAACCTCGTCGAACTGACCGATCTTGAAGCGCCCGAGCGCGGCCGCTTGATCGAAGAGGTGGCGCAGACAGCCGAATGGCTCAAGGGCTACCAGGCCGAGAAGGTCAACGTCGGCGCCCTCGGCAACATCGTGCGGCAATTGCACGTGCATGTGGTTGCGCGCTCGGCGGGCGACCCCGGCTGGCCGGGCCCAGTTTGGGGCTACGGTGCGCCGCTCCCGTACGAGGACGCCGAGGCGAAGGCGCTGATCGAGGAGGCGCGCCAAGGCTTGACCCCGTCGTTGCGGGGAGCGATCCCCGGGTCGAAGAGCCCGGAGCGGCGAAGATTCCATGGGCGTGGATAGCGGCCGGTCTTTGGTCAGACTGGGGTTGCTGATCCACTGCTCTGGAGACGACCGATGTCGCTTGACCGCCCCTTCACAGAGACTGCCGCTATCCGTTCGACCGAATGGCTGAGCCGCTCCTTCGCCAACCGCCGGCGGGCGGGCGTCTATCTCGGACTGGCGCCGACGCCTTGGCGGCATGTCGAAAGCGGGCAATCCACGGCTGCGCTGGAAAAATGCTGCAATTGGCCTGGCTCGTACCTGTTGACGGCCTTCGAGGGACTCGATTGGTCGGGAAGCGCGCCGGAAAGCGTACCTAAGGAACCCTACGGGTCGGCACGAGGCGGAGGAAGGACGGCGCGGGACGACACCTTCCCGACATCCGGTTTGGGGCCTCACGATCGACCTTTAGGCAAATTCGGCCCTTGGAGCAAAAAGCGCGATCGTGACGAAGCGTCTTGCGATTCGGGTCTCGATCCGCGAGAGGCGTTAAGCCTACATTTGCCTGACAAAACGTGGTAGCCACTTCATCACCTGTAGATCCATGCGCGCTGACGGGGGGCCAGCGAAGTCGTGAACGGCTTGCGACGTAGCGCCGGTCCGGAGACGAGGCGGACGGGCCGCGATCCTCGGGCGGAGAATTCTGCTCGCAAACGACTCTCGGCCGTGGCCGGCGGCGTCGTCATGTCCGTGTGGGCCGCCGCCGCCTTCGCCCAGGCGCAGCGCGCGGACACGGTGAGCGACGCAAACGACGCGCGGACCGACGCCATGTTCGCGATGCCGAACCTGTCGACGCCGGCGCCGCTGTCGAATCTTTACGCCACCGCCCCCGATCTCGAGACACAAATCCCGGCCCCTCGGCTCGGCGCGAACCTACTCCTGCCGCTGGGCTGGGATTCGAATCCCGGACGAGTTCCAGTCGGGCGGGACGCCGTCCTGGCAGGCGAGCCCGCTCAGCAACGTCTCGCTGTCGGCCCCGATCGGCACGTCCTTCCGTCTTACGGCCACCAGCTTGGGCGAGCTCAACGCCTATTTCTCTGCCTCCAACGAAAACGTTCAGCGGGTTGGCGGCTCGGTGCGGCTTCAATACGTCGACCCGAACAACGACCAAGCCTTCTCGCCCTACGTGGCGATCGCGCCGAGGCAGCAATGGGCGTCGCCCGACTTGGGCCTTCAGGAGGTGCGCACCGATTTCAACATCGGCTTCAACCAGCGATTCAATTTCGACGGCGCCCTCAAGCGAGTCCCGGCGGGGCCCGACACATCGGCCGAGACGGCCTGGTCGTTCGGCCTGACCGCATTCGGCCAGGTGCGCGATCGGGAGCCGCGGCTCTCGTCCGAGGCCGTGTTCCTGATCCCCTCAGTCTCCAAGCTGATCACGCCGGACTGGAGCGCGAGCTTTGCGGTCGAGTTTCTTGGCCGCTGGTACGAGCCCAACCTGGCCAGCGTTGCAAATCACGATCTCGAAGCCATGCCGATCGCCACCGTCGAATATCTGATCCCGGCGTGGCTGCTCGGCGGCGACAACGTCACGAAAATACTCGGGCGGCCGGCGCTCGATGTCCAAGGCTCCTATCTCAAGGTCTGGTCAACCGCCCCAGGCGTAACTTTTGGCCAGTGGGAGGCTCAGGCCGCGCTCAAGATGGGGTGGCGATTCTGATCGGCCGCGCGGATAGCGGCGATCAGCGGCGCCATCGTGGCGATGGTCTATTACGGCTTGAAGCTTCTGAACCCCCAGTTCTTCTATGTCTCGACCGCTGTCCTGAGCGCTTTCGTCGCCGTTGCGGTGGGAAGCTCCTGGACCGTGATCGGCACGATCGGCGTCGGCCTCATGGGCGTTGCGGCGCCCTCCGACAACGGCTTTCCGCCGGCCCTCGGCGCTCGGATGCAAACCGCCGGTCGAGTTCGATGCCGACCTTGGCCAAGCCATCAAACGCCAACCAGCAGAGCACAAAGCCCTGTCACTCAATTAGCTGTGTCTCGACGGAGGGGTGCAGACCAAGGTCGATCGCGGTAGGGGCGCCCATCGCTGGGCGCCCCCGCACAGAACCGGACGGGCCAAATTAAGGCATCCGGCTCCCACCTTGGATGTTTGACAGCGAAACGTATTCGAGGTGCTGACGCTTCGCCCCCGGCCTCGCGGCCGACGGCTCGGAGCCGATGCGGTTCACTATTCCTTCATCGCAGTGGAATTCCACCACCTACTCCTCGCGGGCCTCCCGGCGCACCGCCATCATAATTCAGCTAATTGAGCTGATCGCCCCGTGCCCCTAAGCCTGCGGGCCTGAGCGGCGCGCGGCGACAGGGGAATCGGGTGAACAATTTCATCGGGTGATCAGGCTGGCGAGGAAATCGTCGTCCCATCCGGCGGTTTTTCGTTTCAGCCGCATGGAGGCCTTTCCGGGAGCGAGGCGGAACAGGTTCTGCGCCATGTGCTTGATCGCACAGAAGTTGGCCGGAGCGTGATCGGTTCGCAGCCGGCACTCGTCGTCGCGGAACACCATATCCAACACCCAGTGTAGGCTGTTCTCGATCGCCCAGTGGCTGCGGACGATCGGCCCCAGCATGCACGCGATCATCGTCAGGGAGGTCAGGTAGAAGCGGATCTCCCGTTCGATCTTGTCGCCGGTTTCCCGCTCGCTTTCGACCACGACCACGGCCTTCAATCCGGGCCAGTCGTGACGCTCCTGCACCCAGCCGATGTCGTGAATGACGGTCGTGGTCCTGGTCTCGATGCGGCCATGATCGCCATCCACCGTTTGATGGCGACTGATCGTTGTGTCCTTGAACCCGGCGGCTTTCTGCTCGGCCACGAACAATTCCACGTCCTCGCGCAGCGACCCCTGGTTGCCCTTCAGCGCCAGCACGTAGTCGGCCTTCTTGTCCACCACTTTCTGAGCGATGTCACGCTGACACCCCATGGCGTCGATGGTGATGATCGCCCCCTCGATGGCCAGCAAGTCCAGCAGTTTGGGGATGGCGACGATCTCGTTGGATTTCTCCGTCACCTTGACCTGGCCGAGCACCAGGCGCTGGCGCGCCGCGAAGGCGGAAACCATGTGGATCGGCGCTTGACCCTTCCGCTTCCGGCCGGACCGACGGGCGGTCTTGCCATCGATGGCGATGACCCCTTCGGGACTTCCGGTCAGCGCGGCGACCCAGGCGACGAAGCAGCGCTGGAACTGCTCGTGGTCCAGCACGGCGAGGATGTCGCCAAGGTGGTCGTGCGCCGGCGTGCCATTGGCGAAGGGGCGGAAGCGACGCAGCAGGGCCAGCTTCTTGCGGCCGAACAGGGCGATGTCGGTAATGGTCTCCGCACCGGCCAGGACGGCGATCAGGCAGAGGAGCAGGATCTCTTCCAGCGGGTAGTCCACCTTCCCCTGTTGGCGCGGATCCTTCAGATCTTTGAAATAACTCAGGAAAACGACGGTCTCGTCAAACGCCGCGCAATCCGCCCCCGTCAACGCCATGGCTCGTTCCCTCATGCGAATCGAGGGTCGTCATGGATTTCAGCACTTTCGCGATTTGTCACCTACTCCTTCACCCGATTACCCTGCGCGCGGCGAGAATTAAAGTGGATCTTCGAATCCGGGGGGCCTATAATGCCTTCGGCTGGGTGGCTGTCATGTTAGCTGTCGGGAATCGAAGACGGACTCGCCCCTTGAAGGCGAGCCGGGATACGGAATTGATGGGCCGCTGCACAGACGCCCTTCGCCAAAGGGGCCGCCGCCGTAGGATTTCGCCGTCGTCGGAGCGCTCTTTGCGACGGACTCACTTTGCGGCGAGACGGCTCTTGGAGCCCAGCAATGCCTGCCAAGGGTAAACCGGGCCGGCCCGAAACAGAGCCTCTCCCGGTCTTGCGGCTCGAGGGAATCTGCAAAGCGTTCGGGCCGGTGCGCGCCCTGGAGGACGTCAGCTTCGACGTTCTGCCAGGCCGGGTGCATGGCCTTGTCGGCGAGAACGGGGCGGGCAAATCGACCCTGGTGCAGATCATCACCGGCCTGGCGCAGCCGGATTTGGGGCGAGTGTTGCTGGCTGGCCAGCCGGTCCGGTTCCGTACGCCGATCGAGGCGCGAGTTCACGGCGTGGCCGCCGTCTATCAGGACCCGAAACTCTTCCCCCACATGTCGGTGGCCGAGAACATCGCGCTCGGCGCCTATCCGACGCTGCCGATCGGCGTGGTCAACCGCAAGACGATGCACGCCACGGCCGGCGCGTTGCTGCAACAACTCGGTTCCGACATCGACCCGCGCGCTCTGGTGGCGGGATTATCTTACGCCGAACACCAGTTCGTCGAGATCGCCCGCGCGCTCTCGGCGGACGTGCGTGTCCTGATCCTCGACGAACCGACGTCGGCGCTCACTCCGGCGGAAGCCGAGCGGCTGTTCCGGGTCGTGCGCACGCTGCGCGACCGTGGCACCGCGATCATCCTCATTTCCCACCGACTCGAGGAGATCATGGCGGTCTGCGATGATATCACGGTCTTGCGGGATCGCCGGCACGTGTCGACAAAGCCGGCTGCGGAGGTGGACCGCGCGAGTCTGGTGCAGATGATGGTCGGCCGGCCGTTGGAGACGCTGTTCACCCGGCGCGAGGCGCCCTCGCTCGGCGAGGAAGCGTTGCGGGTCGAGACTCTCTCGCTTGCCGGCGTTTTCACAGACGTCTCCTTCTCGCTGCGCGCCGGCGAGATCGTCGGCATGGGAGGGCTGGTGGGCGCCGGACGCACCGAGATCGCGCAGACCGTTTTCGGCGTGACGCCGCCGAGTTCGGGGCGGGTCTTTCTGCGAGGCCGCGAGGTCCATCCGCACAGCCCCGGGCAAATGCTGGCGCTGGGCCTCGCTTACTTGCCGGAGGACCGCGACCGCGACGGGCTCATCATGCCTGAAACGATCACCCACAACATCACACTGCCGATCGTTCGGTCGCTGGCGCGCTGGAGTTTCGTCGATCGAGTCCGTGAGCGACGCTTGGCCGAGGACGCAGCGGCGACCTATCGGGTCCTGACGCCGTCGGTGGAGCAGATCGTCTCGTCCCTGTCGGGCGGCAACCGGCAGAAAGTGGCGTTCGCCAAGTGGCTGACCACCAACCCGGCGGCGCTCATCCTCGATGAACCCACGCACGGCATCGACATCGGCAGCAAGGCGCAAGTGCACGAAATGATCACACAACTCGCCAGCAAAGGGCTGGCGGTCTTGCTTATTTCTTCGGACTTGCCGGAATTGATCGCGATGAGCGACCGCATCCTGGTGATCGCCGAAGGCGCGCTGGTCGGCGAGTTCAGCCACGCCGAAGCGACGCAGGAAAAAGTGATGATGGCTGCGTCCCAACAAGGCGCGAGGACACGACGGTGAGCGCGCGGGACGAGGCCGCTGTCGCGAACCGCAAGGGCTCACGTCAAGTCATCGAGTTCGTTCTGCGGCTGCGCGAAGCCGGCGTGCTGGTGTTCCTGGCGGCGCTGGTCGCATTGTTCTCCGTGCTGACAAGCACATTTCTGACGACCCAGAATCTCACCACCGTCGCCTCCTCGGCGGCGATCCTCGCGATCGCGGCGTGTGCGCAGGGGGTCGTTCTGCTGACGCGAAATCTCGACGTTTCGATCGGCTCGATGATGGGCTTTGCGGCGTACCTCACCGCCGATTTCGCCGCGAACCATCCCGCCATCGCGCCCTGGCAGCTGGTGCTGATCCCGCTCGCAATCGGAGCCGCGCTCGGCGCCGTCAACGGCCTGCTGGTGGCCTACGGCAAAGTTCCGGCGTTGATCGCGACGCTCGGGACCATGTCGCTCTATCGGGGTCTGACCTACGTCTACGCGCGCGGGCAGGAGGTCACCTCGAATCGCTTGCCGCCCTGGATGCTGACCAGCGTGGATGCGCGGATTGCCGGAGTGCCGCTGTTGGTGGCGGCGGCGGCGGCGATCGTCATCCTCGTATGGGCCTTCCTGCAATACTATCCGTGGGGACGGCGCATCTACGCGGTCGGATCCAATCCGCTCGCGAGCTTCTATTTCGGACTCCGGGCGGAGCGGGTCGTGCTGCTGGCCTACACATTGTGCGGCGTGCTGTGCGGCGCGGCGGGGCTCCTCTATGCGGCCCGCGTCGGCACCGTCACGGTAGTGTTGGCCTCCGGCTGGGAGATGAGTTCGCTGGCCGCCGCCGTGATCGGCGGAGTGAGCGTCTCGGGCGGCGCGGGCTCGGTGATCGGAGCCGCGCTCGGCGCGGTGGTGCTCGCGACCATCGACAACGGCTTGGTGCTTCTCGCCGTGCCGGAGTTCTGGCGTATGTTCATTCAAGGCGTGGCGATCGTAGCGGCGGTGGCGGCCGACGCCATGATCGCGTCGGGCATCCGCGCGTCGCTTCGCACACGGGGAGCGAAGTGAAGGACGACACCGCCAAAAGACCGGTTCGCGCGCCGTTTCCCGCCTGGGAGATGGCGCTCGCCGCGTTGATCGTGGCCGCGGGCGTCTGGTCCACCACGCTTTCGCCGTACTACCTCAGCCTGGACCAGATCTTTGGGTCGACGCGGTTCTTCATCATCCCCGGCTTGCTTGCGCTCGGGTTGGCGATGGTGGTGTCGCTCGGCGAGATCGACATCTCTCTCGCCTCCACGATCGCGGTCGGTACGGTCGCGCTGTCGAAACTGTCCATGCTCGGGGTTCCCATCGGCTTTGCCGCAGCCGCCGCAATCGTGATCGGGGCGCTGCTTGGAACTCTGAACGGCGTGCTGGTGGCTCGGTTTCGCCTGCCCTCGCTCGCCGTTACGCTCGGCACCATGGGCGCATACCGTGGCCTCGCCTTCATCATCGGCAGCGAAGTTGGCTATACGGATTTCAACGAGGCTTATCGTTGGCTCGGCTCGACGCGGCTATTTGACGACATCGTTCCCGTTTCTCTTCTGGCTTTCGCGGCGATGGCGGTCGCCGTGTGGCTCTTGATGCATCGCACGGTGTTCGGTCGTTATTGTTTCTCGATCGGGCTCAATCGGGACGCGTCGTGGTTTGCCGGCGTCAACGTGGTGAAGATAAAGATCTGCGCCTACGCGCTGGCTAGCGCGCTGGCCGGGCTGGCCGCAGTGGTGTGGGTGGGGCAGTACGGCTCGGCGCGCGGCGACAACGCGGAGGGCTCTATTCTTTTTGTCGTCACGGCCGTGGTGCTCGGCGGCATGGATATCAACGGCGGACGCGGCACGATTAGCGGCGTGGTGCTCGCGTTGCTGTTGCTCGGCACCATCCGCAATGGAATGGGGCTCGCCAACATCGGCGGCCCAACACAGACAGTCGTGCTCGGCTTCCTGCTCGTCGGCGGCGTGCTCCGTCCGGCGTTTGCGGCGGCGCTGGCGCGTCTGCGGCGTCCCGAAAGCGCGGACGTCTGAAGCGTAACGTGGTGAAATGCAAAGATATCTTGAAGGAGGAAGAGGATGTTGAACCGTAGAGAATTGGGGATGCTAGGGGCGGGTCTGGTCATGTCCGGTCTGGCGCCGCGCCTTGCGACGGCCAAGGACTCTGGCTTCAAGATCATGATGACGCCGAAATGGACCGGCTTTCCGTATTTCGAGCTCACCGGCGACGGCGCGAAAGCCGCAGCCAAAGAGCTTGGCGATACCCTGATCTACGCCGGCGCCGATCACGCAGACGTGTCGCTGCAGGTCGAGACGCTGCAGAACTTCGTCAACCAGAAGCCGGACGCCATCATCCTTGCGGCGATCGACCTCAATGCTGTCGCGCCGGTGCTGGAGGACGCCCGCAAGAGGGGCATCGTG
This sequence comes from uncultured Alphaproteobacteria bacterium, assembly GCA_963816065.1. Lineage (GTDB taxonomy): Bacteria > Pseudomonadota > Alphaproteobacteria > Rhizobiales > Beijerinckiaceae > Roseiarcus. The sequence goes on along the minus strand of CAWFJG010000030.1, from coordinate 138,988 downwards.
GTCACGACCTACGACGCTGACGCTGCAGTGCCGGCGCGCGACATGTTCGTCAACCAGCTATCCTACGAACAGGCCGCGAAGGTCATGCTGGATGCTGCTTTGATCGACGCTCCCAATGGCGGCGAGATCGCTTTCATGGCCGCCTCCCCGACGTCGCCCAACCACATGGCGCACATCAAGATCATGACCGAGTTGACCAAGACCGATCCCAAGTACCAGGTCTTCAAGGTCGGTCGACACGCAGTTTGCTGGGGACGACGACGCGAAGAGCTACGACGTGGCGGTGAACCTGATGCAGGCGCATCCGAACCTGAAGGTGATCATCTCCTCGTCGGCGGTCAGCGCTCCTGCGGCGGCGCGCGCGATCGAGGCGAGCGGGCACGTCGGCAAGGTGTTACGCCACAGGCTTCGCGCTGCCGAGCGCAATTAAGCGCTACCTCGAAAACGGCTCTCAGAAGGCGTTTGCATTCTGGGATCCGTTTGAACTCGGCTATGTCGCCGCCTATGAAACGCACATGAAGCTCGCCGGCAAATTCGACCCGTCGAAGGTCGGCGCGACGATCGAGGTGCCGAAGGCCAGCGCAACATTCACCGCAGGCAAGGACGGCGAGGTGGTTTACGGCAAGCCGCTGATCTTCACCAAGGAAACTGTCGGCAAGTACAACTTCTGACGACAGCGGCGGCGCCCTATGGTTCCTTGCGCCGGGGCGCCGCGAACGCGCACGATTGCCAAGCCGCGACCTGGTTCGACGCAGGCGCCCCGCTTGATGTCGTGTGTTTCTATGGTGACCGGATCGGCGCGTGCCCGATCGCCAGGTGGCGACGTTCGCCACGGCGGGCGCCCGCGATCGGGGCCATGACAACGTCAGGGGTGACCGTCGAACCGTGCGCCCCGTAACGCGCCGCGGTTGCGGTGAACGTAATCCTCGAGCGCGAGCCACTCCTTCGGCGTCACGACCCGGCACTCGATCAGATGCCGGCCCTTTGCGGCGAGCGCCGCCGCAAACTCACGATGAAACTCGTCGGCCTTGGTTGCGCGCGCCGCCGCCACGCCATGTCCGCTCGCGATCTTCACCCAGGCAAGCATCGGATTGCCGAGATCCAGCATCGATTTCATCCTGTCGTTCAGTTCGTTCTCGCGAAATCCGCGCCAATTCGAGACCGAGAATGGCTTAGGCGTCGTTCTTCAGCAGGATGCCGACGACGTCGGCCTTTTCCCGCGCCATCGTCCACAAGGCCTGAACCGTGTACAGGCCGCTGCCGTCCGCCTGGAGATGAACCACCTTGCGGTCGGGGGCAGGCGATCGCGGCGCCGAGCGCCATCGGCAGGCCGACGCCGATCGCACCGCCGTTGACCGGGTTGAGATGGTCGTGCGCGCGCGCCCTTCGTCGTCTCGAAAATCGCCGGGCCGTTGGCCGCCCCTTCATCGACCAGAATGGCGTTGTCCGGCATCAGCTTCGACAGCGTCTGGCCGATCGCCTGTGCGGTCAAATCTCCCTTCGGCGCCGGGGCGGCCACGCGCGCTCGACGGGGCGGCGCGGTCTTCGTTGCGCCAGTCGCCTCCGCCAGCGCCTTCAACGCGGCCGTGAGATCCTGCTCCGCAGAGGCCATGGCGTAGAGCGCCCAGCCCGGCGGGCTCTTGAGCGTCGGTTAGTTGCAGTAGGCGAAGGTCGCGACCGGAAAACGACGCCACCGAGATCGAGGCGCGCGAGAAGCCGGCGGGCGAAAGAAGTCAACGACAAGAAGGACGATCCGCCGTCCGATGGCCCTCAGCCGCCGCGCAAGCGCGGACGCCCGCACAAAGACGAGCAACGGCCAAAGCCCGAGCCGACGCGGCTGGAGCGGCAAACCTCACAGAACGTCAACCAAATGCTCGCCGAACTGCCCACCGCATGCGATGTCGGCTCCAAGAAAAACAGCAAGGGCTACAAGGAGACCTGGATCGGCTACAAGCTACATATCGACGTCGCTTGCGGCCAGATCCCCGTTTCCTGCGTGCTGACTTCGGTCTCCGTTCACGACAGTCAGGTCGCCATTCCCTTGATGACCATGACCGGCGCGCGGGTTTCCTATCTCTACGTTCTCATGGATGCCGCCTACGGCGCCGCCGCCATTCATGACCACAGCCGCACGCTTGGCCACGCGTCGATCGTCGACCGCAACTTTCGCGCCCAGCATGAGGTCAAAGCCGAATGGAAACGGGAGGTCGACAGGATGAAGTTCATCCACATGCCCGACGCAGATGACGTCATCTATGATTTCCGCACCATGGTCGAACGCGTCAATGCTCGATTGAAGGACGAATTCGGCGCCAGGTTCCTGCGCGTGCGCGGCGCGATCAAGGTCATTTCCATCCTCATGTTCGGCATCGTCGCGCTCGCCGCCGATCAAATCCTTCGCGTCGCCAGATCCAGGCCGGCGCCAACCTGAGCCGCGGGCGCCCGCAAACCAAAACCACCGGAAATTCCTCGCCCTCAGGGAATTCTGCAAGAGGCTCATATGACAGAGAAATAGAGCATAACGGTGCCCCTCGACTGCAGTGCATTTCCGTCTTTAATGGCCACTCGCCGTCGCTGACCCGTTCGCGCGCTGAGGACGGTCAACTCGCAAAAAACGCAAAAGCGCCGCAAGCCTGTCGCAAGCCTCTGAAATCGCCCGATTCCGGACTCGAAAAAGGGCGCCGGCGCTCAGCGCGCTCTCTCCCAACCGCCCTCGTCCCCTTCGCGCCAGTAGCTGAGCGCCGGCGCCCGCGTCCTTGAGGCGCTTCCATTCCCGGCGCGCCTCGGCGAGCGTCTCCGCATCGCGGCCGTCGAAGAGGCGAATTGCGACGGCGAAGTCCGCGTCGGCCGGGCCCGTCTCAGCGCCCCCCAGCAGCACGAGAACGCTCGCGCCGTTCGGGTTTTCGATATTGTCGGTCAGGAAGATCGGCTGGCTCGCCGGGTCGCCGTCGCCCGTCCCGCCGTGAGGCAGGAAGCTGGCGTCGTCGAAGGTCCAGAGGCGGTCGTTCAGTGCGTCCGCCATCTCCCTCGACGGCGCACGCACGACGATCCGTAGGCCCTCGGCGGTGAGCCCTTCGAGGAGGGCCGGAAGCGCCTGCTCGACGCGCCGCCGCTCGCAATGGTGGAAGCGGAACTCGCCCATGCGCGCATCTCTCTATTCGCCGGCCGGCCCGACGATCACGAAGGTCTGGTCCGAATTCGGTCGCCATCAGGCCGAGCGACACGCTGCCCGGCATGTGCTCCTCGGTCTTGCCCGCGATAAAGACGTCGCCGCGCTGGCGGGAGGCGGCGAGGTACTCGCGCGCGTCGCCGCTCATGCCCTTGAGCACGCCGCGGCTCTTGGCCGCATCCCACCCGAGCGCCGCTTTCAGCGCCGCTGCCTGGAAGCGCTCGAAATTGGTCGATGTGCGAGCGTTGGCGGGCTCGCCGATGCGGGCCTCGAATCGCATGAACTCGTCGCCGCGGCAACTCAACGTCCCATCGACGTCGGCTCGGGTAGTGACGTCATAGACGCTGGCCCCGGACCGGGCGCGCGACACCACGATGGCGCGCGAGAAATCGACGCCCATATCGCTCGCCGCCGTCCGCAGCGCCGCGGTGAAGGCGCCGCAGCTCGCGATCGCCCACGCCGGCTCGGCGCCCGCGCCCCAGCCGGCGAGCGCAAGCGCCAACACCGTCGCACGAAGCCGCATCCCAATCTCCCACAGACTCTGCCCCACCTAATCCTCGTAGGAATCGGCGATAAGACGATTCAACAATCTGACGCCCCAGCCGGAGCCCCACGACGGATTGATGTCCGAGGATGGCGAACCCATGGCGACGCCGGCGACGTCGAGATGCGCCCACGGCGTATCCTTAACAAACCGTTGCAGGAACTGGGCCGCGGTGATCGCGCCGCCGTGACGTCCGCCCGTGTTCTTCATGTCCGCGAATTTGGAATCGATCAGCTTGTCGTACGGCTTGCCGAGCGGCATGCGCCAGACTTTCTCGCCGGTGGCCTCGCCTGCCGCCGTGATCTTCTGGGCAAGCTCGTCATTGTTGGAAAACAGCCCCGCATATTCGTGTCCGAGCGCCACTATGATCGCCCCGGTGAGGGTGGCGAGGTCGATCATCAGGCGCGGCTTGAAGCTTTCCCGGGCGTACCACAGCGCGTCCGACAGCACGAGCCGGCCCTCGGCGTCCGTGTTGACGATCTCAATCGTCTGCCCGGACATCGAGGTGAGAATGTCGCCGGGACGAATCGCCTCCCCGTCCGGCATGTTCTCGACCAGACCGATCACCCCGACGACGTTGGCCTTGGCCTTTCGGCTCGCCAGCGCGTGCAGGAGGCCGACCACGCAGGCCGCTCCGCCCATGTCGCCCTTCATGTCCTCCATGCCGGCGGACGGCTTGATCGAGATGCCGCCCGAATCGAAGCACACGCCCTTGCCGAGAACGACCACCGGCTTGGAGCGCTTCGAGCGCGCGCCGTTCCATTGCATGGCGACGAGGCGGCTGTCCCGGGCCGACCCGCGCCCCACGCCAAGCAGGGCGTTCATCCCGAGCTTCGCCATCGCCTTTTCGTCGAGAACCGTGAGCTCGACGCCAAGCGTCTCCAGCGCGCGGGCTCGATCGGCGAACTCGGCCGGAAAAAGCACGTTCGGCGGCTCGTTGACCAGGTCGCGGGCAATCTCGACGCCCTCCGCGACGGCGAAACGCTCCCGAGCGGCGGCGCGGGCGGCCCCGACAGAGCCGGCGCCGATGACGAATTCCGGCGCGCCCCCGTTCTCCTCGTCGTTCTCCTTCTTGCGCGTCTTGTATTTGTCGAACTTATAGCCGCGCAGCCGGAGACCGAGCGCGAAATCCGCGGCCGCGGCGCGCGTCCCACGATCCAGCCGGGGCCTCCAGAGCCACTTCGACCTTGGTCGCGCCCGCGACCTTGCCGAAGATGAATCCGCCGAGCGTCACGAAATCTAGCGGCGCGTTGTCCTTGCCCGGCGCCACGCCGACAACGATGAGCCGGGACGCGTCGAGTGCGGCGGGCGCGAGGATGTCCAGCGCCGTGTGCTGAGCGCCCTTGAAATTTGCAGCCTTGGCGGCCGCGCGGATCAGCGCCTCGAGATCGCCTGCCGTCGCGGTCACCGCGGGCGCCGGCTTCATGTCGGCCCCGACGAAGACAACAAGGGCGCTGCCTCTGGGGGCCGCCAGCGGACCAAAGGAAATCTTGACAGCAGCGCTCATGTCTCACGCGGTCCCATGCTCGAATGCGAATCTCGCTCTGGCGCGCGGAAAAAGCGCCAGCGTCGAGATATCGGGCGTTTGCCGAGCGCGTCAATAAGATGCCGCGATTGACCGCCATTGAGCGGGCGGTCTGAGCCGGCGGATCGGCCGGAGACCCCCGCCTTGTCACAGCGACCCGGCCGGGATAGGCGCTTTCTGGCGGATGAACCGGCGCGCTGCCCGCGCGCAATTGAAGCGGCGGCGATAAGTTGAATTGAGCGCTACGTTCTCAGGACCGAGGCAACGGCTTTCATCACCGGGCTCGTCGTGCTGACGGCCGTGATCTGGATCACCCAGGCGCTGCGCCAGATCGACCTCTTGACCAGCAAGGGTCAGACGATCCTCATTTTTATCCTGATGACCGGACTCGCGCTGCCCTCCCTGATCGCGGTCATCGCCCCGGTCGCCCTGTTCGCCGGGGTTCTCTACACTCTGAACAAGCTGAACGGCGACAGCGAGCTCGTCGTGATGGCCGCCGCAGGCGTGTCGCCTGCCAAACTCCTGCGTCCGACGGCCGCGCTCTCGCTTGCGGTGTTCGCCATCGTGGCCGCGATCTACGTTCAGGTCCTTCCCTGGAGCTTCGGCGCGATCGAGAACCTCACGACCTTCATCCGCGCCGACTTCATCTCTAATTTCGCCCGTCCCGGCGCGTTCAACGACCTAACGTTCGGCTTCGTCTTCCATTATCGGGAACGCACCCCCGACGGAGCCTTGCGCGGCGTCTTCATGCAGGACCGCCGCGACCCGGCGCACGTGTCGACCTATATCGCCGAGGCCGGAAAGACCGTGGAGAAAGACGGGTCGAGCTACCTGCAGCTGAGCAAGGGGGTTCTGCTGCGGCCGGCCGAAGCGGGCAATTCCGCGATGGTGTCGTTCGACAACTACACGATCGACCTGTCCCAGTTCTCCCAGGTGATCGCCACGGTGAAGCGCCCGCGCGAGCGCAGCACCGCCGAATTGATGCGACCGGGCGCAAAAGACCAGGCGGACCCGGCGATGGCGGGCCACATCCGCAGCGAGCTGCTCGATCGGCTGGCCAGTCCGCTCTACGCGCTCGTCGCTGGCCTCATCGCCTTCGCCGCTCTAGGGGAGGCGCGGACGACACGGCAGGGACGCGGAGTGGCCATAGGGGGCGCCATTCTCGCCTTCATCGCCATCCGCGGTCTCGGCATCGCCGCGACGACGCTGACGGTCGGCGACCCCGCGGCGGCCTTTTTCGTCTGGGCCATCCCGATCGCGGCCCTTCTCGCCGGCTTGGCCATGATCTTCCGCCAACCGCTGTTCTTCGCGCCGATGCGACGTCTCTCGGCCAGCCGCGCATGATCGGCCGGACGTTCTCGCTCTATCTCGCCGGCCGGTTCGCGCGCACGGTCCTGGCAGCCTTTGCCTTCGTGTTTGCGCTGATCTACGCCGTAGATCTCGTCGAGATGCTGCGCCGTTCGGGCGACGCGCCCAAGGCGACTGCGCCGCTGATGGCGCTTTTGTCCCTGCTGCGCACGCCGACGGTCGCCGAACAGGCGCTACCGTTCGCCGTGTTGTTCGGCTCAATGATCGCGTTTCTTAACCTTTCCCGCAAGTTCGAGCTGGTCGTAGCGCGAGCGGCGGGCGTCTCGGTGTGGCAGATTCTCGCGCCGCCGATCCTGGTTATTGGGATGATCGGCGTCATCTCCGTCGCCGCCTACAATCCGACATCCGCCTGGATGAAACAGAGGTCAGACGACATCGAAAGCAGCGTCTTTGGCGGCCGATCGAACCCGTGGGGCGATCTATGGCTCCGGCAGAAGAGCGTCGACGGACAGGCGATCGTCCACGCACACGGCAAAGAAGCGGGCGGAACCCGGATCCAAGGCGTCGAGGTGTTCAATTTCGACGATCGAGGTAATTTCACCGAGCGGGTCGACGCCGAATTGGGCGACTTGCACGACGGCTACTGGGAATTGCACGACGCTAAGGTCGTCACCCCCGGGTTCGAGACGCTCCCCGTCTCGGCCTACCTCTTAGCGACCGCTCTCAATCGCCAGGATGTCGCCCAGGCTTTCGCGGCGCCGGATACGGTGTCGTTCTGGAGACTGTCGCGGCTCGCTGACCAGACGGCCAAGGCGGGGCTCGATCCAACCGCTTACCTATTGAAATATCAGGAGCTTCTTGCCCGCCCAGTGTTGCTTGCGGCTATGGTTCTCGTGGCCGCTTGCTTTTCATTAAGATTCTTCCGAATGGGTGGCGTGGAGATTATGGTTTCCGGTGGCGTGGCGGCCGGCTTCGTGCTTTATGTGGCGACCAAAGTGATCAACGACCTCGGCGCGGCCGGCTTCATCAGCCCTGTCGCAGCTGGCTGGTCGCCGGGGCTCGTTGGGTGCTTGTTTGGCGTATATGTTTTGCTGCACCAAGAGGATGGTTGATGGGCTCCGCCGTCAGCTCCTCGCTTGAGCGGACTTCGGGTCGGCGTTCCTGGTCCCGTCTCGCGGCGCTCGGCGCGGCCGCGTTGGCATGGGCGGTTTTGTGCCTGTCGCCAGCCATGGTCGCGGCGGCCGCGCCGGCCACGCCCGTCCCGGCGACGGCCAAGCCGCCCGACAAGCTCGTCATCGACTCCGACGAACTGATCTACGACAAGGACAAGAACACGGTGACCGCGCAAGGATCGGTCCAGCTGTTCTATCAGGGCCGCCTCCTTCAGGCTGACCGCGTCGTTTACAACCGCGTGACCAAACGCGTCTACGCCGAGGGTCACGCCAAGATGACCGACGAACACGGCGACATTGTTTACGGGACGCGGTTCGACCTCAGCCAAGATTTCCGCGACGGCTTCATCGACAGCGTCCAGGCGCTGACCTCCGACAAGACGCGCTTCACTTCGCCGCACGGCGAACGCATGAACGGCGATGTGACCGTGCTCGAAAAGGGAAGCTACACCGCCTGCGAACCGTGCAAGGACCATCCCGAGCGACCGCCGTTCTGGCAGGTCCGGGCGACCAAGATCGTCGAAAACCAGACGACCCATACGGTCTATTACGAGGGCGCCCAGATGCTCGTCTGGGGCTTTCCCGTCTTCTATATGCCATATTTCTCGTCGCCGGACTCGACCGTCAACAAGCAGACCGGAGTGCTTGCGCCGCAGTTCGTTTCCGGCGGATACCTCGGGACCGGAATAAGCATTCCCTATTTCATCAATCTTGCGCCGAACTACGATCTGACTTTGATCCCGACCTACTTGTCCAAGCAGGGGCTCCTCGGCGAGGTCGACTGGCGCCATCGCCTGACCAACGGTCAGTACAGCATCACGATGACGGGCATCGACGAGCAGCAGCCCAACGTCTTCCCGATTTTCCCCTACGGGGCCGGCGACCAGCGGATGCGCGGATCAGTCGAAACCAAAGGCAACTTCTTCCTCAACCAGGACTGGCAATTCGGCTGGGATGCGACCTGGCTGTCGGACAAATTTTTCGCCAACGATTACAAGCTGCAGGGCATCGACTTCAGCAACTATTATTTCCAGGACATCGTCTCGTCGATCTATCTGCGCGGCCAGGCCGACCACAGCTTCTTCGACCTGAGCGCCTACCATTTTCAGGGAACGACGGCGAACGACGACAACCTCACCCTGCCTCAGGCCCTTCCGGTCTTCGACTACAATCGCGTCTTCATGCTGCCTGCCGATCGCACCAACGGGATCGGCGGCGAAGCGACCGTCGACGTCAACATCACCAACATCACCCAGTCCAACACCGCGTTCCAGTCCACCGGTCTCCAGACGTTCGACAACGCCTACCACCTTTACAATGTCTGCGAGACGGCGGTCGGCAACAAATATGTGAACACCTATTATCCCGGGGCATGCTTGCTCCGAAGCATCGCGGGCGACTATACCCGCGCTTCCGGCCAGATCTCCTGGCAGCGCAGTTATATCGATCCAATCGGGGAGGTATGGAAGCCGTTCGTGTTTGCTCGCCTAGACGGCCAGCAGACGACCCTCAATGAAACCGGTGCAATCACCTACGCGAGCGCGCTCGGAACGAGCACCGTCGCCAACTCCAGTCAGGCGGCGTTCTTCTCCGGCGGCAGCCAGGGCGCGTTTGCGCGGGGCATGGCGGGTCTCGGATTGGAGTGGCGGTATCCGTTTGTGCTGACGAACTCGTGGGGCTCCCAGACAATCACGCCGATCGCCCAGTTCATCGCTCGTCCGAGCGAGGTCATGCCCCGGATCCAGCCAAACGAGGACGCGCAGAGCCTCGTATTTGACGATACGAACCTGTTCGCCTGGAACAAGTTCTCAGGCTACGACCGGATCGAGGGCGGCACGCGGTTCAATTATGGCGCTCAATACGTCGCCAATTTCGCCAACGGCGGTCACGCCAACGTCGTGGCCGGCAAATCGATCCAGGTCGCAGGGCAGAACTCGTACACGCTTTTCGACATGGCCAACACCGGCATGGACTCCGGCCTGAACAAGCGGTTCTCCAACTTCGTCGCCGGCGAAATGATCCAGCCGACCTCGGCGCCGATCTCCTTTCTGAGCAAACAGCAGTTCGACAGCTCGACCTTCCAACTCGACCGGTTCGACGCCATCGCCAGGGCGACCCTCGGCGGCTTCACCAGCAGTCTCGACTATGCTGTCTATGCGGCTCAACCGGCCTTGGGATGGGAGTATCCGCGCGAGGGCCTCACGGGCAGCGCTTCCTACAAATTCCTAGACCGTTGGACGGTCGACGGGTCGCTCGTGGTCGACATGTCGCGCCACTATTACGATATTCCCGGAGAGGACACGCCGATCTTCTATCCGATCGGCTATTCGCTTGGGCTCGGCTACAAGGACGAGTGCACAACGCTGACCCTTCGGTATTCGTCGAGCACCAGCGCGCCGGCCGCCGTCCCGGTATATGCCAACGGTCCGCTGACCTACCTTCCGGCGATACGCAGCCAGACCCTGATGTTCCAGCTCGTTCTGCGCACGCTCGGCGACCTCCGAGGGAATGTCGGCCTGTAGCCGCGGAGTTTTGCAGCCGGAGACTTGTCATGAAGGGCGAACGTCCGCCGCTGGCGATGACGATGGGCGACCCGGCGGGCATCGGCCTGGAACTGGCGCTCGCCGCCTGGCGCCTACGGGCGGCCGCCGACGCTCCGTTCTTCGTTCTCGCGTCCCCAGCTCGCCTCGCGGAGACTGCGCAGCGCCTTGGCTGGGCGACGCCGATCGTCGAGACGGACCCGGAAAGCGCCGCCTCCGTCATCGACCGCGGCCTCCCCGTCGCACCGCTCGTCAATCCGGTTGTAGCGGAGCCTGGGCGTCCAAGCGCCGCCAACGCCGCCGCGACGCTGGAATCGATCGAGCGCGCGGTCGCAGCGGTGCGAACCGGCGCGGCGCGCGCAGTTGTCACCAACCCGATCGCCAAGGCCTCGCTGTACGAGGCGGGATTTAGCTTTCCGGGCCATACCGAGTATCTCGGCGCGCTCGCCGCCGCCTGGGGCGGCCCTGCTTTCCCGGTGATGATGATCTGGTCCGAGGCGCTCGCGGTCGTCCCAGTCACCATCCATATCGCGCTCACGGAAGCGCCGCGGGCGCTGACGCAGGCGCTCATCGTCGAGACGGGGCACGTTGTCGACCGCGATCTCAAGGCGCGGTTTCGAATCGCACGGCCGCGCCTCGCGGTCGCAGGCCTCAATCCCCACGCTGGCGAAGGCGGCGCGATGGGGCGCGAGGAGATCACCACCATCGCGCCCGCCATCGAGACCCTTCGCGCCGAAGGGATCGACGCATTCGGTCCGCTGCCCGCGGACACGATGTTTCACGCGGCGGCCCGGGCGCGTTACGACGTCGCGATGACGATGTATCACGACCAGGGCCTGATTCCGGCCAAGACGCTCGCCTTCGACGAGGGCGTCAACGTCACCCTTGGCCTGCCGTTCGTCCGCACCTCGCCCGACCACGGCACGGCGTTCGACATCGCGGGCCGCGGCGTCGCCAATCCGGCGAGCCTGATCGCCGCGCTGCGGCTCGCCGACCGGTTGACGCGATGACGCTGGCCCCCGACGGGCTGCCGCCATTACGCGAGGTCGTGGCGCGCTGCGGTCTCGACGCCCGAAAGGCGCTGGGCCAAAATTTCCTGTTCGATCTCAATCTGACGGCCAGAATCGCGCGGGCGGCCGGCCCGCTCGACGGCGTCGCCGTGGTCGAGGTCGGTCCCGGCCCGGGCGGTCTCACCCGGTCGCTCATCGCCGCGGGGGCAAAGACCGTGATCGCCATCGAACGCGACGAGCGGGCGCTGCCGGCGCTGGCCGAGATCGCCGCCCGCTGGCCCGGCCGGCTCGAGGTAATCGCGGCCGACGCCTTGACCGTTGGGCCCGAATCGCTGATCGCCAAGGCCGGCGGGGCGCCGATCCGGATCTGCGCCAATCTCCCTTACAACATCGGCACGCGTCTCCTGGCCGGCTGGCTCGAATCGCAACCCTGGCCGCCGTTTTTCGATCGCCTGACACTAATGTTCCAGCGCGAGGTCGCGCTGCGCATCGTCGCCACGCCGGCCGAGCGCGCCGACTACGGGCGGCTCGGCGTGCTGGCCGGCTGGCGCACAAACGCGCGGATCCTGTTCGACGTGCCGCCATCCGCCTTCATCCCGCCGCCCAAGGTCGTCTCCAGCGTGGTCGAGCTTGCGCCGCGCGCCGCGGCCGACCCTTGCGATCCGCACCTACTCGCTGCCGCGACCCAGGCCGCGTTCGGGCAGCGGCGCAAGATGCTGCGCCAGTCCATCAAAGCCTTCGCCGCCGCTCGTGGCCTCGACCCTGTGTCGCTTCTCGCCGCGGCCGGTCTCGAGCCGACCCTGCGGGCGGAAGAGGTGGACATCGCGGGCTTTGTGCGCCTGGCGCGTGCGGCGGCCGAGGGCGCCGGCCACCGCGTCCCTGGCAACCTTGGCGCCGCGGCAGTTCGTTAGGCACGCGCTAAGGCCTTCCCCCGCCGGCTGGCGGCGGCGCTCGCGGTCCGCGCCGAACCGGCGTACACTTCGCGACAGCCAGCGCGGATCCAGAACCAGCGCGAGTTGGGTCGACGACGAGGAAGGGGTCGCTTGTTCATCAATTCGCCCATGGCGAGACGGCAGTGGACCGGCCTCGACGACGAACATCTCGCCAGCATCGGGTTCATCAATTTCGGCTGGAACGCCCTCGAACGGAAGTTTGCCTCGCTCGTCTGGGTGACGGGGGGATTGGACCCCGACGTCGGCGAACTGGTGTTCGCCAGCATGGGCAACGTCTCGCTCGTCAAACTGTTTTTGAATCTCCTCAAGCAGCAGCTCAAGGTCCGGCCGGACCGCTTTCTCTGGAGTCAGGCCGCCCAGACGGGGGCGCTGTTCGACGAGATTCGGGAAGCGCGCAACGATGTCGTGCATTGCTTCTTCCACGTCGATCCGGCCAATGGGGTCGAGGGCCACTACAAGGCCTCGATCCGCAGGACCGGGAGCGGCAGGCCCGAACTCAGGACCGTCGCCATGGGCAAAGAGGACATTGACGATCTTTGCGTCGCCATTTCGGACTGTCTCGAATCCATCGACGAGCTTGTCATGAAGATCTGGCTTCGTCGCCGGTTCTTGCTCGCCGGGAATGACGGAGAGGAGGTTGCCGAGGACGCTTACCGGAGGGCCGTGCACGGCTGGAGCGCCGCGCCGTTCGACACGAGGCGCCTCAGGATTTACCCGAAGAAGCGCGCCCGCCGCCCGCTCGCCCGGGAGGCCGAGCGGACCGAGCCATCGGCTGGGGACTCCGGATGATCCTCCTCCGGTTCGGCACAGGATCCGCTCGCTTCGATCCGCCGCCGACCATTCAGCCGCCTGCTATATAGCAGGTTTTTTTGCCCGAGGTCGGCGCGACAATCGAAAAGCGATGCAATGTCATAGCGTTGCCCGCACTACAACCGAATGGTTGCGGGCCCGTGAGGGTGCGGAACAGGCAACTTAACAGGGACCGGAACAGGCACGGAACAGGCATTATCAGGGCCGGAACAGGCAAGAACAGGCGGGCGAACGGAGCAACGCGAGACGGGCGCCGCCAGGTTGCAAAGGGCCGGCCGGCATTTGCTTTTCGGCGGGTAGAGTGATTCTTTACAACCCGCCGAACGAGGCGACGCAGCGCGATACCCCATGATCGTCCGGCTACCCAGCTTGTCAATGCCGATGACGCCCCGCGGGCGGCATGCGACGGCCAACGGCGTGGCTTTTCTTTTCTCTCGGTCTGAAACCTGGCGGCACGCTCTCCGTAACAGTCGTGTTCCGATCACGGCGCCTGCCGCCGATCGACGGACCCAAGGAGACGCACATGCACGCCAAATCCTCTCTCATCGCCACCGCCCTCGCCGCCGGCGTCGCTTTTGTCGCCCCCGCATTCGCTGAAATGACGACCATGGTCGGCGGCGCGGCCATGTACCCGAGCAAGAATATCATCGAAAACGCCGTCAACTCGAAGGATCACACAACCCTCGTCGCCGCTGTCAAGGCGGCGGGCCTGGTCGACACGCTCGAGGGAGCGGGGCCCTTCACCGTGTTCGCGCCGACCAACGCGGCCTTCGCCCGCCTTCCCACCGGCACCGTCCAGACGCTGTTGAAGCCTGAAAACAAGGCGCAACTCACGTCCGTCCTCACCTATCACGTCGTTCCGGGGCGGCTGACCGAGGCGGACATCGATGGCTTGATCAAGCGGGGCGGCGGCAAGGCGATGCTGAAGACCGTCGAGGGGGAGGAACTCACTTTCGAGCAGAAGAACGGTCATCTCTGGGTGATCGACGCCAAGGGCGACAAGGCCGAGGTGACGATTCCGAATGTTATGCAGTCGAACGGGGTCATCCAGGTCATCAACAAGGTGCTGTTGCCGGGCTGAGCGACCGGCTTAAGGGGACTGGCGCGGTTGCCTGGCGCGCCCTGCCCGATAAGATCGTTCCATGACCTTAGGGGCCAAGTCGCCGGGCGGGAATTGGGCGGCCGGAGAGAGCGATCTCTCCGGCCTGCTCGGCCGTGTCGCCGCAGGCGACGAGGCGGCGTTTGCAGCGCTCTACCGGGCGACCAGCGGCCGGCTTAACGGTGTCGTCGCGCGGATCCTGCCGGCGAGGGACGTAGCGGCCGAGGCGCTCCAGGACGCTTACGTCCGCATCTGGAAAAAGGCCGCCGACTTCGACCCGGCGCGAGGATCGGCGCTCGCCTGGATGGCGACCATCGCCCGCAATCGCGCGCTCGACGAGGCTCGCCGCGTCCGTCCGGTCTCACTTGACGACATGGATGAAGGTTTCGAGCCGGAGGCCGACACCATCGACCCGCTCGCCGCGCGCGAAAAGTCGGAAAGCCTCAAGGCGCTCATTGCCTGCCTCGAGGGACTGGGTGAGGAGAAGCGCGCCATCCTGATGCTCGCCTATTACCGCGGCGCGAGCCGCGAGGCGCTCGCCAAACGGTTCGGCAGGCCCGTGCCAACGATCAAGACCTGGCTGCACCGCAGCCTTGCGCAACTGAGGATGTGTTTGGGGCCATGACGCCCGAGGACGACCTGGCCGCCGCCGAATACGCCCTCGGGACGCTGTCGCCGTCCGAGCGCTCCGTCCTCGCCGCGAGGCGGCTGCGCGATCCCGATCTCGATGCGGCGATCCGCGCCTGGGAGCAGCGCCTCGCTCCGCTCGCAGAGGCCCTTCTGCCGATCGAGCCGTCGGAGGACCATCTGCCGGCGATCCAGGCGCGCATCCGGGAGGCTCCGACTCCCCCGGGCGGGACGGGGCCGGGGCCGTCGATGGACGCGGCGATCGCGGATTTGCGCCGGCGCGCCGGACGCTGGCGTATGGCGGCGATCGCCGCCTCCGTCGTCGCCGCTCTGCTGGCGGTGGGACTGGCGGTTCGCGAGACGGGGCGCCCGGCATCTCCGCGCGAATATGTCGCAATTCTGCAGAAGGACGCCGCTTCGCCGGCCTTCGAGGTGACGGTCGATCTCGACCGTCAGGAATTTTCGGTGCGCCCGATCGCGGCGACGGCGCCGCCGGGCAAGTCCTACGAGCTTTGGCTCATCGATCAGCGGCTTGGGCCGCCGCGGTCGCTCGGCGTGATCGGCGAGGCGCGCCGTGCGGCGAGTCTTGCCGGCTACGCTCGCAGCGTGGTCGAGGACGCGACCTACGCGGTGACCGTCGAGCCACCCGGCGGGTCACCGGACGGCAAGCCCTCCGGTCCGCCGGTCTTTGTCGGCAAGCTCATCCCGGTCGGGCCGTAGCAGAGCCAGCACGCGGATGAGTTGATATCATGATGATTCTACTCGACCCGCGCCGAAAGTCCTCATCCGCCGCTTGCCCGGCTACTTTCGCTTAAGTGGGAGGGGTACGCCGCCTCCAGCAAAGTCTTAACCGCCGACGTGCTAATCGAGATCGCACTCAAAAGGCTGCCTCCCGATGACGATCCTTCCCGTAAAGCGACGCCGTTCCCCTTTCCTCGGATCTATCCGCTCAAGACTGCTGGGAATTATCGTTCTGTTCGGCGTCGCGCTGATCGCCATTGTCGCCGCGCTCGCGTGGCTCGCGGCGCGGGACATCTACGCCGGCCGCCAGGACGAGCTCAGAACCGTCGTCGAGGTCGCCTCCAAGGCGGTCCAACAGCAATATGACGAATTCAAGAAGGGAACGATCTCGGAAGCAGAGGCCCAGCAGCGGGCTAAGGCAAGCATCCGCGCGATGCGCTACAACGTCGATGATTATTTCTTTATCTTGGACAAGGACATCGTCCAACTTGTTCATGGCGCACGGCCTGATCAGGAAGGTAGGAACCAAACCAAGCAACAAGATGGGGCTGGCAAGTATCTCGGTGTCGCCCTCCACAAGGTGGCCACTGAGGAGGGCCAGGGATTTGTCGATTATGAATACGC
This sequence comes from uncultured Alphaproteobacteria bacterium, assembly GCA_963816065.1. GTDB lineage: Bacteria > Pseudomonadota > Alphaproteobacteria > Rhizobiales > Beijerinckiaceae > Roseiarcus. The sequence continues at coordinate 122,866 of CAWFJG010000030.1, read as the reverse complement.
CAAGCCAGGCGCTGCGATGGACCTGTCGTCGCCGAAACTCTCGTACGTCAAGCTGTTCGCGCCGTGGCAATGGACGATTGGCACCGGCGTATACATCGACGATATCCAAGCGACGGTCCGGTCGAGAGTGCTGTGGACAGCCGCGGCGTCGCTGGCGTTGCTTGTCCTTATCGGCGGCTTTGCAGGCATGGTCATGTTCCGCCTGTCGAATCGTCTCAACGCCTTGAGCTCGGCGATGACGGCCTTGGCCTCCGGCAAGACTGATGTCGTGTTGCCCGAAGTCGCCAGCGCTGACGAAGTCGGCGACATGACGCGGGCGGTTCATGTGTTCAAGGACAACGCGGCCGAGCGCGCGCGGCTGGAAGCCGAAGCGCTGGCTCATCGGAACCAGGCCGAGCGCGAGCGCGAGCGCGTCGCCGCGGAACGGGCCAAGGCGGCCGAGGAGCAGGCGGAAGTCGTGCGCCGTCTCGGCGCCGGCCTCAAGGGCCTGGCGGGCGGCGACCTGATGGCGCGGCTGGGCGACGGCTTCACCCCGGCCTACGCGCAAATCCGCGACGATTTCAACGAGGCGGTCGACCGGCTCAAGGGCGCCGTCCTGTCGGTGGTCGAGAGCGCCGATGCGATCCGGACGGGAGCGCAGGAGATCTCGACCGCCTCCGACGATCTCGCCCGGCGCTCGGAACAACAGGCCGCGGGCCTCGAGGAGACCACGGCGACGCTCGGCGAAGTGACCACGGCGATGAAGAAGTCGGCCGAAGGCGCAGCCCACGCCCGGCAGGTGGTGACGACGGCCGACGCCGACGCCAAGCAGAGCGCGGTGGTCGTCGGCGAGGCGGTCGAGGCGATGAACGCGATCGCCAAGTCGTCGCAGAAGATCAGCCAGATCATCGGCGTGATCGACGAGATCGCGTTCCAGACCAACCTGCTGGCGCTCAACGCCGGGGTCGAGGCGGCCCGGGCGGGAGAGGCGGGACGGGGGTTCGCCGTGGTCGCCTCCGAAGTGCGGGCGCTCGCTCAGCGGTCGGCCGAAGCGGCCAAGGAGATCAAGGCGCTGATCTCCGATTCCGCCGGTCAGGTCGACAAGGGCGTTGACCTGGTGGCCGAAACCGGGCGCGCGCTCGGACGCATCATGCAGCAGGTCACCGAGATCAACGGCGTGGTCGGCGAAATCGCCTCCGCGGCGCAGGAGCAGTCCACCGCGCTGCAGCAGATCAACGGCGCGATCGACGAGATGAACCAGATGACGCAGCAGAACGCGGCGATGGTCGAGGAATCGACTGCGGCCGGCCATTCGCTGTCGGACGAATCGTCGCGGCTGGCGCATTTGGTCGGCCAGTTCCGGCTTCGGCGATCGGGCGACGAGAGGCCGCTGGCGCACGCGGCCTGAAGCGCCGCGGCGGGGGCCGTCAGGGGGCGGCTCCCAAGTCGTGTATTGGGCGCGTGACCCGTCACGCCCTGCGCTGGCGAGCCGTCAAAGGGCGTCGCAAACGCCCCGGTGCGGTCGGCGAGGCCGGCGTTGACGCCTCTCATCCGATCCGGATTGGCCTGCTCACGCGGATGTCCGGGACATTCAGCGACGGCGTGGATGGCCGCACGAAGGCCGGCGCGTCGACGGCCGGCTTCGGCGTCGCGCGCACGGCGTGTTCCGTTTGTTTCGAGCCCGGCTGCAGCGCGAATTCCCCCGCCACGATCAGTCCCGCCGCAATCAACGGCGCCGCAAGCCGTCGCCCGGCATTCCGCCGGATCCCGTCCGCATGGACGGCGCAGTCCCGACGTACGACGAAATCACGATGTTCCCACATGGCTCCCCCAAGCTCCGTCATGCAGCCGACTATCGGCTTTCTCGCTTCCCGCCTGCTGACTAAACGACTCAACGATTATCCGCGCGGAGCTCCCGCGCAATTGGGGATTCTACTTATTCGATTGCGGGCTAGCGACGTTCGTCCCGCTGGGCGGAATCCAACGGCGTCGCAACGACTCCGGGGCGCGCCCTTGACCCTGGGGAAGGCTTAGTTCCTCACCACGTTCAGGAACATCCTCACCAATTCCGAAAAGCTCCCGGCCTGCGTCTTCTTCATCACATTGGCGCGGTGGACTTCGACGGTCCGCGGGCTGATGCCCATTTCGTAAGCGATGATCTTGTTGGGCTGTCCTCTCACCAGCCGGTCGAGCACCTCCATCTCGCGCGTGGTCAGCGCGGCGAGCCGCGCCTGCGCCTCCTGGGCGCTCAGGACGTCGCGCTGCGAGTTGCGCCCGACTTCGAGCGCACGCGAAACGGCGTCAATCAGATCGGTGGCCTTGAATGGCTTCTCCAGCAGATCAACCGCGCCGCTTTTCATCGCCCGCACCGCGAGCGGCACGTCGGCATGTCCAGTGATGACGATCACCGGCATCGCGATTCTCAGCCTCGCAATCTCGGCCAAAAGCTCGATGCCGCTCATCCCGGGCATGCGCACGTCGGTGACGACGCAACCGGGCGGGGCCTGGTCGAGGACGGCGACAAACGCGTCGGCGGACGCGTACGTCCGCACCTCCAGCCCTTCATTGGCCAGGAACATCTGAATCGAATCGCGAACGGCGTCGTCGTCGTCGATCACGTGCACCGTCGTCAGCGCGTTCATTCGTCCGCCTCGGCGGCCGCAAGCGGCAAAGTGAAGCTGAAAATCGTTCCTCCCTTCGCATTGGGTTGGGCCCAAATCCGCCCATAATGGGCCTCGACAATAGACTTCGAGATCGACAAGCCAACCCCCATTCCTGTCGGCTTGGTCGACGTCACCGGCTCAAACAGGCGTTCCCTTACGGCGTCGGCAAGGCCGGGCCCGTTGTCGGATACGTCGCAGCGGATCGTATCCCCGCCTTCGAGCGTCGTCGAGACCACGACTCGGCCCTCCCGCGCCGTTCCTAATGCTTCGCGCGCGTTGCGGATAAGATTGGACAGCACCTGACCAATCTGGACCGGGTCCATCACAACGTCGTCGCGCGCGGCGGACATTTCGAGCGTCAGCGCCGACGCTTGCATTCTGGCGCCCGACGCAGGCTCGACCGCGACCTTGGCGATCAGCGCGTGCAGGCTTTGGTAGGTCTTGTCGGGCTCGCCGTGGCCGACAAACGCCCTCAGGTGGCCAATGATGTCGCCCATCCGCTCGACTTGCGCCGAGGCGCGCGCGACCGCGTCCTCGATCGGGGCGAACCGGCCTTCGGCGGTTTTCGCCAGCATACGCTGCGCGGTCTCGAGGTAGGCCCCCATCGCCGCCAGCGGCTGATTGAGCTCGTGCGCAAGGGCGCCGGCCATCCCCCCGATCGCTGTCATTCGCTGCGCCGCCATTTGGTCGATGCGCAACTCGATCCGTCGGCGCTCGGAAAGGTCACGCACGAAACCCACGAAAATGAGATTGTCACGGACAGCCGCCTCGTTGATCGTCAGATCGATGGGGAATGTCGTCCCGTCCTTCCGCCGCGCCTCAACCTCGCGGCCCGAGCCGATGATCTTGCCTACGCCGGTTTTCAGATAGCTTGCGAGATACGAATCGTGCTGGCCCGCGTCGGGCTCGGGCATCAGCAAGCTTACGTTGCGGCCGATGACCTCGCTGCGCTCGTAGCCGAACATTCTCTCGCCGGCGGCGTTGATCGACTGCACGACGCCATTGATGTCGATTGATATGACTGCGTCTTTCGCGCCGTCGAGAACCGCAGTGAGCTGGGCGATGGTGCGGTCCGCCATGTCCTCGATGCGTTTCCGCTCGGTCACGTCCTCGACCAGATAGACGACCCATTGTGGGCCTCCCCCCGGATCGCGGGTCATCGACGCGCTGGCGCGCACCCAGATCGGCTCGCCGCCTCTTCGCGGATACCGGTGCTCGACGACAAAGGCGGGTAAGTCGCCGCTTCGGATGCGCTCGATGTGACGGCTGACGTCGCCCCGATCCTCGGGATGAATGAGGTCGATGAGGCGCTTGGACTTGAGGTCGTCGGAGGTGCAACCGGTCAAGTAGCTGTAGGCGGCGTTCGCCTCTACGATCCGTCCGTCAGCGTTGGCCATGACGAAGCCGATTGCGGCCTCCGCAAACGCCATGCGGAATTTCTCTTCGCTCTCGCGGAGCGCCGCCTCGGCCTGCTTCTGCGCGGAAACGTCGTCGGCCGAGATGATGACGCCGCCGATCGCTCCGGCCGAATCGGTCCACGGGAACGCGGCCCAGCGCAGCCAGCGCGTCCGGCCCTCCGCGTCGACCCACACATCGCCGTCCTCGCTATGGAATTCTCCCTCCTGCACGCGTCGGTGGATCGCCTTCCATCGTTCAGGAAGGTCGGGATGGAGCGCGTAATGGTTGACGCCGATGAGGTCGTGGCGGCCCTTGCCGTAGTTCTCGAGCCAGCGCCGGCTGACGGCGACGTGGGTCATGTCGCGATCGAACATCGCGATCTCGATCGGCGCCCGCTCGACGAATCTGCGGATTTGCGCTTCGCTTCGGCGCAACCCCTGCTTCGCGGTCTTGATGTCGGTGACGTCACGGCAGACGCCGATCATCCGCACCGCTCGGCGCTTCTCGAATTGGACCTGGCCGCGCGCGGCGATCCAGCGTAGCGCCCCGTCGTTCTCCCGATGAATGCGGTACTCGGCCTCGTAGGCGCCATCGCCGGCGGGATTGCAGGCGGCGGCGAGCGCGTTCGAAATCCTCGGCCTGTCCTCGGGGAGCGCCAGGCCGATCATCCGTTCCGGATTGAAAGCGCCCGTCGGCGACATGCCGAAGATGGCGCGCATGGCGTCGGTCTCGGCCGCCGCGTTCTTCGCGATGTCGATGTTGAACGCCCCGATGTCCCCAGCCGAGGCGAGGCGAAAGCGTTCGCTCGCGATCAGAAGCGTCTCGGCCGCTTTGCGCTGGCCCTCGGCCTCGCCGAGGCGCCACAGCGCGCGATGCATCGCTTCGGCAAGCAAGCAAATGACGGCCGTGTAAAAGAGGAAGCCGCCGCAGCGGACAAGGAAGCCGACGCTGGGCGCCGGCGGGAACCACAACGCCCCGGCGAGAATTGAGATGACCGCGGTTCCGACCCCTGCGACCGACCCGCCGAGAGCCGCCGCTATCGCGACGCCGGGATAGAACACGAGGTAGGGAAAGTCGGGCGAGAAGCCGAACGCGGCAATGCGGGCCGCAATAAAGGGTAGCGCGAGGGCCGCGCCAATCGCGAGCTTTGATGGCCAACCCAGGCCGCTCACGTGGGCGCAGACGCCAGCAATCCCGCCGAGCCAAGCCTGACGACCGCGGAAACGCGCCTGCCGGCCGCTTTCCGTTTGCTCCCCCAGCGCTTGAGAGTTCGACGCCAATCGCCTGCCGCCCGTCAGCCTGATCGGCTGCCGAATACCTGTTCTGGCTCGACTGTCATATGAAACAGCGCGCGGCGCAAGTCGCCCGCTGGCGAGAGGCGGGCGTTGGCCGGGACGACAGTCACGCCACTTGGGCGAACGCGATCGCCTTGGCGCGGCGCTGGACGCGCGGCAGCGCGACGACGGCCACCGCGCCCTCGCCCGTGCGCGAAGCGAGGCGCAGCGTTCCGCCGTGCAACTCGACGAGCGAATTGGCGATCGCAAGGCCGAGGCCGGAGCCCTTCATGCCATTGGCCATGACGGCGTCGCCCTGCTCGAACGGACGCCCAAGCCGCTCGATGTCCTCAGCCGCAACGCCCGGCCCATTGTCCTCGACGTAGAAATAGATTCTGGTCGGCGATCGCCTCCGCGCCGATTTCGATGGCGCCGCCTTCGGGAGCGAATTTCACCGCGTTGCGCATGAGCGTCGTCAGAATGCGCTCCACCGCGGCGGGGTCCGCTTCGATCGCGACATCCGGCTCGACCGCGACCGCGACCGCGATGCGCTTCTCGCTCGCCGTGGCGGCGACATCGTGAACCGCCCGGCCGACCGCTTCGTCGGCCCGGAACCGGCTGTAGGCCAGACGCTCGCGACCGGCTTCGAGACGCGACATGTCGAGCACATCGCTGACGACGTGCAGCAGATATTCGCCGCTCGACAGGATGTGCTGGCAATAGTCCTGGTACTTGTCCGATCCGAGCGGTCCGAAGGCCTCGTTGCCCATGAGTTGCGAGAAGCCGATAATCGCATTGAGCGGGGTGCGCAGCTCATGGCTCATGTTGGCGAGGAACTCGGCCTTGGCGCGGTTGGCCGCTTCCGCCTGCGCTTTCTGCTCGTGATAGCGCTCGGCGAGATCGACGAGCTGCTGCGCTTGCTCCTCGAGCGATCGGCGCGACTGCCGGAGTTGTGCGACGGTCGCAAGCAGCAGCCGCTCCGAGTTCATCAGCTGCTCCTCGTGCTCCTTGAGCGCGGTGATGTCGGTGCCGACCGAGACGAAGCCCCCGTCGCGCGTGCGCCGCTCGTTCACCTGGAGCCATCGCCCATCCGGAAGCCGCGCCTCGTAGGTTCGCTTCCCGTCCAGCCGGGAAAGCGGTCGGCCGCCGCCTCAGTCCCGGCCGACTCCCCGTGCGGCGCGCCCTCGCGAACCGAGGCTTCCGCCGGAGATCATGCAAGCGCTGGTATTTGGAGTTGCAAAGGACCACCCGATGGCTGGAGTCCCATAGCACGAAGGCCTCGGAGATCGCCTCGATCGCCTCGCGCAGACGTTGATCTGCGGTTGCCGAGGCCTCGGCCTCGCGCTTGTGCTCGGTGATGTCGAAGGCGATGCCGACCAGCGTCGCACCGCCCCCCTGCCCGTCCTCGACCAGTTCGGCGCGCTTTCTCAGCCAGACCCAGCGGCCGTCGGCCGCGCGCATGCGAAACTCGACGTCGATATAATCACCGACGCGATCGGTGGCGAGCTGCGCGATCGTCTCGAGGCTCATGTCCTCTGGATGAACCAATGCTTGCAAATCCGCCACTGTCCACGCGTCCGGCCGTTCGGCGAGATCGAGAACGTCGAACATCGAGGCCGACCAGACGATACGGCCGCGGCCGATATCCCAGGTCCACAGTCCGCAGCGGCCGCGATTGAGCGCCAAATTCGACGCTGGCGCGGCGGGCGCTGTCCTCGCGATTGCGCTTGAGCCGAGCGCGCGCATCGGCGGTATAGAGGCCGGCGGCGACGAGGAAGAGCGCAACCGTCGAGGCGAGCAGAATCGATCGTGACGGCCGCCTCTTCGCGCCAGCGGGAGAGGTGCGTCGCGACCGGAGAGGCGAAAACGACACTGGCCATTCGTCGCCGGCAGCGGCCGCGTGACGGCGAAGCGGTCGCCGCCGTGATCGTCGATGATCCGTATGACGTCCGAGCCGTTGTCCTCGGCGGGAAGCGCGCTCGCGGCGCCCGTCTCGGGTCGGGCGTCGGGCGGATCGGCGGCGACGGCCTGCCCATTGCGGTCGATCAACACCTCGGTCTGCAGCCGTTCGCGAGGAGCGGCGTTCAGAACCCGGCGAAACACTTCGGCCGGCGAGACCTTCGGCGTCGACAGGAGCGCGGAATTGAGCTCGGTGGAGAGGATGGTCGCGCGCATGGCGACCTCGTGCGCTGCGTCCCGCAGCGCCGTCTCGCGCTCGACGCGCAGTTGCTGGAAGGTGAGGAGGATTGCGACGGTGACCGCGGCCACGACGCCGAGAAGTCGCCACTCGCGGCGCCCACAGCCAGCGGCCGCCCCCGCGGACCCCAACGGCCGGTCGGCCGATCCCGCCGGCGCCCCCCCGCCAGCCGGCTTCGTCAAGGCATGACTCCGTATGCGCCGCGCTCGCACGCGTCATGGTTTCTTCCCAGACCCTCGAGAAACTTAACCTTCGGGTAATCCCGACACGCCCGAATCAGTACAATAAGAATCCTTGTGCGAATCTTTGTCTAGCCCCTTGACGGGACGCAACTCGCTTTTTTCGGCTTCGGAATCCGCCAAAGTGTCGCGGACGAGCGTGCCTATACGTCAGGCTGGCGAGATTGGCTCGCCCTGCCTGTCTGTCCCTCTCGGCCTGCGTGTCGCCCCTCGACCGCGGCTCACCCCAGGCTGCGGGTGACGATGTCGCGCACGTCGGGCGACAGGGCGGGCTGCGCGGCGATCCGCTTCAGCATCGTTTCCGCCCGAACGCGGCGCTGCTCCTCGAGCGACCGCCACGAGCGCATGGCGGTGAGCAGCCGAGCGGCGATCTGCGGGTTGGTCGGGTCGAGGCCGACGACGATCTCCTCCAGGAACTTGTAGCCCTCGCCGTCGGCGCGGTTGAATTGCGCGTGATTGGCCGTGAAGCCGCCGATCAGCGCCCGCACCCGGTTCGGGTTGGACATCGAAAAGCCTCGATGGTTCATCAGTCCGCGCACCCGATCGAGCGTGTCTCGCTCGGGGATCTGCGCCTGGAGCGCGAACCACTTGTCGAGGATCAGCGGCTCCATGGCGTAGCGGCGACTGAACGCGTCGGACGCATGCTCGCGCGCGGAGTTCGCCTTCAAGACGATCTGGGTCAGCGCGCCGAAGCGCTCAGTCATGTTGTCGGCGTCGCGCAGCTGTTTGTGCGCCCGGGCGAGCCCGTCGATGATGTTGCCGTCGGCGTAGACGCTCAGCGCCACGTTGCGGAGCGCCCGGCGCCCGGCCGAGCGGGCGTCGGGGCTAAACGGCGTCCCCTCGGCCAGCCAGTCGTGCAGATCGGCGAGCGCCTCGCCGTGCTTGCGGCCGAGCGCGCCGCGCAGCGTCTTGCGCGCGGTGTAGATCGCGTCAGGATCGACATCCTCGCCGATCTCGCGGGCGATATCGGCCTCGGTCGGAAGCGTCAGGGAGAGCGCGGCGAAGCCGGGGTCGACCCGACCGGCGCGCGTGTCGTCGATCAGCGCGCCGAACGCCGCGATCAGTCCCATGTTGCGCTCGGGCGCTTTGCCGCCGCGAATGGCCTTGACGCCGCGCTGCAGCACGCGCATCGCCAGGCTCTGCAGCGCCTGCCAGCGGTTGAAATTGTCGCTGTCGTGTCGCGAGAGTACAGCGAGATCCTCCTCCGCGAGGTCGTCGTCGACGTTGACCGGCGCAGAGAATCCGCGAAGGAACGACAGCGCGGGCCGGTGCGGCACGTCGCGGAAGACGATCGTCCGCTCCGCGTCCCTGAGTTCGAAGACGCCGGAGGCAAGTTCGTCCCGCGTCGCGTCGGACGAAACAAGGGTCATGTCCCCGCCCCGCGGGTCGACCAGACCGAGCGCAAGCGGCATCGTCATCGGCAGTTTGGTCGATTGGCCCGGCGTCGGCGCGAGCGCCTGCCCCATGCTGATGCGGAAGGTCGTCGCGGCGGAGTCGTAGGTGGTGCGCACGGAGACTTCTGGGCGTGCCCGCCTGCGTATACCAGCGCATGAACTGGCCGAGGTCGCGCCCGGAAACGTCGGCGAAGCACCCGATGAACTGCTCGACCGTCGCCGCCGAACCGTCATAGCGATGAAAATACATGTCCATTCCGGCCCGGAACGCGTCGTCGCCAATCAGGCGCTTGAGCATCCGCACGACCTCGGCGCCCTTCTGATAGACCGTCGCCGTATAGAAATTGCTGATCTCGTTGTAGACCGCGGGCCTCACGTTATGGGCGAGCGGCCCAGCGTCCTCCGGGAACTGCGCCGAACGCAGCGCCCGCACCTCGGCGATGCGTTTCACCGGCGCCGAGCGCATGTCGGCCGAAAACTCCTGGTCGCGGAAGACCGTCAGGCCCTCCTTGAGGCAGAGTTGGAACCAGTCGCGGCAGGTGATCCGATTGCCGGTCCAGTTGTGAAAATACTCGTGGGCGATGACGCCCTCGATGCCAGCGTAATCGTCGTCCGTCGCGGTCTCCTGCGAGGCGAGAACATACTTGTCGTTGAAGACGTTGAGGCCCTTGTTCTCCATGGCCCCCATATTGAAGTCGGAGACGGCGACGACATTGAACACCTCGAGATCATATTCTCGGCCGTAGACTTTTTCGTCCCAGGCCATGGCGCGTTTGAGCGAGTCCATAGCGTAACGCGCCCGCTCCTCACGGCCATGCTCGGTGTAGATGGCGAGGTCGACGTTGCGGCCGGAAGCGGTGACGAACGTGTCGGCGATGTGGGCGAGATCGCCGGCGACAAGGGCGAACAGATAGCAGGGCTTTTTGTGCGGATCGATCCAGATCGCCCAGTGCCGTCCCTCGGTTTCCGACCGGCCGCGGCTTTCCAGATTGCCGTTGCTCAGGAGCGTCGGCGCCTCTTCGCAGTCGGCCTCGAGCCGCACGCGATAGGTCGACAGCACATCGGGGCGATCGAGAAAATAGGTGATGCGACGAAATCCCTCGGCCTCGCATTGCGTGCAATACGCCGATCCAGAGCGATAGAGGCCCATCAGCTTGGTGTTGGCGGCGGGATCGAGGCGGGTCTCGATCTTGAGGGTGAAGGCGCGGCGCGGCGGATCGGACAGCACGAACTGCGAGGGGTTCGCCTGGAAGGCCTCGGGATCAAGCGGGGCGCCGTCGAGTTCGACGGAAACCAGCGTCAGTTCGTCGCCGTCGAGCGTCAGCGGCTCAGCCGGGCGTCCTGCGGGGTTGGGCCGGACCGCGAGGGTGGAGACGACCCGGGTCGCGTTCCGGTCGAGCGAAACGTCGAGATCGACCGAATCGATCAGAAAATCCGGGACACGGTAATCGACGAGACGAACGGGCTGACCGACCGCTGTGCGCATGGGCGCTGGCCTTTCCGACAGAACGAGCGCCGCGCCTCTCCACGAGCGACGCGGCCGCGTTGAACGATCGCAAGCGCAGCCTGTCCGAGGCCGCGCGCTCAGGCGGTCGCTAGGCTGATCGCCCGGGTCGGGGTAAACTCCAAACCGTATCGAAGCAAGGTCTTTTGCAATCCCGGCGGCGGCGGCCGGCCGCTCGTGAAAATGAGCGCGCCGCCCGGGCGCGCTTCCGCCGTCGACGCCTCGCCGAGCAGAAAATCGAGTCGTCGCGCGATGGCCGGAGCCGGATCGACGAACACGACCGGCCAGGGCGCCAGGCGCTCGAGGGTTTCGATGAGCAGTGGAAAATGGGTGCAGGCGAGCACGACGTGATCCGTCCGGCGGCCGTCCTTCTCGATAAAGCAGGCCGCGATCTCGCGGGCGACCTCGTCGTCGTCAACCAGTTCGCCGCGCATGAACCGCTCTGCGATCGGGGCCAGCGCGGCGGAGCCGATCAGCGCCACCTCGCAATCGGCGGCGTGCTCGCGCACGAGCGCCTGCGTGTAGTCGCGCGCGACCGTCCCCCGCGTGGCCAGGACGCTGATCAAGCCCGATCGCGACGCCCTCGCGGCCGGTTTGATCGCCGGCACCACGCCTACGAACGGCAGCTTCGGGTAGGCCGTCCGCAGATGCGGCAAAGCGAGCGTCGAGGCGGTGCTGCACGCGATGACGACGATGTCGGGTCGCCAATCGGCGACGATCGTCTTCATCACGGCGCCGACACGGGCGATCAGCGCCGCTTCGTCCAGCCGGCCATAAGGAAAGGCGGCGTCGTCGGCGACGTAGACAATGTCGACGTCGGGCCTCGAGCCCCGGATCGCGCCGAGCACCGTCAGTCCGCCGAGCCCAGAATCGAAGACGACCGCACGCGGCGCCCCGGCGCTCATTCCCGGCAATCGATTCCCCTTTGTCCCTTGATCGACCGGCCTGCCCATACGCCAAAAGGCGCGGCCGGCAAAGCCTCGCGCCCACATGCGTGCGTGGCCACGCACGCCGTAGAGTTCGCAAAGGCATTGACCCCGCGGCCGATCATGGCCCAAGGAGAGGCATCGCCCATTCCGACGAAGTCCCGCCGCCGCTCATGTCGTTGTCCGACGCGTCTCTCAAGGCCGACGCCGTCGATCACGTGGCCCAGCCGACGTCGCCGACCGCATCCGAGCGGCGGGCGCGGACGCTCGCCCTGATCGCGGCGGCGGCGCTGCACCTGCTCATTCCGGCCGCGATTCTCCTGGTCGCGGCGTTCGCCCCCCGCCCCGCGCCGCCGATCGAGGAAATCCCGGTCGAGGTCGTGGTCGAGAAGCCTCCGCCGCCGCCGCCTCCGAAGCCGCCCGAGGACAAGCCCAAGCCGCCGCCGCAACCGGACGACGAGAAGCCGGCGTACGACGCCCCGAGCGCCGCCACCGCCGAAAAGGCTAACCGGGACTCTCCGGACAAATCGACGTCCGCCCCCGAGTCCAGTCCGGAGAAACCGCAACCGCCGGGCGCGCCGCAGGAATCGAAGGAGACGGCGGCGGCCGAGCAGCCTAAAGCGCAGGCCGCCCCGACCCCGCAAGAAACGCCGCCCAAGGAAAGCGCGGACGTGCGCGCCGCGCCGACGCCGGCGGCCGAGGACGCCGTCGAGCCGCCGCCGGCGCCGGTTCCGGCCGAACAGCCCTCCCCGCCGCCCGCGCCGCCCGCCAGGGCGCCGGTCGGGACGCCCCTGCCGACCGCCGATGTCCTGCCGGATTACAAATTCGCGCACGCCGCGACCGAGTCGCCGATCGTCGGCGGCAGCGCGGAGACGCGCTACTTCACCATCGTCTACGGCATGATCCGCGCCCACATGCGCCTGCCTCACGACGGCAATGCGCCAAGACACGAAGGCGCGGTCGTGTTCGCGCTGGACGAAACTGGCAATCTCCTGGAGCGGAGGGTCGTCGTATCGAGCGGTTCGCCGAACCTGGACATGTCGATCATGAACGCAATCGCCGAGGCAGCGCCCTTTCCCGCGCCCCCGGGTTGGCAGCCGCGCGCGTTGCGGCTCACATTCGGGCGCTAGGCTCGGCCGGTTTGGCCGCTAGCCAGGGCGCGGATTCCATGTTTTCAAGGCGTTGCGCCGGAATTTCCGGGCGAGCGCAGCCTGCCGCGGCGACGAACGAAAAGTCTCCGCCGTCGCCCCGAGGAGCAGCGCCATACCGATCGGGCCGCAGCGTGCTCAAGCAGGCGCGGAGGTCCTGGCGACCGGCGACGCTGGTCAACAGGCTCCGCATGAGGTCGGCGGAGACCGGGCCGGCCGCGACGGCCTCGGCGGTCTGGGGGCGCAACCCAATCCCGGGCGCGGATTCAACCTTTTCAAGGCTTTGCGCCGGATTTTCCGGGCGTCCCTGCGCCGGGCTCGACCCGGGGATCAGGGGGATGCCGTCGGGGGGAACGCTCAGCCCCCCAAGCTGTTCACCCCGACCCTCCTGCGGCTGAAGCGCAGCGAGCGGCGTCGACGCCGCCGGGCTCGCCGGAATCCCGGGCGCGGATTCAATCTTTTCAAGGCGTTGCGGCGGGATTCCCGGGCGATCCGCGGCCACGAGGCCGCGGAGCGCGGCTTCACCGGCCGGCCGCCCGTCTGACGCCGCCCCGGCGTCCGCGCCCGCCTCCAGCGTCTGCACAAATCCGGGCGCGGATTCAATCCTTTCAAGGCCTTGCAGCGGGATTTCCGGGCGATCGCCGCCCCGGTCGTCCTCGAGCTCGCCGCCGCCGAGCCACGCCTTGGCGAAGGCGACGTCCTCGTCCGCCGGCGCGTCGAGCCGCGGGGCCTCGGGCCGCGCCCACTCGGCGGCGAAGGCGCCGCCGTAGCGGTCGAGCTCGCGCACGATCTTCACGACCTGGTCGACCGCCTTGAGGTTGGTCGGCGACATGGCGCTGAAGGCGACCAGCAGCGCCTCGTTGAGGCAACTCATCTGGATCGCGACAAACTCTTCGGGCGGATGCGGCATGCGGCGGGCGAGGATCTCCCTGATGAGCGCCCGCATTCGCTTCTCGCCGACGCCGATCTCGGCCGCGATCCTGGCGACCGATAGGCCGCCGTTGAGACAATCGACGATGCGCTGTTCGCGCCTGAACTTGGCGACCCGTGCGCCGCGCGCTTGCGACGGCGGCCTGCAGGCGGAGGCGGAAACGACGGCTTCGAGGGGATGGGGCATGGCGAGAACTCGTTTTTCTGATATAAGAAAATATACAACGATATAATTCTAATGACAAGAAAATACGCGCGTCAGGCCCGGCTGGCGCGATCCATCCGGTTGAATTCCGGCGCAGGCAAGGGGCGGCGCCCGGCCGCTCGTGCAGCAGGCGACGTTTGCCGCAGCGGTCGGCGCCTAGTCACGAGAAACGACGCAATCTCAAGGGATTGCCATCATCACACCCCGTCGGTCGCGGGCTGGATCGGGCGCGCGGCAGGGCCGGTATCGGGGATGCAGCAGGTCGCTTCCAATTCGGGAAACTCAAATCCGGGGCAGGAAACGACGGCGCGAAACTGGGCGCGGCCAGGTGCGAGCCGCGCCGCGAGTCCCTCGATAGCTCCGTCGACGTCAGCGCGGAACGCATTTCCAGAACGAGCGCACACGCTGGAAGTCGGTGACGCTGTCCCAGTCGTGCACGGCGACGAGACCATACCGGCCGCATTCCTGCTGCGCCTTGGCTGCGAATTGAGAATAGCGTAAGGCATCGCTCGGATGGTTCGGATAATAAATGAAGGCGACCGACCGCTCGGCCGCGCAGCCCGACAAAGCCAAGAGCAAGCCCAATAGGCCGACAATTCGCATGCTGCGCCCCAATCTCCGGCCGTTCGACCGGCCAACCCGTTTTTTTCGCGCGGCACAATGCCCTTCCGGCCCCCCTCGCGCAAGAGGGCGGGCCCGCAGTTTGATCGGTCTCAATGAACCCCTCACCGCGTCGGGCTAGGTTTCGTCGCGAGCGAAACGAGGAGACAGGATCGTGTTGGTGCGAGACGCGCTTTTTGGCAGGCGCGCGGTGCGCGAATACACCGCCGATCTGGTCGACGAGGCGACGATCCGGCGGCTTATCGAGGCGGCGATCCAAGCGCCGAATGCGGTCAACGCACAGCCCTGGGCGTTCACCGTCATCCGAGATCGGCCAACTCTCAGCCGCGTGTCGCGCGCGGCGAAAGCCTACATGCTCGAGACCATGCCTGCGCCACATGCGGAACGGTTCCGGCCGCGGCTCAGCGACCCGGAGTTCGACATATTTTACAATGCTAACGTATTGATAGTCGTCTCGGCGCGCGCCGAGAGGCCGTGGATCGTCGAGGACTGCGCCATGGCGGCTCAGAACCTCATGCTGGCCGCCTACGCCGAAGGGCTCGGGACGTGCTGGATCGGCTTCGCCCAAGGCTACCTCAATACGAGCGAGGGCAGGGCCGCGATCGATGCGCCCCCCGCCTGGGTCCAGATCGCGCCGATCATCGTCGGCAAGCCGAAATCGACGCCGGCTCCGGTCGGACGCGCCGCCCCCGAGATCCGTTGGCTCGGCTGATTGCCGCGCTCGCTGCGTCAATCGCCGCGGGCGACGACGGTCAACTCACCGATTCGGCGCTGTAGCGGGCGATCAGGCCGCTGCGGATCGCGGTCTTGTAGACCGCTCCGAAAAACAGGCAGGCGAGCACGAGATAGGCGACGGCGAGGGCGGCGCCGAGCGCGAGCGCGTCCCACGGCGCTGGCTTCCCCGCGACCACCGCCCGCATGCCCTCGAACACATAAGAAGGGGGCAGGATCGCCGCGATCGCCCGCATCCAGCCCGGCAGAACGGCGAGCGGATAGAACACGCCGGCGAAGGGGGATACGATCATCGGGATCGGCCAGATCAGCCATTCCGACGCCGGACCGAGACGCAGCACGAGCCCCGCCGCCGCGACGCCCATGGCGATGCCTGTCAGGAACAGCACGGCGATGAAGGGCGCGAGCGCCAGGCCATAGGTCAGGAATGACAGGCCGAAGGCCACGCGGGCGAACACGATCATGGCGACGAGGCTCAGCGCGCTGACTGCGATGGCGGCGATGACGAGGCCGGTCAGATATTCGGAGATGCGCAACGGCGTCGCGAACAGGTTCAGGAAGTTGCGCGACCAGACGTCCTCGAAGAAGGCCATCGTCACACCCTGCATCGCGCGCGTCAGGAAGTCCCACAGCAGCACGGCGCCGAGCAACGCGGGCACGAAATTGTACGAGGTCTGCGACATGGAATTGAGGTAGCGGGTGAGAAAGCCCCACAGCAGGATGTCGACCGCGACCCAGATGAAGATCGGGAACACCCGCTGCGGGCTGCCGCGATAGAGATAGAGGATGCGCAGAACGACGGCGCCGACGCGGGCGCGATTCACGACGCGCCGCCGGCGGCCAGCGTTTCATGGGCGACCGAGACGAACAGGTCGTCGAGCGTCTCGACGCCGTGCTCGCCCGGCAGCCGCTTCGGATCGCCTTCGAGCACGATACGTCCGTGCGACAGGAACAGCGCCCGGTCGCAGACGGCCTCGACCTCGTACATGTTGTGGCTCGTCCACAACACCCCGCACTCCCCGCTTTCGACGACGCCGGCGATGCCGGCGCGGATGTCGCGGGCGGCGGACGGATCGATCGAAGCGGTCGGCTCATCCAGCAGGAGGAGCCGCGGCCGGTTCAGCATCGCCTTGGCGAGCGACAGGCGGGTCTGCTCGCCGGACGAGAGCACGCCCGCCTTCGTCCGCCGGAATCGGGCCAGATCGTAGGTCGCCAGAAGCGTCTCGATGCGCGCGTCGATCCCTTCGACATCGTAGATCCGGGCAAAGACCTTGAGGTTCTGCTCGACGGTGAGATTGCCGGGCAGCGGCGCGTAGACCGCGGCGAAGTTGGTTCGCGCCAGCGCGGCGCTGCGGTCGGCGCGAAGGTCGACGCCCTCGATGGCGATCCGGCCCGAGGTCGGCTCGAGCACGCCGAGGATCATGTTGATCGTCGTCGTCTTGCCGGCGCCGTTGGGCCCGATCAGCCCGACGATCTCCCCCGGCGAGACGCGAAAAGGAGACGCCTTTGACCGCCTGCAGCTTGCCGAAGGACTTGGCGAGGTTTTCGACCGACAGGACCGGGGGAGAGGCGGGACTCATCGCCCGGTCCTATCCGACCGGGCGCGGGCGACGTCAAGCTGCCGCGCGACTGGGTCCTGTCTAGGTTCCAATCTGTGGTTTCGAGCCTGAGCGAGCATTGACGAGGCTCCGGAGGTCCGCGCATCCTTCCCCAGCTCTGCTGGGGAAGGTGGCCCGGTAGGGCCGGATGGGGTGCGGCGCGCAAGGGCGACGGCGATGGCGGCTCGCAGCAACGGTCGCGCAAGCGAGAAAGCGGAATGGAGGAGCAACCGCGTTTCCCTCGATCTTCGCGTAAGTTCGCGCGCGCCCAGCGCCGCACCATGACGCGAGCGGAGGCAATGCTTTGGCAGGCCTTGCGCAATCATCGGCTCGATGGCCACGGCTTTCGGAGGCAGATGCCGATCGGACCCTATTTCGCCGACTTCGGTTGCCTTCAGCGCAAGCTCATCGTCGAAGCCGACGGCCGAACGCATGATCGTTTGGATGCGAAGGTTAGAGACGCCGAGCGAGACGCATGGCTTCGTCGCGCGGGATTTCGCGTGTTGCGATTCCCGGACGATCTGATCATCGGCGGATTACCCATCATCATCGAGCGGATTCGCGCCGCGCTTGGAGAGCCGTAGCTCACTCTTATTCGCGAAGCGGGAGGGTTGCGCGAAGCGAGGGATGGAGTGCGGCGGACAAGGAGATTCGAATGCCCTTTGGCGCGTCGGTTGCGCCTACGACGCGAGGTCGGAGCAGCGGCCCACACCCCATCCGGCGCCATAGCCCGTCGAAAGACGGGCGTCTTTCGTCGCCCTATGGCGCCACCTTCCCCAGCAGAGCTGGAGAAGGGGGCCGCGGAAGCTCCCACGAATGCCTCCTCTTAGCGGTCTCTGCGCAGACAGGCACTGGCCTCTATGCCCGCGGCTCATGCGCTCGGGTCGAGCGTGAACAGCTCCTGCGGCCTGCCGACCCCGCGCAGGGCGTAGCGGCCGACGGACACGAACGGACGCCGATCGACGGCGAAAGAACTCGACGAAGTTCGAGGAGATCAGGACCGGCTGATCGACCGAGCGGCACATGGCGGCGATCCGCGACACCTCGTTGACCGCGGGTCCGACGACGGTGAAATCGAGCCGGTCCTGGCTGCCGATGTTGCCGTAGAACACGACGCCGAGGTGCAGGCCGAGATACATGTCGGTCGTCGGCAAACCCTCCGCCCCGCGGCGGTCGTTGAGCGCCGCCACCGCCGCGCGCGCCTCCTTCGCCGCCTCGAGCGCAGCGGCGGTGGCGCGCGCGCGATCCTGAGCCGGGAAGATCGCCAGCACGCCGTCGCCGATCAGCTTCAAGACGTCGCCGGAATGCGTGTGGATCGCCGAGACGACCGCGTCGGCGTAATCGTTGAGGAGCGGAATGATCTGCTCGGGGTCGGCGCTGTCGGAAATGCGGGTGTAGCCACGCAAGTCGCTGAACCAGAGCACCGTCTTGATCCGGTCGGCGACGCCGCGCTCGATGCGCCCTTGCATCACCCGACGCCCCGCATCGCGGCCGAGGTAGGTCTCGACCAGGGTTTCGGCCATCCGGGCGAGCGTCGCCGCCTTGATCGCCAGCCCGAGGTGCGGAACGAGCCGGGTGATGACGTCGACCTCCGCGTCGGAAAAGCCTTCCGGCTGGTCGGTCATCCAGCCCGAATAGAACGAGTCCATCTCGCCGATCACGCCGTCGGCGTCGAAACGATTGAGAACCGCCAGGTAGTCTGTCAGCGACTCCTTGAAGAGGTCGCCCAGGATCGGAAACTCGGACGAGGTTTCGGGGCCGATGCGCCGGCGCAGCACGGAAACGCCGTCGTTCAACATCCGGAACCAGGGGCTGGTCCGCCAGCGCGTGGCGGCTTCGCCTTGGGTGCTGCGGCCGTAGTCGGTGAAGGTCACATCCGGCTTGTCCCGATCCCAGCGAAACGTCCGCCCCTCGTAGAGCGGATGCAGGGTGTCGATGAACGCGACCCCGCGCGCCAGCGGCAGGCCCGCGGCCGCGGCGCGCTCGCAAAAGCCCTGCAGCAGCGTCGTCTCGGACGCGCCGGCCAGGCCGGCCTCGGCGATCCAGCCGGCCAGAGCGGCGATCTCGACTTCGGTCATGGGGCCGATGATAGAGCGTCGGCGCGGATCGGCCAAACCGGGATCGGAGGGCGGGCGTCGCCGGGCCTCGAGCCGCAGCCGCCGACCGCAAGCGGCAGATCGGTTCGCGCGCGCCTTTCACGCCGCGCCCTTGGACGGACGTCTCCGAAATTCAGCGCAGACGTTGGCCTCAGCGCCATGGCCTGCTAGTGCTTGACCCTGCGGGCGAAAGGCCTGGAGGAGTCGGATGGGCAAAATTGCTCTGGTCGGACTTGGACTTGTCGGTCGCGCCTGGGCGGTCAGCTTCGCCCGCGCCGGCCACGAGGTGGCGATCTGGGACGATCGGCCGGAGGCGACCGACGAGGCGTTGAGCTTCGTCAACCGGGTCCTGCCGGATCTCGACGACAACGAGTTGTTGCACGGCGAGCCGCCGCTTTCGGTGCGCGCCCGGATTTGCCGGGCGGTCTCGCTCGAAGACGCCCTGCACGGGGCGAGTTACGTCCAGGAGAACACGCCCGAGGACGTTCAGACGAAGCGGCGCGTGTTCGCCGAGCTCGATCGCCTGGCCGATCCCGAGGCCGTGTTGGCGAGCTCCACCTCGGCGATCCTGCCGTCGGCCTTCAGCGAAGGTCTGAAAGGCCGTGGGCGTTGTCTCGTCGCCCACCCGATCAACCCGCCCTATCTGATTCCGTCGGTCGAGATCGTTCCGGCGCCGTGGACAGAGCCGGAGGCGGTCGAGCGCGCCGCCGCCCTTCTGCGCGGGGCCGGCCACGCGCCGATCGTGATGGCGCGGGAGATCGACGGCTTTGTCGTCAATCGGCTGCAAGGCGCCCTGCTCGAGGAGGCGTTCCGGCTGGTGGCCGACGGCTACGCCAGCGCCGACGACGTCGACGTCGCGATCCGGGAGGGTCTGGCGCTGCGCTGGTCCTTCATGGGTCCGTTCGAGACCATCGACCTCAATGCGCCGAACGGGGTGCGCGACTATGCCGAGCGCTACCAGCGCATCTACGCCGGGATCTTCCCCTCCATGCAGCGTCGGGTCGACTGGACCGGCGCGGCGATGGACGCGATCGAGGCGGAGCGCCGGCGCCGGTTGCCGGCCGACAAGCTCGGCGAGCGCGCCGCCTGGCGCGACCGGCGGCTGATGGCGCTGGCCGCGCACAAGAAGCGGGCGGCGGAGGAGATCGGCGAATGACGGACGGGCCGGCCGTCCGGGATTCAGCCGCCGAGCTTTCGTCTCTGTCGGCGGACGCCCGGCGGGAAGCGCGGACGAGGTCCCCGTGACCGCGCCGGCATTGATCGAAGTCGATTGGGGCTCGTCGAATTTCCGCGCCTATCTCATGGCTCGGGACGGTGGGATCATCGATGAGATGGAGACGGCGGACGGCATTGCCTCGGTCTCGCCCGGAGGATTCCCGGCGGCCTTCCGGCGCCTCCTCGGCGGCTGGCTCGACGCGCATCCCGCCATGCCCGTCCTCGCCTCGGGCATGGTCGGCAGCCGCAACGGCTGGCGCGAGGCGCCCTACGTCGCCTGCCCCGCGGATCTCAGCGCGATTGCCAGGAACCTGGTCGCGGTCGAGGCGGACGGCCGGCGCATCCTGATCGCCCCGGGACTCTCCTGCACGGACGGGAACGGCGAACCCGACGTGATGCGCGGCGAGGAGGTCGAGATCCTCGGGATCGCCGAGGGCGGCGCGCGCCTCGTCGTGCTGCCCGGCTCGCATTGCAAATGGGCGGTGGTCGAAGCCGGGCGCGTCGTGCGCTTCAAGACCTTCGTCACCGGGGAGCTGTTCGCCGCGATTCGCGATCATACGCTGGTTGGCGCTTTCGCCCGAGCCGCCCCGCTCCGGTCTCCGGGCCCCGCCTTCGCCCGCGGCGCGCGACGTGGCGCGGCCGCCGCGCGCGGCGATAACGGCGGCCTGCTCGGTTCGCTATTCGGCGCCCGCACCCTGCCGCTCATGGGCGGGCTCGCCGAGGCCGACGCGGGCGACTACCTGTCGGGCCTCATGATCGGGGCGGAGATCGCCGAGGCGCGTCGGCTCTTTCCCGGCGAGAATGCGCATCTCGCAGGAGCGAAAGGGCTCGTCGAGCGTTATCGCACCGCGTTCGCCGCCCTCGGCGAGGAGGTTTCGGTCGCGCCGGATCACGCGGCGCCGCGCGGACTTCTCGCCGTCGCCCTCCAAGCCGGACTCCTATGATGCTCGCTCTCACGCCAACGCCCCTGATCGCCATCCTGCGCGGCCTCAAGCCGGACGAGGCGGACGCCATCGCCTGCGTCCTGGTCGAGGCCGGGTTCGGGGCGATCGAGGTTCCGCTGAACTCGCCCGATCCGTTCAAGAGCATCGAGATCATCGCGGGCCGCGTCGGCAAGGCCGCGCTCGTCGGCGCCGGGACCGTGCTGCTGACCGGCGCGGTCAAGGCGGCCGCAGAAGCCGGCGCCGGTCTGATCGTCGCGCCGAACGCCGACCCCGCGGTGATCGAATGCGCGCTTCAGCTCGGTCTGAGCGTTCTCCCGGGGGTGGCGACGCCGACCGAGGCGTTTGCCGCGCTCAGTCTCGGCGCGACCGGGCTGAAGCTCTTTCCCGCCGAGGCGATGCCGCCCGAAGTGGTCAGGGCCTGGCGATCCGTGCTGCCGAAGGACGCGCCGCTCTTTCCCGTCGGCGGCATTACGCCCGAAAGGCTCGCGCCCTACCGCGAAGCCGGCGCCGCCGGCTTCGGCGTCGGCGGCGCGCTCTACAAGCCCGGCATGACGGCCAAGGTGGTCGAAGCCAAGGCGAAGGCGTTTGCGGCGGCGTGGAGAGAGACCGTCGAGCCTTTGTAGCGCCATCCAACCGCGTTTCGCGCTACACCCCGAACAGCCGCTCCGCATTGGCGTGCGCGATCCTCGCCCGGTCGGTCGGGCCGACCGGCAACCCGTCCAGAAAGGCGCGCGCCTCCGCCATCGGCCGATAGGGATGATCGGCCGAGAACATAATGCGGTCGACGCCGACCTCGACCAGGAGTTGGAGGAAGGTCGGCAGGAAATTGAAGCCGGCAAAAGTGTAATGGACGTTTTCGCGCAGGTATGCGCTGACCGGCTTTTTGAGCCCGGTGACGGCCGGGGGCATCGAATTCGACCCGTTCGATCATGAACGGCAGCGTCTCGCCCATATGGCCGATGACGACCTGCAATTCGGGATGGACGTCGAACACGCCGCCGAGGACCATGCGCAGGACATGCAGCGCCGTCTCGATGTGCCAGCCCCAGCCGCCGTTCGCCATCATCTCTGCCACTGCGGGCTTGAGGCCGCCGTACCAGGCGCCGACGACCGGCTCGGGCGACTGCGTCGGGTGGAGATAGATCGGCAGGTTCAGCGCCTCGGCGCGCGCCAGCACCGGCCAGAACGTTCGATCGTCGAGATAGCGCCCGCGCAGGTGCCCGTTGATCACCACGCCCTTGCAGCCGTCCGCGGCGATCGCCTGCTCAAGCTCGGCGATCGCGGCCTGCGGGTCGAGGAGCGGCAGCGAGGCCAGCCCGAAGAACCTGTCTGGCCAGCGCCGGACCGCTTCGCCGATTGCGGCGTTCGTCTCTCGCGCCACGGTCTTCGCCTCTTCGCCCGCAAGCTGCTCGACGCCCGGCGAGGTCAGCGACAGCGCCTGCATTGTAACTCCGCCGCGTCCATCGCCGCGACGCGCCCCTCGCCAAGGTCGATAAGATCGGTCAAGAGGCTCGCCAGCCTGCCGCCCGCGCGTTCCGCGTGCTCCTTCAGCTTGCGTCCAGGTCCCGCCATGTAGTCGGGCGTGGCGAAATGCTCTTCGAGCGTGATCGTACGCATAGACGTGCCTTCAGACGAGAGGCGGCAAAGCGCCGCCCCTCGTAGATCGGTCGCTTGCTCGCTATTCGCTACCCCTTCTTCCCCTTCACGTACTGGATGTAGCCTCGGACGTCGCCCGCCGGCTCGGCGTAGGCGTCGCCGAGCGCCTTCTCGACGGCGGCCATATAGGCCTTGGTCCAGCCGGCGAACGGGTAGTCGATCGCGTTGAGGAACTCGAGGCTGCAGGCGAGGCGGATGTCGGCGATCGAGACGTGATCGCCGCCGACGAACGTCGTCCCGTGCAGGAAGAACTTGTGGAAGGCGTCGAGCGTCTCGCCGAGCGCCTCGACCGCCGCCTTCTGCGCCTTGTCCTTGGCGGCGGCGTCCGCGTCGCTCGCGCCGACCTCGCCGGCGTAAAGCGGGAAGCCGAGCGCGCCGTAAGTGGCGCGCGACAGATAAGGATAGATGGTGCCGACGATGTAGAACATGGCGCTGTCCACCATCGCGCGCTTTTCCGGCTCGGTCGGATAGAACGCGGTCAGGTGATGCTTGTTGCAGAGATACTGCATGATGGCGCAGCTCTCCCACATCACCCCCTTGGGCAGCCCGGACGCCTCCATCATCGGCGTGAGATGGGCGGGATTCTTGCCCATGAACTCGGGCGAGCGCGTCTTGCCGTAGACGTCGTCCTCGGTGAAGTCGAGCTTGGCGGCGCGCACGAACACGCGCGCCGTCATGTTGTTCACGCTCGGCTTGATGACATGCAGCTTGATCGCGGACATTGGGGTTCCTCCTATCTCTGTTCGATGAGTTCAGGCGCATGGGCGCGCCGGTACGGGTCTTTCGGCGCCCGGTCGGCCGAAAGGCTTTTGGTCGAAGCCTTGACCAGGCTTTCGATGGCGTCGGCGACGTGGACTTCGGTGATCGCCCGCTCGCCGCGCGCCACGCGCAGGTTGTGCGCGGCGAACAGAACCTCCGGACGCGTAAAGCCCTCCGGCGGATCGAACTTCCAGCACGACAGCTCGATCAGCAGCCCCAGCGGGTCTTCGAAATAGACCGCGTCGAAGATCATCCGGTCACGCACGCCGGTGTTGGGGATTTCGCGCGCGTTCAGCCGCTCGACCGCCTGCATGAAGGTCGCGCGCGAGACGTTGAAGGCGATGTGGTGCACGCAGCCCGGGTCGGTCGGGGTGCGGCGGTGGACCGGCTTGCGGTCCTCGCGGGTGAAGACGGTGACGAGCCGTCCGTCGCCCGGGATCGAAGTAGATGTGGCTCTCGCCCGCGTTGTCGAGGTTCGGCTGCTCGAACACGAAGGGCATGCCGAGGACGCCCTCCCAGAAGTCGATCGAAGTCTGGCGGTCCGCGCCGACCAGCGTGATGTGATGCAGTCCCTGGGTCTGAAGCTTCTGCAAGCTCTCCTCCTCACGCTTTCTCGACGAGCTTCGACTTGTATTCGCTGCGCGGCAACCCGCCGGCTGGAACGAGCGCGATCTCGGTCGTCACGAGCAGCGCCTCGCGCAAACGCGCGCGAATGCGATCGGCCAGCCCCTCGGCGTCGGCGCCCGGCGCCGCCTCGACCGCGATCGGCAGCGGCGGCTCCTGGCGCACGCCCTTCGCCCGCGGCCTGATCAGCAGGACCCCGGTGACCGCCGGCGCGAATTCGTTGACGATCTCGCGCACCGCGGAGGGAAACACGTTGACGCCGCGCACGATCAGCATGTCGTCGGTGCGGCCGACGCAGCGCACGCGCGGCGCCGTGCGGCCGCAGGCGCAGCGACCCGCGCTCACCCGCACATGGTCGCGGGTGCGAAAGCGGAGCAGCGGCGCGGCCCGGTTGACGAGATGGGTCAGGACGAGTTCGCCCTCGGCGCCGTCGTCGAACGGCAAGGCCGCGCCCGTCGTCGGATCGATCAGCTCCGGGTGGACGAATCCGCGCCCGGAAAAGTGCATGCCCGCCTTCTCCTCGCACTCTCCCCACAGCGTGATGGAGATGTCGCCGATCCCCATCGCCTCGGTGACGCGCGCCCCCCAGGCCTCTTCCAGCTTCGCCCGCATCGCCGGCTCCCCGCCGCCGGGCTCGCCTGCGACCAGGATCCGCTTGACGCTCGACTGGCGCAAGGTCCCTGCCCCGCTCGCGCGCCCATTCGGCGAGATGCAGCGCATAGGACGGCGTCATCACCGCGGCTGTCGGCTTCAGACAGCTCGATGGCGGCGACCAGCCGCTCGGTGTTTCCCGTGCCGACCGGAATATGGCAAAGGCCGAGCCGGTCGAACACGGCGAGCGCGGCGCCGGCGACGAACGGGCCGGCGTTGTAGGTCGAGACGATCCGCTCGCCGCGGACGATTCCCGAGGCCGCGTAGGACCGCGCCGAGGTCCTGACCCAGACTTCGATGTCGGAGGCGGTGAGCGGAATGTAGCTCGGCGTCCCGGTCGTGCCGCTGGTCGAATAGATGCGCGCGATCTCGTCCGGACCCGCCGCACAATGCGTCCCGATCGGCTCATCCGGCGTTCGCGTGGCGCGCAGTTCGTCCTTCTCGGTAAACGGCAGCGCGTGGATCGCGTCCAGCCCCCCGACGGCGCCGTGGGTCGCGTAGCCGGCGCGTTCGAGCTTGCCGCGATAGAAGCGCGAGCGCTCGAACAGGTATTCGATCTGCTTCCGGTAGAGCGGCGCGTCGAGGCGCGCCTGCTCCGCCCACGGCGCGGCTTCGATCTCGGGCTCGACCATCGGCATCAGGCGGCGCCTCCCTGGGCCCCGGAATGGTCGATCGCCTCCTCGCCCTTCGCGGCGAGATAGAAGCCGATCGGCGCCTCCTGCTCCTCGATGAGATGGGCGATCAGCCCGCCGGTGCGGGCGAGGATGGGGACGGCGCGGATCAGCGCCGGCGGAACGCCGACGTCGACCAGGGTCGCGGCGATCGCCATCGAGACATTCATCGGCAGCGGCTTGCCCCAGACCTCGGCGACCGCCTTGGTCAGCGCCGTCGCCGCCTCGACGGCCCGGCCGGCGACGCCCCGCTCGCGCGCCAGCGCGATCATCCGTTCGGCGCGCGGGTCGACTGGCTTGTGCAGTGGATGGCCGTAGCCGGGGATCGGCCGGCGCGCCGCGCGATACTCGCGCGCGACCTCGAGCGCCGCCGCGTCGACCGGGCCGGCGGCGCCCGCCGCGCCAGCACGTCGTCGATCAGCGCGCGGCAAAGGTCGGCCGCGCCGAGGATGACCGTGCCGCAGCCGAGCACGCCCGCCGCAACCGCGCCCTGGAGGGCGGCCGGATCGGCCGCAAGCGTCATTCGCGCCGCCTGAACCGAGGGCGTGAGCCCGTGTTCTGCGAGCGCCACGAGGCTGAGGTCGAGGAAGACGCGCTGGGCGTCGGTCGGCGCGCGGCCGGTCGCGAGAAGATAGACGAAGTCGGTGAAGGTCACGCCCCCCATCAGGTCGGCGGTCAAGTCGCGTCCGCGAACCCAAATCCTGTCGGGCGACGCAGCGGCGATCTTTGTCTCGGCCGCGCCGGCCTTGCCGATCAGCATGACGTCTCCTCTCGCGCTCCCGCCGGTTCACGTTGGCGCGAACTTATTTCGGGACATTGCGACGATTGTCGGACAAAATCAAAGCCCGACGCAAGCTGGGCAGATTCCTTTCGCCGGCCCGACGAAGGGACGGAGGGGGGATCGACTCTCGCCGCAAAGGGCGCGAAGGACGCAAAGAACGACAGGCGCTTGGCGTGTCTTCGTTATTCTTCTTTTTCCTCATGGTGAATTTCGTCTCGTGTGTCCCCTGGCCAGCGTCACCGCCTTACAACCTGAGCGCGCTCCGTTCCGCGCCCCGTTTCATCCGCCTGTTTTTGCCTGTTTCGAGCCTGATAAGTGCCTGTTAATTGCCTGTTCCGAGCCTGTTCGAGTCGCCTGTTCCATGCCGCAACCGTTCGGTTGTATAGCTGTCAGCGCGATGATATTGCTTGGCTTTTAGGAATGGGACCGCCGGCCCTGAAAAATAAGCCGCCTGCTATACTGCAATTCATTGAGAAGCCGAGAAACCGCTTGACGTTGCGGACGAACAGGATTCGTCTGGGGATGTAATTCGCGGTGGATTTCTCTCAGTTGACGACCGGCGAGCCCTGACTAGGCTTGCGCGCGACGGCCTTGCGGAGCATCGCGTGGCCCGCCGAGCGAACGCCATCGTGCTTCTCGACCAGGACTGGAGCTGCGAGCGCGTCGCGGCGGCTTTGCTGCTGGACGACGACACGGTTCGCGATTGGCATCGGGCCTACGAGCGCGGCGGCGTCGAAGGGCTGAAGAGCTTTGGCCATGAGGGCAGCAGCGGCCGGCTCAGCCGCGAGCAGGAAAAAGCGTTGAGCGCTTGGGTCGACGCCCATTGCCCCCGCAGCATTCGAAAGATCGGGGCCTTTCTGCAGCGGACCTTTCGGGTGAGCTACAGCCGGTCAGGGCTGATCGCCTTGCTGCACCGCTTGGGCTTCCTCTATCGCAAGCCGGAAGCCATGCCGCGCGGTCTCAACGACGCCAGGCAGCAGGCCTTTATCGACGGATACGAGAACCTGCTCAATACGATGGGCTTAGACGAGGCGGTCGCTTTCGTCGATGCGGTCCATCCGACCCATCAGGTCAGGCCGGTTGGCTGCTGGGCGCGCAAGGAGGTCGCCGTCGCAGTGGAGCAGACGACCGGCCGCCAGCGACTGAACATCCATGGCGCCATCAATCTGGAAACCGGCCAGACGCAGATCGTCGTGGCCGAGAAGGTCAGCGCGGAGAGTTTCATCAAGCTCTTGGGCCAGATCGAAGGCACGCATACTGCGATGCGTCTCATCCATGTCTTTGTCGACAACGCCAGCTATCATCACGCCAACGTCGTTAAAGAATGGCTTGCGATGGCGGGGCGCAAGATCGTGCTCCACTTCATTCCGCCTTACTGCCCCCATCTCGATCCCATCGAACGACTATGGGCCTTGATGCACGAAAACGTCACCCACAATCGGGATTACAAGACCTTCCGCGAGTTCCGCCGAGAGATCGTCAAATTCCTAAGCCAAACCGTGCCCAAACACTGGAAGCGGTTCAGCGCCCAAATCAGCGACAATTTCCGCGTGATCCACCGCGCCAATTTTCGGGTTGTCGCTTAGACGAGGTATAGCAGGCAAACCGGATGGGGCGATAAAGCCCTTAGCACGGACTTTCGGACCGCCCGCAGCGAGCCTCTCCGCTGTCGCTAAAGGATTCGCCATGTGCGCACCTTGCACGAGCGGCGAGCCTTGGAAAGACCGGAGAAATTCCAGCCGACATAAATATTCGGTCCGCGCCCGTTGCGCGGGCGGCGGCGCGTGCTAGGCGCGGCGAACGCCGCTTCGCTGGTCAAGGACTGCGGCAAGGACGGCAAATACGTGATCGGGTTCTCGCAGGCCAACAACGCCGAGCCGTACCGACAACACGTCAACGACCAGCTGACCGAGGCGGCGGCGAAAGTGCCCCAGTTCACGCTGCAGATCGCCGACGGCGCCGGCAACGTGAACACCCAGACCTCGCAGATGGACAATTTCATCACCCAGAAGGTCGATCTGATCCTGATCTCGCCGTTCGAGGCGGCGCCGCTGACGCCGGTCGTCGCCCGCGCCATGAAGGCCGGAATCCCGGTGATCGAGCTCGACCGCAAGACGCTGGGCGACCCCGGCAAGGACTACACGGCCTTCATCGGCGGCGACAATTTCAAGATCGCCGAAGAGGCCGGCAAATATGTCGCCGACAAGCTCCTGCCCGACGGCGGCGAGGTCGCAGTGCTCGAGGGCCTGCCGAGCTCGCCTCCGGCGGTCGAACGGCTCAACGGCTTCAAGGACGGGGTAAAGGCCAACCCGAAGATCCAGGTCGTCGCGGAACAGGCGGCCGACTGGCTGCCGGACAAGGCCCAGACCGCCTTCGCGGCGATGCTGCAGGCTCATCCGAACATCAAGGCCGTCTACGCCTCTAACGACATGATGGCGGCCGGGGCCCGGCTCGCCGCCAAGGGCGCGGGCAAGAAGGACGGCGACATCAAGATCCTCGGCACCGACGGCTTGCCCGGCCCTTCGGGCGGCATCCGCGCCGTCGCCGAAGGCGAGTGGGCGGCGACCTTCACCTACCCGACTGGGGGGCCCGAGGCGATCGACATGGCGAAATCCATCCTGCTCGACTGCGCCGACAAGGTCCCGACCGTCGTGACCGTCGCCACGACGGCGATCACGCCGGACAACGCCAAGGCGATGATGGGCAAGTAATCGCCCGCGACTCCCCCTCCCCCCGCTCGCGGGCGTGGTGAGGGGATCGGCGGTTTGCCGCCGCCATCCGCCCGCAGCGGGCTTCAGCCAAGGCCCATTGGCGAACGTCGCGACGGGGAAAGCCCGCTTTGGCGGCAAATTTCCACCGTCTTCAGGTTGATCTTCCTCAAATTCAGGGGAACGCCACAAGCGTAGGAGAGTTCCGGCGCCAATGCGTCCGATTGGGGCGGCGGCGCCGCAAGGAGCGATCAAATGACAGACCTCGACCGGAGACGCGAAGCCGCCCTCGAACGCCTATCCGCCAAATGGGATTTCTAAATCCATGCGACGGTCCTTGCGGTCGCAAATCTCGTATTCGTCATCGGGTGGCTTTTGACCGGACCGGCGTCATACTTCTGGCCGACCTGGCCGTTCATCGGCTGGGGCCTCGGGTTGAGCTACCACGCATGGCGCCTCTACGCGCCCAAACGGCCGATCTCCGAGGCCGAGTTCGAGCGCGGGATGCATGAGGTCGCCTGATCGTCACAAAGCGCAAGACCTCCCCGATTTGCGCAAGTCCAGAACAGCGACGGCTCTCCGATGCCCAATTCCCGGTTGCCGAGCAAGCTCCCGCTCATTGCGTGCTCCACCGTCCTCTCGGCTGCGATCGGCGCAGTCTATGCACTGATCGGCGCGGACTTCGGGCCCCAGTTTCCGTTCTGGGCCCTGTGGCGGGGCGGACTGACGGGCGCGGTGATCTGCAGCTTATTGATGTCGTTCGAGATCTTGCTTCTCGACCACAGCGCGCCCGGGGCGGCGCTCCGACGTTTGCCGTTTCTGGGCCATGTGACGGTAAAAACCCTCGCCTATCTCGCCGTCATCCTGTTCGCTCTGAAGTTGGGGAGTTGGCTGTTTCCAGCTCCCGACGAGCATGGACTGCGGCGCCAGGATGTCCTGTTCTCGTTCGCCATGTCCTTCGCCTTCGCCTTCATGTTGAGCATCAGTCGCCTGCTCGGCCAAAACGTGCTGCTCAATTTCATCACTGGCCGCTACTATTGGCCGAGGCTGGAAGAGCGAATCCTGTTGTTCCTCGACATGGAAGGTTCGACGGGACTCGCCGAGCGGCTCGGTCCGCTCGCCTTTCACCGCCTCCTGAATCGCTTCGTCACCGACCTCACCGCTCCGATCGTCGCCGCGCAGGGCGAAATCTACGCCTACGTCGGCGACGAACTGATCGCGACATGGAACTCGATCAGGGAGTCGCCAAGGCCCGCTGCATCACGGCCTGTTTTGACGCGCTGGACACGATCGCACGGCGGGCGGCGGAATACCGGCGAGACTTCGGGGCCGCGGTCAATTTCCGCGCCGGGTTGCATTGCGGTCCGGTGGTCACCGGCGAAATGGGGTCGGTGAAGACGGAGATTGTCTTCCTCGGCGACGCGGTCAACACGGCTGCACGCATCCAGGAATTCTGTCGCGTGACCGGCGACCGCGTGCTCGCCTCGGCCGACCTCGTCGATCGCCTCGAATTGCCGTCCGGCGTCGCCAAACGCCCGCTCGGCGACCTCCGTCTGCGCGGTAAAGGCGCCGAAGTCGCCCTCTACGCGCTGACAAGGGCGCCGGACGATGCGGTTGCGGCGACGTCCTCGTCGGCCGGGCGGTGAAGCAGCGCAAAGCGCCGCGAAGGCGACGCGCCGAAACGGGTCCGCGGCGAGTCACGCGTCTGGATGCGGCAGGGCGGTCGTCGCTCGCCGAGACGCCTCCGCCGGCCGCCTCTCCTTGCCCCTTCCGGCACGCCCCGCTACCAGCGTAGAGGAGGCAGCGCCGAGTCAGGAGAATGCGCGTGGAGACGGTCTGGTTCTGCGTCGGCGTGGCGGCGCTCATCTTCGGCTTCGGCCTATTGGGCTTGTATCTCCAAACGCTGCTGCCGGAGCCGCACAGCGCGGAAAAGTCGCGCGAGATGATCGGCGCGGTCGTCGGGCTCGTCTCGCTTCTGCTCGCCCTGGTGCTCGGCACGCTCGTCGGCTCGACTTACGCGTTCTACGCCAACCAGAAAGCCGAGATGGAGACGCTCGCGGCCAAGGCGCTGCAACTCGACATCGCGCTTTCTGAATACGGGCCAGAAACCACATTCGCGCGCGGAAAAATGAAGGACACGCTGTCGTCGATCCGGGCGATGATCTGGGGCGGGGATGTGGAGAAGGCGCCCGACATGAGCGTCGGCCAGCCGATCGAGCACCTCAGACTGATGGATATGTACGTCGCCTCGCTCGAACCCAAGACGCCGATGCAACGGGTGTTCGCAGCCACGGCCGCGGCGGACGCCAGCGCGATCGAGCAGACCCGGCTGCTGGTTTCGCTGCAACTCGCAAGCCCGGTGTCATGGCCGCTGGTGGCGATCGTGGTCTCCTGGGCGGCGATCCTGTTCTGCGGTTTCGGCGTTCTTTCCCGCTTCAACGCGACTACGGTCGTCGCGGTTGCGCTCGGCGCCTTCGCCGTCGGCAGCGCGCTCTTCCTGATCCTCGAACTCAGCCAGCCTTTCACCGGCGTCTTCCGCATCCCCTCTGGCGCCTTCGATCAAATGCTGGCGTCGTTAGGGAAGTGACCTTGACGGCAAGCGCTCGGCGGCGGTTGACGCTGAAGTCCGACACCCTGGCGCATGGAAGGGACGGCTTCGAGCAAGTATCAGCCCTTTCCAATGCAAAAGGGCTTTCGAATGTACCAGTCCGGAAAGCTGCAGCGCGCCCCGCGAGCAAAGCCACCCACCGTTAACTCGCGAGCGATGCTGACTTGCGATGTAAAAAGGTCGACGAAACTTGACAGGGTTCAAACCCCGCTCTATGGTAAAGCTTGCTCAGGTGCTGCAGATCGTTAAGCGACCATACTCGATGAGACCGCCGGTGCAGGGGGATTTCTCCGGGTGAGCGCGTATGACGTCAACTCTGGGAACTGGGGAGTCTTTCATATGAGATATGTAACGAGTTCATTGACCGCCATGGCCGCTCTCGGCCTCGCGGGCGTCAGCACGCAAGCCAATGCGGGCCTTGTAACCGTCGATTTCAATTATCCGTTCGGTACGAATTCGAGCGTGTCGCTGGATGGGGTGACCCCCTTCGAAATGAGCACCACGCCTCTGATCTTGAACAAGGAGACCCAAAATTTCGGGACTCTTGAGCGGGGGTTTCATCGCCTCGACGGGCGCGAATGGTACGAATACGGTCGATCCTAGCCTGTCGTACGCGTCCGGCACTGTCTTGACCGGCTCGGACGCTGTATCCAAAACTCCGCTGCAGAACGGGTCTGGCTATATCAACCTCGCGTTCAACGACACCGGCGGCCATGAGCTGTTTGGTTTCGCAACGCTGGACGGCACCGGCGGCCTCGCTTCGATTACCTACGCCGCCATACCCGAGCCGTCCACTTGGGCGCTCCTGATCGCCGGCGCCGGCGTGCTGGGTGTTGCAACTCGTCGCCGTCGCCGCCAGGGGCTCGCCCTCGCGGCCTGATCACCGGGGGTTAGCCCTCCTCTGTTCGATGGGATCCGGCTCGCCCTTCCGCACATCGCGGAAGGGCGTTTGTGTTGCTGCAAGGCCGGTGCGCCGCCAGCGAACGTCAAGCGGCGGAGCCGCGCAAGCCGCTCAGCTATAGGCGAGATAATAGCGCGTCTTGAGATCGATCTCCTCGCCGTCGCCGCGACGGGCCAGATTGATCGTGTCCGTGACGCTCTCGTCGCAGAAGAACTTGGCATGCGCCAACGCCTCGTCCTTGGCGCGGCCCAGCGCCTTTTCCAGCAGCACCAGGTTGGGCCAGTTGTTGCGCCAACGGCTGGCGACGACCCTCGCGTCGACCACCGCGTCGCCGCCCTGCCGGCGGACCAGCATGACGGCGACGACCACGCCGTCGAGACTGACGTACAGCGACCCGTCTGCACTGTCTCCGCACCGCCTCACTACATCATAGAAGTTGTTGGCGGGACTGCTGTTGAGCTCTCGTGAAACCAGCCAGGCGATTTCCTCGAGCGGCGCTCCCGGCTCCGACAGGTATTTGATTTCAGCCCGCTCCGGAATGCGTCCACGCCGGCGTAGACGATCGGCGATGGCGATCGTGTCGGCCAGGATGGCCTCATTGGACACCTGATAATGATATTCGCGTCTCGACGCCTTGAAGCCGCAGGCCTCGAGAAATCTTGCCGCCTGGCTGTCGCGCGACACGGACTCGAAGGACCAGAGGCCATCTGTCTCCGCTTCCGTCAGCGTGACGCTGGCCTCGATCAGCTTGCGTCCGACGCCCCGACGCCGCGCGCCTGAAAGGACCTTGACGAGAAAGTGGAAGCCGGGGGGCTCCAGGGCGTTGGCCCAGAATACCGCGGCCGCGCCGGCGAACGCGCCTTCTGAGCGCGCAATCAGCAACTCGACCCGCGCGCCGGCTGCTTTGGGGATGAGCGCGAGGCAGGCCGGCGCCTCGCTTTCGGACGCGAAAGTCACGCTCAAGTTCATCATGACCGCTTGTACCATGTCCGCTAAAAGGCGATCAAAGACCGGAAGCCGCATGACGAAAATGCTCCTGATCGCCGTCGCCGGAATGGACTGGGCCGGCTTCGACGCGGCGACCCGCGCGAGCGCGCTGCCTCGGATGGCCACGTTGCGCAAGGCGGGCTTTGCGGGTTCCTTGAGCGGAGCTCCGACCGGCGAGGGGATTGCGGCCTTCGCGACTTTGGCGACGGGGGTTCAGCCTGAAACGCACGGCGTCTGGCTGCGGCACGAAGCCTGGGCGGGCGGCCTGCGACCGACCGGGCGCGCGTCGTGGCGGACCGCGCCGCTATGGGCGCGGCTCCAGGCGGCGGGCGTGTCGACCGGGAGCGTCGGCTGGCCCGCGATCCAGCCGGGCGCCGACTGGCCGGGCGTTCATATCGACGAGAGTTTCGCCGACCCCTCGGGCAAGTCCGAAGCCGACTGGGCTCTGCCGCTGCGTTGCGCTCCGCTCGAGCTGCGCGATGAGATCGCCCTGCGCCGGGTGCATCCGACCCAAATCACGACCAGCACGATTTTGGGCTTCGTCCCGGAACTCGGTAAAATCGACCAGTCGCGCCCGACGCTTTTGCCGGCCCTCGCGCTCGCCGTGGCGCGGGCGGCGACCTATCAAGGCGGGGCGGTCTGGATGATCGCCGAACGCGCGCCGCAAGCCGTGTTCGTCCACCACGGTTTGCTCGGGCAGGTGCGCGCCGCCAGCGAAGGACGGCCGGAGCCCGACTACGCCTACGCAACCCAGGCGGCGTGGCGTTTCCTCGATGGCCTGATCGGCCGGCTTTGCGAGGTCGCGGGCAAGGAGGCGCTCGTGCTGGTGGTCTCGCCTGGCTGGCGAGGGTCTGCGGGCGTGCTGCTTGCGGCCGGCCCATGGGGGCCGCCCGCGCCCGACTTCCTCGGCGCGGATCTTCTCGACATCGCGCCGACGGTCCTTGGAGCCTTTGGACTGAAAGACGACAGTCTGACAGGCCGCCCGCTCGCGGCGCTGGCGCCGGAGAGGCCTCTCGCCGCCGCCCCCGCGCCGCCGCCGGCTGTCCCCGTCCAGCCGGATGAAGATCTGCTGCGGATCGCGGCCGCGGACGGCTGCCCCCCGCTTCCGCCCCCAGCTCCCGGCTGGCGCGCCCAGGGCCTCGCAGAGCTTGGCCAGATCGTCCTGAAGCGCGCGCCCGCGGCGGCCGAGACGGCGACCGCCGAGGCGCTGAACTCGATCCCGACAACGTGCTGGCGCTGCGCATGCGCGCCACCGCCCTGTTCGCGCTGGAGCGATCGGAGGGATTGCTCGAGGTCGCCGAGGGGCTCGAACGCACGGCGCCGTACCGTGGCTGGGGCGCGCTCGCTCGCGGCGCATACCACGCGCTCAAAAAGGAGCCGACGCTCGCGGCCTCGTGGCTCAAAAAGGCGGAGGCGGATCCGGCGCCCGAGACCCGACTGACGGCGGCGGCCGGCTGGCTGACCATCAACCGGCCGTTCGACGCCCGGCGCGTCTTCCAGTCCGTGCTTGCGATCGACCCGGCCAACGCGTCGGCGGAGATCGGCATGGCGATCGTCGCCATGGCCGGGCGCGATCTCCTCGCCGCCGAGGCCGCGCTCCAGCGAGCCCTGACCCAGGACCCCTCCCGGGCGGCGATCTACGAGATGATGGCCGAAATCTACCGCGAAACCGGCCGAAAGGACGGAGCGGACAAGATGAAGGCGATCGCGCAGCGTCTGGCGGTTTCCGGCCGCTGAGCGCTCTCGAAGCGCCGCCATTCAAACCGCCGGTCAGCCGGGGCGGCCGCCGAGGCGTCGCCTCAGACGCTGCTGGCGGCCCCTGCCGCGAGCACGGCGAGGCGCGCGCCGATGGCTTCCAGCACCAGTTGGTGCGCCTTGGCGACGATATCCTCGGTTGACGGCGAGTTCGCCAGAATCGATCGAGCGCAGCGGCGAATGTCCGATTCTCCCGGGATTTCCGGCACGTCCAGGTCGCGGATGATATCGGCGATTCGATGCCGTGCGTGGACGAAGGTCATGTGCAGCAGAGCCAGGCGCGAAGAACCGAGCACGCCGGCGGCGGCATGGGCGATCCGCTCCGCATTGAAGCGCTCCGCCACCTGCTCGGCGGCGCGGCCGATCACCCTGGAGCCCAGGCGCCGACGATTTTGAAGCACTTCGACCGGAGGCGACTTCAGCTTCCAGACCACGCCCAGAAGCCGAAGAAGCGAAAGCAGGTAGTAGGTGGGATCATACTCCCACCATCGAAACCCCTGGCGGACGCTGCTTTGATAGGCGTGGTGATTGTTGTGCCAGCCCTCGCCCATCGTGACCAGCGAGAGAAAGCCGTTGTTGCGCGAATAGTCTCCCGTCACAAAACGCTGTCGGCCCACGACGTGGGCGAGCGAATTGATGCTGAACGTCGCGTGATACACGGCGACGGTGCTCCAGAAGAAGCCGACCACCAGCCCTTGCCATCCATCCGCGGCAAAACACGCGAGCGCGAGAATGACGGCAGGCGCAACCTCGTACCGGTGCAGCAACATCAGCTCTGGAAACCGCGCAAAGTCGCTGATCCTGATGAGATCGGCCTCGCCGTGGCGGCGGTCGAAGATCCAGCCAACGTGGCTGTACAGGAACCCGCTTTGCCGCGGCGAGTGAACGTCTTGCGGCGTGTCCGAATGCAGGTGATGTTCGCGATGCTTGGCCGCCCACCAGAGGACGCTTCGTTGCGCAGTCGATTGGGAAAGAAAGGCCAGCACGAACTGGAACGCCCGGCTGGTTTCATAGGCGCGGTGGGCGAAGTAGCGGTGATTGCCGGCGCCGATGGCGAAGATCCTGAGCCAGTAGAGGCCGACGCCGATCGCCAAAGCCGGCCAGCCCACTCCGGTCCAGATCGCGCCGAAGCAGGCCAGATGCACCAGGACGAATGGAATTGCCGACGGATAGATGATGTCCGAGGCGGAATCGGGACCCTCGAGGTGTTCAGCGGCGGGACCGGACACGGGGGATGCTCCATGCAAAAAGGAACTGATTTGCGATTGTTCGCCGGAACAACCGTCGAGCGGCGCTCTCGGGGGCTGTCCGTCGGGCTCGCTCGCTCCTCCCCTGCGGGAGTGACATTCTCCTTCAGGGCGTCGCGAACGTGGGCCTTCTGCACGATCACGAATATGGCCATGACGATCGGCGCCGCAAGCACAAATCGGATCGCCGCCGCCGTGCTGGATCAGGATAGAAGCAGCAAGGGTCTTCGGGCGAAAGCTGTCACTTGTGCGGGCATATTGCGTCGGCCCTCCCGACGTACGTTAGTCACGTCGGAGGTGTGGTGGGCGTCAATCGCGCTCCGGTTGGGCCCGGCCGTGCCAACCTTGCGATAGGCCGGCCCCCACTCGTCAAGGAGCGTCCGCCTGATCTTCGGGTCTTCCGTGGCCAAATCGGGCTATGCGGCGAGCGCCGTCCGGCCTGCGGTTGCGTGGCGCTCTCCTGCCCTACGATACCCCGCGTAGCCGAGGCCCGCGAAGCCGAGCATCATCATCGCCCAGGTCGACGGTTCGGGGACGGCATGGAAGGCCAAGTCGTAGGCGAAGCCGAAGCCGCTGCCGTTCAGGCTCGCGGCGAGCGAAAAGGATAGGTCGACATGTTGGCCTCCCGCATTGATGTGCCCAAGATCGAGCGCATGGCGGGAGAAGAACGTCTCCGCGTCGGCGAGGGAGGCGAAGGTATAGTCGAACACATTGTTGTTAGCGTTGACCTGCAACTCGAGGCTGTCGAAGCCGGCGCCCGAAACATTGTTGTCGAGCAAATTCAGGTATAACTCTTCGGGCGCCGTGGTCGTGAAGACGAAATTCGCCGTAGTCTCGTGGATCAAAGGTTCTTCCATGGGGAAATCGCCGTACATCCCACCGTAGCCCGCCGACATCGCGCCCACCCCGATGGTCGGGCCGCCCGGCGTCAGCGTCGCATTGGAGATGGACTGGCCGGTTGCGATCGGCACGAGCGTCGCGGCGCCGGCGCCGATGGCGGCGCTCGTGATCGCGCTCGAGGCGGCGAGGGGCGCATTCCCTGCGATCGTCGGATACGGTCTGTCGTCACCGAGCCGCTTGCGTTATCGGCCGCGCTCTGCGCGGAGGCGACGCCCGCGCCCTGACCGCCTGCGCCGCCGGTCGCGCTCGCGGACGCTGAGACGCTGGCCAAACCGCTCGATGTCGCCTTGCTCGTGGCGTTGGCGGCGCCGCCATTTCCGCCTGCGCCGCCCACTCCGCCTACCGCGGTCGCCGACGACGATACGCCGCCGGAGCCGCTGGACGTCGCCCTGCTGCTGGCGTCGGCTGCGCCGCCGTGCCGTAAGAATTGGCCAAGCCGCCGAAGTAGGCCCCGGCCGAGCCGCCGCTCGCGATCGCAGTCGATGTGACGGCGCCCGACCCGCTGGACGTCGCCATGCTGGCGGCGTTCGCGCCGCCGCCCGCGCCGCCGATACAAGATCCGAATTCCCGCCCCCCGTGCCGCCGGTCGCGATCGCGGACGACGCCACCCCGCCCGGGCCGCTGCCCGTTGCAAGGCTTGTCGCGGTTGCGGCGCCGGCTGCGGTGCTCCCTCCGAGCCGCCGAACGCAGTGGCGGACGACGACACGCTGGCCGAGCCGCTCGCCATCGCGGCGCTGCTGGCGTCGCCGCCCGCCGCCCTCGTGAGTAGACCGGCGATGCCGCCGCCGAAAGAGCCGCCATTTCCACCATGGGAAACCGCGCGTTGGCTTCGGCCGCGCCGGAGACAACCGACGTCTGCGCCGCAGAATACGCCGCGCCGCCGGCGCCGCCGTTGCCACCGAGAAGGCCGAAGCCGCCCGCTCCGCCATTTCCGCCATAGGAATAGGCGCTTGCTTTTGCCGTCCCGGAGCCGATCGACGTCGCCGCCGCCGCGGTCGCGTCGCCGCCCGCGCCGCCGACGCCGCCACTTCCGGGCAAGACGCCCGATCCGCCCGCGCCGCCATTCCCGCCTTTCGCCGTAGCCTGATTTAGGGGATCGGTGTTTGGCGCAGAGAACCCAGCGTCGGCGTTGGCCGACTGCCCAGATCGCCCGGCTGGCCATTATTGTCCGGAGGCACTCCGCCTGCGCCGTTTGCGCCATCCGACGAGCCGGCGACCTGCGGAACGACAACAGTTTCGGCGTGAACCCTGGCGGCGCCCGCCGACAACAGGGCCAGGGGCAGCGCGACAGTCGCCAACATGCGCGTCGACAGCGAGCGAGTTGTTTTTGTCATGGCGACCCTTCCGGCGACAGAGGCTGGCGCCCGGACTGACGACCAGCCCTTAGCAAGACTGCGCCGCTTCTTCGGCCTAAATATGACAGAGAAAAACCGCATATTGGCGCAGGACAGATGCTGACAGCGCCCGACAGCGGGTCACGGCCGGAAAGAAGGGAGGCGAGAGGCGCAAAAATCGAGTAACATGGTAGACTTCATGGACTGGTGTAATGGTTCGGGCCGGCTTTTTGCGACGGCGCCGACTGCGAAGGAAAGGTCGAAATGAGCCCCATAAACGGTTCTGGTTCGGTCTTGCCCGGACCCGCGGGCGACTGGGATCCGGGCCTCTACAGCAAGTTCGAAAACGAACGAACGCTGGCGGCGCGCGACCTCCTTCGCCGGGTTCCGCTCGGATCCGCGCGGGTCGTCGTCGATCTTGGCTGCGGACCCGGAAACAGCGCCGAACTGCTGGCGCGACGGTTTGCCGGGGCGACCATCACCGGCCTCGACACATCGGAGACGATGCTCGCCGCGGCGCGGCAGCGCGTTCCGGCGGCGCGGTTTATCAAACAGGATATTGCCGGCTGGACGCCGGAAGCGCCGCCGGACGTGATCTTCGCCAATGCGGCGCTGCAATTCCTGCCCGACCATCACACGCTGTTCCCGCGCCTGATCGCTTGCCTGGCTCCGGGCGGCGTCCTGGCGGCGCAGATGCCGTCGACCGTGCGCGAGTTCCTCGCACGCTTTGATGCGCATGACCGCTGCGGAGGGTCCTTGGTCATCCCGGCTCTTGCCGATCGCCAAGTCCCGGCCGGTGATCAGCGAATTCGAGGACTATTACCGCTGGCTGCGCCCCGCCGGTCGCGCATCGAGATCTGGATGACCACCTACGTCCATGTCTTCGATGGTCCCGACGGCGTCGCCGACTGGTTCGCCGGGTCGGCGCTTCGGCCGTATCTGGATCTGCTGTCGGACGACGAGCGCTGGCGTTCCTCGCGCGCTACCGCGACGGGCTGCGCGAGGCCTATCCTGTTCAGCCCGACGGCAAGGTCCTGCTTGCCTATCCGCGGCTGTTCATCGTCGCGACCCGGGCGTGAAGGGTCGATCTTGCGGCCAGCTTCGCTGGGCAATGACCAACGAGGACTGACGGCAAGCGCAGTCTACCCGCTATTAACAAGTTACAACGGGTGGAATTGAAAAAGGCGCCGGTACCCCCTGAAAAAAGCTCGATTTCGGACTTGAAAGCGGCGGCCGCGGTCTCGCTCAATCGACCGGCCGGCGTCCTGAAAAACCAGAGTTCACGCCGCGTAGCGCTCGATCGTCGACCGGCATGCCGGCGCGAGCCCCAGCGTGCCCGGCCTGTCGGCGAAGACGCCGGCCATCTTGCGTCCCGCAACCCTTGCACCGCGCCTTCGGCGTCGAGCCCGTATGTCGGTGATCTATAGCGGTCGCGGCCGATGCAGCGCGCGCCGCAGGTCGGGCACAGGGTCGCCTCGCGCGCCGGATCGCGGACGTTGCCGACATAGACGTGCTCGAGCCCGTTCTGATGCCGATCGCCCGCGCCCGCTGCAGCGTCGCGAGCGGCGTCGGGGCGTCTCGAGCATGCGATAGTCGGGGTGGAAGGCGGTGAAATGCAGCGGCACGTCGGGCTTCAATTCCGTGCGCGACCCAGCGCGTCAGCGCCTCGATCTCCTCGTCGCCGTCGTTCTCGCCGGGGATCAGGAGCGTCGTGATCTCGGTCCATACGTTCGTCTCGTGGACGAGATATTTCAGCGTCTCGAGCACCGGCTCGCAGCGAGCCGGCGCAGCGCTTCTCGTAGAAGCGCTCGGTGAAGGCCTTGAGGTCGACGTTGGCCGCGTCCATGCCGGCGAAGAAGCGCTTGCGCGGCTCCTCGCAGATGAAGCCCGCGGTGACCGCGACGTTCTTGATCCCCTGCGCCCGGCAGGCGGCCGCCGTGTCGAGCGCGTATTCCATGAAGATGACCGGATCGTTGTAGGTGTAGGCGACGCTGGCGCAGCCCAGCCGCTCCGCGGCGCGCGCGATCGTCTCCGGCATCGCGACAAGAGCTCAGGCGCGCGACTTCGCGGCTCTTGGAAATGTCCCGGTTCTGGCAGAAGGCGCAGGCGAGGTTGCAGCCCGCCGTGCCGAACGACAGCACCGAGGAGCCCGGCAGGAAGTGATTGAGCGGCTTCTTCTCGATCGGATCGACGCAGAAGCCGGTCGAGCGGCCGTAGCCGGTGAGCTCCATGCCCTCGCCGTCCTCGCGGGCGCGCCGCACGAAGCAGAGGCCGCGCTGGCCCGGACGCATATGGCAGAAACGCGGGCAGAGCCGGCATTCGATCCGCCCATCCTCGAGCTTCGTCCAGTACTCGACGTTCACGCAGTCGTCGGCGTCCATGGCGCGCACGGCCGCTTTCGCGAGGCCGCTCCTGCATCTCCGATCACTTTATGTCGGAGCCGGCGCGGCGGCGATTGCAATGCGACGCTCTGGCGCGGCGGCCGCCGGCGCCTACATTCAATCGGCGCGGTCGCGCGCCGACAGGCCGGGGGTCGCGATGCCCAACGACGTTCATCCCGCGCAGGTCGCGGGCCTCTTCTATCCGGCGGAGGCCCAAGCCTCCGCACGCTGATCGCCGGAGATGCGCAAGGGCGCCCGGCCGGACGGCGGCGTCGCGCCGAAGGTCGTCGTCGCGCCGCATGCCGGCATCGTCTATTCCGGCTCGGTCGCCGCGACCGCCTTCAGCGCCTGGGCGCGGCGGCCCGATCCGCCGCGCCGCATCGTCATCGTCGGCCCGGCGCATCGCGTCGCCTTCCGCGGCCTCGCGATCCATCCGGCCGTGGCCTGGACGACGCCGCTCGGCGAAGCCAAAGTCGCGCGCGATCTCCACCTCCGGCTCGCGGAAGCCGCGCCGCCGGCGGTCGACGCAAGGCCCTTCGCCGGCGAGCATTCGCTCGAAATGCATCTGGTGATGCTGCAGGCGATGCTGCCCGGCCCCGTTCGAGATCCTGCCGATCCTCGTCGGCGACGCCG
Organism: uncultured Alphaproteobacteria bacterium; assembly: GCA_963816065.1. GTDB lineage: Bacteria > Pseudomonadota > Alphaproteobacteria > Rhizobiales > Beijerinckiaceae > Roseiarcus. The sequence continues at coordinate 81,207 of CAWFJG010000030.1, read as the reverse complement.
AGCCGCGCCGAGTCGCCGAGGCGCTTCGCCTCGTCTGGGGCGGCCCGGAGACGGGCATCGCCATTTCGTCCGACCTGTCGCATTTCCTCGAACGGGCGAGCGCGCGGGCGATGGACGCCGACACCGCCCGGCGCATCGAGCGCCTCGACGTCGACGCCGCTCGAAGGCCGCCGGGCCTGCGGCTTCCTGCCGATCGGCGGGGCGCTGACCATCGCCGCCGAGCGCGACATCGGGTCAGCGGGTTGCATCTGGCGACCTCGGCCGATGTCGGCGCGGACGCGTCGCGGGTCGTCGGCTATGGCGCGTTCGCCATGGAATATGCAGCCTCGGCGCGGCTCGACGACGGCGGACCGCGCGCTTCTGCTCGCGACCGCCATGGCGAGCCTCGCCGCCGGGGCGCGAAGCGGCGGACGCATGCCGTCGCTCGCCGTCGACGGCCGCCTTTCGCCGACGCTGACGTCGATGCGCGGGACCTTCGTCACCCTCACCCGGGAGGGACGCCTCAGGGGCTGCATCGGTTCGCCAACGCCGCGCACCACGCTGATCGAGGATGTGGTGACGAACGCCGTGAACGCTGGCTGCGGCGATCCGCGTTTCGACCCCTTGAGCGAGGCGGAGCTCGACGGCCTCGAACTCGACGTCTCGATCCTCTCGCATCCCCGGCCGATCCCGGCGCAGACCGAGGCCGAACTCGTCGCGGCGCTCGAGCCGGACCGGGACGGCCTCATTCTCGGCAAGGGGCGGCAGCGGGCGCTGTTCCTGCCGAGCGTCTGGCGGCAGATCGCGGACGGACGGGAATTCGTGCGCCAACTCCTGCGCAAGGCCGGGCTCGATCCGATGATCTTCCCGATCGGCCTCGAAGCCCAGCGCTTCTGCGTCGAGGCGTTCGGCGCGCCGTACCGGCGCGTGAGCCCGCTGGAAATCGCCCCGGCCAGGGTCGAAGAGGCCCGCTAGGGCGGGACGACCCTGGGTTGGCGCTCAGCGTCCAGCGCCGGTCGGGTTCGCCTGCGAGCAGCGGATTTTCTGCGCCCGGTTCGGCGGCGCGTTCCTATCAGCCCAGCCGTTGCGGGCCCGAGGGAGGCGGGGAACAGGCGTTTGAACAGGTCCGTGTCGTCGGCCGGCGCTTGTCAGGTCGGAACAGACGCACGAACCGGGGGCGAAACCGGGCAAGGCCGGGTTGCAAGGCGCAGCCCGGATCGCCCTTTTCCCACGCCATGCGCGTAGGACAGGCCGCAAGCGCTCGGACGCAGGCGCCGGACTCCGCCGGCCCGAGTCTCCACGCAGCGGCAAGGGCCGCTCCGCAAGGCGGCCCCGACAGGCCTTGGTTGGACAGCCCTCAGAGCGCGACCGCCCGCGGCGCGCGCGCCTTGCGATAGCCCACAAGGCCGAGCCCGGCGAAGCCGAGACCCAGCATCGCCCAGGTCGCGGGCTCGGGGACCGCGCTCAGCGTCAGGCTGTCGTTGTAGGTCCAGTAGCTGCGCGAGCCTCCGGGTCCAAAAAGGGCGCCGTCATAAGGCGCGCCGGTCGTGGCGGCCGAGTAGATGCCGAAGACATAACCCGAACCCCAAGCGGCCGAATTGAACGTCAGCCCATTCGAGTCGATCGGGAAGTTCGTGTTCGACCCGAACCAGTCGGTGCCGTCGCCCGCACGCCAGCCCGTGCTCGGACCCGGATAGTTGTCGACGGTGACGAGCGAAAAACTCGTTGCGCCCGGGAGCCACCCGCCGCTGAGAGTCGCCGATCCGTCGGCCACCTGTCCGCCGACGACGTCGAGCGTCATCGTGCCGCTCACGGCGCCATGCCCTCCGGGATTATAGCCCGATATATCATAAACGTAGGTTGCGGCGTGCGCCCCGCTGGACGCCGCCAGCATCGCCGCAACCGCAGCGGAGGCTAGAATAGCCTTCATTTTATCGAACTCCCTCATGCCCTTCGTCGCCACGCTCCGACCGGGTCGTTCCGCACTTTCGTTGACGGTGTATACATGTGTTCGCTCAAAAGCAAGGGTTCGGGCGAGGTTTATGGAAGGTAAGTTTACGGCAGACGCCGAGCCCCTCGCCTTGCAGGAACGGCGGCCCAAAGCGGTCTTGCCGGCCTTCGCTTGCTCGCCGGCGCAGCGAGAAGCGACCGCTCTTTCGGGCCGCCGGTTCTGCAAACGGATCGGCCGCTGTCAGGAAGGCCAAGGCGCGCGGAGTGCGCGCCTTGCGACAGCCGGCGAGGCCGAGCGCGGCGAAACCGACCCCCAGCGTCAGCCAGGTCGAGCTCTCCGGAACGGCAGGCAAATCGCCGAACTGAGAACCGGGGAACCGAGCGGCCAGGGCGTTGGCCTGGGCGCCCGTGCGGACGGCGTAGCGATCAGCCAGGAAGAAGGCGGCAGGCGAGCCGGAAGAGAGCGCGACCTCGATAGGCGACGAACGGCCGCCGGCGTCTCCGGAGAGCTCGACCCTCGTCAGGGAGAATGGGTCCGAACCGGCGAAGGCGACCGTATCGTCTACGCCGAACGCTCCGCCGGCGCCCCCCGGAAGCAAACCGCAACACGGCGCCAAGCCGATCAGGCGGTTGCTCGAAAGCTCCGTGGCGTCCTGGGGCGCGCTATGGGCAACCGCGCCGGCTCGGGCCGCGCCCGCGGCGGCCAAGGCCGCCGCCCGCGCGGCGGAAGCCAAAAGCCCGCACTTCCACACGACAAACTCCAAATCTTCCCGGCCTTCGGCCGCTCGTTGCGAAGGCGTCCCCGCATCGTTGACGGTCCATGAGACGGAAGCCGCGCCGGGTCCCTCGACTTCACCCGTTCATGGACAAGATTCGTTAATTAATTCGAATACTTACCTAAGGTGAAGCGGCAAGCCGGCGCGCCAGGGCGTCCGGAACGACGGGCGAGCGCTCAGGCCTTCCCTTCCGCCGGAGCCGGAGACGCGCGGGAAGCGCGCAAGGCGCGCGCATCGCGGCCGGCGCCTCCCTGCAATCGCAATAAAGCCCGATTGGCGCGTTAGCTTAACGTCAAGCAGCAAAAACTACAGACATTCCCGCGAGCGGAAGAAGCTGGGTGGGCGCGCAGTCACCGAGGAGCGTGTCATGTGCGACTATTCGTTGGAAATGTATGGGTCCCGCCCGGCGCGTGAGGGCGAACTCTATGTTGCGACCCGGTTTCCGAGCGGTTCGATCGGCTTTGCGGCCCCGGGCGCTCCAAGAACTCCGGTTTGCGTCCAGTGCGACACCACGGTGGTGCTCACCGATATCCCGACGGCCATGCAGAAGTCCCTCGGGGTCGGCTCGGAGGTCGAGACGGTCTTCGCCCAGCGCGACACCGGCCTCTATCGCGACGGCCTGCGCCTGAAGAGTGGCCGCTTCGTGTCGCTGCAGGACCTGCCGTCCGGCGTCGGCGCCTACATCCCGAGCCTGCTCGAGCGCAGGATCGAGAAGAGCGTCGAGACGACGATGCCGAAGCGGGTCCGCGTCCTCGCGACGGTCGACTGACGGCGGCCCGAGCCGAAACGAAACATTCCGGCCTTGCGCCCGTGTAGCGCGCAAGGCCGGAACGCGCGCGTCTCCCAAGTAAATCTCTCCCATCCGGCGGTTTTTCGTTTCAGCCGCATGGAGGCCTTTCCGGGAGCGAGGCGGAACAGGTTCTGCGCCATGTGCTTGATCGCACAGAAGTTGGCCGGAGCGTGATCGGTTCGCAGCCGGCACTCGTCGTCGCGGAACACCATATCCAACACCCAGTGTAGGCTGTTCTCGATCGCCCAGTGGCTGCGGACGATCGGCCCCAGCATGCACGCGATCATCGTCAGGGAGGTCAGGTAGAAGCGGATCTCCCGTTCGATCTTGTCGCCGGTTTCCCGCTCGCTTTCGACCACGACCACGGCCTTCAATCCGGGCCAGTCGTGACGCTCCTGCACCCAGCCGATGTCGTGAATGACGGTCGTGGTCCTGGTCTCGATGCGGCCATGATCGCCATCCACCGTTTGATCGCGACTGATCGTTGTGTCCTTGAACCCGGCGGCTTTCTGCTCGGCCACGAACAATTCCACGTCCTCGCGCAGCGACCCCTGGTTGCCCTTCAGCGCCAGCACGTAGTCGGCCTTGGTCGACCACTTTCTGAGCGATGTCACGCTGACACCCCATGGCGTCGATGGTGATGATCGCCCCCTCGATGGCCAGCAGTTAAGCAGTTTGGGGATGGCGACGATCTCGTTGGATTTCTCCGTCACCTTGACCTGGCCGAGCACCAGGCGCTGGCGCGCCGCGAAGGCGGAAACCATGTGGATCCGCGCTTGACCCTTCCGCTTCCGGCCGTACCGACGCGCGGTCTTGCCATCGATAGCGATCACCCATCGGGGCTTCCGGTCAGCGCGGTGACCCAGGCGACGAAGCAGCGCTGGAACTGCTCGTGGTCCAGCACGGCGAGGATGTCGCCAAGGTGGTCGTGCGCCGGCGTGCCATTGGCGAAGGGGCGGAAGCGACGCAGCAGGGCCAGCTTCTTGCGGCCGAACAGAGCGATGTCGGTAATAGTCTCCGCACCGGCCAGGACGGCGATCAGGCAGAGGAGCAGGATCTCTTCCAGCGAGTAGTCCACCTTCCCCTGTTGGCGCGGATCCTTCAGATCTTTGAAATGACTCAGGAAAACGACGGTCTCGTCAAACGCCGCGCAATCCGCCCCCGTCAACGCCATAGCTCGTTCCCTCATGCGAATCGAGAGTCGTCATGGATTTAGCACTTTCGCGATTTGTCACCTACTCCTTCACCCTCTCGGTATTGACAGAGCGCGCGCATCGTAGCATCGGACGCCTTGCGACTTCTGTCGAAATCGGAACACGCTGCGATGGAGGCGCTAGAGTTCGTTGTGAGAAGATGCGAAAGCGCCTCCGTTGCACTGCTCGCCCTGAACAACGACCATGCCGATGATCTGTCGCTGCTCTCTGTCGAGACGATGACGCGGATGCTCGATCGAGCGTTCTTTACTGGCAGGATTGGCGAAGCGGATGCGTTTCTGATCGCCCTCGACCAGGACGCAGACTACGACAGCCCAAATTTCTTGTGGTTCCGCGAGCGGTTCGAGCGGTTTATCTACGTCGACCGGATCGCGGTCGCGCCAAGGGCCCGGGGCGGCGGTCTTGCGAAGGCGCTCTATGCGGCGCTGTTCGCCAAGGCGCGCGCGGCCCGCCACGACCGAATCGGATGCGAAGTGAACAGCGAACCGCCCAATCCGGCTTCGGACGCCCTCCATGCGGCGCTCGGCTTCGTTGCGGTGGGCGCGGCGTCTTTGGCTGTCGGCAAGACCGTGCGCTATTACATGCGCGCTTTGGGCCGCCCCACCGCCGACGGCGCCTCGGGCGTCTGACGATCCGTAAATCTTTAACTCCTTGGGGCCGATCATGACCGGCATGACGCCTGCCCCCGTTGCCGCTGAACCTTGCGCCCTTCCCGCTGCGCCCGATCTCGCCCGCGCCGTCCAGGATTGGCTGCGCGCCCTCTCGGACCAACGAAAGCTGTCGCCGCACACGATCGAAGCCTATGGGCGCGACGCCCGCCAGTTCCTGACCTTTTTGGCGCAGCGGTTCGGCGCGCCGCCATCCGTCGCCGACTTCGTGAATTGCGCCCCAGGCGACTTGCGCGCCTTTCTCGCCCGCCGCCGCGCGGACGGGATCGAGGGGCGCTCGCTGCAACGCGCGCTCTCGGCCCTTCGCTCGCTGGCGCGCGCGATCGCCCGCGATGGCGGCGAGAACAGCGTCCGCGCTCGGGGCGATCCGTGCGCCGAAGGCCGCGCGCCGCCTGCCCCGACCGCTGAGTCCGCCGGACGCTCGGGCGGTCGACGACGATCGAGCCGCGCGCGGGCGAGGCGCGGGAACCTTGGGTGCTGGCGCGCGACGCCGCGGTGCTTGCGCTCTGCTACGGGGCCGGCCTGCGCATTTCCGAGGCGCTGGGCCTCAAGCGCGCGGATGCGCCGGTCGGCGACGGCGACGCGGTGACGGTCGTCGGCAAAGGCCAAAGACCCGCTCCGCGCCGGTCATCGCGCCGGTGCGCAAGGCGGTCGAAGACTATCTCGCCCTCTGCCCCTACGCGCTCAAGCGCCGAGGGGCCGCTGTTCGTCGGCGCCAAGGGCGGCCCGCTCTCGCCGCGGATCGTGCAACTGGCGATGGAGCGGATGCGCGGCGCGCTCGGCCTCCCCGACAGCGCGACGCCGCATGCGCTGCGCCATTCCTTCGCCACCCACCTGCTCGGCCCGCGGCGGCGACCTGCGCACCATCCAGGACCTGCTCGGCCACGCCTCGCTGTCGACGACCCAGGTCTATACCGGCGTCGACAGCGCGCGGCTGCTCGCGGCCTACCGCGCCGCCCATCCGCGGGCGTGAAGCCTCCGCGCAAGGCGGCCGGCGTCCCCTCGACGGCTGCGCCGCCAGCGCTATGATGCGCGCCTCGCCTCTCTCGGAGGACAACGCCATGTCCGGCAAACGCATCGTCTTCACCGGCGGATCCGGCAAGGCCGGCCGGCACGCCGTTCCCCATCTCGTCGCCAACGGCTATTCGCGTCCTCAACGTCGACCTCAAGCCGCTCGATTTTCCGGGCGTCCAGACGCTGATCGCCGACCTGACCGACAGCGGCCAGGCGTTCAATGCGCTGACCATCCATCGCTTCGACGGCTTCGAGCGCGGCCGGCCGCCGGCCCGCCGGACGCGGTCGTGCATTTCGCCGCCATTCCGCGCGTGCTGATCGAGCCCGACAACGTGACGTTCGCCGACCAATGTGATCAGCACCTACAACGTGATCGAGGCGGCGATGAAGCTCGGGGTGCGCAAGGTGATCGTCGCCTCGAGCGAGACGACCTACGGCGTCTGCTTCGCCGAGGGCGACAAGGACTTCCACGCCTTCCCGCTGGAGGAGGATTACGACGTCGACCCGATGGATTCCTACGGCCTGTCCAAGGTCTGCAACGAGAAGACCGCGCGCGCCTTCGCCATGCGCTACGGCGCCGACATCTACGCGCTGCAGCATCGGCAACGTGATCGAGCCGCACGAATACGGCTGTTCAAGGGCTTCCTCGCCGACCCGCCGAGCCGCAAGCGCAACGCCTGGAGCTACATCGACGCGCGCGACCTCGGCGAGATCGTGCGGCTGTGCCTGGAAAAGGACGGGCTCGGCTTTCAGGTGTTCAACGCCACCAACGACACGATCACCCTGAACATGCCGACGAAAGAGGCGATGGCGAAGCTCTGCCCGAACACGCCGATCACGCGCGCCGATGGGCGAGTTCGAGGCGCCGCTGTCGAACCGCAAGGCGCGCGAGGTGCTGGGCTTCAAGGAGGAGCACAATTGGCGGAAGTATATCGGTGAACCCGAAGCCGAGAGCGTGAGGCGACGCGTCGGGGCAGGAAGGTGTGCCCTTATGTCCCGCGCGGCTTGGCCCGCGCGGTCGGCGCGGCGCTCGCCGGGTCCTCCGGCCAGGGGTGGCGCGGGTAGCGGCCGCGCATATCCGCGCGCACCGCGGCCCAGGAGCCGCGCCAGAAGCCGGGCAGGTCGCGGGTGATCTGGATCGGCCGGTGGGCCGGCGACAGCAGATGCAGCGTCAGCGGCACGCGGCCGCCCGCGAGCGCCGGATGGTCGGCGAGGCCGAACAGTTCCTGCACGCGCAGCGCGATCGCGCGGCCGCCCTCGGCCTCGTAGTCGACCGCGCACGGCCGTGCCGGTCGGCGCGTCGAAATGGGTCGGCGCCTCGTCGTCGAGCCGGCGGGCCAGATCCCAGGGCAGCAGGGCGCGCAGCGCGTCCGCCGAGATCGTCGGCGCCGATCTCGTCGAGCCGCGTCTTGCCGGCAAGGAACGGCGCGAGCCATTCGCGGATCGTCGGCCAGCGCGCTCGTCGGACAGGTCGGGCCAGACGTCGCCCTCGGCGCGGCGCAGGAAGGTCACCCGGTCGCGCCATTGCGCGAGCGCCTGGCTCCACGGCAGCCGGGCGACGCCGAGGCCGAGGACGCCGCGCGGCGAGCGCCGTGCGCGCTGCGCTCGTCGCGCCGGAACGGCGAGGGTCTGCTCGGCCAGGCGTCAGCGCGCCGAGCCGCCGGCGCCGGCGCGCGCGCAGCGACGCGCGAGGCGCGGTCGAACGCCATCTCGTCGCCGTCTCGATCGCGCCGCCGGCGACCGCCTCGATCTCCTCGAGCGATCAGCGGCGCGGCGAGCAGGATGCGCGCCGCGGCGGCGCGGCCGACGATCTCGCCGACCGCCAGATAGGCTTCGCCGGCCAGCGAGATCGTGGGCTCGACCGCCGCGGCGCGGCCGTTCGCCATCAGGAACTCGCCGCGCTTGCCGCGCGCCGATGGCGATGCGGTCCGGAAAGGCGAAGGCGAGCAGCCGGCCGCCTCTCCGCTTGCCGGAGAGGCGCGCCGGCGGCGACGCGGCCTGCGCCGCGCCTTCTGCGCCAGGTTCCGGCCGAGCCGCCGCGCGTCCTCGGCCCGCGGCGAGCGGTCGCGGCGGAAGGCTTCGAGCCGGCGCCGAGAGGTCGACCGCGTCGCCGCCGAGGCCGCGTTCGGTCAGCAGCACGGCGACCTCGGCGGCCGTCCGCGCCTCGCCCGACCGCGCGGCGTCGACCACCATGCGCGCCAGCCGCGGCGGCAGCGGCAGGCGCGGCGATCGCCCGGCCCTCGTCGGTGACCCGGCCGTCGGCGTCGAGCGCGCCGAGCGCGCGCGAGCAGCGCGCGCGCCTCGGCGAGCGCGGCGCGCGGCGGCGGGTCGAGGAAGGCCAGCCGCGTCGGATCGGTCGACGCCCCAGACGGCGCAGATCGAGCAGGAGGCCGGAGAGGTCGGCGGACAGGATTTCCGGCGCGGCGAAGGGCGACAGCGCCGCCGGTCGCCGCCTCCTCCCACAGCCGATAGCAGACGCCCGGCTCGATGCGGCCGGCGCGGCCGCGCCGCTGGTCGGCGTTGGCGCGCGACGACGCGCACCGTCTCGAGCCGGGTCAGGCCGATGTCGGGCTCGTAGCGGGGCACGCGCATGAGCCCGCTGTCGACGACGACGCGCACGCCCTCGATGGTCAGCGAGGTCTCGGCGATCGACGTCGCCAGCACCACCTTGCGCCGCCCCGGCGGCGCCGGCGCGACGGCGCGGTCCTGGGCGCGCGCGATCCAGCGCGCCGTAGAGCGGCGCGATGTCGACGTCGGCGTCGCGCACCCGCGCCTCCAGCAGCTCGGCGACGCGGCGGATCTCGCCCTGCCCCGGCAGGAAGACGAGAACCGAGCCGCGTCTCGTCGGTCGAGCGCCTCGAGCGTCGCGCGCGCGACCTCGTCCTCGATGCGCTGCGCGGCGGATCGCGGCCGACATAGCGCGTCTCGACCGGAAAGGCGCGGCCCTCGCTTTCGATCAGCGGCGCGTCGCCGATCAGCGCGCGACCCGCGCGCCGTCGAGCGTCGCCGACATGACGAGCAGGCGCAGGTCCTCGCGCAGCGCGCCCTGCGCGTCGAGCGCCAGCGCCAGGCCGAGATCGGCGTCGAGCGAGCGCTCGTGGAATTCGTCGAACAGCACCGCGGCGACGCCTTCGAGCGCCGGATCGTCGAGGATCATCCGGGCGAACACGCCCTCGGTGACGACCTCGATGCGCGTGCGCGCCGAGACCGAGGCTCTGCAGCCGCACGCGCAGGCCGACCGTCTCGCCGACCTTCTCGCCGAGCGTCGCGGCCATGCGCGCGGCGGCGGCGCGCGCGGCGAGCCGGCGCGGCTCCAGCACGATGATCCGGCCGCCGCTCGGCCCACGGCTCGTCCAGCAGCGCCAGCGGAACCCGCGTCGTCTTGCCGGCGCCCGGCGGGGCGACCAGCACCGCGCGCGTCTGCCGCGCGCCGAGCGCCGCGCAGAGCGCGCGGCAGCGCCTCGTCGATCGGCAGCGGCTCGGCGAAGTCGGTCATCGCCGCTTCCTAGGCGGCCGCGGCCGTCAGAGGCAAGACGGCGCGAGCCCGCGCGCGGCGAGCCTCTCAGCTCTTCACCAGCGGGCAGCCGCCCGTGTCGAGCGGACGGAACGCGTCGTCCGGCGCGATCGTCGAAACGAGTTCGAAAACGTCCCACTCCGACTTCGAGGTCTCCGGCGACTTGGCGCGGTAGAGATAGATCGGGTGCATCGCCCGGCCGTCGGCGCGGATCCAGCCCTTGCCGAACACCGGATCGTCGGTTGGAATGGCCTTCATCGCCTCGACCAGCTTCGCTCCGTCGGCCGCGCTCTTCGTCTGGACCATCGCCTTCATCAGGTGCTCGGTCGCCCCGTACATGCCGGCCTGCATGTCGTTCGGCATGAGCTTTTTGGGGTGCGCCGCGAGGAAGCGCTTGCCGAAGGCGCGCGTTCCCTCGTTGAAGTCCCAGTAGAACGCGCTCGGCAGCAGCGCGCCCTGAACGGTTTCGAGCCCGAGGCCGGGAATGTTGGTGACGTTGAGGATCAACCCGGCGAGCCGCTGTTTCGGCCGAGCCCGAATTCGGCGGCTGCTTGAAGCAATTGTTCAGTGTCGCCGCCGCCGTTGGCGAAGGCGACGACGTCGGCGCCCGACCCTTGCGCCTGCAACAGGAACGAGGAGAAGTCCGGCGTGTTCAGCGGGTGGCGCACCGAGCCCAAAACCTTGCCGCCCGCCGCCCGGACCGCGGCGGCGCAATTGGCCTCCATGTCCTTGCCGAAGCTGTAATCGGCGGTGACGAAGAACCAGCTTTTGCCGCCGCCCTCCGCCAGCGCCTTGCCGAGCGCGGTTCCCGACGAGTAGGTGTCGTAGGTCCAGTGGACGAAGTTCTTCGAGCACTTCGGTCCCGTCATCACCGAGGAGCCCGCGCCGGAGCCGATCGCCGCCTTGTTCTTCTCCTCGGCGACCGCCAGCACGGCGAGCGCGACCGCGGAATTGGGCAGGTCCATGACGACGTCGACGGCATCGGCGTCGAACCAGCGGCGCGCGATCGCCGCGCCGACGTCCGGCTTGTTCTGATGGTCGGCGGAGACGATCTCGACCGGCACGCCGATCTTGGCGGAGAAATCTTCGACAGCGAGCTTGCGCGGCGATCACCGAGCCGATCCCCTGATAGTCGGAGTAGACGCTCGACATGTCGTTCAGGACGCCGATCTTGAGCGGCTTCACGTCTTGGGCGAAGCCGGGCCGGGCGCTGCGATCAGCGCCGCTCCCACAAGACAAAACTTCCGACGATCCGGCGTCCAAACTCGCGCCAAGGTGTCCTCCCGTATGGATTGCGCAGCCGACGACGCGCGCCGGCTCCCGCGCCCAGTGTGAAGGAAGGTCCGTTGCGGAGCAACAGGACCGGCGACGAGCGCGGCGCCGCGGCGTTCCGCGCCGATCCCAACGGCTGGGAGGAGCCGAAGATGAGGAGCCGAAGATGACCGGCCGGCGCCCGCGAACACGAAGACGTCATTGGCGGGCCGCAACGGACGCGGTTAGGTTTTGCGTCCGAGAGCGTCGAACACCCAATGCGCTGCCGGCCTGAATATCGCTTTGCGGTTGCTGTCGCTCTGGCGCTCGGGGCGACGGTGGCCGCCGGCCGCGCGGACGACGCCGCGGTCGCTGTGGACGCAAAGGTCGTGCTGGCCGCGGACGTCTCCCGCAGCATCGACGACGGCGAATTCGCGCTCGAGCGTCAGGGCTACGCTCAGGCGATCGCGAGCGGCAAGCTGATGGAGGCGATCTCGACCGGTCCGCACGGGGCGATCGCGCTCGCTTATGTCGAATGGGCCGGCGCAAACGAGCAGAAGGCGGTCGTCGACTGGACGGTCATTCGCAAGCCCGACGACGCCAAGGCCTTCGCCGCCGCCCTGACCGCGGCCCCGCGCTCGTTTGTCGGACGCACGGCGATCGGCTCGGCCATCGCCTTCGCCTTCGCCCGGTTCGCCTCGAGCCCGATCGCCTCCGACCGCAAGGTCATCGACGTCTCGGGCGACGGAACCAGCAACCAGGGAGAGCCCGTGACCGCGGCGCGCGACGCGGCGGTCGAAGCGGGCGCCGTCATCAATGGGCTGACGATCCTCAATCGCCGCGCCGCGGCGATGGGAGGCTATCTCGCCCTGCATACCAACCCGCCCGGCGGCCTTGCCCATTACTACCGCGAGAACGTGATCGGCGGGGCCGGCGCCTTCGTCGTGCCGATCGACGACTTCCGCAGTTTCGGCGACGCGATGCTGCGCAAGCTCGTCAGCGAGATCGCCAGCAAGTGAGGTTTGTCCACGATCAGGGCGTTCAAACGGTTCCGGGCGGAAATGCGCCGGCCGGAGCCGGCGCGGGGTTGCCTCCCGCTTCGCAGCGCGTACATCAGGCGCTGCGTTTCGCGCCCTCCACGGTTGAGATTGCGTACGCCCGTTTGAGGCCCGCCAACGGGCCGGACCGTCTGGAGACTTCGCGATGTCAGAGATGAACGAATACGTCCCGCCAAAAGTCTGGACCTGGACCAAGCCGAGCGGCGGTCGGTTCGCCAACATCAACCGGCCGATCGCCGGCTCGACGCACGAGAAGGCGCTGCCGGTCGGCCGCCATCCGCTTCAGCTCTATTCGCTGGCGACGCCGAACGGCCAGAAGGTCACGATCATGCTGGAGGAGCTGCTGGCGCTCGGGCTTTGCGGGCGCCGAATACGACGCCTGGCCGATCGACATCGGCGAGGGCGATCAGTTCGGCAGCGGCTTCGTCGCGATCAACCCCAACTCCAAGATCCCGGCCCTGGTGGACCGCTCCGGTCCAGAGCCCGATTCGCCTCTTCGAATCCGGCGCCATTCTGCTGCATCTGGCGGAGACATTCGGCGCGCTCCTGCCAAGCGACCCGCGCGGCCGCGCGGAATGCCTGTCGTGGCTGTTCTGGCAGATGGGCAGCACGCCCTATGTCGGCGGCGGTTTCGGCCACTTCTACGCCTATGCGCCGGCCAAGTTCGAATACGCCATCGACCGCTTCGCCATGGAGACCAAGCGGCTCCTCGATGTTCTCGACCGCCGGCTCGGCGAGAGCCGCTATCTGGCGGGCGACGCCCTGACCATCGCCGACATCGCTGCGTACCCCTGGTACGGCGGCCTCGTCGAGGGCGCGCTCTACAACGCGGCCGAGTTCCTGTCGGTCGAGGACTACAAGAACGTGAAGCGCTGGGCCGATGCGATCGCTGAGCGCCCGGCGGTCAAGCGCGGCCGCATGGTCAACCGCACCTGGGGCGATCCCGCCGGCCAGCTCCGCGAGCGCCACGACGCCAGCGACTTCGAGATGAAGACCCAGGACAAAGTCGAGGCGGGGACAGCGAGCTAAGCAGAGATTGTTCGGCTTGCCCACGGAACAAGACACATTCGCCACAAAGGAACACCAAGAACCAAGAAGACGCACCCGGAGCGCTGGCGTTCTTCGTGTCCTTCGCGCCCTTTGTGGTGAGAGTCGAATTCCAACTCAGTCCTATGTGCCGGGGCGGCTGCTGTTCAGGACGCGAGGACCGGCGCCGTCTTCCTCTGCCGGTTTCGTGCGACAAGGCTCAACCCGGCAAAGCCGAGCGCCAGCATCGCCCAGGTTCCAGGCTCCGGAGTCCCTACCGCGACGGACGAAATTTCGATGTTGCTCGCGGCGACCTCGCCGTTGTTTCCGACCTCGCCGATGTAGAGATACTCGTTGGGTCCGATCGGCAATGGCGTCACAAGATTGAGCGCCAATTTTCCGCCGACGCCCAGGCTGACAAAACCGAATGCCCCCGGGATCGCCGTGGTGGAATTGCCGTCAAAGGCGTCGAGCGTGGCGACGGCCAAATCCACTTGCCCGCCCGATGTTCCGAACAACGCGGGGTCCGCCGGAGGGGTCTGCGCGCCCGGCGTCAAGATCGAGCCCGCGAAGTCGAACGTCGCCGCGCGCACGAGCGTTCCGACCTCCGACGCGTCGGTGATGAGTGTGGACGACAGCACGATGGCGTCGAGATCGAACCCGCTGAACTGGCCGGGCGCCCCGCGGACGTCGAGCTATTGTCCTGAATTGTAACCGATGCAATCTGCCCGATGCCGAGGCCTGACAAATCCGCACGAAACACGCCGGTCGCGGCCGGCGATCCGCCCGTCACTCCGGTGATCTCGGTAAACGAGACCGACGCAGCGTTCGCCGTCCCGGCCATGAAAACAGACGCCAAAGTCGAAACGAGAAGCCAATTTCTCATCGTTGTTCCCCTTGGAAGCGGCATATGCCGATCAGCGACGGCTGAGCATCCGCGCGAATTCGCCGCATGGACGTCACGATAGCTCGAGATCACTCCGGCGCGTGTGACCTGGATCACGCCTCGCGGTTCGGAGCTGGGCGCGTCCCTTTTGGAGTACGGCTCACCGGGCGAGCGCCCGTGTCCTTTCCACTCGGACGTGCCGGGCGGCCTGGCGATCACGTCGCAAACGACCCGGTTCCCGCACTTCGGTTATGGGGTTACACAGGCCGGCCCGTCTCGACCAATACGACGCGCCCCGACCGAAAAACGACGGGCGCTCAGCTTCCCGAGCGCGACGACGCCAGCGATTTCTACACGAACATCAAGTACACTCTCGACCCGGGCGGCGCGGCGACAGAGGGTCCGCGCCAGCATTGGGGAGCGTAGGCGGTTGGCCGCCGTCGAACGGTGACGCGACCCCAAATCGCCGGCGAAGGCGGAAGGCGCGGCCTAGCGTAGAGCCTCGCTTGAACTTCTCCCTTCGCCTGGCGATCCGAGGCCGTGGCGCGTCGACATGCACACCACTTTCTCAGTATCGGAATTGGTGAGACAAAAGCTTGCCAAAAAGAGAATAGTATCGTAGTCTCAATCCAATGGCCCCCGATCAACTCGCCGCTCGCTCCGACCCCGACCCGCCCTGGCGGCTCCGCAAGACACGCCCGGCGTTCATGCGCGGAGCGGTCAAATCGCCGGCGGCGAGCGCGGGGGCGCAACTCGCCGCTCGAACTGGCGCTATTGAGGCGACAATGTGGCATCTGCCCCTCCCGGAGCCTCGTGGAATCAGAATCTTACACCTAACGCCTTGAAGTTGTTCGAGGGTTCGCCACAAATGGACCCTCCGGAACCCTCCTTTAGCCCTTTCAGAGGGGCCCGGGCGGCCGGTTTTCCCCTCAAAACCGCGGAATCGGGCGCCGAATCCGGCTTCGAGGCGTACCATTTCGGTCGCGAACAGCGCCTTCCGAAATCGAGCAATCAAGGCCGTTTTGCGGCGCGCTCCGCCTTGTCGGCTACGAAAAAGGGCGGCGCCCTGCGTCGCAGGGCAGGGCCCAAGGAAAGCGGGGGAGCGCCAGATCATTCCCACTCGATCGTGCCGGGCGGCTTGCTGGTCACGTCGTAGACGACCCGGTTCACGCCCTTGACCTCGTTGATGATGCGGGTCGCGGTCCGGCCCAGGAAGGCCATGTCGAAGGGGAAGAAATCCGCCGTCATGCCGTCGACCGAGGTGACGGCGCGCAGCGCCACCACGTGATCGTAAGTGCGCCCGTCGCCCATCACCCCGACGGTGCGCACCGGCAGCAGCACGGCGAAGGCCTGCCAGATCGTCGCGTAAAGACCGGCCTTGCGGATCTCGTCGAGGTAGACCGCGTCCGCCTTGCCCAGGATGTCGAGCTTCTCCCGGGTTACACCGCCCGGGCAGCGGATGGCGAGGCCGGGGCCGGGGAACGGGTGGCGGCCGATGAACGCCTCGGGCAGGCCGAGCTCGCGCCCGAGCGCCCGGACCTCGTCCTTGAACAGCTCGCGCAACGGCTCGACGAGCTTCATCCGCATGCGCTCGGGCAGGCCGCCGACATTGTGGTGGCTCTTGATCGTGACCGAGGGTCCGCCGGTGAACGAGACGCTCTCGATCACGTCCGGGTAGAGCGTGCCCTGCGCCAGGAACTCCACCGGCCCCTTGCCGTCGCTGGCGATGCGGCGCGCCTCGGCCTCGAACGCCTCGATGAACAGCTTGCCGATCGTCTTGCGCTTGGCCTCCGGATCGTCGAGCCCGGCAAGCGCAGTCAGGAATTCGTCGGCCGCGTCGATATGAACCAGCGGGATGTTGAAGTGGCCGCGAAAGAGGCTCACCACCTGGTCCGCCTCGCCCTGGCGCATGAGGCCGTGGTCGACAAAGACGCAGGTCAGCTGATCGCCGATCGCCTCGTGGATCAGCACCGCCGCCACGGCCGAATTGACCCCGCCCGAAAGGCCGCAAATCACCCGCCCCTTGCCGACCTGGGCGCGAATGCGTGCAATCTCCTCGCCGCGGAAGGCGGCCATGGTCCAGTCGCCCCTGAGCCCGGCGACCCTCCGCAGGAAGTTGGCGATCAGCTTCGCCCCATCGGGCGTATGCGCGACCTCCGGGTGGAACATGGTCGTGTAATAGCGCCGGCCCTCGTCGGCCGCGACCGCGAATGGGGCGTTCTCGGACACGGCGTAGACGCGAAAGCCCTCGGGCAAGCGGGTCACCCGGTCGCCGTGGCTCATCCACACCGGATAGCGGCCGCCCTTGTCCCACACGCCCTCGAACAGCGCATTCGTCTCCAGGATTTCGACCTCCGCGCGGCCGAACTCGGCCGCGTGGCCGCTCTCGACCTGGCCGCCGAGTTGTTCGCACAGCGTCTGCTGGCCGTAGCAGATGGCGAGGATCGGGACGCCGCTCGCGACAATCGCCTGCGGCGCACGTGGGCTGCCCGCCTCCGGCACGGACGCCGGACCACCCGAGAAGATGACCGCCTTCGGCTTTAACCGTTCAAAGGCTTCCGCCGCTTTCAGGAAGGGGTGGATCTCGCAGTAGACGCCGGCCTCGCGGACGCGCCTGGCGATGAGCTGCGTCACCTGCGAACCGAAGTCGACGATGAGTACGAGGTCGTGCTGCATTGCGACCCCTTAGGCCGAAAGCGCCGGCAGGCGCAATGGTCCCGGACCTCGAGACCTCAAGCCTCGTGCATGGCCTCCGCCAGCGCTTCCAGGACATGTCCCAGCCGGCGCGCGCAGATCGGATCGGCCAGGACATCGCTGGCGGTGAGCGCCTTGCCGGTAAGCGGCAGGGCGATGAAGGCGTCCGCCAGGAAGCGCGCCGCCATGGTGGCGAGGATCTCGCGCAGATTTGCCTGGGCGTGGTAGGCCCTCGGCGAGGCGTTGATGAGGATTGTCCGCTTGCCGGCAAAGGTTTCGCTAGCCACCAGCCAGTCGAGCGCGTTCTTCAAGACGCCCGGCACGCCGTGCGCGTATTCCGGAGCGGCGATCACGATCGCGTCGCAGGCGGCGACCATCGCGCGCAGCGCTTCGACGGCTTCCGGCTTCGGCGTGTCCTCGCCGTCGTCATCTGGATTGTAAGGCGGCAACCGTCCCAGGTCCTGGTAGACGAGCACCCGGACATTCTCGGGGCAAGCCGCGCAAGCGCCTCGAGCGCGGCCTTGTTGGTCGATCCTCGGCGGAGACTGCCGGAAATTGCAAGCACGCGCATGAGTCGGGTTCCATCACCGGTCACGAGAGCGCCCGACCAAACCGCACCGAGCGCAGGAGCGCAATCCGACGATCTTCCGATCCGTCACGGGAACCCTCCACCCGTCGCGCGCCGGCGCCTAGCTCAGCGCTACGTTGAGCGCGCTTTCCGGCAACTCCTGCCCGAAGCAGCGTTGATAGAATTCGGCCACCAGGGTGCGTTCGAGCTCATCGCACTTGTTGAGGAAGGTGAGGCGGAAGGCGAAACCGATGTCCTTGAAGATATCGGCGTTCTCGGCCCAGGTGATCACGGTGCGCGGGCTCATCACGGTCGAGAGGTCTCCGTTGATGAAGGCGTTGCGAGTCAGGTCCGCGACCCGAACCATCTTGTTGATCACGTCGCGGCCGTCCTTGCGCACGCGATGAGCGGGCGACTTCGCCAGCACGATGTCGACCTCCTTGTCGTGCGGCAGGTAGTTTAGCGTCGCCACGATCGACCAGCGGTCCATCTGACCCTGATTGATCTGCTGCGTGCCGTGATAGAGCCCCGAGGTGTCGCCGAGGCCGACGGTGTTGGCGGTGGCGAACAGCCGGAACGAGGGATGGGGGCGGATCACCCGACGCTGGTCGAGCAGCGTCAGCCGGCCCGACACCTCCAGCACGCGCTGAATGACGAACATCACGTCGGGCCGGCCGGCGTCATACTCGTCGAAACACAGCGCGATGTTGTTCTGCAGCGCCCAGGGCAGCATGCCGTCACGGAATTCGGTGACCTGCTTGCCCTCCTTCAGCACGATCGCGTCCTTGCCGACGAGATCGATGCGCGAGACGTGGCTGTCCAGGTTGATGCGAACGCAAGGCCAATTGAGCCGCGCGGCGACCTGCTCGATATGGGTCGACTTGCCGGTTCCGTGATAGCCGGTGATCAGCACGCGCCGGTTGAAAGCGAACCCCGCCAGGATCGCCAGCGTCGTCTCGCGATCGAAAAGGTAGTCGGGATCGAAATCCGGAACGTGCTCTTCGGCCTCCGAATAGGCCGGCACCTCCATGTCCGAATCGATACCAAAGGCCTTCCGCACCGATACGCGGGTATCGGGCAGGCCGGACGTGGACTTCGGCCGCAGTCGGCGTCTCTCTCGAATTCATCGAACCTCCGCGCCCCGTCCTCGACGGACGGAGCGACCCTCTCTCAGCGAACTCCGATCCGCGGCCGAGGCCGCGCCCTCGACCGATGGGTCGAAAGTATTCTGCGGGTCACACCAACTTGTTGGCTCGCAGATAATTATAGGCCTGGATGATCTCGCGCAATTTGTCTTCCGAAGAACGGTCGCCGCCGTTTGCGTCCGGATGATGGCGTTTGACGAGATCCTTGTAGCGCGTCTTGATTTTGGACTGAGTCGCCTGACCGTCAAGATCCAAGGTCATCAGGGCTTTCATGGCAAGCGCGTTGTAGCGCTGCGGGGGCTCGGCTTGCGACCCCTTGCCGCGGACGCCGCGACGTCGCGAAGCGCGCGCCTCGGCGAACACGGTCTCGTCGACATGGCTTGCCGCCGCCCGGTCGCCGAGCTTCCAGGTCGGCCGGTGGCCGATTGCGTCGTCCTTGCGGAACTTCGCCATCGACTCGTCGTCCATGCCGCGAAAATAGTCGTAGGTTGCGTTGTACTCTCGAACGTGGTCCTTGCAGAATGTGAAATACTCGCCCTCGTGGTCCCGACCTTTCGGGGCGCGAAAGATGCCTTCCTCCAGGCAGCCGGGATGGCTGCAGGGAGTTCTTGGATTTCGGCTTTTCCAGCGTGCGCGCATTCGGCTTCACCCGGATGCGGTCAAACAGGGGAGAATTCAGATTCATTGCATGACCTTTAGGAGCGCGGTCGTCGTCGGGCAAGCCCCAATTCCTTCTCGGCATGCGGTCGGCTGAGATGCCTGCCCGCCTATGATAAATTCGTTCAGCCGGTCCCCGACCTGACGTATCTAGCGTGGCGGGCCGGGGTTCGGGAGAGGAAAGCATGACGATGCAGGAAAGAATTGTCGCACGCCTGACGGAGGGGCTCGCGCCGCATGAGCTTGCCGTCATCGACGAGTCCGACCGGCACGCGGGGCATGCCGGTGTCCGTTCCGGTCCTGGGCACGCGCCGGCAGGCGGCGGCACGCATTACCGGGTCAGGATCGTTTCGGCGAAATTCGCCGGACTGAACCGGGTGGCCAGACACCGACTGGTGTTCGACCTTCTGCCGGCCGAATTCGCCGACGGACTTCACGCGCTCGCCCTCAACGCCAAGGCTCCCGGGGAGGCGTGATGCCCGATGCGAACGAAGCCTACGGGCCCTTTGAGGTCACCCTCGAGCCGGCCGAGATCGAGGCCGTCGCGTCGCGTTACGGATTGCGCGAGGCGCTCAGCGGAGGGCTGACGGCGAGCCATCACGCGCCGCTCGCGGCGTTTGTTCTCGCGCTGCTGTTTGCCGCGATTCTGGCGCTGACCGGTCTCATCAGCCGGCGGGTCGCGGAGGCCGCCTTTCTCATCGCCGCCGCCGCATTCATGATCCAGCGGCTCGCGACGCACCGGCGTATCTGGAGAGCCCGGAACAAGGGACGCGCCGAAATCGCGCGATTTCTGTCCGGCCCGGTCACGACAACGATCGACGCCAAAGCAGCCGTGCAGACGAGCAGCCGAGCAGTCGCGCCGCCTGAACCTCGCCGATTGCCAGGAGGTCGAGGAGACCGGCGGCCTCGTGTACCTGTGGGGCCCACGTGGCACGCCCGTCATCGTGCCCAGCCGCGCCATGGCCGATGGCCAGGCTTTCAGGTTGGTCGCGTGGACCAGAGACCGGATTCGGGCGGCGAAACTCTAGGCCGCTCAGCCTTCCCGAACCAATGCTCATGGCGCCTCCGTCGCGTCGAAGTCAGGCGCCAGATGGCCGGCCGCCCGTTCCCGAGCGATCGTCGCCGCATGATCGCGGGCGAGGAACGTGTACACCATCGGCGTCACGAACAACGTGAACATCGTTCCGATCGCCATTCCGGCGAAGATGGTCAGCCCGATGTTGAAGCGGGAGGCGGCCCCCGCGCCCGTCGCGACGATTAGCGGAATGACGCCGACGACCATCGCCGCCGTCGTCATCAGGATCGGACGCAGCCGGACCGCGGCAGCATGCTCGATCGCCTCGCGTCGCGACATGCCGCCATGTTCCTGCATGCGATTGGCGAAGTCGACCATCAGGATGCCGTGCTTGGAGATCAGGCCAATCAGCGTCACGAGGCCGATCTGCGAATAGATGTTGATGCTGGCGAAGCCGAGGAAGCCGCCGGCATTGAGCGGCAGAAGCGCGCCGAAGAGGGCCGTCGGCAGCGCGATCAGGATGATCAGCGGATCGCGGAAGCTCTCGTACTGGGCGGCGAGCACGAGATAGATGACGATCAGGGCGAAGACGAACACGTAGACGAGCGCATTGCCCTCCTGCTCGTACTGGCGCGAATCGCCGCCGAAATCGTAGCTGTAGCCCTCGGGGAAGATCTCCTTCGACTTCCCCTTGAGGAAGTCGAGCGCCTCGCCGAGCGTGCGGCCCGGAAACGGCACGCCCGAAAGCGTCGCGGAATTGAGCTGCTGGAAGCTTGTCAGCGCATTCGGCTGCACCTCGTCCGACACGCTCGCGACCGCCGAGAGCGGCGCGAGCTCGCCGTTGCTCGTGCGAAACTGGTAGCGGGTCAGCCAGTCGGGCGACAGGCGGAACTCGCGCGGCGCCTGCGGGATGACCTGGTAGCTGCGGCCGTAGAGGCTGAACAGGTTGACGTAGTTGCCGCCGAGCATGGTGGCGAGCGCCGTTGCCGACATCGGCCATGTTGATGCCCATGCGGTTGGCCTTGTCGGCGTCGATCTTGAATACTGAATTGCGGCGTGTCGAACTTGAGGTCGACGTCGGTGAACAGGAAGAGCCCGCTCTCCCGTGCCGCCTGCTGCATCTTCAGCGCGACGTCGGCGAGCGTCTCGTAGTCGCCGGTGGTGCGGATGACGAACTGCATCGGCGCGCCGCCGGTCGAGCCGGGCAGCGCAGGCGGCGAGAAGGCCTGAACCTGCGCCTGCGGCACCTTGAGGAACAGCGGGCTCATCTCGGCGAGCACCTGCTTCTGGGTGCGCGTCGCGCTCGTCCCATGGTTTGAGCAGGAGGCCGGCGAAGGCCTGCCGGACGCCTGCCGAGCCGTTGATGGTGAAGTTGTGCGGCATCTCCGGCACGCCCTTGACCTCTTCGAGCAGGCGCGTCGTCGCCTGCTCGGTGTAGTCGAGATTGCCGAGCTGCGGGACTTTGACGAGCGTCAGGAGAATTCCCTGATCCTCCTCCGGCGCGAGCTCCCGCGGCGTCGAGAGATACATGACCGCCGTCAGCGCCAACACGCCGGCGAGGATGAGGGCGGTCAGCGCGCGGAAGTTGAGCGTCGAATGCAGCCGCCGCTGATAGGCCCGGCGCAGGCGGTCGAAGGTGCGGTCGACGAAGCGGCCGAACCAGCTCTGCCGCTGGTCGTGCCGGAGGAGCTTCGAGCACATCATCGGCGAGAGCGTCAGCGCGATGAAGCCCGAGACGATGACCGCGCCGGCAAGCGTGAAGGCGAATTCGCGGAAAAGCGCGCCGGTCACGCCGGAGACGAAGCCGATCGGCGCATAGACGGCGGCGAGCGTGATCGTCATCGCGATGACCGGCAGCGCGATCTCGTGGGCGCCGCGGATCGCCGCGTCGAACGGCGTCATCCCGTCCTCGATATGGCGGTGGATGTTCTCGACCACCACGATCGCGTCGTCGACCACGAGGCCGATGCCGAGCACGAGCGCCAGCAGCGTCAGGAGATTGATCGAATAGCCAAGCGCCGAGCAGCGCGATCATCACCCCGATCAGCGACAGCGGGATGGTGACGATCGGGATGAATGTCGAGCGCAGATTGCCGAGGAACAGGAAGATCACCACGATGACGATCGACCGCCGCCTCGACCAGGGTCTTGGCGACCTCGTGGATCGAGGCGCGGATGAACTGCGTCGAATCGTAGGCGATCGTCGCATTCAGGCCCGGCGGCAGCTGGCTGCTGGATGCTCGGCATGATCGCCCGCACGCCGTCGATGACAGTCAGCGGATTGGCTTCCGGCGTGCCGTAGATGCCGATGAACACGGCCTTCAGCCCGTCGAACACCGAGGAGGTGTCCGAGGTCTGCGGTCCGAGCTCGATCTTCTGCGAGACGTCGCCGAGCCTGACCAGCGCGTCGCCGTGCGCTGCGATCACCAGCTGGCCGAAGGTCTTCGGAGCTGTCGAGCGAGGTCAGCGCATTGACGCTGATCTGGGTGAAGTCGCTCTTCACCTCGCCCGCGGCGGTGGTGAAATTGTTGGCCGCGAGCGCCGCGCGCACGTCGTTCGGCGTCACGCCGAGCGCCGCCATGCGGGTCGGATCGAGCCAGATGCGCATGGCGAACACCTGCCCGCCGAGGATCTGCGCGTTGGCGACGCCGTCGACCGTCTGCAGGCGCGGCTGGACGACGCGCGTCAGATAGTCGGTGATCTGCGAGGCGGTCATCACCTTCGAGTTGAACGACATGTACATCAGCGCGAAGCCCTGCCCCGTCTGCTTGACGACGACGGGATCGTTGGCCTCGCGCGGCAGCAGGCCGCGCACCTGATTGACCTTCGAGAGCGTGTCGGCCATCGCCCGGTCGGGATTGGCGTCGAGACGCAGGTTGAGCGTGATGGTCGAGACGTTCTGCTGCGAGGTCGAGACGAGCGTGTCGATGCCTTCCGCGCTCGCCACCGCCTGCTCGATCGGCGTCGTGATGAAGCCCTTGATCACGTCGGCCGCGGCGCCCGGATAGGTCGTGGTGATGGTGATCGTCGTGTTCGAGGTCTGCGGGAACTGGCGGATCTGCAGCTTGAACGCCGGCCATCAGCCCGACGAGCAGGATCAGCAGGCTGACGACGCTCGCCAGCACCGGCCGGCGGATGAAGAGATCGGTGAAGGCGTTCATCGGCGCGCCGTCACGGCCGCGGCGTCTCGGCGGGCGGCGGCAAGCGCCGGGCGCTCGTCGATGGACGACCGGCGATGTTCGCCTGCAGCTTGATCTGGCCGGCGGTCACCACCCGCTCGCCCGCCTTCATGCCTTCCGCGATGGCGATCCGCTCGCCGCGCACCGGCGCCGAGCGCGGACGAAGCGCCGCTCGACGATGAGGCCGCCGGCCGGCCGGCCGGCGGCGCGCCGCCGCCGTCCTTGCCGGGCTCGGGCTTCGGCGCGCGGCGACGACGACGAAGACGTTGTCGCCGTAGAGGCTGTAGACGATCGCGGTGCGCGGCAGGGTCAGCACGTCGGCCGGCGCGCCGGTGGTGACGGTGAGGTTGGCGAACATGCCGGGCAGGAGCTTGCGGTCGGGATTGGCGAATTCGGCGCGGATCGTGACGTTGCGCGATTCGGCGCTGACGCGGGCGTCGATCGCCTTGACCTTGCCCGTCGAAGGTCCGGCCGGGGATCGCGCCGACGGTCATCGTCACCTCCTGGCCGACGGCGAGCGTCGCCAGCGCCTCTTCGGGCACCGGAAAGTCGGCGTAGATCGGATCGAGCTGCTGCAAGCGTGGCGAGCGCCGTCCCGACCGCGGCGAACTGGCCGAGGTCGGCGTTGCGCAGGCCGATGCCGCCCGGCGAACGGCGCCCTGATCGCCTTCTGCGCGATGATCGCCGCGCGTGCGCTCGACGGTCGCGGCGGCGCAGTCGCGCGCCGCGAGCGCCGAGTCGACGGTCGATTGGGGCGTGTTGCCGCCCTGGCACCAGCGTCTTCTGGCGCGCGAGCGTCGCTTCGGCGTTCTTGCAACTGCGCAAGGCCGTTGGCGAGGTCCGCCTGCTCGACCGAATCGTCGATATTGATCAGCAGGTCGCCGGCCTTCGACGTCCTCGCCCGATTCGAAATGGATCGCCGTGACGATCGCCGGCCGACCTGCGGCGCGATGAAGATGCCCTGATAGGCGCGCAGCGTGCCGATCGCGGTCAGCTGCGGCGGCCATTGCTCGATCTCGCCGCCTCGACCGCAGACCGCCGTCGGCTTCGGCGCGAAGGCGGCGGTGATGAAGCCCTTGACCATGAGTCGGCTTGATGACGAACTGGAAATAGGCGAGCCCGCGCCGTCATCGCGGCGAGGAGCGCGAGCGTCGACCAGAAACACGACCGGCCGGCGGACGCTCGAGCGGCAGCGCGCGGATCGCGAGCAGCGCGACGAAGACGGCCGCCGCGGCGCCGAAGGCGAGCGGAGGGAGCGGGCAACTGCAGATGCCGAGTCTGCGCCGCGGCGCCGGCCGCCAGCGCGCGCGAGCGCAACAAAAACAACAGCCAGTTCGATTACGCGTCTCATCGCTGCTCGCGGGTTCGTCGGATCGCGTCGCAGCGTTCCGCGAGAATCGGCATTGTAGTCGGGCGGCATGACGCGCCAGCTTCGGACATCGCAGATGCAGCGCCGCAGCCTCGGGGCCCTTCCGTTCTGCCTCGTCATTGCCGATCCGGCGCTGCGCCTGGCGGGCCACCGCCCGCGGCAGTCGGTCCTTGTCTTTGCTGGCGGATCGCGCCAAGTTCCATTTCGGCGCCGGCACTCGCCAGAGCGTGCCGGTCGCTATGGTCGCTGCCGGCCCGGCAGACGGCCTGATTCTCGGGAGACGAATTCCATGACCAAGACACTCGCGCTCGCCGCGCTCGCCCTCTGCCTCGCCGGGGCGCCGACGCTCGCTTTCGCCGAGGACGCCTGCATGACCCAGGCGATGGACAAGAAGCTCGCCGGCGCGGCCAAGACCAGCTTCATGACCAAATGCGAGAGGACCGCCTGCGAAGGCCAGGCCGCCGACAAGAAGCTGCACGGCGCCGCCAAGACCTCGTTCGTCAAGAAATGCGCCAAGGACGCCATGACGATGTGAGGCGAACGCGCTGTAAGCCAAGCCGGTCCTAGCCCGCGCCTCGCCTTTCCTCGGCGGCGAGGGCGCCGCCGCGCGACCTCCAGGCCCCGGGTTGCGATCGCGTCACGGCCGTCTCGCTGTCGGCGAGGCTGTGGAAACGGCCGTCGAGGAGGTGCGTCATGATCTGGCGCATGTCGCTCTTGCTTCCGGTCTCCTCGCCATGCTCGCCGCGACGCCGGCGCGCGCGGCCGAGAGCTTTCGTCATCGGCGTCATGAACGACCAGTCCGGCCCCTATGCCGATCTCGCCGGGCCCGGGCTCGGTCGAGATCGGCGCGCATGGCGATCGAGGATTTCGGCGGCGCCGTGCTCGGCAAGCCGATCGAGCTCCTGGTCGCCGACCATCAGAACAAGGTCGACGTCGGCCTTGCGATCGCGCGCCAGTGGTACGACGAACGCGGCGCGCGGGCGATCTTCGACATCACCAATTCGGGCGTGGCGCTGGCGATCCAGGAGCTCGCGAAGGCGCGCAACCGGCTCGTCATCTTCGACTCCGCCTCGTCCTCCGACCTCACCGGCAAGGCCTGCTCGCCGAACGGCATCCAGTGGAACGCCGACAACTGGTCGAACGGCGTGGCGCTGATGCGCCTCCTGATCAAGCAGAAGCTCGACAGCTTCTTCTTCATCACCGCCGACTACGCCTTCGGCGCCTCGCTCGAGGCCGACGCGCGCGACGCCATCGCCAAGGCCGGCGGAACGGTGGTCGGCGGCGTGCGCTCGCCGCTCAACACCGCGGACTTCAGCTCCTATCTGATCGCCGCCCAGGCCTCGAAGGCCAAGGTGATCGTGTTCGCCATCACCGGCGCCGATCTCTCGAACGCGCTGAAGCAGGCCAACGAATTCAATCTCGCGCCGGCGCAATATCTCGCGACCCCGATCACCTATCTCAGCGACGTCAACGCGCTCGGCCTCGACGTCGCGCACGACCTGACCTTCATGCAATCCTGGTACTGGGACCTCAACGACGAGACGCGCGCCTTCGCCAAGCGCTTCTACGCGGCGCCGGCAGCGCATGCCGAACGACAACCAGGTCGCGCTCTATTCGTCGGTGCGCCACTATCTCGAGGCGGTCGCCAAGGCCGGAACGGACGAAGCGGGCGCGGTGACGAAGGCGATGCGCGCGGCGCCGATCCACGACGTCTTCACCGACAACGGGACCATCCGCGCCGACGGGCGCGTGCTCTACGACCGCTATCTGATGCAGGTGAAGTCGCCGGCGGAGTCGCAAATATCCGTGGGACTATCTGACGGTCGTCGCCAAAATTCCCGGCCGCCGAGGCGTTCCGGCCGCCCGGCGCCGGCGGCTGCCCGCTCGACAAGCCGTAGGCTGCGACCGTGGGGACAGCGTTCCGTTCGCTTCCGGTTCCGCCCAAAATCATCTCGCCGACGGTCCGAGAGCCGGCGACCGGACGCCTGCTAGCAGGGCGATTTTTTGCGCCGCCGTCGCTCACGGATCGAATAAGCCGTGAAATATCATGGACTTGCAGGATAAGCAACCCGATGGTTGTGGCCGCGCGCAGGGCGCGGAACAGGCGCGTTAACAGGCACGGAACAGGTCAATAACAGGCACTGAACAGGCAGGAACAGGCGAGCGAAACCGGGGCGCGAGAACGGCGTCGACGGGTTGTATTCGCGACGAAAATTTACATCTACTATAGTAAATTACCCCCGACGCCGCGCGAACTCGCTGCGGTCCGGCTTCAGATCGAGCAGCGGCGTGCCGTCGACACAGTCGAGCCCGCGAACCCAAAGCAACTCGCCCCGACGCTCGACGAGCGCCACGATCGAGGTTCCGATCGGGTTCGGCCGGACCGGCGAGCGGATGGCGAAGGTCGCCCTGGTCGTCCCGTTGCGCCCGGGACTCTGGCGGATGAGATCGCGACGGGCAAGGTGGAGCCAGTAGAACACCTCCACCCGCTGCATGGCCTCGACGCCGTCCAGCGCCGCCGCCCAGGGCTCGGCCACCTCGATCCGGCAGACGGGCCCGTCCAGGCTGCCATGATGCGGGCATTCGGCGCGGGTCGGCCAGGGCGTCCGGATGACGCCGATGAACGCCAGCGCCGCGTCGGCGGGCGGCGTCCAGGGCGCCGCGATTTCGTTGAGACGGAGGTCTCGGTCGTCATCCATGGCTCGCTCCGCGCGCAGGGCGGCGCCCGGCCGCAGATCCCGTCCAGCCCCGCAAGTCGCTCGGGCGGGATAGGTCCCATAAGCCTTGGGCCGAAGCAAGCGGGAGAGCGCAAGCGAGGGCCCGAGTTTGTCGGCTAGGAGCCTGTCGGACTTAACGATATACCCATTGATATCATTGATGTTTTTGTCTTTTCTTATAAACACAAAACGTCACAATATCAATGTGTTGCGCGTCTCGAAAACCCCCAGTCCGACAGGCTGCTAGAGAACTGCTTTTCCCTCATTCATCCGCGCAAGCCCTTGACAGGGCCGCAATCGCGGAAATTTTCTGAAGGAAAATGAAGGCTCTTGCAGCGTTAGTTGTTGGCCAGAGATCCACCTGGACAATTCCAAGGGCTAGCCCCCATCCGTCATGGCCGGGCTCGTCCCGGCCATCTACGCGCCGGCAGCGCTGTTCGTGACATGGTCACAAATGATGCGACTTCATCCGGCGCCTATCGAGAAGGCACAGTGTTCGCGTGGATGGCCGGGACGAGCCCGGCCATGACGCGGTTTCCGCCAGCGCTCCAACGGCTCAACCAACAGCTAACACGATAAGAGCTAAAATGAAATTTTTGGAAGCCCCTGCGGAAGGAAATTGCAGCTTTCGGAGGCCGATCGAAGGGAATTGAGGCGTGCGGCGGTCGATATGCGACCCAACAGCCCGCGCTCAGCTGAAGCTGCGCTGGGTCTGGATGCCGTAGAGCTGGATCTTGCGGTAGAGGGTCGGCCTCGAGATGCCGAGCCTTTGCGCGACCTTGCTCAGGTTGCCGCGCTCTGCGACGAGGGCGTCCATGACCGCCTGGCGCTCCGCCCGTTCGAGGCTGAGCGCGCGGCCCGGATCGTCCTTCGCGCAAACGTCGAAGGCGCAGGGCGGGCGCCGCTCGCCGCGCACGTCGGGAGGGAGATCCTCGAAGCGAACGAGCGGCGTGCTGGCGAGCAGGCAAAGCCGGGAGACGACGTTTCTAAGCTCCCGCACATTGCCCGGCCACCGGTAGGCCTCGAGCGCCTCGATCGCCTCGGCGGCGAACTCGAGCGGCGGCTTTCCCATCTGGTTCGCCAGCCGTTCGTTGTAATGGGCGATGAGGAGCGCGATGTCCTCGCGGCGCTCCCTGAGCGGAGGCACGTGAATGGAGACCATGCTGATTCGATAGAAGAGGTCGCTGCGAAACCGCCGCGCCTCGACCTCCTTTCGCAAGTCGCGATTGGTCGAGGCGATCAGCCGGACGTCGACGGCCCGCTCGCGGGTGTCGCCGATCCGCCGCACCACCCGCTCCTCGAGGACGCGCAAAAGGAACGGCTGGATGTCGAGCGGCATCTCGCCGATCTCGTCGAGACTGAGCACGCCGCCGTCGGCGAGCTCGAAGACGCCGGCCTTGCCCTCCTTCGACGAGCCCGTGAACGCGCCGCCGACATGGCCAAAAATCTCGCTGCCGAACAGTTCACGGGTGATCGCCCCGCAATTCAGAGCGACGAACGGGCTTTGCCTGCGATCGCTCTCATGATGGACGAGGCGGGCGAACAGTTCCTTGCCCACGCCCGTCTCCCCTTCGATCAGAAGCGCGATCTCCGGTCCGGAGCGCGCGACGCGGCGGGCGACGTCAACCGCCGAGCGAAGCGCGGGACACGCCCCGACGATGCGCTCCGGCGCCTTTTCGAGGCGAGCCGGGACGACCGCGCGCCGGGCCGGCCGCGCGCCCGAAGGAGCGGACGGAAAGACCAAAGCCGCGCCGCGAACCTCGCCATCCAGCCGAAGCGGGCGGAAATCGGCGAGGCGCAAGAGCGCGTCGGGAAAGGCGCTCCCTTCAGCCTTCGTCAGATCGGTCGGGGGCCCTTCGAGGATCTTGTCGCCGCAGGCGACCAACGCGCTTCTCTCGCGACGCCCATCCGTCAAGGACGGCATGTTGTTGACATAGGTCGCGCGCCCGAGCCTGTCGACGATGACGAGGCCGTCGCAGTTGCCGTATCCCGGAGAATTGGCGATGAACGCCTCGAGAAGGCGGGTGCGCTCCTCCCGCTGCCGCTGCGCCAGCGCCTGCTCGATCTCGCGCGCGATCGCCGCGACGAAGATCGCATTGTGGGGCTTGAAGATCGCCGAATAGCCGGAGAGGTCGAAGACGCCGACAACCTCGCCGTCGAGCGGATCCCGGATCGGCGCGCCCGCGCAGGTCCAGCTCTTGATGCCCGCGCAGAAGTGCTCGGCCGCGTGAACGAAGACGGGCTCGCCGGCCGCGAGCGCGGTGCCGATGCCATTCGTTCCGATGGAACACTCGTCCCACCTGCCGCCTACGGTCAGATGGATGTCCGTCCCCGCCCTGAGCGTGGCCTTGTCCCCGAGCGCGTCCACGAGCACGCCGTCGCCGTCGGTCAGCACGATCATCGCGCCGGTGCCTTCGACCATCTTGGAGACGGTGGTGAAGCAGGGGCGGGCGGCGGAGATCAGGTCGACGTTCTTGCGGATGAGGCGGTCGATCCGATCGCGGTCCTGGTCGATTGGCGCGGCCGAGCCGCTCGCGTCAATTCCCCCTTCGAGGCTGCGGCGCCAGGAACTTTGAATGACCGAGCGAACCACCGCCTTCTGCGGAGCGCCCGGGGACCCTCCGCCGACGAAGTCCGCCCAAGCGTCCATCGTTCCATGTTCATCGTAAGACATCGGCTGAACCTCGGGCGCAGGGGCCCAGCCGCCTGGATCGGCGACCGGATCGATCGGTGATTGCGACGGGGAAATCCCCGTCGCCGGCGGCCCCCGCGATGCTTGGTCTTGTCGTTCCCGTGTCCTTCCCCCTCCCCCCCGCGAATTCCGTTGCGGCGCGATTATTCGACTCCCAGGCGCGAGGCGATTGCGCCGACGAGAGCGTCCTCGCCGCCGTCCGGCGCGAGCAGCGCCCGGTCGAGGTCGGCAAGCCGCTCGAGAATTTCATCCGGCAGCGGCGCGGAGAAACCATTTTCGGAACAGGCGAGGAGGAAGACGATCTCGTCGCCTCGTCGACGAATCTCGCCAAGATGGTGCAGTTGCCGCCCCGAATTGTCGTCGACGACGACGACTCGTCCGTTCACCGTGGCGCGGACCGCCGGCCGCGCTTCCCTGGCGGGAACTGGCGTCGCGCCGCCGACCGCGTGAACGATCGTCCTGTCCTCGGGTTCCGGCGTGGCCGTGCTCGCCCTCTTGCCGGCCGAATATCGGCCCAGCGACAAATGATCCGCGATTTTGGTGATCGTCGCGCGGTTTTGATCGAGAAAGGCTTTCAGTCGAACGTCCTGGGGTCGCGGCCCATCGCCGCGCGAAAAGATCTCGACCATCATTCCTCCCGGCGCGCAGTCTTGGGAGCAAATCCTGCGCCTGATGCGCTCCCTCGCCCGCGTCAATATGACGCAACATAGCGCAGTTTCGTCGTCTCCGGCAGTAGGCAATTACCACAATGGCCATGGCAAGTTAGCCAAATATCCTCGCCCGTCGGCGGCCCAAATTGGTCCCTGAAGCTGCTGCGCTTGGGAGACGTTTCGCGGCTCAATTGGCGAGGGCCGCCCGAGCGCCCCGGCGTCCTCAACCGCGCTGCGGTCCGTTCCGGACGACGCGCCGATCGCTCCCGACCTTTCGATCCCCATCGAGACCGCGACGTTCGCGGGCTCCCAAGCCGTCCGCCCGCCGCAAAACCCACGAAGTTCAAAACATTGGCGTTCGCACTCTTGCCTCGAGCGACCAGCGGCGTACGGTCAGACCATGCAGGCCACCACCCGCTCCTGGGTCAGCTCTGGTCCCGCCTCCAGCTCCGCCACCACCCCGCCCTCGCGCATGACGTAGACCCGGTCGCTGATGCCGATGAGTTCGGGCAGCTCGCTGCTGATCATGAGGATGCCCACGCCGGTGCCGGCGATCTGGTCGATCAGCTTGTGGATCTGGGCCTTGGCGCCGACGTCGATGCCCCGGGTCGGCTCGTCCAGCATGAGCAGCCGCGGCGCGGTGCTCAGCCACTTGCCCAGGACGCACTTCTGCTGGTTGCCGCCGCTCAGGGTGGACACCAGCTGCTCGCTGGAGCGCGCGACGATGTTCAGCTGCTCGATGAGCGCGGCGGCTTGGCGCTCCTCCCTGGGTCGGGACAGGAAGCCCAGGGTGGCCACGGACCGCAGCGAGGCCAGGCTCAGGTTCTCCCGGATGGACATAGGCGGGATCAGGCCCTCGGTCTTGCGGTCCTCGGAAAGGTAGGCCATGCCTGCCCGGATCAGCCGGGCCGGGCCTCCAGCCGTTGGTCTTCCGGCCCAGGTAGCGCACCTCGCCGCCGTGGAACCGGCGCGCCCCGAACACGGACTTGGCCAGTTCGGTGCGGCCGCTGCCCATCAGGCCGCCGAGGCCCACCACCTCGCCCGCGTCGCACCGTGAGGTCGATGGGCGGCGGTGTGCGGGGCGAGGCGGAGGCCGCGCACTTCGAGGACCGGCTCCGGGCGCACCGCGTGGGCGCGCGGGTACATCTCGTCGATGGATCGCCCCGCCATCATCCAAATCACCGAATCCGGCTTGAACTCCTGGATCGGCAGGGCGCCCACCCGGCGGCCGTCCCGCAGGACCGTGAAGCGGTCGCCGATGGCGAGGATCTCCTCGAACCGGTGCGAGATGTAGACGATGCCCATGCCCTCCGCGCGCATCCGCCGGATCAGCTCGAACAGCACGTCGATCTCCCGCTTGGTGAGGCTGGCGGTGGGTTCGTCCATGATCACCACCCGGGACCTGAAGGACATGGCCTTGGCGATCTCCACCAGCTGCTGCTGGGCGGTGGAGAGCCGGGCCACGGGCAGGCGGGGATCCAGATCCGTGGACAGGGCCTTGAGCAGCTCGGCGCTGCGCCGGTACATCTCGCCGGCGTCCTTGAGCCCGCGCCGGCGCGGTTCGCGGCCCAGGAAGATGTTGTGCGCCACGTCCAGGTTGGCGCAGAGGTTGAGCTCCTGGTGGATGAAGGCCACGCCCTTCTCTCGGGCGTCCCGCGCATTGGCCAGGACGACCCTCGCGCCGGCGATTTCCAGCTCGCCCCGGTCCGGCGGGATGATGCCGCCCAGGATCTTCATCAGGGTGCTCTTGCCGGCGCCGTTCTCGCCGACCAGCACGTGCACTTCCCCGGGAAAGAGGTCGAAATCCACGTCCTCCAGGATCTTCACGTCGGTGTTGCGGAGCGGCCGGCCGTCGCCGCCGTAGATGAACTTGGTGACGCCGCGCATGGAGACCAGCGGTTCCATCGTCGCCTCCTCACGCCCGGCGGTTGGTCAGGTTGCCGAGGACGATCGCCACCAGGATGATCGCGCCTTGGACGGCGAGATACAGGTGGTAGGAGACCCCCAGCAGGTTGATGCAGTTCTCGATGATCTTGATGGACAGCACGCCGAGGATGCTGTTCACCACCGACCCTACGCCGCCGAACAGGCTGGTGCCGCCCACGATGGCCGCGGTCACCACTTCGAAGGTGAACGCTCCGCCGCCCATGTTGGGCTGGGCGGCGTTCACCCGGATGGTGAACAGCAGGCCGGAGAGCGCCGCCAGGGTGGCGCAAAGGGCGTAGACGGAGACGTTGATCCGGGCGCAGGGCACCCCGCTCAGCGCTGCGGCCCGCGCGCCGAAGCCGAACGCCTTGAGTTGCCGGCCAAAGATGGTCCGGCTGATCAGCAGATGGAACACCACCGCCACCCCCAGGGCCAGGAACACCGCCGAGGGCAGCCCGAACATGGGCGTGCGCCCGATGGCCAGGAAGCCCTTGGGCAGCCGGTTGATGATCGAGCCCTGGCTGACGATCTGGGCCACGCCGTAAATCACGTAGCCGGCGCCGAGGGTGGTGATGAAGGCCGGGACCCGCATGAACTGGGTGATCAGCCCATTGCAGAGGCCCACCGCCAGGCCCAGGGCGAGGATCGCCGCCAGCACGGCGGGCGCCGGCCAGAGCCAGCTATTGGCCATGATTCCGGAGGCGATGGAGGCCAACCCGACCACGTAGCCCAGCGACAGGTCGATGCCGCCGGTCATGAGCACCATGGTCATGCCGATCACGGCGATGGCCGGGATCGCGGACTGCTTCAGGATCACTCGCCGCATTATCCAGGGCGGCGAAGTTCTTCACGAACAGGCTGGCCAGGATGACCAGGGCCAGGAAGATCGACAGGGCGACGTTGCGGCCAACCAGGTCGAGCAGGCGGTCGGACGCGATGCGGGACCGACCTTTTCGCCGCCGCCGGAGCCGGGGCGGCGAGTTCCCCGCGCTCGCCGGGCCCCGGGCCGGCCTCGAGGTCCTCGGTCGCGCGAGCGCTCATAGGGTTCCCCGGGCGGCAAGTTCGCCGCGTCTGTGGACCGCTCCGCTCAGATAGACGATGACGATGATGATGGAGCCGACGAACACGTTTTGCATGAATGGATGGATCCCGAGCAGGTTGAGCACGTTGCGCAGGCAGCCGATGACCAGCGCGCCGACCACGGCCATGGGCACGGAGCCCCGGCCGCCGGCCAGGTCCACGCCGCCGATGATGCAGGCGGCGATGGCGTCCAGTTGGTAGGCGTCGCCCTGAGTGGGTTGGACGGTGTCCAGCTGGGCCGACAACAGCAGGCCGGACACCGCGGCGCAGAAGCCGGAGAAGCCGAACACCAGGAACTGCAGCCGGGCGGCGCTGAGGCCTTCCTGGCGCAGCACGGTCTCATTGCCGCCCAGGGCGTAGATGTGGCTGCCAAGGGGCGTGAAGCGCTGGATGAAGAAGCCCAGCCCCAGGAAGGCCAGCAGCAGCAGGTCGGAGAGAGGAATGCCGCCGATTGTGCCGTTGCCGATGAACACGAAGCGTTCGGGGAACCCTCCGATCGAGCTGCCGCCGTTGATCGTCAAGGCCAGGCCCTGACTGATCTGGCCCACCACCAACGTGGTGATGAAGGCCGGCACGGCGAGCTTGGACACCATCAGGCCGTTGAAGAGGCCCAGGACGGTTCCCGCCAGCATGCCGACCGCCATGCTCGCGGGGAAGTCGACTCCGGCGAGCATGAGCACGCCGCTGATCATGGGGCACAACGCCAGCAGACCGGCCAGGGACAGGTCGATCCCCTTGATGACGATGACAAAGGTCATCCCCACCGCGCAGATGCCGGTGATGGACGATTGCCTGACGACGTTGAGCAGGTTCGACAGGTCCAGGAAGTGCGGGACCTGCGAACCCAGCGCGAGGAAGGCCGCGAAAGGGATCAGTATGGCCAATCCCCGCCGCGCCGCGGCGCCGATATTCACGATACTCAGAACGCCCACTTGCGTGCTTCCGCCAGGTTGGTTTGTCATAGACCATGGTGCCGGAGTTGATCACCTTCGGAATGCTGTCGGCCGATTTTTTGCCGCCGAGCACGGCCAGCAGGTTCTCCACCGCAATGGTCCCCATTTTGGCCGGGAACTGGGCCATGGTGCCGACAATGGCGCCCTGCTCCACCAGGTCCACCGCCTTCTTGGAGCCGTCCACCGACAGGATCTTGATGCCGGAGCGGTTGGCGTCGCCGATGGCCTGCAGGGCGCCGTCCAGCATCACGTCCGAGGCGCTGAACAGGCCGTCGACCTTCTTGTTGGCCTGAAGCATATTCTCGGTCACCTGCATGGCCACGGAATTGGTCCAGTTGCCAGGCTGCTCGCCCACCACCTTCAGGCCGCTGCCCTCGATGCCTGCCTTGAAGCCGTCCACGCGCTGGTCGCCGGCCGAGCTGCCATTGGCGCCGCGCACGATCAGCACGTTGCCTTGGCCGCCGAGTTCCTTGACCATGCGCTGGCCAGCCACCTTGCCAGCGTTGAAATTATCGGTGCCCACGTAGGAGATGAAGAGCGCCTCGTTGCCCTTCTCCACTGAGGAGTCGACCACGATGACGGGGATTTTGGCGGCCTGGGCCTTTTTCAGCACGGGCACCACCGACTTGCCGTCCATGGGGTTGAGGACGATGGCGTCGACCTTCTTGGCGATAAGGTCCTCCAGCTGGTTCACCTGAATGGAGACACCCGTCTCGTCCCCGGCGGTGACCAGGAGAAATTTGTTGCCGGACTTCTCCACCGCCTGCTGGATCGAGGTCGGCGATGGCTTTCTGGAAGTCGTCGTTGGTGACCGTCTTCAAACTGAAGGCGATCGTGTAAGGTGTTTCAGCGAGCGCCATGGTTGAGGAAAGGGCCAGGCCGAGGGCCATTGCGAGGAGCCGTCTCATAGTAAAAACTCCGTGAAGCTGTTGTCGTTGAGTTGGAGAGAAAGTTACACTTGAGTATCCCAGATTGTGGAATTGGTTTTATGTTTCCTCCTTATGGTCAACGTTATTTACAACTGTTTGACGACAGGCACTTTTCTGCTCTTTCTTGACATCGCGTTCCCTGCGCTCAGGCGCCATAGATGTGCCGGCCGATGATCTGGTTCTGGTAGCTCTCGTCCAGTTCGCAGAAATAGCCGCTCCAGCCCCAGACCCGGACGACCAGGTTGCGGTGCAGCTCGGGATGCCGCTGGGCGTCCCGGAGGGTGTCCACGTTCAGGGTGTTGAGCTGCATCTGCTGGCAGCCGGAGCGGACGAAGGCGCGGATAAACAAGGCCACCTTCTCGACCGCTTCCGTCCCCCGGAACAGGCTGTCCGCCAGCTCCATGGTCAGCGGGCCGCCGTTGCAGATGCGCCGGTAGTCGAGCTTGCCGAAGCTTTGCAGCACGCTCAGAGGCCCCCGCACCTGCACGTCCGGCGAAGGCGCCAAGGACGAGCTGAAGAACGCGCCCTTGCGCCGACCGTCGGCGGTGGCCCCCACGGTGGGTTCGCGCATGCCCTCGTGGCCGCGCGCCAGCCAGACGTAGTACATGGCCGAGCCGGTGCCCGGGCGGTAACGGCCGCCGCGGCCGTTGTCGCCGGCGGCGGCGCAGGCGTCGGCGAAGCGGTCGAACAAGTCCACCAGCAGGCCGTCGGCGTCGTCGTCGTTGATTGCCCACCTTGGGCGCGCCCTCGCGCAGTTCGGTCCGCAGCGCCTCCTCTCCCTGGAAATCCGCGTCCAAGGCCCGGATCAGCCGGGTCGGATCGACGCGCCGCTGGTCGTAGACCAGGGTGCGCACCGCCGCCAGGGCGTCGGCGGCGTTGGCCGAGCCGGCGCCGTGGATGCCGAAGTTGTTGTACTTCAGGCCGTGGGAGAGGTCCCGGCCGCGCTCCAGGCAGCCGTCCATCAGCACCGAGTACCAGGGCGCCGGCGGCAGCAGCAGCTTTCGGCTGGACTCGGCCAAGCCGCGCACCTGCTCGGCCAGATCGGCGCCGGCGCGCTCGAGGATCCGGTCGAAGCCCTCGCCGGCCTGGAGCCCGGCGCGGATCGCCCGGTCCGCCGCAGCCGGCATGGACACGGCGCCGATGTTCACCACCTCCATGCCCTTGCCGGGGATGATGAACTCCCAGCAGGCGGCCACGGTATAGTCGCGGGCGTCCTCCAGGTCGTAGCCGGCGGCCACCAGGCCTGGGATGACGACCTCGTCGTTGCACTACTGGGGAAAGCCGAGGCCGATGCGGGTCAACTCGACGCCCTTGGCCAGCAGCGCCAAGTCGGTGTCCCGGGTCACGCGCAGGTTGATCTTGGGATCGATCAGCGCCACCTTGCGGCCGGCCTCCAGCGCCATGGCGGTGAGCGGGTTCACCCCGTCGCCGCCGTCCCGGCGCATCCCGCCCAGCATCAGCGACTGGCCGTTGTCGCCCTGCTGGATGCCCGGGTAGAGGTCGCTGTCCTTGTTCAGGCTGATGAAGAACTCCTCCAGCAGCTCCTGGGCCTCCGCCAGATCCAGAGCGGCCCTCGGCCAGGTCCGCCTCCAGATACGGCCAAAGATACTGGTCCAGCCGGCCCAGCCCGCAGTGGTAGTGCCCGCTCAGCCAGAGGACGGCATGGCACAGACGCAGGGCCTGGAGCGCCTCGTGGAAGCTGGCGGCGGGATGGGCCGGCGCCCGTTGCAGCACCTCGGCCAAATCGTCCCGGCCCAGCGGCCCGGGCCGCTGCGGCGTAGCGGCGGGCCAGTTCCAGCACCGCGTCGATGGTCTCCACCGCGGCGTCCAGGAAGGTCTCCGCTTCCCGGTCGCCGGCCAGGCGGGCCCGGGCGGCCTCGGCGACCGTCACGGCGGGCGAGCAGGCCCTGGCTCAGAACCATGCCCCAGTCGGCGCAGATGTTGTTGATGGGCCCGAGCTCGTGGAAGGTGCGCCCGGCCAGAAGCCTTTCCATTTGCTCCGGACGGTACAGCGGCGGAATTCGCTCGGACCGTGCGGGTGAAGACGATGCGCTCATCCGGCTCGATCACCACGGTCTGGGCCTCGCACATTCGCCGGGTCAACCGGGCTGCCCGCCGGGTCCAGTCGAGACCCTCGCGCTCGCATTCAGCCAGGACGTCGACCGTGGCGGCGCTGCGGAAGCGATGGTGCTCGCCGGCCCGGATGCGCCGTTTCATCTCCGCCAGTCGGGGCGACAGTTCCGGCAGGGCGCGCGCCGCTGTTCCAGGATTGTGCTCATAGGACCCTCGCGTCCACCTTGAGTTCATGAAAGGGCGTCAGATCGGTCCGGCACGGGACGGCTCTCGTCATATTCCGGGCGCCAATCCAGGCCGCAGGCCGCGTACTTGCCCCCCGCGGCCCGGTTGTAAGGCAACAGCTCCACCCGCGGCCGCCCGGGCAGGTCCCGGACGTGGCGGGCGATGGCGCGCAGATTGGCTTCCGTGTCGGTCACCCCCGGGCACCAATGGCACCCGGATCAAATAGGCCACGCCCAGATCCGCCAGCCGTTCCAGGTTGTCCAGGATCACTTGGTTGTGGGCGCCGGTCCAGCGCCGGTGCGCCTCCGTGTCCATGATCTTGAGGTCGAACAGCACGAGATTGCAGCGGCGGACCACCCGCAGGAAATCCTCTGCAGGGGCGAACCCTGTCGTGCCCAGGACCACGTGCAGGCCTTCCAGCCGCTCCAGCACCCCCTCCAGGAAGGCCGCCTGCATGAGCGGTTCGCCGCCGGAGAAGCTTACCCCGCCGTCGATCAGCAGCGGCGCCTGGCGGTTCAGGAGAACGGCCAGCTCGTCGGCCCGGTAGCTCCGGCCGGCGATCCGATCGCCGTTTGGGCCGCGCATAACCTGGGGCTCCCGGGATCTGCCCTCCGGGTTGTGGCACCAGGCGCACTGAAGCGGGCAGCCCTTGAGAAACACCGTAGTGCGCAGTCCGGGACCATCGTGAATGGTCAGTTCACGGATGTCGAAGACCACCCCGGTCAGGGACTCTTTCATTGCCCGCCCCCGACGCTCGAGCCCAAGTTCGCTGCGGCGGTCGAGGACTGGGGCCTCCCCCGCTCGGCGGCGACCCGCCGGCGATAGTCTCCGAACTGCTGATCGGCGATGACGCCGATCAGAATGACCGTACCCATGACCGCGAAATTCAGCGACGACGGAATGCCGAGCAGATTGACCAGGTTCTGCAGCACCTGCAGGAGAATCGCGCCGAGAACGACCCCGAGGATCGAGCCCTCGCCGCCGCGCAGCGAGCAGCCTCCGAGCACCGCGGCGGCGATCGCGTAGAGTTCATAGAAGCTGCCGTGCACTGCAGGCGAAATCGAACGGGTGTACATCGCGATAAAGATGGCGGCGACCGCCGCCAGCCCGGAGCAGATGACATAGGCGGAGACGACGATGCGATCCGAGTTGATGCCGGAATATCGCGCCGCTTCCTCGTTCTTACCGACGGCGAAAAGGTAGCGGCCGAAGATCGACCGGTGCAGCATCACTCCGGCGGCGATGGCGACAACGACGAGCGCGACGAGGCTGTGGGGAATGGCGATCGTCGCCCCTCGATAGCCGACCAGCGGGCCGAAGAACGCCAACACGTCGCTGCGGCCGGCGGTCAGCCACTCGAGTGTCGGGAAGCTCACCCCGAAGCCGAAACCGGCGGTCGCATCCTGCGTGTAATAGCGCGCAACACCCCGATAGATCAGCAGGCCGCAGAGGGTGACGACGAACGGCTGCAGCCGCATTCGCGTGATCAGCAGGCCGTGAACCGCGCCGAGAGCGCATCCGCCAGCCAGAATGGCCAGCACGGCGAGCACCCAGTTCACATTGTGATTGACGATGAGGTCGATGAAAATCGTACCGAGAAGCGCGATCAGCGAGCCGACCGAAAGATCGATTCCGCTCGTGATGACGACGAAGGCCTCGCCGATCGAGAAGAGGCCGAACAGACCGATCTGGTTAGCCGTATTGGACAGGTTGCCCGGCAGCAGGAATCGCTGGTTGATCAGGGCGACGGCGGTCCCGATAACCAGGATGAGCACAAGCAGGCCAAGGTCTTTTTTGAACATCGCCGCCTTCAATTCGCCCTGAGGCCGACCGCAAGCTGCAGGACATTGCGTTCGCTGAATTCCGAGCGCTGAAGAATGCCGCTGATCCGGCCTTCGTGCACGACGGCTATCCGGTCGCTCACTCCGACCACCTCTTCCATGTCGCTCGAAATCATGAGGACGGCGACGCCGGCGTCCGCGAGTGCCCGCATGATCAGGTAGATCTCCTGCTTGGCGCCGACGTCGACGCCCCGCGTCGGCTCGTCGAAGATGATCACCTTGGGCTGCATCGACAGCCATTTGGCGAGAACGACCTTCTGCTGGTTGCCGCCCGAAAGGGTCCCGACGTCCGCCGTCACTGTCGGCGCCTTGATGTCGAGGCGCTCCTTCTGCCGATTCGCGTTGTCGAGCTCCTGCTGATTGCGCACGAGGAAGGCGCGCGAGTAAGAGCGCAGATCGGGGAGCGAGATATTCTGAGCGATGGACGCGTCGAGCAGCAGGCCGGCCTGCTTGCGATCCTCGGGAACGAGAAAGAGGCCGCGCTCGATCGCCTCGCGCGGGGTTCGGATCTCGATCGGTTCGCCATTCATTTTCAAGACGCCGCCGCGCAGCCGGTCGATGCCGAAGATCGCGCGCGCGAGTTCCGTTCGGCCAGAGCCGACAAGGCCCGCAAGGCCGAGGATCTCCCCGCCGCGCATTTCAAGGCTCACCTCCTGGTCGGGGTAGGCCGCCGTGCGGACGCCCGCCATTTCGAGGGTCGTCCCTTTCGGGCGATTGGGAGCCGGATCGATATAGAGAGCCTTCAGATCCCGTCCGATCATCAGACGGATCATCGCGTCGTGGCTGATGCTCGCGCGATCCAGCTCCCCGACTATTCGCCCGTCGCGCAGCACGACGACGCGATCCGCGCAGGCCTCCACCTCGTTCAGCCGATGCGAGATGTAGATCACGCTGACGCCCTGCGC
The DNA here is from genome assembly GCA_963816065.1 of uncultured Alphaproteobacteria bacterium. Classification (GTDB taxonomy): domain Bacteria; phylum Pseudomonadota; class Alphaproteobacteria; order Rhizobiales; family Beijerinckiaceae; genus Roseiarcus. The sequence continues at coordinate 40,463 of CAWFJG010000030.1, read as the reverse complement.
CTTCAGCCAGGCGATCACGCGCATCAGCCGCTCGGTCTCGGAAAGGGTGAGCGACGACGTCGGCTCGTCCATGATGACGAGGCGGGCGTTCAGCGAAAGCGCTTTCGCGATCTCCAGCAACTGACGCTGCGCCAGCGACATCTCCCCGACGGGCGTGTCCGGTTCGAAATCCACGCCCAACCGGTCGAGCAGCGGTTGCACGGCCGCATAGAGCTTCTTGCGATCAATGAGCTTGAGAAAGCCGCCAGCGAGTGGCTCTCGGCCGATGAACACGTTTCCGGCGGCGTCGAGATTGTCGAAGACGTTGAGTTCCTGATGAACGAAGGCGATGCCCGCGCGCATCGCGTCGGCCACGGTGAAAGGCTTACGCTCGACGCCGTCGACGCGGATGCAGCCGGCGGACGGCTGAGCGACGCCGCCGAGCACTTTCATCAACGTCGATTTACCGGCGCCGTTCTCCCCGACGAAGCCGATCACCTCGGCCGATGCGACCGACAGAGTCACGCCATCGAGCGCAGTCACGCCTGGGTAGAACTTCGCGATCTCGACGAGTTCGAGAAAATTCATGAGACCGCTCAAGCCTCGGGGGCAGGCGCCGATCGGCGGCGCCGGCCTTCGTCTCGTTTTATTTGCCGAGCATCGTCTTCATCGAGCCCATGAAGCCGTCGACATTTGACTGATCGATGACCTTGCCCGGGACGATGATGACGCCGTTCGCCGGAACGCCAGACTTGTCGCCCTCGAGGACCTTCGCCATCAGCTTCATTCCCTGATAGCCCCACTCGAACGGCTGCTGGACGACCGTGCCCACGATCGATCCTTCCTTCACGCCACCAAGCACGATCGGATCCTCGTCGAAGCCGATGACCTTGATCTGACCGAGCTTGCCTTCCTCCTTCAGCACCTCATAGATGCGCGGCGTGTTGTAGGAATAGAAGCCGACGAGGCAGCTGATGTTCGGGTTGGCGGCGAGCGCGTCCTCGACGTTGCGCTTGGCGCGTGTTTGGTCGATTTCGTCGCCGCGCACGTCGATAAGCTCCACCTTTGAGCCCTTGAGCGTTTCCTTGACGCCGTCGATGCGCTCCCGGGCGTTGTCGGCGCCGGGCAGTCCCACGAAGCCGACGCATTTTCCGCCGTCGGGCAGCGCCTTCAGCATCAGCTTGCCGGCTTCTTTTCCGAGATCGGTGTTGGAAGAGCCGATGTAGGCGACGCGCTTCGACTGGGGGGCGTCGCTGTCGGTGGTGAAGAGCAAGGTCTGAGAAGCGATCTTGTTCAGGCCATCCGTCTGGTTCTTCGGATCGACCGCGCTGACCATGACGCCTGCCGCACCGGAGGCGACAAGATCCTCCATGACGCGCTGCTGGACCGCGGCGGCGGCCTGCTCGGGATACTTGAATTCGAGATTGTAATTCGGCAGCTCCGCCTGCGCCTTCTTCACTCCGGCTTCGGCGATCTTCCAGAAGTCCGAAGCGCCGTTGACCACGAAGACGAGCGTCTTCTTCTCGGCGGCCGAAGCCATGGAAACGGTGAGCGCCAGCGTCGCTGCAAGGCCTCCTGCGAGAATCTTCTTCAACGCCATTTTCCTCCCTCCCTTGTTCGACCGAACCGAACGCGCGCGCCCCAGCCCGAGCCTATGTCAAATCCTGTCCCGCCTTCGCGCGACGAACGGGCCCGATTGCGGCCTTCACATTTCGCCGTTTTATAGTATAAATCATATGAGTCAAGCCGCCGATGTTTCGGTCCGTGCGGCGTTTTGGCGCGCTCCTTGTTAGCGCTGCGTCCCAAGGAGGAAGTGGACAAGTGCCTGTCGATTTGACGTCGAGGATGCAGGTTGGAACAACAGGTCTTTGGTCGCCGCCTCTCGGGCAGGGCGGCGGGCCGCTCGGCAACCTGTTTGAGACGCTCTCGAAGGCGACGGCGCAGTCTGCGCTAGAATCTGCTTGGTCCGCCGGCGTGCGCTACTACGACATTGCGCCCTGGCACCGACGCCGCCCCTCGGAACTGCGCCTCGGAGCGTCCTCGAGATCGATGCCGCGCGACGCCTTCCTTGTCACGACCGGATTGATCATGCGCGAATATTCGACGTTCGATCTCAACATTTAGGTCGCGATCCATGAAAGCCATTGTCATCCATGCCCCCAAGGACCTGCGTTACGAGGAGGTGGCGGACCAGCCCCTCGGCCCGAACGACGTGCGGGTGAAGATCGGGGTCGGAGGTATCTGCGGATCGGACCTTCACTATTACCGCCACGGCGGATTCGGCGCTGTCAGGCTTCGTCATCCGATGGTTCTGGGGCACGAGATCGCCGGCGTCGTCATCGAAGCCGGCCGCGACGTGAATCCCCTCCGAGTCGGCCAGCGCGTCGTCGTCAATCCGAGCCTGTCGTGTGGTGTCTGCGCCTTTTGCCGGAGGGGCCTTCGCAACCATTGTTCGGACATGCGCTTCTACGGCAGCGCGATGCGAACTCCGCATATCGACGGCGCCTTTCGCGAGGCGCTGGTTTGCAGCGCGGAACAAGCGATTCCGATTCCCGACGCGCTGACTCTCGGCGAGGCCGCTTTCGCGGAGCCGGTCGCAGTGTGCCTGCACGCCGCGACGCGGGCCGGTTCGCTGCTGGGCAAGAGGCTATTGGTGTTGGGCGCCGGGCCGATCGGCACGATCATGGCCCTTGTCGCGCGGGGCGCCGGCGCGGGGTGGGTCGCCGTCGCCGATCTGATCGACGAGCCCTTGCGCCGCGTAGCCGACCTCGCGGCCGACGAAACGATCAACGTCGCAAGGGAGGCCGACCGCTTCGCCGGCCTGGGCGAGGGCAAGGGAACCTTCGACATCATCTTCGAGGCGTCAGGCAGCGCGGAGGCCACCGTTTCGGCGCTCGACCTCGTCAAGCCGCGTGGAACCCTGGTTTGCATCGGCCAGGGCGCGCGGCCCGAAATCAACGTGTCAACGATCGTGACCAAGGAGATCAATGTGATCGGCGCCTTCCGCTTCGATGATGAATTCCGCGTCGCGATCGATTATATCGCTCGTAACGCCGCTCAGGTCGCAGCGCTCGTGACCGCCACCGTCCCCGCCTCCGATCCGACGCCTGCCTTCGATCTTGCAGCGGACAAGACCCGCTCGGTCAAAGTCCATCTCCAGTTTTAGCGGCCGAAGCAAGGCCCGATAGGAACCGCCATTGAGTTACCTCGACGCCCTTTTTTCGCTAAATGGAAAAGTCGCTCTGGTGACGGGCTCCAACCGGGGCATCGGATTTTGTCTCGCCCGCGGCCTGGCGCGCGCCGGCGCAACCGTCGTTCTCAACGGTCGCGACCGGGAGCGAACGGAAACGGCCGCGCGCGATCTGAAGGACGAGGGGCTCGCCGCCTCGACGTCGATCGCAGATGTGGGCGACCGTGCGGCCGTCATCCGCGCGGTCAAGCAAATCGAAGAGCAGTTCGGCGCGCTCGACATCGTCGTGAACAACGCGGGAATCCAGTATCGCGCGCCCTTCGTCGATTTCCCGGCCGAGCGATTTGACGCGATCATGCGCTCCAACGTCTACGGCCCATTTTTCGTCGCGCAGGCGGCGGCGGCGGGCATGATTGCGCGGTCGCGAGGTTCGATCATCAACATCTGTTCGGTGCAAAGCGAGCTTGGCCGTCCGTCGATCGTGCCCTACACAGCTTCAAAGGGTGCGATGAAGATGATGACAAAGGCCATGGCGGCGGAGCTCGGCGCCTCGGGCGTGAGGGTCAACGGGCTCGCGCCCGGCTATTTCCGCACCGACCTCAACGAGGCGTTGACGAAGAACCCCGCATTCTCGGACTGGCTGGTAAGCCGGACGCCGCTCGGCCGATGGGGCGAAATGGACGAGCTGATCGGGGCGGCGATCTTTCTGGCTTCGGACGCGTCGAGCTTCGTCACCGGGCAGATGATTTACGTGGACGGCGGGATCACGAGCGCGATCTGAGCGAAGCTCTCGTTGACGTCGGAACGACGGCTCGACTTAAGGTTTGGAAACTGCGAATGGCGCCACGCCACCGGGACGGACTTGTGGGCTTACGGACGACGAGCGGGGGTCCGCACGCCAAACGCGACATGCCGAGGGCCCACCGGGCGTTCGGCAGCTTTGGCTCTGGAAACATAACCGTCGAGCTCGTCAACCGCCTCGGACACGAGATCGTCGCGGGTCGTTTCGCCGTCAGCGATACCCTTCCCAACGAGGGCGCTCTGTCGTCCGAGCTTCGGATCAGCCGGACCGCGGTCCGTGAAGCCATCAAGATGCTGACGGCCAAAGGCTTGGTCGGTTCGCGCCCGCGGCGAGGCACTGAGGTGCGGCCGGTCTCCGATTGGAACCTTCTCGATTCGGACGTGCTGCGATGGCTGCGGGAGAGTCCGCCCGACCGCGAGATTGTCGTTGAACTCCTCGAACTGCGGCTGGGTTTCGAGCCTGAGGCCGCCGCCCTCGCGGCGCGGCGAGCGGACCCGACTCAACTTGCCCGAATCGACGAGGCTTACGGCTTCATGCGAGAATCGGCGGCGGGCCGCTACGACCCGGTCGAAGCCGATTGCCGTTTCCACGAGGCCATCATCGCGGCGACGAGCAATCGTTTCTATCAGCCCCTCGGCGCCCTGGTGCGAACCGCGCTTTCGCTGACCGCCCCGATCACCAACGCGATTTTCGGCCATTCTGTCGGCGATCTCGACGCGCACGGCGAGATTCTCCTCGCGATCGAGAAGAGGGATGAGCAACGGGCCTTCGACCTCATGCGCGGAATGCTTTCCGTCGTGGCGAAGAAGGTCGCCGAGGCCAAGACCTTGCCCCCGTTTCGCGGCGACCAACCGGCGGCGTCGACAACACAAAGCGACTGACGGCGGACGCACGACCTGGACGAGACGCACGCGATCAGCGAGCGCCGGCGCGGCTTCCATTTCCTTCAAACGGCTTCCAAAGCCTTCACTTTCCTTCCGCCGGGCCTTCCAAAAATTTCCATGGCCTTCAAAAAGTTGCAAAAAATTTGCGATATTGCACTTCACGGACCCAAGGTGCTACCGTGAGGGGGCCGCTTCTCGGACGCAATCTTGTGCGCTTGATCTATTTGGACGAGGCCGGAACGAATTACGCGGCGCAGCATCTCTGCGTCGCGGGCGTCATCGTCCATGGCGATCTTCAATGGCCAGAGGTTAACCAGCAATGGCGCTCTCGTGAATCGATACGTGCATCCGGAAAATCAAGACGGATTTTTCTTCCACGCGACGGATAGAACAAGAACCGAGCGAAATACAAGCGCGATCATCTGCGATACCCGAGCGATCTGACGGACGAGGAGTGGGCGCATGTCGAACCGCTCATTCCTCCAGCGAGGCGGGGAGGCCGAGACGAGAAACCAACATGCGTGAGGCGCTCAACGCCGTGCTGTACGTGCTGAGCACCGGATGCCAATGGCGTTATCTTCCCAAGGATTTGCCGCCGCACAGCACCGTCTATCGTTACTTTCACGACTGGGGCATTGATGGCGTTCTGGATCGCGTGCATGACGCGCTTTACGAAAAATGCCGCGAGCAGGCCGAACGCGAGGCCAGTCCAACCGTCGCCATCATCGACAGCCAGAGCGTGAAAAGCGCCGAAAAAGGGGGGCCTCGATTGACCCGCACGGGTTCGACGCAGGAAAGAAGATCAAGGGCAAGAAGCGTCACCTTCTCGTCGACACCCAAGGGCTGCTGATGCAGGCTATCGTTCATTCCGCCGACGTCCAGGATCGCGACGGCGGCGCTTTGTTGCTTTCGACGGGCTCGGCCGCTTCCCCTATCTTGAAAAACTGTTCGCCGACGCCGCGTACCAAGGGCCGATCTTCGCCGAAGCGGTCGCCAAGATTTTGGCTCACCTCAAGATAGACATCGTCAAACGATCCGATCAGGCGAAGGGGTTTGTCAAGCTGCCCAAGCGTTGGATCGTCGAGCGAACGATCGCCTGGCTCAACCGCTGCCGAAGGCTCGCCAAGGATTGGGAGAACCTCAACCTCACAGCCCTCACGTTCCTGCGTTTCGCCTCTATCCGCCTCATGCTGCGAAAACTCTGCAATCCCGCATGAACTTTCGAATACGGAAATCGTATTCCGCGAGATAGCGATGCAGGTGCTTCTCGCTGCAATGCTGGTAGATGCCGATCATGCCGCGCTTGAAGATGCTGTAGTAGCCCTCGACGGTGTTGATCCCGACGGAGACGCCGGTCTCCCGGTCAGTGTAAGCGTATTCCTTGCGCGAGTGGTCAACGACGCCGTGAGCGGAGAACTTCTTGCCGACACGGGTGTAGTGTGACGCTTCGTCGGTCATAAGGTGGCTTTCGCGCTCGATGTTGGCCTTCACGATCGGGACCACTTCCGCAACGGTCGCCCGCTCGACGTGGAACGAGCGAGCCGCGCCGCCGCGCTCAACCAAAGTCAGGACGACGTTCTTGTGGGCTCCGCCGCGTTTGACCTCAACGCCTTCCTTGCGGCCGATGAAGGTCTCATCCGCCTCGACGATGGACCCCTCGCCGCCCATAGGATCAGCGCCGACAACTCGCATCGCCTCTCGGAGACGGTGCGACATGAACCATGCGGTTTTCAGTGTAACGCCGAGAGTGCGGTGGAGCTGGTTGCTTGACACCCCTTTCTTCGACGAGCACATGAGATAGACGGCCTGAAGCCAAAGGTGCATCGGGACATGCAAGTCCTCGAACACGGTCCCGACCTTGACGGTGAACTTCTTCCGGCAGTGGTAGCATTTGTAACAGCCGATCCGGGTGCTCGCCCCTTGCATCTTGGAAATGCGATCGACCGCCCCGCAATGCGGGCAGACAGTCCATTCGGCCAAAGCCGCGCTTCGACCCAATCGTACGCCGCCGCTTCATCATGAAGCGCCTTGGCGTCGAGAACCGACTTAGACATGACACGCAATCCGTAATTTCATTTACTGATCAAATGTATCACTAGATCATGGGTCCGTCAACTATAATATCGCCAAAAATTTCCGCGAAACGAGACTTATCAAGGCGTTACCCCCAGAAGAAGGGGCTAATGTTCGACAGCGAGAAATTCGACATCTCCGGCCTGCAGAACGCGGGAACGTACATCGCCGGAGTTGGCGGCGGCGACGGCTCCGCTCCAGCGGCGGGCGGCGCGGGGGCCGCGACGACGGCGCTCGCGGGCTCGGCCGGCGGCGCGGCGGCCGCCGGCGGCGCAGCGGGCGCGATCGGCCCGTCCGGCCCGGCGAGCGGCGGGGCGGCCTCGGCCTCCATGCCGGGGTCCGGCGCGGCGGCCGGACCGGGCGATTTGGCCGCCGCCATCTCGGCCTCGATGCCGAGCTGGATCCGGTCGACGAGCATCTCGACCACCAGCGCGTCGGCCTCCTGCGACGGCTGCGGCGCGGCCTTGCGGGCGCGCGTCTGATAGGCGTCGAGCCGGTCGATCGCCTTGATGTACGGGGCGATCGCCCGGACATCGCCCTTCGCCAGAGCGTCGCCCGCCATTTTGACGGCGAACTCCAGCCGCTCGATCTGCAGGGCGGCGTGGATGTCCTCGTCGACCGGCTCCGAGCGCCGGACATGGGCGCCGACGATCTGGCGCACCCGCCGCTCCGAAAGCCCTTCCATGCTGGCGACGTCGCGATAGCCCCAGCCCTCGCGCAGGCAGTCGAGCATGCGTCGGGTCCGCTCCGCCCGGGTGAAGGTCGCGGTGTGTCCCCTCGTCGTCTCGTCCATGCCGTCCTCGCCCGCCGCCCGCGGCGGCCTCATTTGGTCGAATGTGAAAGACGATACAGCAGAATTCTGATTTACACAATATTTTGCACCGCAAGCCTCCGAATTTCGCATGCGCGACGGCGACAGGGGCGGCGACGGGGATTGATGCGACGAGGGACCTGCGGACCCGGCGCGAGCGTTCGCTTGTGATGATCGCTGCACGAAAGGCGCGGCGGCAAACCGGCGGAAAGCGACCGACGGCGCCGATGAAGCCGAGCCGAGAACGACAAGTTCCGCGTCGACCAGTAGAAACGTCGCATCAACGGAGAGCGCGGACAACTGCGGCGCCGCACTCCCGCGTACTCGCTGAGCCGCCAAGATCGCGCGTTCTGAGGGCCGGCTCCGCCAGCACATGTTCGATCGCGGTCACGATGTCCGCAGCAGCGGCCTGCTCCCCAAGGTGATCAAGCATCATCCCGGCCGACCAGATTTGGCCGATTGGATTCGCGATCCCCTGTCCGGCAATATCAGGCGCCGACCCATGGACGGGCTCGAACAAAGACGGAAACCGTCGTTCCGGATTGATATTTGCCGACGGCGCGATGCCGATCGCGCCTGCGCAAGCCGGACCCAGATCGGAAAGGATGTCTCCAAACAGATTGGAGCCAACCACCACATCGAACCAATCGGGATGAAGGACGAATTGGGCGGCCAGAATGTCTATGTGGTACTTGTCCACCCTCACGCTGGGGTAGGGCTGCGCCATCGCCTTCACGCGTTCGTCCCAATACGGCATGGTGATCGATATGCCGTTTGACTTGGTCGCAGACGTGAGATGCTTCTTTGGTCGGCTTTGCGCGAGTTCAAACGCGAACTTCAGTATCCGGTCGACGCCGACACGCGTCATGACAGTTTCCTGGATAACAAACTCACGCGACGTATCGGCGAACATCTTACCACCGATTGACGAATACTCGCCCTCCGTGTTTTCCCGCACGACGTAGAAGTCAATGTCTCCGGGCCGACGGTTTGCGAGAGGCGACGGGATACCCGGCAGGAGCCGGGCCGGGCGGAGATTGACGTATTGGTCGAATTCACGCCGAAACTGCAACAGCGAGCCCCACAGCGAGGTGTGATCGGGAATCTTCTCTGGCCAGCCGACCGCGCCAAAGAAGATTGCGTCATGCGAGCCGATCAACTCCTTCCAGTCGTCCGGAAGCATTTGCCTGTGCCGGGAGTAGTAATCGTATGATGCGAAAGCGAACGCATCGAGGGTGAGATCGAAGCCGTGCTGCCTGGCCGCCGCCTCGAGAACCGCGCAACCCTCCGGCACGACTTCCTTCCCGATCCCGTCGCCTGGTATCACGGCGATTTTATAGTGTCTTCGGCCGTTGCGATCGTTCATGTTCACCCTCCTGATCCTCTGGGATTGGCGTCCCTCGCCGGAGCGGCGAGCCATCGTCCTGTTTCAGATCGGTCGTCGCTCGCCTATCGAACGGGTGCCGGGGCGGCGTAATAGAACCGTACGGCGGCGGTAAACAGCGGCGCGTGGCGTTCTAGGCGGGCCATGAACGGTGCGATCGCCTCGATGTCCTTGCGCTAGAGATTCAAAGCCATGCTCATGGCGCTGCAGTTCCCGTCCGCCACGGCCGCGAGCGGATTGCCCGCCGGCCTGCCGATTCCGGGGCGTTGCGTTCCCGGACCTGCGTTCCGAAGCGACTGAAGTTCGGCTCGCGTACATGAAAGGCCTTATGACGCAGGACACACGACGCTTGCGCGGGGGCCGGAGCGCGCCGGCATACTCGCTGGCTCGGCCTGAGCTTATTTGGAGAAACAGTTCAATCACAGCAAATCATCGATTTTGCTGCGGTTAAATCCTGCATTGTAAATATAAATTCTGTCAACCCACGGCTCGGGCGCTGTACGCTTATCGTCGAAGACGGATCCGGCAACCACTGCAGGATGGCGGCCGATCTCCCGAAAGACATCGAGCTGACGATCCGCTTCTACGCGTCTCGTCAGACGAAAATCGGCGGGATTCCGTTGACCGCGGAGGAGTGAGGAGCACCTCCGAATCGCCGCGAATTTTGCGGGTTGCGCGGACCGCCTCTGCGATCGGCGCTGGCCCTGCCGAGCGGAACCCGTCGCGCCCTGGCTCGATTTGTCGCAGCGGCCCTTGCTGGCGGTCGGTGGAAAATGCGAGAAGACCGCTTCCGGCGCTCCGGGCGCCGTCGCATTTCTTCCTGCAGGCTCGCACATGCCCTCCTATCGTTCCCGCACCTCGACGCACGGCCGCAACATGGCTGGCGCGCGCGGCCTCTGGCGCGCGACCGGCATGAAGGACGGCGATTTCGGCAAGCCGATCATCGCGGTCGCCAATTCCTTCACCCAATTCGTACCCGGCCACGTCCACCTCAAGGACCTCGGTCAATTGGTTGCGCGCGAGATCGAGGCGGCGGGCGGCGTCGCCAAGGAGTTCGACACCATCGCCATCGACGATGGCATCGCGATGGGACACGACGGAATGCTCTACTCGTTGCCGTCGCGCGAGGTCATCGCGGACAGCGTCGAATACATGGTCAACGCGCATTGCGCCGACGCCCTGGTCTGCATCTCGAACTGCGACAAGATCACGCCGGGCATGCTGATGGCCGCGCTGCGGCTCAACATCCCCGCGGTGTTCGTTTCCGGCGGTCCGATGGAGGCCGGAAAGGTCAAGCTCTCGACGGGCGCCCGCACGGTCGACCTGATCGACGCAATGGTGGCGGCGGCGGACGAGAATGTGAGCGACGCCGACGTCGCGGTGATCGAGCGCTCCGCTTGTCCGACCTGCGGCTCCTGCTCGGGCATGTTCACCGCCAATTCGATGAACTGCCTGACGGAGGCGCTCGGGCTTTCGCTTCCCGGCAACGGCACCGTGGTTGCGACGCATGCCGACCGCAGGCGTCTGTTCGTCGAAGCCGGCCATCTCATCGTCGATCTCGCGCGCCGCTACTACGAGGAGGACGACGCGGGCGTGCTGCCGCGATCGATCGCCAGTTTCCGAGCGTTCGAAAACGCGATGACCCTCGACATCTCGATGGGCGGCTCGACCAACACCGTGCTGCACCTGCTCGCCGCCGCGCACGAGGCCGAGATTCCCTTCACCATGGCCGACATCGATCGCCTGTCGCGCAGGGCGCCCGTTCTATGCAAGGTCTCGCCGTCGGTCGCCGACGTTCACATCGAGGACGTGCATCGCGCCGGCGGCATCATGGGCATTCTCGGCGAACTCGATCGGGCGGGCCTGCTCAACCGGGACGTGCGCATGGTTCACGCAGAGTTGCTCGAGCATGCGCTGTCGCGCCACGACATCAAGCGGACGTCGAGCAGCGCGACCCGCGAGTTTTTCTGCGCCGCGCCCGGCGGGATCCCGACACAGGTGGCCTTCAGTCAGTCGGCGCGCTACCCCTCGCTCGACGAAGACCGGAAGGAAGGCGTCATCCGCGACGCCGAGCACGCGTTCCTCAAGGACGGCGGCCTCGCGGTGCTGAAGGGGAATATCGCGCTCGACGGCTGCATCGTGAAGACCGCGGGCGTCGACGCAAGCGTCCTCAAGTTCGTCGGTCCCGCGCGCATCTTCGAAAGCCAGGACGACGCCGTGCAGGGGATCCTGAACGGCAAAGTCGCCGCGGGCGACGTGGTGGTGATCCGCTACGAGGGTCCGCGCGGCGGTCCCGGCATGCAGGAGATGCTGTACCCGACGAGCTATCTGAAGTCGCGCGGGCTCGGCAAGGCGTGCGCGCTGATCACCGATGGGCGTTTCTCAGGGGGCACGTCCGGGCTCTCGATCGGCCATGTCTCGCCGGAGGCCGCCGAGGGAGGGGCGATTGCGCTCATCGAAGAGGGGGACCGCATCGAGATCGACATCCCCGCCCGCTCGGTCAGCCTGATCGTCGACGAGGCGAGGCTCGCCGAGCGCTGCCGAGCGATGGAGGCCAGAGGCGAGGCCGCCTGGAAGCCCGCGAAACCGCGCGCCCGCAAGGTTTCGCAGGCTCTGCGCGCCTATGCCGCTTTCGCCACCAGCGCCGCGCGCGGAGCCGTGCGCGAGGTCCCCTGATCCTCGATGCGGTTGACGTTCGCCGCTCGTTCGATCGCCGCGCGGCTATTCCTGTCGGCGGCGTTCTGGAGCACGCTCATTCTGGCGCTTGCGGGCTTCAGCTTGAGCGCGCTCAACGCCCGCTGGACTGAGGCCAATTTCGATGACCAGCTCGGCGTCTATCTGAAGGCGCTGGTCGCCAATCTGGCGGCAGGCGAGGAGACCAAGGGCGCGGCGCCGGCCCCGATGGGAATCGCGCCTCAGTTCGAACTCGCCTTTTCCGGGTGGTACTGGCAGATCACTCGCGTGGACGCCGACCCCCCTGAAATCCGGGCCTCCCCGTCGCTTTTCGCCACGCAACTGCCCCATCTCGTCGCTGTGTCGCCGGATCACGGCGACATTCTCAGCGGCTATGTCATCGGACCCGGCGGACACGAACTGCGTATGGTCGAGCGCCAGATCGACGCCGGCGAAGAGGGGCGCTTTCTCGTCCAGGTGGCCGCCAACGCCGATGTCATCCAGGCGCAGGAGCGCAGCTTCGAATGGGCGCTCGCGGGGACCTTCCTGACGCTCGCGATGGCGCTGATTGGTTCGACGGCGCTCGCCGTCCGCTACGGACTGCGGCCTCTTCGCGTGCTGCGCGAGGGGGTCGCCGCTATCCGACGGGGAGAAGCGGATCGCATCGAAGGCGAATTTCCGCAGGACGTTGCGCCGCTCGCAGTCGAGGTGAACCAACTCATCGACGCCAATCGGGAGATCGTGGAGCGGGCCCGCACTCAGGTCGGCAACCTCGCACACGCTCTGAAAACCCCGCTCAGCGTCCTGATCAACGAGGCGGATTCGGGAAGCTCCAATTTGAAGGAGAAGGTCAGCGAGCAGACGGAAATCATGCGCCAGCAGGTCGGGTTTTATCTCGACCGCGCTCGCGCGGCCGCGCGAGCGCGCACCGTTGGGCTCGCCACGGAAGTCAAGCCCGTGGTCGACAGGCTCGTCCGCACATTCGAGAAGCTGCACGCCGAGCGGGGGTTGAGCTTCAAGGCCGACCTGCAGGAGGGCCTTAAGTTCCGCGGCGAAGCGCAGGACCTGACCGACCTGATCGGCAACCTGCTGGACAACGCCGGCAAATGGGCGTGCGAGACCGTGTCGATCCGAACCCGGCGCGCGCCCGCTGCGGGCAAGGACCCCGCGCCGCACCTGATTGCGGAGATCGACGACGACGGTCCCGGTCTGGGGGCCGCTGCGCGGGCCGAGGCGCTCGAGCGCGGCAAGCGGCTCGACAAGTCGCGGCCCGGGTCCGGACTCGGCCTCTCGATCGTCGTGGAACTGGCGTCGATCTATGGCGGCTCGCTTGAACTTGACGCGAGCCCGCTCGGCGGTCTCAGGGCGATCCTGCGTCTGCCCTGCCTCTGAGCGAGACGTCGTCGCGGCGCCCGGGGACAAGAGCGAGCAGGACAAGAGCAGGTCTGACAAGAGAATGACTTTCGCGGCGTACGGACGCGTATTATGGACGGCTTCACCATCCGGGGGCTCGAGGACGATGAGCGGCAGAATTCTGTTGATTGCTGCGCTGACGGCGCCGGCGCTGGCGGGCTGCGCCGGTCTCGGGGAGAGCGTGAGGCAGAACCCGGTCGTTTCCCTACCGCCGCAAACCGCCGCTGTGGCGCCGCCGACCTCAGTCGGGGCGCCGCCGGCGGCCGCGCCGGCCGCGCCGAGCGCGACAGCGGTCGCAACGGCGTCGCCGCCGCCGCCAATTCCGACCGGCGCGGCCCTTGGCGGCGTTCTCGGCGGGCCGGTCGGCGCCACGCTTACGGACGCCGACCTCCAGTCTGCCTGGCAGGCGCAGCTCGCCGCCCTCGATTCCGGACTGCGCCGCTCGTGGCGCGGCGCTCACGGCGTGTTCGGCTTTGTCGAGCCGGGCGCCGAGACGGGCGCCGGCTGCCGGACTTACGCGCAGACCATCTATGTCGCCGGACGGCCGAATCGCGGTCAAGGGGTCGCCTGCAAGCAACCGGACGGCGGCTGGAAGATGACGAGCTAGCGTTTTTGCGAGACCTTGCCTCGGTTTTGCGGTAACGGAGCGCGGACTTTGCGTGGTCCTTTGGACCGGCTCTGAGGGTTCCTATGCTGTGGTTTGTCTTGGCGGGATTGACTGCTTTTGCGGTCCTCGCTGCGATTTGGCCCTTGCTGCGCGCGTCTCCGGCAACGGAAGAGGACGCCCGGACCGCCAGCGAAGCCGCGTTCTACAAGGCGCAGCTTGACGAGATCCAGCGTGACGTCGAGCGGGGACAATTGCCGCAAGGGGAAGCCGGGAGCGCGCGCGCCGAGACCGCTCGGCGGCTTCTCGCTGCGGGCGACGCAGGGCCGCCTCCGGCGTCCGGGTCGCGAGGTCACAATCGGCTCGCGGCCGCCTTACTGGTCGTCGTCGGCGTCCCTGCGCTCGTCTTCCCGCTCTATGCCCTTCTCGGCCAGCCGCAGATGCGCGACGAGCCGCTCGCGACTCGCGAGCCCGCGGCCCACGCAGCCACGGACATCGAGGCGGCGGTCGCGGGGGTCGAAAGACACCTGATCGCCGAGCCGGACGATGGCAAGGGTTGGGCTGTCCTCGCCCCGGTCTACATGCGACTCGAACGCTACGAGGACGCGGCGCACGCCTATTCAGAGGCGCTGAGGCTTCTCGGCGGGGATGCGGACCGCCGTTCGGCCTATGGCGAGGCGCTGGTCGCAGCAGCCGGCGGAATCGTCGTCGAGAAAGCGCGCGAGGCGTTCGGCGAGGCCTTGTCGGCCGATCCTGGCCAGCCGCAGGCGCGGTTCTATATGGCCCTTGCAGCCGAGCAGGACGGACGCAAGGCCGACGCCATCAAAGCGTTGGAGGCGCTCACTGCGGATGCGCCGCCAAATGCGGCTTGGCTCGGCGCGGTCAAGACGCGCCTGGCCGCGCTCAAGGGCGAGCCGCAGCCCGAAACGACTGACGCGCCTGCGCTCGGCTCGCCTGACCAGCAAGCCATGATCGAGGGCATGGTGAGCCGGCTCGCTGGCCGCCTCGAGACGAACGGCGGCAGCCTCGACGAATGGGCTCGCCTTATTCGCGCCTATACGGTCCTGCATCAGGGCGACAGGGCCAAGACAGCGCTGGCGCACGCCCGCAAGGCGCTCGCGCCCGACGCCAACGCGGTGGCGAGCCTCGATGCGCTCGCCCACGACCTCGGCCTCGGAGACGCCAATTGACCCGGAAGAGTTGCCGCCTCGCGGTGATCGCCGCCGCCCTCGCGGTAATCGGCTGCGCCGTCGGCCTCGGCCTTTACGCGATGAAGGACAGCCTCTCGCTGTTCCTGACGCCGGTGGAGATCGCCGAAAAGAACGTGCAGCCGGGGACGCGGCTGCGGGTCGGCGGACTGGTCGAGTCGGGCTCGGTGGTTCGCGCCGACGACAGGCTGACCTTCGCCGTGACCGACGGGACGAAGACCGTCGCCGTCAATTGCCTGGGCGCGTGCTTCGCCAACATCCCGGACCTCTTCCGCGAGGGCCAGGGCGTGGTGGTCGAAGGCGTGCTCGCCGCTCCCGACCGCGTCGCAGGCGACCAGATCCTCGCCAAGCACGACGAGCGCTACATGCCGCGGGAGGTCGTCGAAGCGCTGAAGAAGCAAGGCCGCTGGCAAGAAGGGGCGAACGCCAAGTGATCGTCGAGATCGGCCATTTCGCCCTCGTCCTCGCCCTCGCCGCCGCGCTCGCGCAAACGATCGTGCCGGCGTGGGGCGCGCGCGTCGGCGATCCCAACCTGATGACGGTCGGACGAACCGCGGCGCTGACCGAGTTCGCGTGTCTCGCAGTCGCCTTCGCCGCGCTCGTCCACGCCCATCTCGTCTCGGATTTCTCCGTCCTCAACGTCGCGGAAAATTCGCACAGCGCCGCCCCGGCGATCTACAAGATTTCCGGCGTCTGGGGAAACCACGAGGGCTCGATGCTCCTGTGGGTGCTGATCCTCGCGATCTTCGGCGCGCTCGTGGCCCTCTTCGGGCGTTCCCTGCCGCGTAAGCTGAGGGCCAACGCGCTCGCCGTGCAGGGCTTGATCAGCGTCGCCTTTCTGCTCTTCATTCTCCTCACCTCGAACCCGTTCCAGCGGCTCACGCCCGCGCCGTTCGAGGGGCGCGACCTGAACCCGATCCTGCAGGACCCCGGCCTCGCCATCCATCCCCCGATTCTCTACCTCGGCTATGTTGGCTTCTCGATCGTCTTTTCGTTCGCCGCCGCGGCGCTGATCGAGGGCCGGATCGACGCTGCCTGGGCGCGGTTCGTGCGTCCCTTTGCCCTCGTCGCATGGGGGTTCCTGACGATCGGCATCGCCGCCGGCTCCTTCTGGGCTTACTACACCCTGGGCTGGGGCGGCTTCTGGTTCTGGGACCCGGTCGAGAATGCGTCGCTCATGCCCTGGCTGGCCGGAACCGCCTTCATCCACTCTGTCGCCGTGATGGAGAAGCGCGACGCGCTGAAGGTTTGGACGATCTTCCTCGCGGTTCTCGCCTTCTCGTTCTCGCTGCTCGGCACCTTCCTCGTCCGATCCGGCGTGCTGACCTCGGTGCACGCCTTCGCCAGCGATCCGCAGCGCGGGGTGTTCATCCTCGTCATCCTGGCGTTGTTCATCTTCGGCTCGTTCGCGCTGTTCGCCTGGCGGGCGCCGATGTTGAAGCCGGGCGGGCTGTTCGCGCCGATCTCTCGCGAGGGGGCGCTGGTCCTCAACAACCTCCTGCTCACCACCGCCTGCGCCACGGTGTTCTTCGGCACCCTCTATCCGCTCGCCCTCGAGGAACTGACGGGCGAGAAGATTACGGTCGGCGCGCCGTTCTTCAACATGACCTGCGGCGTGCTCCTGCTCGCCGCCTCGGCGGTCATGCCGGTCGGCTTCGCGCTCGCCTGGAAACGGGGCGATCTCCTGGGCGTCGTCCAGCGCCTCGCGGTCGCCGTCATCGTGGGCGCGCTCGTCGCGATCGCGGGGACAGTCTGGCTCCGCGGCGCCCCGGTCCTCGCCTCGATCGCGATCGGGCTCGCGATCTTCGCCATCCTCGGCACGCTAATCGAAGTTGGCATGCGGGCCTGGCGGCCGGGTCTCCCGGCCCGCGCAGCGTTCCAGCGGGCGGTCGGACTGCCGCTGTCGTTCTGGGGCGCGGCGCTCGCGCACATCGGCGTCGGCGTAACCCTGCTGGGCCTCGCCGGCGTCGGCTTCGGCGCCGAAGCGATCGTCACGATGAAGAAAGGCGTTCCCGAGGACATCGGTCCCTACCGGATCACGGTCGATTCGGTCGGAGAGCGGATCGGTCCGAACTATCAGGACGTCGTCGCCACGATGACGGTCCGCGCGGGCGATCGCGTCGTCGCGACCATCGATCCGGCGCGGCGGCGCTTTGCGGCCCAGCCCATGACCACGACCCAGGCCGGCATGGCGACGCTGAATTTCGGCCAGATCTACGTTGGGATTGCCGACCCGACCCCCGACGGCGCCGTGCCGGCGCGACTCTACTGGAAGCCGCTCGTTACCCTCATCTGGCTCGGCGGCTGCGCGATGGCGTTTGGCGGCGCTCTGTCGCTCGCCGACCGCCGGCTGCGCTTCGGCGTCGCCCGGCGCTCGCGCGGGGCGATCGCCGTAGCAGCGGCGGAGTGACGGGAATGCGGCGCTCTTACGTAGGGCTGTGTGCGATGGAGTCGAACCGCTGTTTTCCTCCCTTCTCGTGTGGGCAGTCGGGACGACGTTCCTCGCTCTCGATCCTCCGAACTCTCATTGATGGTTGGGCGACGATGGGGTGGCGCGGTTGGCGCGCCGCCCTACCCTGTCCCGCCTTCGCCAAAGGGCGTCCGCAAGGGCGCCCGGGTCACGACGGGCTGGGGAGGGCGGGAACGCAAGTCGCAGCCATCCAGCCGAGCCGATGGTTCAGCGCCCTGATACTTCTCCTCGTCCTCGCGACACCTGCGCTTGCGGTGCAGCCCGACGAGGTGATGAAGGATCCGGCGCTCGAGGCGCGCGCCCGGACGCTGTCAAGCGAACTGCGCTGTATGGTGTGTCAGAATCAGTCGATCGACGATTCCGATGCGCCGCTCGCCCGTGACATCCGCCTGTTGATCCGCCAGCGCATCGCCGGGGGCGAGAGCAACGCCGCGGTGCGGTCCTATCTCGTCTCCCGCTACGGCGATTTCATCCTCCTGAAGCCCCCGTTCAAACTCGATACGGCCCTTCTCTGGCTCGCCGCGCCCCTGACGTTGGTCGCGGGCGCCGCCGCCATCTTCCTCAGCCGTCGCCGCGCGCCCGCGGCGACCGACGCGCTGACCGATGAGGAGGAGGCGCGGCTCGCGGCGCTGATGAAGGGGAAAGGCGGATAATCCCCAAGGTCGGACACGCGCGGGCGTGGAGCGTGTCTTCACGTCCCCTGTCGGAATTCTGTCCCGGCCGCTGAAGACGGGCCGGCCCTGGCGGCGCGCTTGTCATGGCCGAAGCGTTTTGCTAGACGACGCGCCTCCGCTTCGCGCCTGCAAGGCGTGGAGCTTCCGTGCGGTCATGGCGGAATTGGTAGACGCGCTAGCTTGAGGTGCTAGTTCTTTAACCGGAGTGGAGGTTCGAGTCCTCTTGACCGCACCAATACTTATGCAGGGCCTGAACGGGCCCTCAAGCCGGAGCCGATACCGGTCTTCGGAGCGTCCGTCGGCTGCAAGGCGCGCCAGGACGCCAAAGTCTTCAGCGCCAGAGACACTGGTCCCTCTTCGGCAGCGATAATCCGCCGCACGACGCCATTTTTCCTGCGAAGATATCAAGGCGCGGAATAGCCCATCTAAATCGGTAGCCGAGCCTTTGCGGACAGCCCTTTGAACAGAATGCGACGTCTTGTCAACATTAAGCGGAAACCCGTTCTAGATGTATGCGGAAAAGCCCCCAGCTATGTCGCCTTCCGAAAGATGAGGAAGGTAGCCTCGCCTACCGTCCGACACCGAAACCGCTACTCCCAGTCCTCCAAATCTGGACCGCCGCGAGGCGGCCAATTTTGTTGGTGGATAAGCGCGCACGCTTGTCCGGTTGGCGCCTTTAGGATTGACCCGAGTTGGTCGCCGCCCGGCGGCTTTCCCAAACAGAAGCGCATGATTTCGATATCGACCGTTTGCAAAGACCGCTTCTCGCCGATCGGAGATATGCAAAACCTTCCGCACGCTGCTCCGAGGGCGCGCCGGACTCGGGACACAAGCTCGGCATAAGGCGAACCCCGGACCCTCCCGGCGGGGCCGCCGATGTGACCCAGCGAATTGATGAGTCTTGGAGCCGGGAGAACGAAGTGGATTTTAACCAACGGGGGCGCGGCGGCGACGACCTGCGCGACATCGTCACGGAACTCATCCTGGACGCGGGCGATGCCGGTATGACCACTTTCAGCCAGTTCCTGGAGAAGATTGCCTTCGAACGCCGCAAATGGGACGGCGTTTCACCGGGGCCCCGGTGTCTGAGTTCGCAGGGCCTTGGCGCCGACCCAGAGCCGAGCGACTCAGAGCGGGCGGTTGAAATCCTATGGGACCTCGCCCGTCAGGGAACCATAACCTTCAGTGACAACGCCCCGAGCGCCGACCGGCCGGCCTTCAGACGAAGCCGCTTCAGCGAGCGCGCGCTCCGTCGCGACGAGGACCCCTATCCCAACCGGATCGGGTGCCTGAAGGGCTTGCATGCGGAGGCGGCGGACATTTCTTCCGAGGCCGCCGTGTATCTGAAAGAAGCGATCGCGGCCTTCTATATGGATTGCCTGGTGGCGACCTGCGCTGTGCTCAGCATCGCCGCAGAAGGCGAGTTCCTGAGACTGCTCAGCGCCGCGAAGAGCAGCACGATTTACGGCCAACATTTCTCGCGCATCGGCGACACGCAGACCCTCGGCGCGAAGATTTCGCAATTCAAGGACATTTTGTCGTCCATACGGCCACAGCTGCCGAAACCGGCGACCGACGAACTGGATCATAACCTGGAGACCGTCGAATTCGTCATCCGCACTGCGCGCGATCGGTCGGGCAAGCCTTCCGGCGCTCCGCCGCCCTCGCGCGATCAGGTGTACCTCAATCTTCAGCTCTTCATCCCCTTCGCGCGGCAGGCGCTGCGGTTGCGCCGCGCGTTGAACGAGCGGCCGTACCCGCGGATCGTCCGCCTGCACTGACCCTTTCGCCTGGAGCGCCAGGCCGGAGAACGCAATGCCATCGTCGGTGCGCACAGCTCGACCAGTCCGTGGGGCCACCAGGAAGACAGTGGAATTAAGCCCGGCAAAAGCCAACCCCCCGAGCCTGCCGGCGGGGCCACCGATGTGGCCGAAGCAAATCACTGCATCTCGATCGAGGTGAGCAACATGAATCCGAACCAGCAGGAGCACAGCTACGAAGAGTTGCGCGAGATCGTCATCAACATTCTGTTGAACGCGCACGAAAACGGGGTCGATCGGTTCGAGAAACTCTTGGAAAGGATAGGCCTTGAGTTTTGGAAGCAGGAAGGCGCCGAGCACACGCGACAGCACTTCTCCTTCGGGTCGGCAGCGCATTTGCACCCGAACGACGTCGAACTCGTGCTGGAGATCGTCTGGGACCTTTTCCGGCAGGGGATCGTAACGTTGGGCGTGAGCGCAATCAGTCCCGGCTGGCCATGGCTGCGGCTCAGCCGCTTCGGCGAATGCGCCCTGCAGCAGGGCCTCTACCGGTTCCACAATAAAGCCGAGTTCATGAAAGCGCTGCAATCAGAGGCGATCGACGTTTCACCCGAAGCCGCAGTTTACGCGAAAGAGGCAGTTGCCGCCTTTTATACCGGCTGCCTGCTATCAGCCTGCGTCCTGCTCAGCTTTGCAGCGGAAAGTGAATTCACGCGACTGCTCGACGCCGCGAAGAACAGCAGGACTTATGGAAAATACTTCGCCAGAGTTGGAGAGGAACTAAATATTCGGGCGAAAATTCTGCGCTTCGGCGAAGCGGCCAAGCCGCTCATCGATCTGCTGCCCGACGCGGCGACTCGGGAATTGGGCGATGCATTGAAGACGATGCAGTCCATCATGCGGACGGCACGCAACGAAGCCGGACATCCCTCCGGCGCTGAAGCGCCATCGCGCGATCAGGTCTATGTCTATCTGCAACTCTTCATCCCGTTCGCCGAGCAGCTGATGCGGTTGCGGCGCGAGCTGACCGAGGCCGACTATCCGCGTCTCGTCAGCATGCCATGAGATGCGCCGGGAGGCCGCTCACCCGCAGGCGCTTGACCGCCAGCGCAACACGTGGAGAGCGGCAATCAGACGAGCGGAGGGTGCGACATTAGGTTGCATGCAGGTTGCAATTTTCCTGTTGATGAAACCTAAGATTGTATTAACGATAGGCATACCACCGATTAAGGAGCCGGTCCGAGAAGAGAAGGCGGCGGAGATTCCGCAAGACTTTGCAAGCTTGAACAGGCAGAGCGAAACGACCACATACGGAAATCCAAGATTTCCGTTGGGAGATCCGATTTGAGAACTCCTCAGTTATTTCGCAGCTGCTTGATACGAAAATTCTTGGCGAATTAAATTCTACAGATGGTGACGCAAATGCGGATCTTAGATCCACCGTTCATGTAATCGGCGACAAATATTGGATTCTAACGCAGTGAAACAACGGGTGTGGGGATGTGGACGGAACAGAGCATCGAGTCATTGAAACGGTTTGCGAACGAAGGCAAGAGCGCTGCTTGGATCGCCGTAGCGTTGGGCGCGCCGTCGCGTAACGCCGTCATCGGCAAAGCCAATCGAATCGGAGTTAAGCTGAACGGCGGCCCGTTGCGATCGGGCCTGGAGCCGCCGAGGCCCGAGACGGCCTGGGGGCCAAAGCGCGCACGGTCGGGCGCCGACGACTCCCGCTCGGATGGACGCCTGGGACAAGCGCCTCGCGGACGGTCGGTTTCCCGCGCTCGGAGTCGCGTGCCGGCCATTTCCCGCGAAAAGTTGCGGATGGACCGATGGATGTATGCTACGGCGGAGGTCGGGGAGATGCGGCGGATCGCGCTCGCACAGATTGGCGAAGTCGAGTGCCGATGGCCGATCGGCGACCCCCTGCACGAGGATTTCGCCTATTGCGGCCTTCCCATCGCCAGGGGCCACGCCTACTGCGCCGGCCACTGCCGCCTCGCCTATCGCACGGCGAATTCCTGAGTTGCCCCGGATCGCTGCCGGCGACGCCCGCGGCGGCGCGCGTTATGGGAATCCTCCGACCGATCGCATTTCGTCGGCGCCCGGGACGGTGAGCCGGACCATGTCGAGCGCCAGGGCGAGCCAGCCCCGACTTGTTGCATATTGCAAGGCCGCCTCGAAATCGGCGATGCGGCCGAAATTCCTGCACAAAAAGTCAGCTTTCGCCTCGCTCAGACGAAGCGACTGACCCGCCTTCGCCTTGCGCGCCTCAAAGATCGACAGCAAGGCCCGCGCATAGTCCTCGTCCGCCGGCAGTCTGGCCATTGGATCCGTCCTCTCGCAGCACGGCGGGCCGTCCTAGGCTTTGGCCGCCGGGCGCGGAGCGATCGTCGCCCAGCAAGGTGTCGGATTGAGGGCTGCGTGACCGCCGGAGGACGTCGTGAGTTCTCGGCCTATTCGCCGGGCGCGGGTCTCACCGGGATCGGGCCGTCGGCCACTGGCTTCCCGGACGCCTTCTCGAGTCGCGGCTTCAGCGCGCCGATCACCCGTTCGGTCTCCGAGATCCAGCCCGGCGGCGCAGGGGCGGTCGGACCGCTCCTGGAACCGCCGCCCGTCACGTCAACGATCTTGTAGCCATTAGCCTTCAGGCGCTGCAGCAGCATCGGAACCATCGCGGCCGTCCAGGGATGGTTGTCGTGCATCAGCAGCATGCCCTTGTGGCCGTTCCTCGTCAAGCCGGCCCATCACCAGCTTCAATTCCTCCTCGGGCGTCATCTCGATCCAGTCGGACGCCCAGAGGTCGACCCCGAAAATGCCGACGTTGTTGGCGGCAAGCCACGCGTCGCAGATCCGGCGTGTCGGCGAAGCCCGGGAAAGCGGAAGAACGGCGCGTCGAGCTTGATCTAGGTCCTTCGGCTCGCGCGCCCGACACGTCGCGCCCATAGGCCGCCTTCTCGACGGCGATCATGCCCTTGAGGATGTCGGCGCGCGGCGCCGCCGAGCCGCCGGGCATGTAACGCAGGGTCGGCTGGGGATGCGACCAGGTATGGTGGGCGACCGTGTGGCCCTCCAGAACCTCGCGCCGCGCGATCTCGCGGCAGAGCATGCGGCGTTGCGGCCGATCTCGAAGAAGGTGGCGCGAACGCACTCGTCGGCTGAGCGCGTTCAGGATTTTGGGCGTGTTCGCGCGTCCGGGCCGTCGTCGAAGGTGAGGATCACCTCGTGGTCGGCGAGCGGGATCGTGCGCGGATAGGTCTTGAGGCCGACCTCGAGGCCGCCCTGCGTCCCGACCGCGACCACGCGCGACGTGCCGAGCTTGTCCGGCCCGCATTCGGCCGCCGCGGCGGCGCTGGCGCCGAGCATCAGCGCGAACCAGCGCGCCCGCGATCCGCATTGACAATTCCCGTGCTTTGGGAAAGGCGCTTCATTGCTATCGAGGAGCGCCGGAGGTCAAGAGCGCCAGCCAGGATGCGCGTTAACGGAGCATTACCCGGATTGTTCTAGTTTGCCGCACCGCTGGGGCCGGCCGCCGGGACCGGAGAGCCGCGCGAGCGAGCATGACGACAGGCCGATGATGCTGGACGCCAAGATTTTTATGTCGCGGGCCTTAGCGGGCGGCGCGCTGGCGCTGGCGGCGTTGCTGTCGGGCTGCGGCGGAGGCGGCAGCCCCGCTCGACGTCGCCGACCTGAACTTCCCAAGCCGACGCGACTATCCGATCCACGGCATCGACGTCTCCAAATTCCAGGGCGACATCGACTGGAACAAGGTCGCCGGCAGCGGGGTGCAAATTCGCCTGGATCAAGGCGACCGAGGGCGGCGACCACGCCGACGAACGCTTCCAGGCCAACTGGCAACGGGCGAAGGCCGCGGGCGTGCCGCACGGCGCCTACCATTTCGTCTACTGGTGCCGGCCGCCGATGGAGGAGATGGCGTTCTTCGAGCAGAACGCGCCGGTCGAGGCCGACGCGCTGCCCCCGGTGCTCGACGTCGAGGCGACCCCGACCTCCCGGACCTGCCACCGCCATCTGACCCAGGCCGGCGCCATCGCCGACATGCAGGTCGATGCTGGACGAGATGGAACGCCACTACGGCAAGCGGCCGATCATCTATACGACCGTCGACTTCTACCAGGCGATCCTCGCCGACGGCGCTTTCTCCGACTATCCGATCTGGGTGCGCTCGACCAAATACCATCCCTCCGTTCGGTACGCCGGGCGCGACTGGCGGTTCTGGCAGTACCAGTCCGACGCGTACATCCCCGGGATCGCGGTCAAGGTCGATCGAGACGCGTTTTCCGGCAGCCGGGAGCAATGGGCGGCGTTCCTGCAGCGCCCGGACAGCGCCCGCCCCGCGCCGCCGCGGCCGTCCGAACCCGCCCCGCCGGCGGTGGAAGTCGCCGCGACGCCGGCGCCGGCGCCTGAACCGGCCGCGAAGGCGCCGATCGAGCAGCCTCAGGCGACGCCGGCCCCCGACTCCGTCGCCGCGATCGCGGCGCCCCTACCGGTCGCCCGACCGGCGTCCGACCGGGTGGTCGAAGCCCTCGCGCCGGAGACCACGCCGCCCGAGCCGGTCGCCCGCCCGTCGGACGAATAGGCGCGTCACCCCCTTTCGCCCTCGCCGACGCCAGCTGGACGCCCAGTCCGCGCCGACGCCGAGCGCAGATTCAACCTTTTCAAGGCGTTGCGGCCGATATTCCGGGCGCTCATCGCCGGTGGGAGGCCTCGACGTGTCCCCTCGCGCCTGCGAGAGACGGTCAGCTCCTGGATCAAGTCCGGGACGAGGAGCGAGGGAGTCTCCGGGCGCGAATTGAACCTTTTCAAGGCCTTGCGCCGATATTCCGGGCGCGCGCCCCGGCGCAGGCGTCGACGCGTCCCTTCTCCTCGTTGACGCGGGGCGAAGCAGTTTCCGGGCCGTGGATTCAACCTTTTCAAGGCTTTGCGTCGGATTTTCCGGGCGCTCGTCGCGTGCCGACACGGCGGACGCAACCTGTCCGCCCTCCTGCTGAGCCGCGATGCAACCCGTCGCGTCGCGAAATATATTCCACAAATCTACAACGATCAAAAGGACTCGGTCGCCGTTCGATTGCCTCGCGAGGACGTCGCAAGCGAGGCGTCGCCGCTCGAATGTCCCGCGCCGCGCGTCGCGCGGCTCCGTCGGCGCAAGCGCGGACGCGGGCGCGAGTGGCGGAGCGGCTTGGAGACAGTCGGGCACGGAGCGGCGTTCCCTACGGCTTGGACGGTGAGAACGACTATAGAACGCTTTGGCTCGTACGGCAAGATATTGTCGTGTTTTCTGCCCGGGAACATAAAGTCGCCGAAGGCCCTGCCCTCCTCGTTCGGCAACCGCTTGGCCAAGTTGGCGACGCCAGGGCCGGCGGCGGCGCCAAAAGGTGGGACATGACGAAGGCGCCCCCGGACTCAAGCCCGCGTGGGATCGGCCGAACCTCCGCCGCGCGGCAAATTTGCGCCGCCGCGGGCGGGCGTGAGAGGCTTTGCGCTTCGGTTCACGCAAACCCGGAGCGTCCCATGCTGCTTCACACGCTCTATCTCGTCGCCATCGTCGCCGAGGCGATGACGGCTGCGCTCGCGGCGGGCCGGCGCAGCATGGACTGGGTCGGCGTCTGCCTGCTCGGCGCCGTCACCGCGCTCGGCGGCGGGTCGGTGCGCGACGTGCTCTTCGGCCACCACCCGCTGTCCTGGGTCAGCCATCCGGAATACCTGGTGATCACGGCGGGGGCCGCGCTGATGACGATCGCTGTCGCCCGCATCATGCATCGCCTGCGCAGCGTCTTTCTGGTTCTCGACGCGATCGGGCTCGTCGTCTTCACCGTGATCGGCTGCAATGTCGCGCTCGACCTCGGCCTGCCGACCGTCGACGTCATCGTCTCGGGCATGATCACCGGCTGCGTTGGCGGCGTCCTGCGCGACGTCCTGTGCAACGACGTGCCGCTGCTGTTCCGCAGCGAGCTTTACGCCAGCGTGTCGGTCGTCGCCGGCGGCCTTTATGTCGGCGGACTTTCAGCCGGCCTGCCGCACGACCTCGTCACCGCGGGCGCGATGGCGGCAGGCCTCGTCCTCAG
The DNA here is from genome assembly GCA_963816065.1 of uncultured Alphaproteobacteria bacterium. Lineage (GTDB taxonomy): Bacteria > Pseudomonadota > Alphaproteobacteria > Rhizobiales > Beijerinckiaceae > Roseiarcus. The sequence continues at coordinate 14,458 of CAWFJG010000030.1, read as the reverse complement.
GCTGCTCGCCATCGCCCGCGGCTGGAACATGCCGAAGTTCGTCTACGCCGAGGACCTGCACTGAATTGACGGCGAGGGTCGGACGGCGCCCCGAATGGCCGCGCCGAGAGGGTCGTGGTCGAGGCGCGAGGCATCGCGATCAGCATGAGCCGGCCGGGCAATCCTTACGACAACGCCAAGGCGGAAAGCTTCATAAAGACGCTGAAAACCGAGGAGGCGAACGGAAAAACTTACGTCAACCTCGAAGACGCCAAACGACAGATCGGCGCCTTCCTCGAAACCGTCTACAATACCGAACGCCTGCATTCGGCGATCGGATACAAACCCCCGGCGGAGTTCGAAGCCGAACTCCGCCGGGACTGTCGAAACTCAACTAACCAGAACCAAGCCCTGTCACCAAATTAGACGTGTCTCAAAGGAGGGGTACAGTGATGAACTGCTGAACTGCACCCTTAGGCTGAGACACTAGATTTGAGTGACAGAGGTTTGGTTGGGTTACGGGATTACGGCGACACTCGTTCAATCCCCTTTTTGCTAGGCGGCTGACGCGCTTGCGAAACGGCTGAAGCGCACAAAGGACGGGATGCGGCAGAAAGGTAAAGACGTCACCTCAAAGACCGATCCGCTAATCCGGTTCACGAGCTTCAGAGAAAATGCCGCCCAAGGGCTACGCTCCCGCGCTGCGATGCCATCGACCACGCGCCGCCGATCAGAGAGGTTGTCCCTTCGCCGCTTCGGTCTTTGCCGGCTGATCTGGAGGCCTTGCGGCCGAAGCCCGAGCATTGAGGACGAGCGCCAACAGACCGGGCCGCAAATCCTTGACGAGGCCGTCGACAAACTCATACGATTTCGTGACGTCATGCCGTTCCAGTGCGTCTTCAAGCGCAAGGCGTTCCTTGCCGCATTCGCCAGCGGCCGCATCCACGATCGTCTGCGCGGGCTCGTTTGACGTTCCGGCCAGCACAGCAGTCGCCGCGTCGACGCAATCGACAAACTTCTTGATTTCGGGGTCAGGTAGCGTGGGGCTCGGCGCGGGTTGCGGGGCTGGGACTGCCGGCGGCGCGACCTGCGCAGGCGGGGGCGCAATCTCCGCATAATCCAAGTGGCCGCCATCGCAAACCGATATCGCCTGCGCGACGGTCTTCCCGCCATGCAGATTGCATGACGCGGCTCCGTCGATCGCTCCCGCGAAACAAGGTTCAACCGCGGCCGCTCAGCGAAGTTCGGCCGCGGCCTTGCGCCGCAATGTCGTTTCCCGCTGAATATCGCTAAAGAATGGCCCCGAACGGCATTGGGGCCGAACTGAGCGCGCGTTTTGACTCGACGTCTGTTGGTCCTTGCGGTTCTGGGCGTCCTTGTCCTCGGCGCGGCGTGGGTCCTGTTCCGGCCGAAGCCGCCGGCGCCGATCGCCTGGCAGGGCTATGCGGAGGCCGATTTCGTCAAGATCGGCCCGACGCAGCCGGGCCTGCTCACCGCCGTTCGGGTCGCGCGGGGCGACCGCGTCGCCAAGGGGCAGCCCCTGTTCGAGCAGGACGACGCCAACGACCGCGCCGCGGTCGATCAGGCGCGCCGCATGTTGCAGCAGGCGCTGGGACAGCTCGACAACCTGCAGTCGCCGGCGAAGGCGAGCGAGATCGATCAGGCGCACGCCAACCTGCACGACGCCGAGGCCGCCCGCGACCGGGCGCAGGAGGATTTGCGGCGCAGCGCCCAGCTCTTGAAATCCGGCTCCGCCACCCAGAAGGTGGTCGACCAGGAGGACGCGGCGCTGCGCTCGGCCGAGGCGAAGGTCGCCGCGGCGACGGCGGCGCTGGCGACCGCCCAGGCGCCGATGGGCCGGCCGACGGAAATCGCGGCGCAAAAGGCGATGGTCGACGCGCTCGAGGCGGCGCTGAAGCAGGCCCAATGGCGGCTCGACCAGCGGTCCGTCGCCGCCCCCGAGGCAGGACTGATCGCCGACGTCATCGCCTTTCCCGGCGAAACGCTCGCGGCCGGCGCGCCGGCCGTCTCGCTGCTGCCGCCCGGAAACATTTTCGTCCGCTTCTTCATCCCCGAGCGCGAGCTCGCCAAGGTGCACGTCGGCGACAAGGTCGCGTTTTCCTGCGACAATTGCCCCGCGGACCTGGTGGGAAGCGTGGCTTTCATCGCGCCCCACGCAGAATACACGCCGCCGTTCATCTATTCCGAGTCGACGCGGGGCAAGTTCGTGTTTCTCGCCGAGGCGCGCGCCCCGCCGGAGCAGGCAAGGCTGCTCAATCCCGGGCAGCCGGTCACCGTAACGCCGGCGGCGCCAGCCCCGGGCGCCCCATGACGTCCGATGTCATCGACGTGCGCGGCCTGCGCAAGAGCTTCGGCGACCTCAAGGTGGTCGAGGGCCTCGACTTGAGGGTCGCCGAGGGCGAGATCTGCGGCTTCCTCGGCGCCAACGGCAGCGGCAAGACCACGACCATCCGCATGCTGTGCGGCTTGCTCAAGCCCGACGACGGCGCGGGGACCTGCCTCGGCCACGACATCCTCGGCGAGCCGCACGCGATCCGCCGCCAGGTCGGCTACATGACGCAGCGCTTCAGCCTGTACGAGGATCTGACGGTCAACGAGAACCTCGACTTCGTCGCCCGCGTCTACGAGCTGCCCAACCGGCGCCAGGCGGTGCGCGCGATCCTCGACCGGATGGGCCTGACGAACCGGCGCGACCAGCTCGCCGGGCCAGCTCTCGGGCGGCTGGAAGCAGCGGCTGGCGCTCGCCGCCTGCGTCCTGCACGAACCAAAGCTCCTGCTGCTCGACGAGCCGACCGCCGGGGTCGACGCCAAGGCGCGCCGCGAATTCTGGGATCTGATCCACGACATGGCGGTCGAGGGCCTGACCACGCTGGTCTCGACCCACTACATGGACGAAGCCGAGCGCTGCAAGCGGATCGTCTATCTCGCCGAGGGACGCATCGTGGTCCAGGGCGCCGCCGCGGCGGTCGTTCGGCAATCCGGCCTCGCCGCCTTCGAGGGCACAGGCGAGGCTGTCGACCGGGTCGCGGTCGCGCTCCGCCATACGCCGGGCGTCGAGGCGGCGGCGGTGTTCGGCCGAGCGCTGCGCGTCGCGAGCCTCGACCGCGAGGCGCTCAAACGCGCGATCGACCGCCAGGGCGGCGGCCTCGTCTGGACGGAGGTCGAGCCGCGGCTCGACGACGTGTTCATCCACATGCTGAGCGTGCAGGAGGCGGCCCGATGAGCGCCTTCTCGTTTGCGCGCCTCAACGCGCTCCTGCGCAAGGAATCGATCCAGATCCTGCGCGACCGGCTGACGCTCCGGATCATCATCATGATCCCGATCATGCAGCTCTTTCTGTTCGGCTACGCGATCAATTCGGACCCGAAGCACCTGCCGGCGGGGCTGCTGTCGATCGAGGATTCGAAATACGCGCGCACCATCGCCGCCGCCCTGACCCATTCGGGCTACTACGACATCCGCGTCCTGCGCAGCGAGGCCGAGGCCGAGGCCGGGCTGGCGCGCGGCGAACTGATGTTCGTCATCCAGATGCCGCCCGACTTCGACCGCGCCGTCGACCGCGGCGAGCAGCCCGGCGTGCTGATCGACGCCGACGCAACCGATCCGACCGCGATCGGCAACGCGGTCGGGACGCTCGGCCAGGTCGTCGCCGACCTCAACCGCGACCTGCCGCCGATCCGCCAGATGGCGCCGCAGGCGCCGCCGTTCCAGTTCGTGGTGCACGCCCGCTACAATCCCGAGCAGCTGACCGTGCTCAATGTCGTGCCGGGCCTCGTCTGCATCGTGCTGATGTTCTCGACCCTGTTCGTCACCACCATGGCGATCACCAAGGAGCGCGAGCGCGGCACGATGGAGAACCTGCTGGCGATGCCGGTCAGGCCGATCGAGGTGATGATCGCCAAGATCGCGCCCTATGTCGTGATCGGCTACATCCAGGTCATCCTGATCCTGGTGGCGGCGTCGATCTTTTTCGCCCTGCCGATCCGCGGCTCGGTGCCGTTGCTGCTCGCCGCTCTCGGCGTCTTCATCGCCAGCAATCTCGCGCTCGGCGTCACCTTCTCGACCGTTTCGGCGAACCAGATGCAGGCGGTCCAGCTCGCCCAGTTCACCCTGATGCCGTCCTTCATGCTGTCGGGGTTCATGTTTCCGTTCCGCGGCATGCCGGTCTGGGCGCAATGGCTCGGCAACATCTTCCCCACCACGCACGCCATGCGGATCGTGCGCGGAATGTTGCTCAAAGGGGTCGGGTGGTCCGAGATCGCCCCGGAGATCTGGCCGATGGCGTTGTTTGCCGTGGTGGTCGTCGCCTTTGCGACGGCGGTCTATCGCGAAACGCTGGACTGAGGCCCAACGCCGTTCAACCGTCGAAAACGGGGCGGTCGCTCTCGCACGCCTCGCCGCTCGTGCGTAAGACGCCGGGGATCGCCGCGCGTGTGAGCGACGTCACGGCGGGCGTCGGGGCATTTGGATAAACCCTTGAAGGTCGAGAGGCGAACGCGGGTTCGGATACGGCGGTCGGGCCGCCCGCGCATTTCGTCTTTCGATTGCGTCGCCGGCGACCGGAAGGAACCTTTCGGCGATCGTCGCGCGGCGCCTGGCAAAGGGAGGACGATCCCATGAGCATCCCACTCGCTGGCGTCCGGTTGACGCTTCAGCGCATCCGCGCGGAGATTCGGAGCGAACAGGCCAAAGCCCTCGTCGCCTCCAAGAGCAAGCGGCCGGGCGATCCGCAGCTGGCGGAATTCTGGCGCCGCCTCGAGAAATACGAAGCCGACCTGCGGCGGGTTCAGCGCGATCTGTCGAGCCGGCTCCACTCGCTCGGGCATCAGCGAACCCAGCTCTGGAACGTCCCGCGAGACCTGCGCTACAGCGCGCGTCAGTCGATCGACGACCGGGAGGCGGTCACGCAGGCCCTGGTCGACGAGGCGGCGGCGATCCTGCGCGATCTCCTGAACTTCTGCGGCGACGTCGGCCTGATGAAGCCCGCCGACTGGGAAAGCCTGTTCGAGGACCTGACCAAGTTCGGCGACAAGGTCGACCACGCGTTTTTCCACACCGTCGTGCAACAGGCGCAAAAGGGGCCGGCGATCGGCGCCCGGCGCCGCTCATGTTCTCGCTCGCCGACTTTGCGCCGATGATCGGGCTGATCGCCGCCATCATCTCGGCGCGCCTGCGCAAGAGGGGATAGCGCGCCCGGGGTTTATTGCCCCGACCGGCCCGATCCGGCTTGCCTGCTAGCAGGCGGCTTATTTTTCCAGGGCCGGCGCTCCATTCGCAAAAATTCTCGCTATATCATGGCGTTAACGGCAATACAACCTCATCGGTTGCGGCAGCGAAACGGGCGACTCGAACAGGCTCGGAACAGGGCGTTAACAGGCACTGAACAGGCTCGAAACAGGCGGATAACAGGCAGATGAAATGGCGCGCGGAACGGAGCGCGCTGGGGTTGTAACGTGGCCACGCTGGGCAACGAACAGTTCAACACAAAGATCAAGAAGACCCACGAACACGCGCCGAGCGCCTGTCGTTGTTCGTGTCCTTGGCGCCCTTCGCGGTGAGAGTCGAACGCGAACTCGGCGCCGCACTGCCGGGATGACGGCGCCAGGCGCCGACCCCCGACGATCAGGCGGCTGGCAAGTTGGTTAATTTTGTGTTTCCATTGCGGCGGAACTCCAAGCGGGCGCGAGGCGCAGGAGGCAAGCCGCGGATGCGAACCCTATTGGCTTTGTGCGCGGTCGTTCTCGGGATGGGCTGCGAGGCCTCGGCGACGGAGCTGGGCCTGGCGTCGTTTTATGGCGCTCAAGGGATGACCGCAGCGCATCGCACCCTGCCGATGGGATCGCAGGTGAAGGTCCTCAATCTCGACAACGGCCGGTCCGTGGTCGTCAGGATCGTCGATCGCGGCCCGTTTATCCGCGGCAGAGTGATCGACGTTTCGACCGCCGTCGCCGAGACGCTCGGCTTCCGGGAGGCGGGGCTCGCCCACGTGCGAATCGAACGCATGTCTGCGGACACCCTGGAAGCCGGCGCCGGGCCGTCGCGGCCGGCGGCGCCAGTGTCCGAAACAATCTCGTCCTATGCGATCTGCCGTTACGGCGCCGATCGGGTGGAGCGTCTGCGAATCGACTCGGGCGGCGACCGGGCGGCCGCGATGTCGGGCGGCGCCTTGGGATGCGAGAATTTTCGAGTGCGGCGGGTTCGGCTCGCCGAGAGTTGGGACGATCTGGCGCCCCGCGTGGCCGCCCTCGCCGACGTCGGCTCAACCGGGGTGGAGGCGGCCGCCAGCATCCGCGTGAGCGGCCTGACGGATATCGAGGCGGCCGAGCGCATCCCCGTCGGCGCCCTGGCCGAAGTCTTGCAGCGCCAAGGTCCGGAAGCGCGCTCTGCGAGTGCTTGCGCCGCGGCGTCCTGCAAATCCGCGGAGCGGCCGCCGCCTTCGACCAGCGCCCGTTCGCTCCTTGCCGATCTTCGCCAGCCCTGGATCAGCGCCCACTGACGGGGTCATCTCGAGCCTCGTCCCTTCTCCTTCGATAGACCACATGACGGCGTTTGCGATCGTCGCCCGTCCCGGTCCTTCAATCCGTTCCGGAGCCGGAGCGATCCGAGCGGCGTTCGCGCTGGGCAGGGTCGTCGGCCTCGGAAAGGCTGCGAACTCGAGGCGTGACGCCCGACGACGAAGTACGCCCAGGCGCGCTCGCGCTTGAGCATTTCGACATCGACCGCGGTTGATGAACGCACAGACCGGGCCGCGGTTTTGGCTGGGGCGAGGGCAGCATATCCGCGCATTGGGGCCTCCGCCATTTTGGGCGCTCAAAGCCTTCTAGACCCGCGCTCAACGCATGTCACGCGATCGTCTTCCATTGGACCGTTTTTCGCCGGCCCGGCGCCGCATTGCAGACACAAGAACGAACCCGATTTTTCTGCGGCTTGTTGCTCGCCAAGGCGGCTGCATCGCATCCTGGTCTTTTCCGGCCTCATGGGTCTCATGGCGACGGCGCAGGCCTTCGGCATCGTGCTCATCGGCATGGAATGGATGAACGACCAGGCCCTGACGGCGTGGGTGCGCATCGATCCGGCGCATCTGCAGACGATGCTCTTTCTCGAGTTCGCTGCAGGCGGCCATATGCTGCTGTTCGTGGTGCGGGCGCGCGGCTGGATGCTCGCTCGGCCCTGGCCGTCGACGCCGCTGTTCGTCGCCATCGTCGCGACCCAGATCGTGGCCGTGCTGATGTGCGCCTATGGCGTCCTTGTGCCGGCCCTGCCGTGGCCGCTGATCGGGATCGTGTGGGCCTATGTGATCGCCTGGACGATTTTCACCGACTTCGTGAAGATGATCTTCAACGCGATCCACGCCGAGCGGCGGCGCGTGACGCCGCTGACCGCGCTCGCCTCGCCGATTCCGCTCCGATCCCCCGCCGGCCTCGAGCCCACGCGGATCACTGTCCGAGTCCCGACGCGCTGCGCGCGGGGCGATGCGAAATCATTCCGCGTTTCGCGCATCGTCAGGATGGCGAGGAAGCTGATCGCCGCCGCGACGGCGATGTAATATCCGACCCACGCCACGCCGCCCGCCGCCTCCAGCACCTGAGCGAGCGACGGCGCGAACGAGGCCCCGAGAATGCCGCCGAGGTTGTAGGCGCTGGCCGCACCGGTATAGCGCACCTCGGTCGGAAACAGTTCCGGCAGCAGCGCTCCGAGCGGCGCGAAGGTCAGGCCCATCGTCCCGAGCGCCGCCGACAGGAAGACGAGCACGCCGCCTTCGCCCAGCGCCATGAGCCAACGGCATGGCGAATCCGACAATGAGCGCAAGGATCGAGGAGGCGAGCAGCACGGGGCGCCGGCCGAGCCGATCGGCGAGCGCCGCCGCGATCGGGGTCGCGACCGCCATGAACACGATCGCCACGCACAGGAGTTCGAGAAACCGGATCCTCGGGATGCCGAGCGTCCTGACGCCATAGCCGAGCGTGTAGACGGTCGCGATATAGAACAGCGCGTAACAGACGACGATGGACAACGATCCCTGGATCAGCGCGGTCAGATGGCCGCGCACGACCGCCGCGAGCGGCACGTCGACCCGCGCGTTCTCGGCCAGCGCCGCCCTGAAGGCGGGGGTCTCCGTGAGCGAAGCGCGCACATAGAGCCCGATGGCGACCAGGATGGCGCTGAACAGGAACGGCACGCGCCACGCCCAGGCGACGAACGCCTGTTCGCCGAACGCGACGAGGAGAGCCAGGAACAGCCCGGTCGCGATGAAGAACCCGATCGGCGGACCGAGTTGGGGGAACATGCCAAACCAGGCGCGCCGCCCGTCGGGCGCGTTCTCGACCGCCACCAGCGCCGCGCCGCCCCATTCGCCGCCGAGCCCGACGCCCTGCAGGAAGCGCAGCGCGGCCAACAGCCATGGCGCGAGCACGCCGGCCGTCGCGTAGCTCGGCAGGGCGCCGATCAGGGTGGTCGCCAGACCCATGGTCATCATGGTCGCGACCAGGGTCGATTTCCGCCCGATCCGATCGCCCAGGTGGCCGAACAGGAACGAGCCGACGGGCCGGGCGAGAAAGGCGATGCCGAATGTGAGGTAGGCGTTCAGGGTCTGCGTTTCGGGCGCCGATTTGGGAAAGAACATCGGGCCGAACACCAGCGCGGCGGCGGTGCCGAAGATATAGAAGTCGTAGAACTCGATCGTTGTGCCGACGAGGCTCGCCAGCACGATCTGTCCGACGCGGGCCGGTAGTTGGTCGTTATCCGCAGCGCCTTGATAAACCGCCATATTTCGCCGCGCCTCCTCAAAGGACATGAAGCTTAGGCAGGAGCCCGCGCCTCGCCAAGCCGGGACCATAGGGAGAACGGATTGGCCCTATCCCCAACCCTTCCCCGGACCGCCATATGGCGGGAAAGGGCGGCGGGCGCGCCCCGGCGGCAAAATTATTTTGCGCGAGCTCACCCTTTGATAGAGGCCGAATGCGCCCCGCGTACATTGCGCCACATGGCGGATAGTGCAAGGATGTCAAAGACTTGCGCTATTGCTACGCGGCGGCATCCCGATATATTCCGCGCTATGCTTACGCACGCTGAAATATCCGCCGCCGAGGCCGCCGCCCATCCGCTGGGCAAGGAGAAAGTTCGCAAGGTCCGCGCACAGCAGGAGGCCTTCGGCCGTATGGCTTGCACGATGGCCGAGGCGGAGACATTCATCCGAGGCAAGACCCGCCTCCGAGAATTGGTGGCGTCCGGCGAGATCAACTCCTTCCTCGACGGCGCGTCGAGACGGGTGATGGTCGAGAGCCTGTTCGACTATCTCGCCGCCTGCAACCTTTCCTCGCACGACCCTGACGGACGGCCACGCCGGCTGCACGGTTGGGCGCACGGCCATGAGGTCCAGCGGGGCAGGCGAAAGGCCGGAAACAATGCGCCCGCTTAAGGCGGTGGGGTTGCCGCCGGGATCGACGCTTGTCGAATCGATCGGCAAGGCGGCGGCCAAGCGGCGCGAGGCGGGGGCGCGCCATGAAGCGGATCAATCCGCCGGGCGGCAGTAAGGCGGGCTGACCGCGCGGCCATGACGAACGGCGCCCTCATCCGATACGAGGCTGCGCGTCGGGCGCTCGCCGAGGCGCGCCAAATCGATGAGGTCAAGGACATCCGCGACAGGATGGTGGCGCTTCAGCACTACGCGCGACAGGCCCAAGATGGCCAACTGATCGAGATGGCGACGGACATTCGTTTGCGGGCCGAGCGCCGCGCGGGCGGGCGGCGCTCGGCGGCATCGACCTCGATCCAGCGTCGAGCGCTGGGGCGCAGGAATCGGTCAAGGCCGCGCGGTATCTCACCAAGGCCGACGACGCGCTCGCCCAGCCGTGGGCGGGGCGGATATGGCTTAACCCGCCGTGGTCGCGAGATTTGATTGGGCGATTTGTCGATAAGGCCATCGGCGAAGCCGTCGCGGGACGGATGACCGCAGCGGTGGTGCTGACCAACAACAATACCGACACGGCGTGGGGGCAGGCGTTGCTCCGGTCGGCCGCCGCCGTCTGCTTTCTCGACAAGCGCGTGCGTTTCGAAAAGCCGGGCGGCGAGGCCATGGCGCAGGTGCAGGGGCAAATGGCGGCGTATTTCGGTGGCAATGTCGGCTCTTTCCTGCATGCTTTCGGCGATGCCGGGGCCATTATGGCTCGGCTGGCGCAGCCGCAGCCCGGGGCGGCGAAATTAGCGCCACGGGCCGCTGGTCTGACGCGGCCAAACCGCCCCTTTGACCAATCGTTCCGGCTATCCGCTTGACCCGGCGACCCTCTCCCATCGCCGCGCGTATCACGGTCCCGTCGTGTCCCGGTCCTGCCCCGAATTGCGCCTTATGGCGGGGCGCGGTAACGCTCGCCAAGTATGGTCCGCATTGCGATCACCGCCGAGGGCCTCATGCCGGAGCAAGAGTACCAAGAGCTTTTTCACAGCCTCAACATCACTATGGGCATCGGCGAGAACAAGGCTCGCTTGGCCGCGACTTGGAGCCTCGCCGCTCGCGGTTTCGTAGCCGATGCGGTCGGCTTTCTGCCCCACCTCGTTTTTGTTGGGCGGCGGAAGGAGCCTCGCGACCGGGCGGTTCGGCTCGTGGCCGCGTCGGTAGAGGACCTTCTCGTCGACGTAGCGCGCGCCCCAAAGCGTCGTGGGATCATCTTGATCGAAGACTACGAGGAGCTTTCGAAAACGGATGGGGAAGCCGCTCAGATTGTGCGTGACCTACTTTTGCGACCCGCCGCTGCTAGGTGCCGCCCAGTGCTCCTGGGCAGCGGACAGCCGTTTTCGTTTTTGCCAGACTCGGCTCAGGCGTTGGTCGTCAGCTTTGACATTCGGTCGTGACCTTTGAGGGCGGGAGGTATTCCCCCCGCACCATAATCCGCATCACGATCGGCGTGGACCACGATGCACAGCGGGTTGCTGCGGCGCTCGGCCCAGCAATTCCGCTGGCTGCAACATAGATGGGAGGATGGGGCATGCCTCTTTTCGATGAATCGCATCTACCGCCAGAGGGGTCGCAAGAGCTTCTGGATAGCGTCAATGGAGTCATTGCCAGACTTCGCGGCAAGCTCGTCAAGGAGATCGTTCTTCCCGAGGGGCCATTGGGGCTTCGGGTACCTAACCTCGTCCGAGGTTATCTCCAAGCCCACCTCCGCCGCATGCTGACCTTCTTAGAGGGTGGGCACGCTGAGTTCGTTGCCGGAAGACCGCTCATGACTGATCTGGCGACCCGAGCCATCTACGAAAACGTTGCCAGCCTTTGTGATTTTATCGACAAGCTCAAACCGTTGTGCGAAGCGGTTGATTACGCTGGGATAGAGAAACACGTCTCGAAAGCTGCATTTGTTACACGCATCCCGTCATTCCTAGAAAGGCAGGGCGAAGACCTAAAGGCTCCCAATATCCTCAACCAGATCGACAGAATGACGAAGCGCTACACCGGCTTCCGTGAAGCTTACGATCATCTGTCGGATATCGTGCATCCAAATGGGCTTGGCGCGGTCGTCTATTTTGCGAAAATGCCCGGAGGCCGCATTTCTTTCGTCGATGACGCAGTGACGCCGGAGCGGGCGATCCACTCGTTATTTCTCGCGGCCATCCTTTTAGCCTTTGTCGAGGTCGAAATGGATGCGGCGGAGAGGGCTTTGAAAAAGGTCGCTGAGGCGATGACGGCGATGCCCCGCACTTAGCGTGGGGTCGCGGCATGACTCGCCGTCGTCGGGAGGCCGTCGTGAAACCGCAGGCGGCAGGCCACAATCGCCAGCATGGTCGGAAGCCTGAACCATGATCCGCATCGCCATCAGCATCGAGGCGTTCGAGGCCATCGCCGAGACGCTCCCGCTCGGGTCGGTGGGCTATGAGACCGAGGCCAACGAGCGGGGCGAGCGCCTGATCTGGCTTGAGGACGCAGTGGCGGATAATGCGGCGAACGTGAAGCAACGGATCAACGCTTAATGCGCTTCGTCTTGAGACGCGGATCATAGCGACCCGCTTACGCGAACCAGAGCGTCGGTAATGGTCCATTTGAGATTACGATGTAAGCCATTGCAAATATAGTCGGATTATTCGTGGGAAAATGAGAACAAGAAAGGCGGGGACGAATAAGCCGAGCGCGGCGTCGCGCGCCACCGAAAATGCTCGTTCCGCGTCCAGTGAAGTGGAATAATGATAAACGGGCCGCACGTTCTTCGTAGGGCCGCGGCGCGCTTCATTGCACGTGGCTTCGTTGGCATCTTTAACTATCCCGACCGCCGCACACTGAACGTCGGCGGCGCTCATTCCCTCCTGAACAATTGGGGGATAAAGAGGATGTCTCGCGAAACGGATCAGACTACCCGTAGCGATTGGGACCGCAATTGTACCAATTACGCTCAGGGACAACGCCAAGCGCTTTGCGTTTACTGGTTTCACGAACGTATCCGTCAATTGCCTTCTCGGTGGCCCTCTAAGCCTGCTCGTTCACCAAGAGTCCGATTTCAATTCGGTCGCCAAGCTGGCGAGGTCGGGGAATAGATTCGAACGCCGGATGCCAAAAGCTCGAAGCTGCTTGCGAATTGTGGCCTTGGCGTCCTTTGGGATGTTGTACCGACGGAGCCAGTTGGTGTCGGGCATAAGGTCCAGTGGGTCCCGGTTCGAGTGCAAAGTAAATCTGCTCATCTGGGCGAGCATGCGCGGATCGATCTCCTGACCGTCGAGCGCGATAGTGGCTTCCGGTGACCGATCTCCCTTAAAAGCGCCTTCCGCGAGCTCGGCGACGCGCGGGTCTCTGATCTGGACGAGGCCGTACGAACCGTCGAAGTTGGCGTTTAAAGCGCTCGGCGACAACCCCCAGATGCACCCGTCGTCATCGTCATCCGGCCGTTCTACCGCAAAGTAGGCCGCGACCAGCGGATTCTCTGTCCAATCGAGCAAGCGAGTAGGAAGGCCATAGTGCTGAGCCAAAAAGAGCCAGCCGAAGTGATCATGGGCGTCTGGGCATCGTTTATGGGATCGCGACGGCGCGCGGGACACAAAATGACCGATCAGCGCTCTCTCATCATACGAATGGTCCGGATTCTCAGGGTCCTTCCGATGTACCTGCGCTTCCAACCGCCAGTCAGCCTTCGCGTGCCCCCGCCACCATGGCGTCTCGTCAAACAGTGCGATTGTCTGCTGAGCAGCGAGAATTACGTCGCTCAAATCCGACAACGTGATCGGGGCAACCGGCTCTGTCATGAGATCAATGCCACCCTGCTAGCACCTTGGGATTAAAGGCGCAGAAGCGAGAGCGGGTGTGGTGCTCGTCGCTGTCGACCGGCCGGTCTATCCGCGTTCAAGGCGTACTATCCTCATCGGTGGCGCTCGGCGTCAAGCTCGACGGCGATGCGCTCGGCGACTGCCGAAAATAGACGGTTCCGCATTGCCGGCGACGAGAGGCCGGGAAGACCGGGCGAAGGCGGGGCTCGATCGCGGCGGCGAGCGACCGTGCCCCCGGGACACCCCATAGCCAGAACGGAAAAGAAGCCGGCGTGCATTCGACGCCGTCCAACCTCTGGTCTGACCATGGAGCGCCGGGACGGGAGTGCCAACCATCGAGGACCGATTGCCCACATAAAACCTTAGGGGTGTACACACCTCCAATCGCTCGGCGCGAACCCTTCCCCGGCTTGCTGGGGAAGAGCCTGTGACCGGGCTCGTCCCGGTCATGGCCCGATAGGGCCGGATGGGTTGCGGCGCGCAGGGCCGGCTCTGCCTGCGGTTGGCTGTGACGGTCGTGCAAATCGAACACTGTCGGCGGCGGCGGCCCACACCCCATCCGTCGCCTTCGGCGACACCTTCCCCGCTTCGCGGAGAAGGGGCCGCGGCGAAAGGCGGCGGGGGGAGCCAAAGCCGCAAACCAAGACGGTCGGGCGACCGAGGCGCCCGAACGAAAGTCGACCGCCCGGCCGATCGCGCACGCGCCCAGCGGTTGCTGGCGGCGAACTCGAACGGCGCAGAAACGCTCGCGCTGCCGTGAGATTTGGCGCCAGGCCCGAATAATCAGCGCACGTCGAGTGTTTATATACTCGGCCCGGCGGGTCACCCAGACCGCTGCGCCATTGTCGTGTGCGAATTCGTTCACCCAACAATGGAGAGAAACATGGTCGAGAATCCCCGTTCTCGCTCGTAGCGCACTTTGCTTCGCCATCGTCGCTGGCCTTACGGCGGCGTCTGCCGGAGGCGCCCGCGCAGGGGTCATCTATAACGCGACCGGGCGCCCGCAGTTCGAGGGCGCCGACGTGGTCGACCCGAATGCGCCCAGTGGAGTGGGAGTCGGACCGATCGTCGCGAATCGATTCCTGAACCCCGTCGCCTCCACCCTGTCGTCGGTGACGCTAATCTCGAACTGAACGGCGCGCCCCTGACGGGTTTCACTGTGGACATCTGGTCCGATAACTTTGGCTTTCCTGTCTTTCCTCAAGAGACCAAGATC